>CAZVVN010000077.1:0-14579 GCA_964630665.1 uncultured Acidiferrobacteraceae bacterium | reverse complement strand
GTGCTGGTGCTGGTTGCGACTATGTTTTCCGGTTGTGCAACGGTGGCGCCAGACAAGACTCAGCAGGCGGAAGACCTGCTATATCTCGCAGCAGAAGACCGGGTGTCGTGTGAATTGCTGGATACTTATCTTGGACCGGCTGGAAGTGTCTTCCTGGTTGGAAGCAGGGAAAATACTTTGAACCTGCCATTCAATCAGCTGGCAGCACTGGGCGCCAATGGTGTTTATGTGGTTGAGGACGGTTCCACAGGTTCAGGTGTGATTGTCGAGGGTTATTTGTGCCCCGTCTCAGAGACGGTCGTTCAACCGGATCCATCGGCCGAAACCGAGTTGGTAGAAGAAGATCAGTCCAGTACTGAAGAAATTGATATTAAACTTAAAACCGTTGCCGAGCCGGTTGTCCCAGCCACGGATAACAGCATTGTTGCTGCACCGGCACTTTCTGCTGCAACACCGGAGAAGGTGGTATCTCAGCCCGATCCATCGGTCGAAACCAAGTCGGAAGAAGGTGATCAGCCCGATACCAAGAGTATTGAAATCAAGATTGTATCCGACCTTGATTCGGCTGTCCCTGCAGTCGGTACCAGTGTTGTTGCGGCACCGGCACTTTCTGCTGCAACACCTGAGAAGCTGGTGCCTCAGCCCGACCCATCGGTTGGAACCAAGTTCGAAGAAGGTGATCAGCCTGACGCCAAGGGCACTGAAATCAAGATTGCATCCGACCCTGATTCGGCTGTCCCTGCGGTCGCTACCAGCGTTGCTGTAGCGTCTGAGAAGGCGACATCTCTAGCTGAATTTGAAAGGTTACTCGCCAGCGGTCAACAGGGAAACGCCGAGGCACAGTATCAACTCGGCCAGGCCTACCAGCGGGGAGACCATGTTGACGCCAGCCGCAATTTGGCGGTCTTGTGGTTTGCGTCGGCTGCAAATCAGGGGCATAAGGAGGCCCGCTTAAGAATCTCACCGGACTGCCCGCTGAAAGATCTGGGAGCGGGACTGGAACCTGGTGCGCCTATCGGGGATTGCCTTGTGCCCAATGTCGATCCATCCAAAGAGGTTGCCCCAGGTATCGATTTTTCAGATAGTGAACTGTTGACCAATCTTGTTGGAAACTACGAAGGGACAGCTCGGGAGATTTTCGGCAGTGAAAGTAAGTTCAAACTCAAGTTCTACCTTGTGTCCAGCGAAAAGGTCGCCGGCCGGTTGGAGGATGTCAGCGGATACCATGAGGAACTCAGTGACATCGTGCGGATCGATCCGGAAACCTGGGCTGTTTATGGATTGCCGGAGGGTGATTGTGCAATCGAGAAAATCTGTATCCGAATGAAATGGGCAAGCCTGGTGTCAACGCATACTGGCTTTACATGGCTTCAATTCGAGCCTGATTTCAGCCGATACGAAGGCATCGTCATGCACGGAGGAAGAGCAGCGCTCGAGGTCAGTGGCAGTCGGGTCTCCTTGAATTGACTTTCTGTGTGTCCTGCCATGGTTGAAGGCAGATAGCGCCACTATTCAACTGTGCGGCTGGCGCCAGGTAGTGCGGTCAATCATTATATGGAATCGCGGGATTCAGTACCGGGTGCTTGCGATCAGGCCGTAAATTATGCCGAACAGGCACAGGGCGAGAAACGATCCCGTGAAAACACCGAGTGTGATGATCAGCAGGTCTGTCGCCTGCTCCGTGTTGAGTTCCAGGTAATTCATCAGCAAAGAAACGATCTTGTCCATGACGGGCTCCCTATGTCCGGCAAACGGTGGTTTCGTCGAATGGCTAACCGGTTGTCAACAGCGAGGTTACCAAGATAATGTTTTCCGTGCACGTTCCGCTCGGCCTAAAACCTGAACGGACAGATTGCTGTCAATGATGACGAGTGCCGGCTACGTACCCCCGACACTCATTTCGAATATCGGCAGCAGCAGGGCAATGACCACCATACCGACTACTGCACCCATGAAAAGAACCATGAAAGGCTCGATGATCGAGGTGATACCGGAGACGATCTCTCGGGTCTGACGGTCGTAGACTTCCGCTACGCGCTTCATCATGGGGCCGACCTGGCCGGATTCTTCACCCAAGGCGATCATTTCTCTAAGCAACACCGGCATGATTGGAGCGCTTGACAGTGCGACTGCCAGGGGTTTGCCCTGGCGGACATCAGCCAGGGCCCGTTTCATGATTTCGCTGATATAGAGATTGCCCGAGACATCGCCAGCCGACGCAAAAGCATCGACCATATTGACGCCGGATTCCAGAAGGGTACCGGCTGTACGGGCCAACCGGGCTACGGCGAACTGGATCATAAAACCGCCAATGAGCGGCATTTCCAGCCGTATCCGATCGTACTGATAGGCTCCCGCGACGGTCTTGGTCCATGCCCGGAAAGATGCCCCAATCACTACCAGCACTACGATAATGGCGAGCCACCAGGTCTGTGCGAAATTACCGACGTTCAGGAGTATCTGGGTAGGGCCGGGTAAGGCCCGGCCCATGTCCTCAAACATCGTGGCGAACTGTGGCACCACGTAGGCGAACATCACTCCCAGGGCAATGAACATTGCACCCAGCATCAGGGCAGGATAGGTCATGGCGCTCTTGAAGCGGTCAGTCAGCGCTTCATCGGCCTCTCGCATCTCTGCGAGCCGATCGAGCATGATGGCCAGAATTCCACCGGTCTCACCGGCGCGAATCATGCTGAGGTATATACCTCCGAAGTATTGCGGATAGTCGGCCAGGGCCTGGGAAAAGTCCCGGCCCTGCTGTATGGCACGACTGAGATCTCCCACCATTTCACTCATCGGTCCTGAGCTGTCCTGGCGAGAAACGAATTCGAGAGCCCGGGAGAGGGGAAAGCCTGCCTCCAGCAGTGTAGCCATCTGCCGAGTCAGGATAGTGATATCACGAGGTTTGACCTTTTTGCCGCCACCCAGACTCAGTGAAATAACACTCTCGCTTGAACCGCCTTTATTGCCGTCGACCTCGGATAATTGCTGCAGCTGGACACCCTGACCATTGAGCAGTGCAATGGCCTGTTTCCGGTCTTGGGCCTCAACAGTGCCGTCGCAATGCTTTCCGTCACGTCGACCCTTGTACTGAAAAGAGGCCACGCTAGTGCCCTACGCGGAGAACCTCTTCGCGGGTCGTCAAACCTTGCTCGACCTTGGCCATGCCGTCGTCCAGCAAACTCAGCATGCCTTTCTCGCGAGCATGCTGCATGATTTCACTGGCACTGCGGCCGTCCATCACCAGTTTGCGGATGTCATCGTTGATCAGTAACAGCTCGTAAATACCGAGCCTGCCGCGGAACCCGCTGTAATCGCAGTGCCGGCAGCCGGGGGCGTGCCAGTTGTTTTCCTCATCTTGGGACCGGCAGTCCGGGCACAGTCGTCGCACGAGCCGTTGGGCAAACACACCGATGACGGTCGAAGCGACCAGGTAGGGATCGACACCCATGTCGACAAGACGGGTTACCGCGGTTGCCGAGTCATTGGTATGCAGAGTGGAGAAGACCAAGTGGCCGGTAAGCGCAGATTGAGCGGCGATTTCGGCTGTTTCGCCATCCCGGATCTCGCCGACCAGCAGAATGTCTGGGTCGAGGCGTAGAATACTGCGCAACACAACTGCGAAGGTGAGGTCGATTTTCGAATTCACCTGGATCTGCTTGATTCCCTCGAGTTCGTACTCTACCGGGTCCTCAACTGTGATGACGTTGACTTCCGGTGAACTGATAGCGTTGATCGTTGCATAGAGTGTCGTGGTCTTGCCTGAACCGGTCGGTCCAGTCACGAGTACGATCCCATTGGCTCGACGGATCAATTCTTGCCATTGTGGGCCAATGGTGGGTCCCATTTGGAGATCGTCGAGACTGACCCTGATGCTGGACTTGTCAAGGATTCGCATGACCACGCTCTCACCGTGAACAGTCGGCACTGTCGCGACGCGTAGATCGTAGCTCTTGCCTTCCAGACGTAATGAAATTCGCCCGTCCTGGGGCAGGCGGCGTTCTGCGATGTCGAGGTCTGCCAGTATCTTGATCCGGCTGATGACCGCAGGATGGTACTGGCGGGGTACGCTGTTGACGACCTGCAATACTCCATCCATCCGGTAGCGGACGTCGAGGCGGGTCTCTCCCGGATCAAGGTGGATGTCTGAGACACCGCGACTGATCGCTTCGGTAAATACACTGTTGACCAGCTTGATCACCGGCGCAGCCTGGGCCTGTTCCTGGAGGTCGTCCAGGCTGTCCAGTTGCTGCCAGTCGTTTTCGGCAGTGGAGTCCGCCTGCTCTTCTTCGACATCGCCGATGTCGCGGTAAGTGTTCTCTATCAGCCGGTCAAGGAAATCGGGCTCGGTCAGCCGAAGCCTTACCGGTGCTTCAATCAGTTCTGAGCATTCGTTCACCAGTGATCCCAGGAAAGGCGTAGAAGTCAGAATCTGTACGCCCTGCCCGTCATAGAAGACCGGCAGTAGCTGGTGTGCCTTGGCAAAGTCTCCCGGAAATCGTTTTGGCAGATCACTGTCGATCAGGAGGTCGTCACTCGGGTAGAGCGGGTCAATTCCCGTTACCTGCTCGAGAATGTCCAGAACCTGGCGGGGTGTCTGATGGTTGTACCGGTAGCGCTGCCAGAGTTCCCCTGGACTGTGTCGCAGCAACTCATAGATCAGGCGTGCGCCGTCTTCTGTGTCAGGCTGAAACAACAAGGCATCGTTCTTAAGGCGGGGCAGTGAAAGTTCGCGGGAGATACGACCGTCGATTTTTCTGCTGCAGGCGCGCAGGCGCTCGATGCCTGTTTCAGACAGCCGCCAGGATTCTCCCCGGTTGACGGTTCTGAGTGCCGCGTTGTAGCGGCCATGCTGCAGCAGGCCGGCGACACCGGTCAATGCGCCGGCGGCCAGCGTGGCGACAGCGGTATCCTCAGCACTTTCCTTAAGCACCAGGTACTCGCCACTGGCTATCAGGAAAGCCGCTTCCGACGAGTCGTTCTCATGGAACAGGTAGTCTCCTGCCTCATGCAGTTCAAACATCGGTGAGAGCTCTCGAACCAGGGCATACAGATCGATCGCATTCAGTTCCGAAAACAGCTCGGTTTTTCTCAACAGATGGTACTGGCGGTCGAGGGCAGAACTTTCAGTCAGGGTTGAACGGCACTCGGGATGCTTGCTTAGCCAACCATCGAATGTCGGTTGCACCAGTGTTGATAAAGATGTGTCTTCAGCTGCTCGGTATTCGGCATCCTGGGCCGAACCATTGAGCAGTTCAGTGAGGCCGATGACTTCTCCGCGGCCAACCGTATAGGCGTAGTGTTCTTCGGCAAGACCGCGGTTCTCCAAGACCTGTACGTTACCGGAGCGGACCAGGAACGCGGTCTCGGCAGGCTCGCCACTTTTCTTGAATACCTCTCCCGCCGGTACTTGTCGTGGTTCTCCGAAACACTCGGCAAGGCCTTGCAAAAGGTCGGGTGGGAGGCCGGCCATGAGCCGGGATTGCGACAGCGACTGGGTCAGGTTGGGTTCCATTGTCAGATCATCGAAGAGTCGTCGGCTGTGATCAGGCCAGTGTGGCCTTCAAGGCTACAGGTCAAATTCAAACTCGATGTGATCCAGTGCCCCAGCCGTTGCGGCGCCCGGGTGTTTCAGCAATTGATCGGTGCCGATGCGAACGGCTTCTGACTCAGAAAGGATGACGTAGGGGGTGATCAGAACCATCAGCTCGGTTGATTTCTTCTTTTTTTTCTGACTGCCAAATGCAGGGCCAATATTGGGAAGATCTTTCAGTTCGGGTATGCCGCTGGTGCCTCCACTGACGTCTTCCCGGATCAGCCCGCTGATGACCAGAGTGTGTTTGTCCTTGATGATGACGTGGGTTTTGACCAGTCGCTCGGTGATCGTATGCTGGTTGTCACCGGTGGTCCCCTCGATAACGTTACTGTTGGAAATCTCCAGGTCCAGGCTGACGTCCCGGTTACTGGCGATGGTGGGCTTGAGTTTCAGTTCCAGGCCGACTTTCTCCCTGTCAAATGTCGAGATCGGATTATTGTTTGTATCCATCCGCGTTTCTTTGAGTACCGGGATCTCGTCACCGATTCGAAGCTCTGCCTCCCGGTTATTGGAGGCCATCAGGTGAGGTGATGCCAGCACTCGAGCGTCGCTGTCTGCAGCCAGCAGGTTGACCATTACTGCGTAGTTTTTGGGATCCAGCAGAGCATAGTTGATGCCCTCTTTCCCGCCCAGAGCCTCTTTGGCAGTTTTGAGAACGTTGGTCACTCCCGCAGTACCTGCTTCCGAGAACGTCAGAACAGACATCGGTAGTACGCTCAGGATCTTCTGCCACTGCAAACCCATCTGGTTGTTTTGGTCCAGGGTGATTTCAACCACTTTCGCTTCGAGGAGAATCTGCGGGCTTCGTTGGTCCAGTTCAGCCAGCATCGCCGTGGTCTGCTCGTGGTATTTTTCCTCAGCGATGACAATCAGGCTATTGGTTCTTTCCTCAACCATTACGCTGCCCGAGGTGATGGAGTCTCCGTCCGAGTCTCCAGGGCTGTCCTGGCCTGAAAGTTGGGCAATGAACCCCGCAATCACGGGTCCCATTTTCTCTGCGGTCGCATACTGAAGGGGGTAGGTGCGCGTGATCACCTGGCGCTGGGGAACGTCCAGTTGCTCAATCAGTTCAGCGATGCCTTTTAGTTTTGAAGCCGCAGCAGTGATCACCAACACACCAGCGTCACGGTTAGTGGACACCGGGCGCATCAACCCCATAGCAGCGAATGTCTCAGCGAGCGTTTCTTCGTCGATGTACCTGGGTCGTACTGCCAGCATGGCCACCTGATCATCCGGCATGTCGGGTCGGTAAATGGGGAAGCCGCTCAACTCTGCTATTGCATCCTGAACAACGCTGATATAGCCATCGTTTTCAATGACCGCAAAACCACGGTGTTTCAGGATTGAGTGCAAAAGGTTTATAGCCTGTAGTCGGGTGACCGGCCCAGGTGAGATGACCGTGACCACACCGGAGACCCCTTCACCAGGGACGACATTGATGTCGAGCAGGTTCGAGTACGCTTCGAGCACCTCGAGAATATCGGCCTCTCGAAAGTTGATCGTAATGGTCGCTTCCTCAGAAGTCTCATTACTGTCCGGAGACGCGGTCTCGCTGTCTGGAACGGCACGTGACTCCGTGTCTTCCTCGGTGGGTTGAATCAATCCTGTCTGTGCAACAGCGATAGCAGAAAACAAAGCGACTGCCAAAAACAATGTTCTGGCAAGAAAGGCTCTGGTTCCTGTGTCTCGGGTCATCGGGTTCTGAATGATGTGGTGCACATTGGTGAAATCAGGTCTTGTCAATATTCAGTAGGGTAAATGGAGGTTCTTCAGTGTCGGTTCCGGGAGTCAGCGTTCCTTTCGGTGCCGGCCTTAAGGCTAGAACTGATAGCTTACACCCATCAATTCCTCTTCTTCATCACCGAGTACGACAAGCACGGAATTATCGTAGATCTCCTGCACCACAGATCCATTCAGGTCGTCGCCCACCATAACATATATCGTCTCTCCAAGATTGTCATCCCGGATGATCGCGATCGATACGCCATCAACTCCAGTCAGTGTGCCGACCAGAGACAGGCCTTCGAGGTCCGGCGTCGGGATTGGTGGTGGCGGTTCTGGCTCCGGCTCCTCTTCCTGTTCGGTTTCTTCGACAACCTCTTCTTCAGCCGGTGGGGATTCTTCCTCCACAGTCAGAAGATCGGCGAACTCCTGTCGAACTTCACCAAATTTATATAAACTGGGCCGGGCGACGGGCAGTTCTCGGTAGACCGGAAAAGGGTAGCGGAACAGTGTCTCCTGTTTGACTACGGCCTTAGCGGGTACCAATGCCGATCGAGATCGGTCAACCCCATCCAGGGGGATCAGCAGCAGTACAATAGCGGCGCTGCCGAACAGCAGCGTGAGTAGCAGTTGGAATCGAATCAGACGGCCGAGTGTACGCCTCGAGCCCAGTTTTCTTTTCCAGTCAATCTTCATCCACGCGTTCCGTACGCAGTTTGTCGAGGATCGTGTTGTTGACAAGATCGCGGGTGGTCACATCCGGAACGTCTTCGCCAAGTTCCAGCAGAAGTTGCTGAAACATCGCCAATCCAATAACGTTGTCCTCAGCCGATGACATGAGGTTCCAGGCATCCTGACTGTCCGGAAAACGAATCTTCTCAATCACCGCCTCGGCTGGTTGATTGTCGTTTCGCCCAAGCCACTGGTTTGCCGCATCGGCTACCTGGTCAGGGTTTTCCCGCAGCATATGGTTGGCCCGGAATACAGCACGGGCAAGCTGGGTCAAGGGGATCTTTTCCTGTTCAAGGGCGTCTGCGTGGACAATGAGAAAGGACTGCCAGGTTTTCCTCGCCGTTTTCAGTTTTTCAACGGGGTTTAATCCGAAATACTCCAGCCTGCCGGGTTCAAGGCCGCTGATCAGACTGGCATCAACCAGGCCGCTTCGAAGGTGTCGTACCAGGTCTCTTCGGCCAAGGTGAACCAGATTGACGTCATCGCGCCCGAGTTCATTTGCGGCCAGCAGTTGGAGAAACAGAGGTTCGACCATTCCGTGCGGCTCGAGTGCTACGGTTTTGCCTTGAAGATCTTCAAGTGCGCTGACGCCTGAGTCCGTAGACGTCGCCAGTTGTACCTCCAGAGGAACCCGGCCCATTGGTATGATAGCCCGAACCGGGACACCACCCAGTCGGTAGCGCAGAATGTCGTAAAGACTGGCAGTGGTGACGTCGACCTGACCGGACAGCAGTCGGCGTAGGCTGGTGTCCGGGGTGCCCGCGGGTACCAGACCAACTTTGAGCTGGACTTCATTGAAGAAGCCCATGGTCTGTGCGAGGTAAATCGGCAGGTCGTCCTCCGTGCCGTAGACTCCGATGATCAGGTCCGGGCCGACATCACTGCCTCTACTTTCCAGGTTGTCCGACAGCACTTCCGCCGGGTCGAGAAACCGCACTCTGCTTCGAAGTACGCCTTCTTTAGGCGGATTCAGTTCGAACTCGGTCAATTGAAATTTGCGGGGTGATGTTTCCAGCAGATACAGATATTGGCGCAGCGCAGCGTAATCTCCCAGCAGGACGAGGTCATGAAATCCACCTCCGCCATCCAGTGATTCAACGTTTGGAACCAGCTGCCGAATGGTGACGCCAGTGATGCTGGCGTAGGAAGAAAGTTCATCGATCAAGGTCTCGGCCGGGGCGCTTCTGGAAGCCGGGCTGACCTTGAAATAGGTGTCAACAGCAGATTTCTCCTGTTCCAGTTCCGCCAGTCTGGCCTCCCGGCGGGGCAGCATCCTGATTTTCTGGATATAGCCAGCGGACAGTTGTTCCGACCGCTCGAGTCTTCCCAGTGCATTCTGAAAACGGAACACCAGGGGCTCAATGGCCTGTGTGTAAACGACAATGGCAATCAGAAACGCGCCGACCAGAAAAAGCGCCCGCCGGTCCCGTTCGCTCATTCCCGCAAGCATCTATCCTGTACCCTCAGTATTGATCACGATTCGACGGGCTCGGCTGGTGCGTTCCAGAGCGGCCTTTCAAGCTGTACCCGGACCCGAAACCGGATGCCCTGATCCTTCTCCTGATCCTGCTGGGCAGCTGTTACAGACTGCAGGCGTACCTTTCTTACCCGCGGGTGGCGGCCCAGTTGGCGCACGAAGCTGCCGATATCCTGTTCTTCATCAGACACACCGTCCAGGGACAGAATGCCGCGACGATCGATCTGCAATGCACCTGCGAGTCTTATGGTCGAGGGCATCACTGCTGACAGATCATCGAGAAGTGCAACCATACTGTTCTGGTTGAGAGATCTTGTTTCCCGCACCTCGGCCATCAGTCGGCTGACACGATCAGCAATGCGACTCGATCGGGCAGCTTGAATCTTGAGCAGGCTGGTTGCGTGCTCCGCCTCGGCGGCCTGATTTTCCATGTCTTGCAACTGTACGACTAGAAAGGCGGCGACCGAAGCGAGCAACAATATCCCGCTGAACAGTGCCCCGCGCTTGCGGTTCGGGCTGGCGGGCTGAAACGCCTGTTCCTGTATGAATTGGGGGAATGCACAAAGTGTAGTGAGCCTGCCGCGGGACTCAGTGAGAGATTTTTCCAGTACCCGGATTTTGGCACCCGTATAGATGCTCGAGCAGGTCGTCGCTATTTGTTTGCCATAGGTTGAACCAGAATCTCCTGGAGCGCGGATGAGGATTTCAGTGACGTCGATCGGCAGGGCGTGATGCAGGAAACGGCCGAGGGCTGTTGTGCCATTGGGACGGGGCATTGTTTGCCACTCAGTGAGTACTCCGTTTTGCCATGCACACACCGTCACGGCATCTTCCAGGGCCCAAAGGACGAGGCCGTTCTTGAGTTCCTGCGAGAGCTCCGGAACCTGAATACGGGTCGCGGCTCGTCCGGTTTTATCCACGAATTCCGGGTAGTCTTCGAGCAGACCACGTGGGATCGCCGCCATGCCCCAGTTGTTCTGTTCGATGTGCCAGTAGTCGATCAGGTAGTCGTCCAGCGAGCCGGTAAGAACTGACTCGGCCGCCAGTTGCAGGGCTGGACGCCGTTCTCTTCGGCGCAGGGCTGCGATGGAAAGCTGCCTGAGTACGACCCGGCCAGGCGGTACGACCAGTGCATAATTTTTGGTCGAGCCGCGTCTGGGCTCGTCTGTATGACCGCTGAGGTCACCAGAAGGTCCAAGCAGAAATGTCGCCGCGGTTCGGGGCAGACGATGGGCCTTTGCAGGGGCGGCCATCAGATCTCCTTCCAGGAGACGAACTGGGCGTCACTCTCGCGCAGAAAGATCCGGGCAAAGAGGCCCAGTTTCTGGTCGTTGCGGGTGTTACTGGCGTGGACCGTAACGGGAAACGTGCTGGACCGGACCGTGATGCTTTTCAAGAGCCTTGTCCAGCGCTCTTCTTCAATTTCCGGCAGGACCGACCCGGAGATCGAAAGATCCTTGAAAAGCCGACCGGAACGTCTTTCGGCAGTCAGAACATTTGCCTCCTCGGGGCTGAATCCAGCTGCCACCAGCACAGGGTGCGGGGCAGTGTTCAGGTTGATCTTGCCGTTTGAACAGCAGGTCAGGAAGTCGGCTGGTGCGCCGTCAATGTCCTGTACATGACCATAGAGGATCTCTTCGGTCATATCTGGTACGGCCAGGAGGTCATCAATTGAGCGAAACGGTGTGCCGACGTACTGCACGGAAGGGCTGTCTTCGCTTTGACTGTCACTGGATTCTTCTGCGACAGCTTGCTCATCCTCATCGCCGGTTTTGTCACTCAGTTCCTCCCGGTAGCGGACGATTTCTTCGGCCAGGATATTGGAGAATCCTGGAAAACCCATGAACTGCTCCTGTGTTGCCGTATTGATGTTCAGGCGCGATTCAGCGTCGACCAGGCCACGCTCTGTAGGCGCGTCCTCAGCGTTCGATTCGGCCGTTGCGTCATCATTGAGTGAATCCTGTGCAGCTTCGACATCGCTCGGTGTGCCACTGTGAATCACCACTTCTGCCGACACGGTGCTAATTACCTGCAGTGCAGTTGTATCTGTCCACCATTCTGCGGGTGGACCATTGGAGGTGTCCTCAACATGGATCCTCAGAAAGCTTGCAAACTGGTGCACGCCACCCCGGGCCAGGGCACGAAGAGCGGTCAGGGCGTTGACATGTTGTTGTATGCGCAGTTCGAGACGTGTCTGATAAACGATTCGGCCGGCCATTGCGCTGATCAGTGACAGGACCACGAGGGTGACGATGAGTACGGAACCGTTCTGTAAATTCGCCGGCCGTGTCTGCATGGTGGCGTTCAACCTTGTGGTTGGCCGGACTGAGGATCGAATTCGAGGGCAAAGGTGCGGCTGTTCTGCCCCTGGGGGGTTGCCACCCGTATCCCAAAGCCGAGCGGAATTTCCTCGGCCGAATCGTCCCATTGATCGCCTATTTGGTAGCTGAAAACCGCCTGTTGAAATTCTGCCGGTAGTTCGATCGTCGATACGACGTTTCCCGCAGAACGAGTGATGGCGCTATCCTCAATCTCGTATTTCAGTGGCAGCGGTTGGCCCCCATCTGCATGGATGAACAGCGCTTCAAATCCTCGGACAGTTCCAGTAAACGGCGTGCCGGCCGCGATCCGGTTGAGATCTTCTCGCAGCCGCTCAGTCAGGTAGCGCCAGGAGGCTGTCGAATCCAGAACCCGTTCGACCCGCTGTTGTGTCTGGCTCACCCCAACGAACGTGGCGTAGACTGCTGTCAGCAAGATGGAGCCGACTGTGAGTCCGACAATGAGCTCAAGCAGGGTAAACCCGGCTTGCCTAGAAGTTGCCGATGTCCGCTGCATCTCCTTCACCGCCTTTCTGCCCATCTTTGCCCAGACTGAATAAATCGTACCAGTTCTTGTTCATCTTCCCGGGAGAGACATACTGATAGGTGCTTCCCCAGGGGTCTGTTGGCAGTTCGCGGGCTTTGATGTAAGGACCTCTCCAGCCCTGCGGAGACGGACTGCCCGATGGTTTGCTGAGTAGTGCAGCGAGACCCTGTTGGCTTGAGGGATAGTTACCGGTATCGAGCTGGTAGTTGTCCAGGGCCAGCGAGAAGTTCTCGATCTGAGCCCGGGCGGCCGCGATCTTGCCCTGGTCGGCCCGGCCGAAAAGCCTGGGACCGACCACGGACGCCAGGACACCAATGATAACGATCACCACGAGCAGCTCGATAAGCGTAAATCCTGATGTTTTCGAACCGCCGGATTTACAGGCGGTGGTCAAATGCGTCATGAGTCTCCTCCTTGACCTGTGTTCTATTTGGCACCTTGGCGCGACTAGATACTTGAGTGTAAGACCGCGGTTGCGAGGTCTACGGTCAGGACAAGCGTTTCCTCGCCTCGGGTGATGGTCAAAACCACGTTGTCCTTGTTCCTCTTGCTGCGCATAATCTCGAGCGCATCGCTGATATGGTGAATCGTTTTACCGTCCAGTGCCTGCAGGATGTCGCCGGGCCTGACACCGGCGCTCTCGGCCGGGGTGTCAGGTCGAACGGCCCGTATCAGAAAATGTCTTTTTTCCTCGCCTGGTTCGACTGAGTCGTGGACGACCACGACTGCAATTCGCAGACCCAGGTCGGGCCACTTTTTTATCCGTTCTGGTTGGTAAAACATGTCCGCACAGCCACTGAGCAGGGCCAGTACGACCAGCAATCCTGACAGATGCTTCACTGAGAATCTGCCTCGCTCGAATTGAGTTGCGCCTGCTGGGTCACCAGCTGAAATGTTCGACCTGTCGGACGATCGACCAGGTGAGTGGCAACAGTGACCTCTTTGAGGGTTAGGAAGTCGGGATCGTCGCTGATTTCCAGCGTCCAGCCGACCCGTCCGGTCTGTCCCTGACTGCGCCCGGTACGCAGCTCTGCTTTAAGGGTCTCTACGGCGAGCAGGTCTTCGGCAGTCTGGCGGAGCAGTTCCAGTTCCTGGATAGCGGTGGTGGAACGTGCTGCCTGTGCGGCTGCAGCGACGACAGCCACCAGTCCGAAGCTCAAAACAACCATGACAACCATGATCTCGATCAGGGTAAAGCCTCTCTGTTGGGTTCTCATGTTTAGGTGTTCCCGGAGGTCACTTTTGCCCGCACCGGGTCGAGTCGCAACTGCCGGTTTCCGGAACTAGATGAAAGCTCGAACCAGGTTTCGGTTACGGTCCCGTCTGGAGAGAAGGTCACTGCCTGGCCTTCATCGCCAGTTTTGCTGATTTGGATGCGTATGCTTGCACCCATGTCAAGCGGCAGGGTATTCAGCGACGGTGCCAGATCATCGGTGTAATTCAAGTAAATATAGCGCCCGTCTGCCGAAGCCGTCAGTGCGATCGGCCGGCGGTCGAGTACTGCCCGGGTGCGGGCGTGTCTAGCTAGGGCATCGAGTTTGGCCGCGCCGGAGTCGAGTTGTGCCTGGCGTACTCGGGACCCGAGGTTGGGTGCGACGACGGCGGTCGCGGCGACGATGATCACGATAACGACCAGGAGTTCGATCAGGGTGAAGCCCCGTTCTAACCGGGTACCGTGACGATAGTCAGGTATCGTTAGAGAATACCGCACGGGGGGTGTACTGATCATCTGGAATCGACAGTTTTTCTTTCTGCCGACTATTCTTTGTCGAGCGAAGATTTGCGGCCGGTAGCTCGTCACGGGGTTCAACCGGATTTGTTCAAAGTGATGCTGCCCCGCTTGGCCTCGCAATCATCGCCGGAGGCGACCGAGTAGGCCAGCTTGATCTGTCCGCTGGCCGTCTGGTGGCCCGACAGCGACAGCCGTATCCCCGTACCTGCGATGGTGACGGTGTCTGCCAGAGCTGCTGTAAACGATGCACCACTCCCACCACCGCCAGTGATACTGATCGTGGGTACGCTTTCATATCCAGAACCGGCTTGGTCGACGATAATGTGAGTGACAAGTCCCAAAGCGGCCGTGTCGGTGAGAGTTGCGGTCGCCACTGCCCCTTTACCCGGGGTAGAATCTGAATCTACGACGGTAACACCCGGTGTTGTGGTGTAGCCACTGCCCGCTTCGGTCAC
>CAZVVN010000076.1:0-14979 GCA_964630665.1 uncultured Acidiferrobacteraceae bacterium | reverse complement strand
TAGTCCCGGAATTGGCCAGGCCGCTAGTTTGCCCGACTTTGATTTGAAATAGGTGACAAGCCGCGAACTGATCCTGTGAAAACCGGTTCCGGGCCAGCCCTGCAATGGTTGAGCCGGATGCCCGAGCCACCGGCAACAGACTCCAGAGTGTGATTTTCCGTCGATGCCCACAACCGAGATCCACTGCCCGACGTATTTTCTGTTTTCTGCCATAAAATACCACCTGACCACCAGCAGGGATAAGGGACTGAGTACTGATGAACATCGAAGATTTCTTTAACGAGAAGAACGTTGTCGATCTGAGTTTCTTCAATTTCCGCAACGCGATCACCGCTTGCTACTACGCGAACCGGGAGCTTGAGATCCTCAAGGTCAACGACAACTTTCGCAAATTCTTTCCGATCCTTGGTAATGTGACCAACGTCTACTTCCCCGACGTTCTGGAACAACTCGGCATAGCGGGCACGCAGATCGACGACTTCGTCAAGGGTATCGACGAGAACGGCTCCGTACTGATTCCCCAGGTCCATATCCAGATCGACGATGAAGACCGGGTCTACTCGCTGTTATCGACCCGAACCAAAGACCCGGCGTTTTCCTATCTCAACGGCGTGCAAGGCCAGTTTGTCGACCGCACCCAGGAGTGGAGCCTGAGACGGGAGCGGGAAGAACTGCTTGAACAGAAGATCCGCGACCAGGAACTCATAGCCGAGAAGACTCTGCAGCTCGAAAGTCTTGCCAAGCGCCTTGCAAAATATCTGTCGCCGCAGATCTACCAGAACATTTTTTCCGGCGATCAGGAACTGCAGGACACTTACGTGCGAAAGAACCTGACCATTTTTTTCTCGGACATCGTCCAGTTTACCGATCTCAGCGACACCCTCGAACCCGAGAAACTCGCCATGGTTATGAATTCTTACTTGTCGGAAATGACGACGGTCGCGCTTGACTGTGGCGGCACCATAGACAAATTCATCGGCGACGCCATAGTGGTCTTCTTTGGCGACCCCGACTCCCAGGGGGAGAAAAATGACGCCCTGGCCTGTATCGAGATGGCCCTGCAGATGCAGCAAAGGGTCGAGGAACTCCAGGACCACTGGAAAAAACAGGGTGTCAGCAACGGAATCAGGGTGCGAACAGGCATCACTACCGGTTACTGCACTGTGGGAAACTTCGGCTCGAATCAGCGGATGGACTACACGGTTCTGGGCAAGCCCGTTAACCTGGCCGCCCGCCTTCAGTCCATTTCAGAGCCCGGACAGATCCTGATTGCGGAAAGCACCCAGGCTCTCGTTGACGACCAGATCAAGTGCACGCTGTTCGATGAGATACAACCTAAGGGATTTGCGCGACCTTTCAATATCTACGCGGTGGAAGGATTTATCTCTGCATCGAAACGCAGTGATCTCAAACAACTCAACCACGCGCGTCAGCATGTGGAAGTCAACATCCTCGACAGCTCGGACATTCCGGCCGCGATCCGGGAACTCAAGCAGATCGAAGAAGAAATCACGGCTCGTCTGGGCGATGCCGCCTCGGCTGGATAACAGGTCGTTCTAGGCGTTCAGTTGTCATACCGTTTAAGCGACCCCCGCAGGGGTTGGTTTATAATGACAGACCACGCACGGCTGACGTGTTGCTCGTCGGTTCTGGTCGTGACTGGAACCCCTTGCCACCTTGGCATCGACAAGACCAACCCCGTTTACAGTCTCTAATTGCCAGTCGCTTATGGCCGATCCAGATCCCAATATTGTCCTCTACAACAGCCTAAGTGGACAAAAAGAGGCATTTGAAACGCTGCAACCGGACAAGGTGGGAATGTACGTGTGTGGGCCAACCGTCTACGACCTCGCCCACATCGGTAACGCCAGGCCTGCAGTCATCTTTGACATGCTGGCGCGTCTTCTTCGCCTGTTCTACTCAGAAGTCACTTACGTCAGAAACATTACCGATGTAGACGACAAGATCAACGCCGCTTCAATGGGAAGCGGCGAGCCCATCGGCGTGATCACAAAGCGATTCATCGCCGCCTACCACGATGACATGCAGGCTCTCGGGGTCTCTGAGCCGGACATCGAGCCCCGGGTCACCGAACACATCCCGCACATCGTTGCCTTGATCGGTGATCTGATCGACAGGGGCAACGCCTATGAAGCGGAAGGCCACGTGCTCTTTGATGTGCACTCATACCCGGCCTACGGCCACCTTTCCGGGCGCAGCACCGAGGACATGATCGCCGGCGCCCGGGTCGAGATCGCGCCTTACAAGCGCGACCCCATGGATTTCGTACTCTGGAAACCCTCTACGCCCGAGATGCCCGGCTGGGAAAGTCCCTGGGGACGGGGGCGACCCGGCTGGCACATCGAGTGCTCGGCGATGAGCGCGTGCCACCTGGGTACTACCCTCGATATACACGGCGGCGGCCGTGATCTGATCTTCCCGCACCACGAAAACGAGATCGCGCAGAGCACCTGCGCTCACGACGGGGTCCTTTACTGCCGCACCTGGGTACACAACGGCTTCGTCACAGTAGAAGGACAGAAAATGTCCAAGTCCCTGGGTAACGTGTTGCTGGTGCGGGATCTGCTTGGCCAGGCACCGTCGGAAGCGATTCGACTTGCCCTACTCTCGGCCCATTACCGGGCACCTCTTGACTGGACTTCGAAGCGCCTGCAGGAGGCCCGGCGCACAATGGCCAAGTGGTACCAGGCACTCGCCGCCAGCGAAGCCCCCTTGGAGGAACAAGACCCGAAACCAGATTCACTGGTAACAGCCGCACTGTGTGATGATCTCAATACTGCAAAGGCTTTTGCAAGAATTCACCAGTTGGTCAGAGATTTGAGCAAAGAATCGGTGCCGAAAAATCAGCGACGGTTGTATGGGTCCATTGTCGCATCTGCTGGACTGATGGGCCTTCTGCAGCAGGATCCGAACCAGGTACTGCAAACACTCGCCGACGAGAAGAATCGCGCTGATGAAATCGATGTGGCATGGATCGAACAGTGCCTCGAAGATAGGCAGCAGGCCCGGCAACAGAAAGATTTTGCCCAGGCCGACATGATTCGGGACCAGTTATCAGCGGCCGGTATCCGGATCGAAGACGGTCCTGCCGGTACCTCATGGCACCGGCAGTGAGTCGCTGGGGCCCTCGTCGTTACCAGATTCCAGTTAAGCCGCTGCTGCGCTAAAAACCGCCATGACGCTGTCAGCCGTAGAGCGCGATGCTTGGCTTGCCCGCTGGCGTGACGGCCGGACCCGATTTCATCTCGAGCAGGTCAACCCGACGCTGCTGCGTTACGTCGATCGCCTCCTTCCAGGCGGGCGGGGCCGGGTGCTGGTGCCGCTGTGTGGCAAAAGCTTGGACCTTGGTTGGCTGGTCGAGCAAGGTCATGACGTGGTTGGCGTGGAACTGTCGGAACAGGCAGTTTCGGACCTGTTTGTTGATCTCGGCCGGCATCCGGTCATCTCTGCCAAGGGTGCCTGTGACGCCTGGCGGAGCGGGTCTCTGGAGATTCTCGTCGGTGACATTTTCGAACTCAATTCCTCTCTGATTGGACCATTCGATGGTGTCTGGGACCGGGCTGCTTTGGTTGCGCTGAACAAAAACGACCGAGCCCGGTACGTGCCTTGGATTCTCCATCTGCTCAAGTCCGGAGGACGGGGACTTCTAAGCACTCTGAGCTACGATCAAACGCAGATGGAAGGACCGCCCTTCAGCGTGACCGCCGACGAGGTCGACTCTCTTTACCACACCGCCCGGATCCTGGAACAACTCGAACGGGTGGACGTCGCCCAGCGCAGTCCCTTGTTCGTCGAAGCTGGAATTGACCAGGCCTATGAGGAAACCTGGCTCATTGGCCAGTGAACGCTGTGTAATGGAACAACAGGGATCCGCTTTAGGCCCATGGTAGACCGGCTGAAACTGGACCCGGCCCGAATCGACCGACTGAAGGATCCCAAACGACTGGAAACCGTCGACCCGGAGCGGATCTGGCAGGTCGTGCCAGCCTGTCCGACGGGTGTGATCGCCGACATCGGCACCGGTGCAGGGTACCTTGCCCTACCCTTCGCAGCCCGCATGCCTGACGCAACCATCCATGCCTGTGATGTGCTCGCCGGGATGCTTGATCTGGTCCATGAATCTGCTCAGGCCCAGTCCTTAGGCAACCTGAAATGTGTTCTCATGGCTGGAACAGACACTGGACTGCCGGACTGCAGCGTCGACCTGGTCACCATGGTACAGGTCCACCATGAACTAGACGACCCCGAAGCCGTACTCGACGAATGCCGCCGTATTCTCAAGTCGCGTGGATACCTCGCGATTGTCGACTGGAAACATCCAGACGAAGGCGGGCCTAGCAGAGCTACCGGGCGTCGCGTCGCAGCCATTGACGTTCATACCCAGCTCCAGAGAACCGGTTTTACAGACATTCGGTCGCATCCCACCTATCCCCTGCACAACCTGATCACTGCCCGGCCTAAGACAAATCAAACGAACTGAAAAGAATCTGGCGAACTGTTGAAACCCCCCGTCCCGGTCGAATCAGACCATATAGCGGCTGCGTTTGCGAGTGCCAGGGGCGACCTCGAGCTTCTCTCTGACCCCCCGCTGCTGAGCCAGTTCCCGGACCCGCAACCAGCAGGTCCAAAGCGCTAGACGACAACCATTACCAAGGCCTGCATCAAGGGTTCTCTGGAGGCTCTCTTGAGACGAGTGTTCGAGTTCAGACAAGACGAAAAGCTGGAGCTATCCCCGGGATAGGTATTGATCTCAGAAACACCGCCCCAACCTGCCAAATCGAGTTCCGATGTACATTGCCGCCTGATAATATCTTGACCGAGCCTAACGTGTCGTCATGAATCGTGAAAATTCACCCACGCTGCTAGCGATCAGGCAAGGAGGACTGAATGAAGCCCAAGAGATGGTTGGATCCTGCCAATAAGCTGTTTCCCCACCAGGTGGGATTTACCTCGCCACCGCATGATTTCGACGCTGCACCGACCGACTTTCTGCACATTGCACCGGATACTGTTGGCGTACACGGGCGGATGCTCCATGTGCCTGGCTATTCCCACGAACTGAAGCAACGCGCTGACAACTTCGAACTGTTGGAAGAGTTTGCCTATTGCATGTCAAACAACGGCGCAGATGTTCTGGGCCAGGTGGGCACGAATTGGGTCCACTGCAACGGAACAACACCCGATGATATTGCTGCCTTCTGTCACCGGCTGAGTGATACTTATGAGACGCCTTTCCACATGGCCGGCATGTGCCTGGTCGAGGGATTGCGCGAACTAAACGCCGAGAAGATCGCCCTGAACTCGGTTTATTACTGGCCCGACTGGCGGGACGGCATCGCCCGGTTCCTGAAACAAGCTGGTTTCGACCTGCTGTACGCCGGTAACTTTGTCGACCTCGGACTGTACGAAACCCAACAAGAAGTCAACGATCAGACCTGGATCTTCCCGGGTGAGGCAGCTGAGACATCGATGCTGCGGGTCGCCGAACGGGCACCTCAAGCAGACGCCATCGTGGTCAACGGAATGCCCAATTTCAGGCGCAGCGACGGTCTTCCACAGCGGGTCGTCTCACTTCAGACTGGGCTTGAAGGCTTGACCGGTAAACCAATCGTGTCGTCGGACAGTGCACTTTACTGGCGAATATTCAAGACCCTAGGTCTGATACCCACCCGACCACACGGCCGCTTGCTCTCAATGCTGTCATGACCGATTCCCCTGGTAACCAGGTGCCTGGCGACATTCAAGCCAGTGGGTTTTACCCAGACCCCTTTACCGGACCGGACCTTCTGCTACTTGAACTAGAGGTCATCGAGCGGCCCTGTTCCCTTTTTGGACCGAGTCTGACTGAATAAGGCACCACCCCCATGCAGATCGAGCGTATCGAGATCCGGGTCGTCGGGCCCGAAACCTGCCACTACACGTGGTCCGATGATCTACCGGCGCAACACCAGAGTAACACGCTGATCCGGATCTTCACCGATGCCGGAATCGAGGGTGTAGCTGGCATTTGGAACGCGACATCTTGCGACTACGACCGGTACACAGCCGAATCCCTGCGCCATCTGATTCCGATCCTGATCGGTCGGGATCCATATGATCGGGATGCGATCCTTCACGAACTTCGCCCCCGGGTCTTTCCACAACCTCCTGGCGCGCTGGCCTTGATCGACATCGCCCTGTGGGATATCGCTGGCAAGTTGGCAGGAAAACCGATCTGCCAACTGCTCGGCGGTCGACTCGATCGAATCCCGGCCTATGCCAGCACACCCATGCTTGAGGACATCGACGCCTATATGTCTGTGATCGAAGATCTGGTACGACAGGGGTTTCAGGCGGTCAAGTTTCACACCTGGTGCATACCGGCGCGGGATCTTGAACTCGCGCGGGAAGCCCGTCGCTGCTACCCAAACCTTGCCCTGATGCTCGATGCCGAGAACAACTACGATCACGCCAGCGCTCTCGAAGTAGCGAAAGCCCTGGCAGGACTAGGGTTTACCTGGCTGGAAGCGCCACTGCCGGACTACGATCTGGCCGGCTACCGAAATCTGGTTAAGCAGGTGGACATTCCAGTGATCCCATCAGGCAACTGGGTTCAGGATCTTTCTTTGTTCCAGGAGGCCATCCAAATGGGAGCATGGAATACGACGCGCACCGATGCCACCATCCTGAGTGGTATCACACCGGCTCGTGAGGCCGTTTCAATATCAGAAGCGGCCGGGATGCGCTGTGAGCTCATGTCCTGGGGCTATACCCTGCCTTCGGCAGCCAACCTGCACCTGATGCTAGGCTGTGGAAACTGCAGCTACTACGAACAGCCGCTGCCATTCGAGACTTTTGAGTACGGAATGCAGGGGGTGATCCGGACACAACCTGACGGGCATGTGTATGCACCGACTGAGCCGGGGCTCGGTTTTGGCGTCGACTGGCCAGCGATGGAAGCGGCCACGGTGCACCAGCTGGTCTGCGACCGCGACTCGCTTCGATAGGATCGGCTGACCTGCGCCGGCTGGCTGACGCGGCCATAGTGCCTATCTGACCCGGATTGAGAGCTCCAGCAGGGTGATATAGCGCACCGCATTAGCGATCGTCTGTTCGCTTTGCCAGGCTGCCCGGGCAGCCTGCAGTTCCGCGGTGATCGGCTCAACCTTGGCCTTCGCGTCCCCGGGATGTTTTGGCGGTTCCAGTAATGCTCGAACCTGTTTCCAGAATTTGGCCATAGTACCTTTCCTAATCCACTACTCAGGGTAGTCTAAACTCGCTGACGAATCGAAAGACAACAAGATCGGACCCTCTGACAACAGTTTCACAAACTGGCTTCACGTGAACAAGCACAACGCGGTAGACTTTTCTTTGAAAAGGAGAACACCGATGATCAGCGTCACCATAGAGTATTTCATCAGACCTGGCTGCGAAAACGAGTACGAGTCCCTCGCCGAAAAGGTCTACCCGGACGTT
Organism: uncultured Acidiferrobacteraceae bacterium; assembly: GCA_964630665.1. Lineage (GTDB taxonomy): Bacteria > Pseudomonadota > Gammaproteobacteria > Arenicellales > UBA868 > UBA9619. Next base: position 7,503 of record CAZVVN010000076.1, on the reverse strand, counting down.
CACACCATTGATGGTTTCATCTCGGTGGAGGGCTTTGAAAGCCGCTCTGACCCGCGTAAACGGTTGTCATTGTCATTCTGGCGGGACGAGGACGCCGTACGGACCTGGCGACACCATCCCGAACATGTCCGCGTTATGAAGCAGGCAAAGGAAGAGATCTTTTCCTCCTATCGCATCACAGTGTCCTCTACTGTCCGTGATTATGCCTTCGAAAGGGATACGTAGCTGGACAGTCACATGATCCTAAACAGCGCACTCACCTTCCGGGACTTGCTGATAGTCACAGGCGCTCTGACGACAATGCAATTTTCCCCTCGACTGATTAGATGTATTCGTTGAGACCAACTGGTACCTTCGCCCGTGAAGTAGAAGGTCTTGCGCTCTGGATGGGTCTTGACGATCTCACGATTGCGCGCCTCGCGGACAGCTGGTCGCGCCACGGCCTTCTATTTTTTCGGCGACAGGTGCTGTCAGAAGCGGAACTGGTCACGTTCAGCAAACGCTTCGGAGAGCCGGACGTGATCGTACGCGAAGATTGGGCTTCGGCCGCCACACCGCAGGTGATCCAGATCAGCAACATGAAAAACTATCATGGGGAATCAATTGGTGGTCTTGGAATCGGCGAGCTCGACTGGCATACCGATCAAAGCTATGTGTTGGCGCCTGCGACCGGCAGCGTGCTGTACATGGTCGAGATGCCCAGTGTACCCCCGGTGACCTACTGGGCGAACTTGCAGTTGGCCTATGACAGCCTGCCAAAAGCCAAGCAAGACCAGATCGACGGGCTGAACGTGGTCTACGATTATGGTCTCCGGCAATCGACCTATGACGATGAACCCCGGATGTCAGCAGAGCTACGCCGTAGAACGCCGCCGGTCACTCACCCGCTTGTCAATACCCACCCGCAGACGGGTATGTCATCACTTTACCTGGATCCCACGACAGCGGCCGGCATTGAAGGCTTCAGTTCAGCCGCCGGCCACGAACTCCTTCTAGAACTCACAGAGCATGCCACCCAGCCTGCTTTCGTCTATGCGCATCACTGGCAGATCGGTGACGTCGTCATGTGGGACAACGGTTTTCTGATGCACCGGCGTGACGCGTTCGACCCGACTGGGAACCGATTGCTGAAACGCACCACTCTGAGACTCCCCGTAGAACGGCATGTCGTCCCCAGCGGCTCACTTGCCACTCCACCCGCGTGAATTCTTTCTGGCCTGTCTTGCCGTAAAACCAACACCTTCTTGACCTAGCGCTGCCGAACGACGGGGAACTTCTCACAGTGATCGGCATTCCCTCCGTCACCCCCTCCGCACGGTAGGATTGAAGCGAGGGAATGTCATAGAAAGTGGCTCCGCCCCGATCCAGTTGATCGAGAACGCGGCGCGGCGCTGGTCAAGAGTGTTGCCCGGCGCCAAGTGGGAAGTGCATGAACTTCAGACCAGCATGTCTCCCGATACCACCTGGTGACTGATATACCGACACACCCTTTCCAGCTTTTTACCTTCTTCGGCCCTGGCCCCACCCCGACATGCAGACTGAAGCCGGCTACCCTAGCTACCTCGTTATCGAACGGCTCAGCGCAGGCCTGCAGGGTTTGTAAAGTTCATACCTTGCGTCCTGCCTGTGGGCCGGCGGCGACCCGGTAAGTGATCGAATGCTCCAGCCGTGGCGTCATCGGGTCGTCTACCGTATCCGAGGCCCGATAATTGTTTTCAGCATCCCGTTCCAGCTGGCCCTGGCGTTCCAGAAAGCGGTCGACCCGTTGGGCGATAGTGTGCGCCAGTAGGATGAGTTCCTGACTGCTCGGTGCCTTGAGCCAACGGAACTGGGCTGTTCCATCGGCATGATCGACATACACGCCACCGAGGAACAGCATACGAAAGTGGATATTGAGGTTCAGCGCACCCTTGTAGGCCGTCCTGGCCACTACCGTGTGGGGTATGATCCACGTCCTTGAGATTCTTTATTCCCATACAGTCTATCGCCTGGCTGCGGGAACTTGAAGAGCTCAGTCGTGATGCCGAACGGCGGCAGACTTTACCAGCCAGTACCGCTCAGTTTCTTCCTATCGTATAATCCTACCAACTCAGAAATACCACCTTTAATACCTTAATTCGTAACTACCATCAAAATACAAGTTTACGTATATTCTCTGTTGAGCACGCTACATCCTTACTCTAAGGACGATCCGTTTAATATACCCATATGGACAATCAAACTTAGGCGCGAATAACAATACACACAAGCTAAGCCGGATACTTGAGTTGTATATCCTTGAGCAGTTTCCTGACGAATACCTACCCATCGTTTCCAAATTCATCTTTTGGAGCCCAAGAGGCGTCGACTCGGCCCTCATATGGAACCCTGCATAGTCTCCAAATAAGCTACGCATTGAATGATTGGTACCACTGTATGAAATGCTTTTTCCGAGCATGTCTCACGCAGATAACAAAATAAGTCCGCCTGCAGGAAAGCTCCTCGTATTGACACCGGGTATTGGAGCCGTTAGCACGACCTTCTTTGCTGGTCTCGAGGCTGTCCGACAGGGACTTTATAAACCGAACGGGTCTCTCACCCAGATGCAGACCGTCAGGCTTGGACCTCGATCGGAGAACCGGAATCCCCTTATTAAGGATTTCTTACCGCTGGCCAGGCTGGAAGATATGGTGGTTGCTGGTTGGGATGTTTTTCCGGACAACGCCCACGAGGCTGCCGAGCGGGCCGCTGTCTTGAGCGAGGGAGACCTGACAAAGGTTGCCGATTTCTTGCGCACCATCGAACCGATGCCAGCGGCATTCGACAAGCAGTATGTCAAGCTGCTCGACGGAACGAATGTCAAGAGTTTCAAGACCAAGACGGACCTGGTAGAAGCCCTGCGAGTCGACATTCGGGCTGCACAGGAGGCCTCTGGTGCTTCCCGAGCTGTCATGATCTGGTGTGGCTCGACCGAGATCTATATCGAGCCATCCGACTGCCATGCCTCCGTCGAGTCCTTCGAAGCAGGTTTGAAGAACAACGATCCGGCCATCTCACCGTCGCAGCTCTATGCCTATGCGGCGATCCTTGAGGGGATACCCTACGCCAATGGGGCCCCCAACCTTTCGGCTGACACCCCGGTGATGGAACAGCTGTCGAGCGAATACGGAGTCCCGATTGCTGGTAAAGACTTCAAGACCGGGCAGACACTCCTTAAAACAGTTCTGGCACCGGCGCTCAAGTCTCGGATGCTCGGTGTAGAGGGTTGGTTCTCGACCAATATTCTCGGAAACCGGGACGGTGCAGTTCTCGATGACCCGGGTAGCTTCCGCTCCAAGGAAGTGACCAAGACCGGGGTCCTAGACACGATCCTGGAGCCGGATCTTTATCCGGAACTTTATGGCAATCTCTATCACAAGGTCCGGATCAACTATTACCCACCGAGTGGTGATGCCAAAGAGAGTTGGGACAACATCGACATCCGGGGCTGGCTCGACTATCCGATGCAGATAAAGGTCAACTTTCTCTGTCGGGATTCCATTCTCGCTGCGCCCATCGTCCTGGATCTGGCACTGCTACTGGATCTGGCACACCGGGGCGGCCTGACGGGGATTCAAGAGTGGTTGTCGTTCTTTTTCAAGAGTCCCCACGTAGAGTCCGATCACGTCCCCGAGCACGATCTGTTCATCCAGCATGTCAGGCTGGAGAATACACTTCGACTGCTGGGAGGTGAGTCACCCGTGAGTCATCTTGCTGAGTCTGCAAAGGAATAACCGGTGTCCTCTACCAAGAGATTTGCTGGTTTTCAGCTTTCCAGCAGATATGTTCTCCAGGCTATTAGGCCTCGGCGATCGCCCTTAAACTGGGTGGCTTCTGGTTAGTTTTGTTGTGACCGGTTGCAACCTATTTGGGCATCGCATATACGTTCTTGACCAACAATGCTGCGCTGCTGGGAAAGAAGGCCGATGGAAACTTCGAATGACAGTTGGCATTGCTCTTTCTCCCCCATCTAGTCACCATGCGGCTCTACTTCCTCACCAAGCGCCTGCTCTTATGGATGGATGCCCCCTTGGAACGGGATTAACGAAGGAATAGTCCTGAGTCACCTGCTGTTGTCGAGAGAGATGCCCGCACACTGCAATCTGATGGAGCGAAAAGGCAAGCTCTACACCCACTGCGGATCGGGAAAGGGTCACTCCGCCAAGAATGTCGAAGAGGCTGAGAGGGTGCCGCGGCAGAAGCGTCTCTGCGTACGCCTACATCCGGTTCAGCGCGAGCTGGTCAGAATACACTGCAAGGGTGAGATCAGCGTCGGAGTCCCGCATACCCTGCCAGAGTTCGATGTACTGCCGTAATCGTTGCCAAAATTGTCAGGAACAGCACAGTCCCCGCAAAGAGCGCATACACACCCCGCATCGATGGGGAGAGCAGGGGATCAACAAAAGGGGTGAGGATCGCCCCGGTACAGAACAGTACAATCCGTTCCGGTCGCTGCATCAACCCGACTCTTAGGTCGTACCCCAGCGACTCCGCCTTCGCTCGCGTGTAGGGGATCACGGCAGCCGACCCGATCCCCAGAAGACACACTGTCAACATCGGTACCGAATCCCGAAATAACACCGCGGCACCACTCAAGAGAGCTATATCGGAGTACCTGTCGAGGGTGCTATCGAGAAAGTTCCCGGCCAGACTGGACCGCCCGCTGTCCCGTGCCAGACGCCCATCTAGATAGTCGAAAGAGGATCCGAGCAGAGCGACGGTTCCTCCGAGAGAGACGGACTCGAGTCCAATCAGTGCAGCCGCGATGATCGACAAGACCAGGCTGGTGAGGGTCAAGAAATCGGGATTGACGCCCCTCGCCTGAAAGAAGCGATGAATCGGTACGGCGGAGAACGCAAATACCTGTCGGAGCGTGCGGCCCAGGATAAACGATTGTCCCTTTTCGATCATCTCCTGATCGACCGGCACCTTCCGGCCCAGAGCCTTGCTCAAGAAGTACTGAGCCATCCGAACGAGAAAATAAAGCACGAAGGGCGCCAGGACGAGGAGCGACAGAAGATGCTCGGGGATCGGCATTGAAATCAAGATTGAGCCTCTCTTTGAAGATGCGCGTGACCGTTGAAACCGTATCTAGCCGAGAGCGTGGAAAAGATAGTTGACGTAGGCCTTCATCTTCTTATTGAAGGCCGCCCAATAGATCCGGTGATCGAGCTTTCCCCCCCTACTCTGGAGGGGCTCCCATTTTGACCCACCACGAAGAACGATCGGCAAATTGAGAGAGCTTGCGATCTCCGAATCGTCGAAGACCTTTTCGACGGGTCGATTGTAGAGGTAGGCATGCGAGAGCTCATTGCCACCGTGGGACTGAAAGGAGAGGCTCGGGAAAAAGTGCCACACGAAGATAGGGATCTCGTCCCAACCATCGTCCCATGACCACATCGGCTTCGGCCGCGACCAGCCATTGATGTCGTAGTCGCGGCCAGCGATGAATCGTCCGATGACTAGTGGGCTACCATCAGGATAGTCCCCGAGTGGAATCAACTCTTCAAACATCCCTTCGCCCTGACCTTTCGAGCCATAGGGGCCGAGCGCGAAGTCGTACCATCGATCAAAGCCGTCGATCTCATAGGTGCCATCGACCTGGACATCACCATCCGCCCTGATCTTGGCTACCGGCCGATCGCCCCGATACCGGAGTATTTTGACTCGAGTATCGAGGCTCGGGATATCTACGAGCTGCGCACAGCGGACCCCATGTCCCTGGGGCTGTGCATAGATGATCGGATGCGTTTCGTCCTCGAAATGGATCTTGCCGTGAACCGGTTCCGTTCCGGTCGAAGTACCGGTGTGATTAAAAAGAAGAAACCGATTGTGGAACCATGTCTCGATCTCCTCGACCTTCATCGTCGCTTTGTCGACCCTGATGTGAAAGCCCTCGTTGTCGTTGTCGTGGTAGGTCCACCGGCTGATCATCTCCCGGATAGGATGATCATAGTCCTTGATGTGGTAGAGGGAATAGGTAAGGTAGTAGGAGTCTTCGGTCTCAGCTGTCAACTCGCCATGAACTCCAGCCACATGTGGCCGGTGTGAGGGCTCGTTGTCGACGTTATCTCTCGGGTCCTCGTTGTTATCGTAGTCGAGAAGAAGCGGGATATCCCACTCGGGATGACCCGACACCTTTTGATATATGACCGGCGAATAGAGCTCAACGAGGTAGCGCCGATATTCTTCTGTCGGAGCCTTTTCTATTGGAGGTGACCGGTACGATTTGGGACCCGGCACATCGAAATGGAGATGATCACTTCCAGTCTCGAAATCCGACTGCAAACGATAATCCGCCTGCTCAGCAATCACTTTTTCGTTGAGAGAAATAAGCAGCTCGCCGGTCAAGAATATCGTTACCGGTAGCCCGATCGTCAGATAGGTACCGGCCTGGATAACATAGGTAGTAACTCGGCCTAAGCGTGTCTTGTCCAGGTGATTGCATCTCAGATAACGGGGAACGGTTGCGAATATCGACCAGATGAGCCAAGGAAAGATGATGATTCGCAGTAGGTTCTTGATCAGCCTACGCCAATGAACTCTCCTAGCCGAGGTCTCGCCCGTCGGGGAGATCTCTCGAGGTGGCGGCTGATTGGCCGAGGCAAGGGTGTCCTGATTCGACACTACAGACTAGGACCGGACTTGACCAAAGACCGGCACAAGAGTGCACCATCTTCGCCAGAGGAAGGCGAGGAATGACATGAAATCTGCGCAAATCTATCGCACCACAACATGGTGGCGATGGTAGCACGGGGGTACGGGTGAAAATGGGTGAAAGACCCCACCTGACATGTGCACTACATAGATTACACCGGGGTGACCCGGCCGGGCAAAACCACAAGAGAGCGGGCGAAGAAGAACCGCGCGCAGGCGGGCTAAGCCGCAAACCGGCTACCGCACTCAAAAGGGTGCGGTAGCCATCCCCACAACCGATCTGTCCGGAGACACACCTGATGTGTGACAACAGAGAAACGACCCTCGAAGAATACCGCGACGAACTGACAAAAAGGAGAACACCTTGGAGGTATTACTGGCAAATCGCTCGTGGTTCTACTTTTTCATGATAGTCATCATCGGTATCCAACTTGGGAGATCCATGATGGTCGAGACAAAGCACCAACAGGAGGATCCTGACGACCCGGACTTTATTAGGCACGAGGCGATGGGTGTGTTTGATCTTGCCAAGAGCTTCGCCCAGGGTCTTGAGAGCCAAGGCGTGACGGGAGTAGAGCACTAAATGATGACTACCAAGCCCTAGACAAAATATTTTCTCTAACTACTAGAGTGCCTCGGGGAGGCTAAAAAGGTCACAGAAACAGCGGGAGACTGACCTGCCTGATAATGTAGTCCAGATGATGTGGGAGTATTTTGAGTTTACTGCATGATGGTCATTTGATTGGTTGGGGTGGGTTTGATGGCTCGGGTGACCGGTGCTGGTGGCCGATAGCCCAGCGATGAGTGCGGCCGTTTGGTGTTGTAGTG
>CAZVVN010000075.1:0-15426 GCA_964630665.1 uncultured Acidiferrobacteraceae bacterium | reverse complement strand
TGGATGCCGCGTTCCATGTACGGCCCGAACTGATCCCAGTCCTCATTGAGGAGACTGAACGAGAAATCACCAGGCAATGCTTCCGGCGACAGCGGCTTGGCATTGAGATCAAAACAACCGATGAGGAGACCACCCACTTCCTCGCGCCCGTAAATCAGGGCATCGGGATCTCTGAAAGTGGGCATATCAGACGTAATGCCGTCGACTGGTTCGGTTAATGCATAAAAATGTTCTACCGCGTAGAGCGGGATATCAATTCGATTCCTAAGGCCCAGTTCGCGGGCCCACAGGCCGGCACAGTTGACCACTGACTCACAGTTGAGCACTCCGCGATCGGTCTCGACAGCTGTCACTCGATCCTCGCTCACAATCACATTTTTGACCTTTACACCCTCGATGAAACTGACGCCGTGATCACGGGCTTTGCGTGCATACGTACCAATCAGGTCAGTCGGGTTTACCCGGCCGTCAGCCGGGCTCCACAATGCCCCTGCCAGATCGTCCGTACGAAAACCGGGGAGTCTCCCCCGGACTTCCTGTGGTGACATCAGACAGGCTTCAACACCGGCACGCCGCGCCGAATCGATCAGCGATCTGAATTCAGCCATTCGTGACTCGGTGCGCGCAAGCATGACGCGACCACACCGCTTCCATCCAATCGACTGTTGCTGTTCAAACGATTCATACAGATCAGCAGCCAGCCGGTTGAGCTGCACCATTTCGGGCAGGTGTTCCATCAGTGGGATGTTTCCCGCGGCATGCCAACTGGTACCACAACCGAGTTGCCCTCTTTCGAGTACAGCAACATCCGACAAGCCCAGTTCGGCCAGCCGAAACGCAATTGCAGTTCCGATAACGCCTCCCCCGATCACAACGATTTGAGCCTGGCTAGGAAACGATTCAGTCATGGTATTTCAGATATTGTATCTGCCCCTCCAGGCGTTACGGCCGGACCCTGAGGAGATCGCCGACCCTCAAAACCCTTCCGGATCACCGGATCATCGCTGAATGTATCAAGGCGATGGATGAAGTTATGCTAGTGTGACCGATTCAGCGTGACAATAGTTCAGTACTACCCTTATCCAGGAACCAGCATGAATTCATCAGACAGCGGCGCTTTAGGTCTGATCGGGAATACCCCGATCATCCGACTCCGAAAAATCGTTCCCGACGATGCTGCAGAGGTCTGGCTCAAGTTTGAGGCCGGAAATCCTACCGGTTCCTACAAGGACCGGGTGGCATTGTCCGTCCTGAGGAACGCGAGAAACCGCGGGGATATATCGCCCGGCAACACCGTCGTGGAATACACCGGGGGCAGCACGGGCTCATCTCTCGCATTCGTCTCAGCCGCACTGGGGTTCAAGTTTGTTGCCGTTTTCTCAGATGCATTCTCAAAAAGCAAGCAACAGACCATGGAGGCCTTTGGTGCTGAGGTGATCGTTGAAAAAAGCTATGGCGAGGGTATCACTCCGGCACTCATACAACGGATGAAGGACAGAGCCTTCAGTCTCTCGCAAAACCCAGACACCTATTACGCCGATCAATTTGGCTCCCCTGACGTAATTCTGGGCTACGAACCCATGGGCAGAGAAATAGCCGAAGCGCTAGGCCGCAATATCGATATTCTCTGTTCGTCTGTGGGGACTGGGGGTGCAATTATGGGTACGTGGCAGGGTCTGGTTGATTCAGGCATAAAGACAGACCTTGTTGCATTCGAACCCGAACAATCACCCTTTCTGACAACTGGGAAAGGCGGCCCGCATAAAGTTGAAGGCGTAGGTGTCGGCTTTGAACCTCCTTTTCTGGATCGATCAGTCTTAAGCGGTATCCGCACCATCGACCAGGATCTTGGATTTGCCATGTGCAGGCGACTGGCGGAACAGGAAGGCATATTCTGTGGCACCTCGACAGGCTTGAACGTCGTCGGTGCTATAGAACTTGCAAAAGAGATGAAACCCGGAAACAAGGTCGTCACATTGGCCTGTGACAGTGGCTTAAAGTATCTGGACAGCCAGATATACGCTTTGAATAAAACACCACATTAACCCCTGGTTCAATAAATAGGAAAGCTCAGATGAATAACCTGCCTTTTGATCGACCGGGTCAATTCTTCAAGGGTAACCTCCATACCCACTGAACCTCTTCGGACGGTGACTTTACAGCGGAGGAAGTGATCCGCCGCTATCGCCAGCAGGGGTATCACTCCCTGGCTATGAGCGATCATTTTCTGGAACGCTATGACTACCCTGTCACCAACACGCACCTGTATCGGACCAAAGACTTTACAACCCTTACCGCGGTTGAACTGCATGCAGGTAAAACCTTAAACGATGAGTTGTGGCACGTGCTCGCAGTCGGTATTCCGCTTGATTTTAGGCGGCCCCGAGAAAACGAGGACATCATTTCACTTCCACAACATGCAGCAGAGATCGGTGCATTTATCGGAATCGTACATCCGGCCTGGTATGGCCTGCAGCCGGAGGATGCCCGTATTCTGCCTTTTGCCCATGCCATCGAGTGCTACAATCACGGCTCAGAGATTGAGAATGATCGGGGCGATGGCTGGGGCTTGTGTGACGTTCTTCTGAATGAAGGTCGTCGTCTTTTTGCTTTTGCAACTGATGACGCACATCACATGACTCACGACGCCTTCGGCGGCTGGGTTCATGTCAAAGCGGATACGCTCGATCCTGACGCCATACTGAACAGCCTGAAGTCCGGTTACTTCTATTCTTCACAGGGTCCTCATATCCACGACATCCAGATCAACCATGACAAAGTGATCGTGGAATGCTCACCCGCCAATGCGGTAATTATTTGAGGACGAGGTTCACGGGCAACCAAAACTCTAGGCAGTGGACTGACGCAGGTCTGCCTACCTCTTGAACGATTCAGGAACAGCTATTTTTGTATTACGGTCGTCGATGATCGAAATCGAAAAGCCTGGTCCAATCCTGTCTGGGGGGTATAGAAAGATCATCGGAAAATTTGAAAGAATGTCGGTTCATAGAAAATATACATCGGCGGCACAAAACCGGTGAACTCCTGAACCTCCTTGCTCACAACCGCTGTCAACAGCGATACGCCCACTGCCCTTCGGAGGGTTAAACCAGGATTCCCGGCAGCTTGAGTCTTTTTTCCTGAGCACAGGTAATCGCCTCCTCGTAACCGGCATCCGCATGTCGCATCACTCCGCTGGCAGGATCGTTCCACAGTACCCGAGCAAGCTTTTGATCAGCAGATTCCGAGCCGTCTGCCATGACAACCAATCCGGCATGCTGGGAAAACCCGATACCCACGCCACCACCATGATGGAACGAGACCCAGGTCGCACCCGACGCCGTGTTCAAAAGGGCGTTGAGGATCGGCCAGTCTGATACCGCATCCGAGCCATCTTTCATGTTCTCGGTCTCGCGGTTCGGACTTGCGACCGATCCGCTGTCGAGATGATCACGGCCTATTACGATCGGTCCACTCAACTCACCGCTTGCGACCATTTGATTGAAAGCTCGACCGATCCGGTCCCGCTCACCCAGTCCGACCCAGCATATCCGACTTGGCAGACCCTGAAAGGTGATCCGTTTTCTGGCCATGTCCAGCCAACGATGCAGGTGCGGGTTATCCGGGATAAGTTCCTTGACCTTTTCATCGGTTTTGTAGATGTCTTCGGGCTCACCGGACAATGCGACCCAGCGGAATGGGCCGATCCCCCGGCAGAACAGTGGCCGAACGTAGGCGGGTACAAATCCAGGATAGTCGAATGCATTCTCGACCCCGACTTCTTGAGCCATCTGACGAATGTTGTTGCCGTAGTCCACTACCGGAATTCCCCGCTCCCAAAAATCGAGCATGGCCCGTACTTGAATCGCCATCGAAGCTTTAGCCGCCGCGACGACGCCACTCGGGTCTGACCGACGGCGTTCGATCCACTCATCCACAGACCAGCCCTTAGGCAGATAACCAGCCTGAGGGTCATGGGCGGAGGTCTGGTCGGTCACCGCATCGGGCAGGTATCTGGGATCCTGACTGGAACGCGCTGCAATATCGGGGAATACGTCGGCTGCGTTTCCCAGCAAACCCACCGATATTGCCCGTCCGCCGGCATGGGCGTCCTCTACCAATTTGATGGCGTCATCTAGATTATCGGCCCACGCGTCCAGGTAACGGGTCCGCAGGCGTGATTCGATGGACTGCATGTTGCATTCAACCGCGATCAGCGACGCACCGCTCATTGTCGCTGCCAACGGCTGGGCCCCACCCATACCACCCAGACCTGCGGTCAGTATCCAGCGCCCCTCGAACGACCCATCAAAGTGCTGTCGCGCAAGTTCGACAAATGTCTCATAGGTGCCCTGAACAATGCCCTGAGAGCCGATATAGATCCAGGACCCCGCCGTCATCTGCCCATACATCATGAGCCCTCGCTGATCCAGTTCCGAGAAATGTTCAAGCGTAGCCCAATGAGGGACCAGGTTCGAGTTGGCAATCAACACCCGCGGTGCTTCCTCATGAGTCCGGAAAACACCGACGGGCTTACCCGATTGGACGAGCAGTGTCTCGTCCGCTTCCAGGTCTTTCAGCGAGCTGATAATCTGATCAAAACTATCCCAGTCACGGGCCGCCCGTCCGACCCCGCCGTAGACAATTAACTCGGCCGGGTTCTCGGCAACCTCAGGGTCGAGGTTGTTCATCAGCATTCGCATCGGGGCCTCGGCACCCCAGTGCTTGCACTGAAGCTCGTTTCCTGTTGGTGCCTTGATGTGCCGTTCTGGCGCGTATCGGTTCAATATCACGGCGCTCATAGTCCGGTCTCTAGACTCGCCTATAGAAAGATTTCGCGAACCGATTCTACACAGTTTGCCTGGTTCAAAAGGCTGCGAACGCCGACCGCCTCAGCAATGTGAAACGGGCTTTGGCTGGCCAATGAGGGTGATTGGTCTTGTTTTGGTCATCTTATGAGAGATAAGCTGTCGCTGCGATACGGGAGATCAGGATGCCGACCAACGTCAGCCCGGAATATAAGCAGGCCGAAGGGGAGTATCGTCAGGCTCGAGAGCCGCGCGAGCGCCTCGACTGTCTGCAGAAAATGCTGAGCGCTATTCCGAAACACAAAGGGACGGAACACCTTCAGGCCGACATCAAGACCCGCATCAAGCAGCTCAAGGAGGAGCTCACCGGACCCAAAAAAGGCGCCCACCGCACAGGCCCCACCCACGTGATTCGCGCCGAGGGTGCGGCCCAGATCAGCCTGATCGGCCCAGCCAATTCAGGCAAATCCAGTCTTCACGACCGGCTGACGGGCTCGGGTGCTGCCACGGGCGTGTATCCTTTTACCACCCATCTGCCGCAGCCGGGAATGATGATCCATGAGGACATTCAGTTCCAGTTGATCGACCTGCCTCCCGTATCCGCGGAATTCATGGAAAACTGGTATGTCAACGCGCTGCAACCGGCAGATGCGGCCCTGCTCGTGGTCGACCCCGCTCAACCCAACTGCATCGACGAGATCCAGGTGATCCTCGACCGGCTGGCTGAAAAGAGGGTCACCCTGCTCCCGGGCTGGCCGGGGCCGATTCCCGAGGCCACGGCTGCACAATGCCCGCCAGCACCCGGCGACGAGGATGAATTCGTCCGCCCGGATGACGATGAGTTCGGCGATCCTTTTCACAAAGAACTGCCCACACTGATGCTGGCAACCCGAGCAGACCGCGGTGGCAGCATATTGGAAGAGGCACAGGTGTTGCAGGAACTGCTGGGGACCTGTTTCCCGGCTATGGCAGTGTCATCGGTGACAGGCGAAGGGCTGGAGCGGCTGGGTCCCTTCCTTTCAAGTGCACTCCAGATTGTTCGTGTGTATACCCGGTCACCCGGAAAATCAGCTGATCTGGACCGACCCTTTACCGTACGCCAGGGCGCCAGCGTACTCGACGTTGCCCAACTGGTACACAAGGATATTGCCCAGTCGCTCAGGTTTGCCAGGCTCTGGGGCGGCGGCCAGTTTGCAGGGCAACAGGTGAGTGCCGAGCACCAACTCACCGATGGCGATATCATTGAGCTTCACAGCGATTCTTGACTGACTATGAAAGCGGCTGTTTTCAGCAAACCCGGCATCCCTCTCAGCATCGAAGAGGTCGCCGATCCCGAACCCGGGCCAGATGACCTGATCCTCAAGGTGAAGGCCTGTGGGATCTGTGGCACGGACCTGCACTGGTCTCAAGGGATTGATCCTTCAGCAGGTTGGCGTCACCTGGCACCCGGATCGGTCATGGGCCATGAATTCTCAGGCGAGATCGTCGAACTTGGCAAGAACACCCGAGGTCGCTTTCGCAGCGGGCAGCGGGTTGTCGCGCAGCCGTTCATCGGCTGTGGCGATTGTGATGCGTGCCGCGCTGGCCGTTCCTATCGTTGTACCGTTGTCACTACACGAGCTAGCGCCGACCTTACCGGTGCCTATGCGGAATACACCCGCGTCGGAATTGCCGAAACCCTGCGCCTGCCGGACAGCGTGAGTTTTCATGCCGGCGCCCTGGTTGAACCCCTGGCGGTTGGACTCAACGCGGTCAAGCGGGCCGGACTGCAGGTCGGCGACCCGGTTCTGGTGATCGGCGCCGGACCGGTGGGCCTATCGGTTGCCCTGTGGTGTCGATTCTTCGGCGCCCACGACGTGATCGTGAGTGATCTGGTCGAAGAGCGTGCGGGCCGATCTGTCGAATTCGGTGCCACCGCCGTGATCGATGCGGCAAATGAAGACGTGCAAGCCCGCTTCAGAAAAATTGCAGGTCGACCTCCGGCTGTCGTCTTCGACTGCGTCGGTCTACCAGGCAGCCTGCAGCTCACTATCGATCAGGCGCCGACCGACGCCCACCTGGTCATCGTCGGGCTGTGCATGGCCAAGGATACATTTTTCCCCGCCAAAGCCATCGTCAAGGAACTTCGAATCACCTTCGCGTTTGTCTATTCAAAGTCAGATTTTCAGTTTGTAATCGATATGCTCGGTAGCGAGCGGATTCCAGCTGACACTCTGGTCACAAGTGTTGTTGGCCTGGATGATTTCCCGCACAAGTTCGAGGCGCTGCGCTCTCCAGGTGCCGACCTCAAAGTCATGCTGGAGCCGGGTTTTTCATCATGAAGAATCAAGCCCCGTGTCGCGCCGCCTGACGCCAGCAGACATCCTGCCCACTGGCACGGCGCCAGGCCGGTTGGTGGGGCGGGTCTGGTCGCGACGGGAAGAAGGCCCGTGCACCGCTCTGATCAACGGCGACGAGGTCCGAAACCTGAACAACCTGGCGCCGACTCTGTCGGGATTGCTGGATCACGTCGGACTGATCCATGCCCTCCAGGAGGTGGACGCTTTTCCGGTGATCGCATCCCTCGATGCGTTCCTTTCCGATGGTGGTAACAGCGGACCGGCCGGCAACCTGCTGGCGCCGTGCGACCTGCAACCCATCAAGGCCGCTGGTGTGACCTTCGCCCAGAGCATGCTGGAGCGGGTGATCGAGGAACAAGTCAAAGGCGAGCCGCAAAAGGCACAGGCGATTCGTGAGCGACTGGCGCCAGTGGTTGGTGACAGTCTGACCGGCCTGCGCCCAGGCTCAAAGAAAGCTGCCGAAGTCAAAGCACTGCTGCAGGATATGGAACTGTGGTCACAATACCTGGAAGTCGGCATAGGGGCCGATGCCGAGATATTCACCAAGGCGCCGCCCATGGCATCGGTCGGTGCGGGGCATGAGGTCGGTATCCACCCGATCTCGGACTGGAACAACCCCGAGCCGGAAATAGTGCTTGCGGTGTCTTCGCGGGGAGACATTGTCGGAGCCACGCTGGGCAACGACGTGAACCTGCGTGACGTCGAAGGTCGCTCGGCGCTGCTGCTGAGTAAGGCCAAGGACAACAATGCCTCATGTGCCATCGGGCCTTTTATCCGCCTGCTCGACGACGACTTTACTTTGGACAACGTGGAGCAACTGGAAGTGTCACTCCGTGTCGTCGGTGAGGATAATTTTGAAATCTCGGGTGTCAGTCCAATGAACCAGATCAGCCGATCCCCATCCGATCTGGTTGGTCAGACCGTAAACCGCAACCACCAGTATCCCGACGGGTTTATGCTGTTCCTGGGCACGATGTTCGCCCCGGCCCAGGATCGACGCGGGCCGGGCAGCGGCTTTACCCACGAAGTCGGAGACCGGGTAGAGATATCGGCACCAGAGCTTGGAACTCTGGTGAACTGGGTCAACCGGACAGACCAGATCCCGCCGTGGACATTCGGCAGCCGGGCGCTGATCGAGAACCTGGCTGCGCGGGGACTGCTTTGAAAGAAACCGAGTTCTGCTCGATCTAACCAAGTTGCCGGCCCTACTCGATCGCTTTTCGCGACCGCCACCCGCCTGTGTTTTAGGTCCGGGGAAATACGGGTAGCGAATCTTCGGGATTATCCCGCGAATCACCGCTAAGCGCGGGTCCGCTCTGACCCATGGCCGGAAAAAAAACGCTCGACCGCTTCGGCATGATACTGACGAGCAGTCTCATCATCATCTGCGGCCGGCTTTGTCTCCGCATCAAAGTGGCCGAAACGATCCTCACCCCGAACCAGAGTTGCTGTCAATCGTCGTGGCCCTACACAACGGACCCGGGTGGGAATGTAACTCACCCCGATTCCTATCCTTCGATCATTGCTTCGGTTGGGCTTTGAAGAATGTACCAGGTGCGTATCATGCAGGGTGAACTGACCCGAAGGCACCTGTAGCAATTCCACCTGATCCCAATCGAGCCCCTCCACATACTGCCCGTTCGACAGCAGATTGCCCTCGGTATTGCCTTTCTTGTGGATCAGCGCTCCGCGATGGTGACTGCCGGGCAGGACCTGCAGACAACCACTCGCTTCAAAGGCGTCCGAAAGTGCGATCCAGGCTGTCACATGTTCGGCTGGTTCGAGAAAGAAATAAGCACCGTCCTGGTGCCAGGAGACGTAAGCCCCGTCACCAGGCTCCTTGATCCAGCAGGTAAGATGGTAGACAAGAATATCCGGTCCGATCAGGCTTTCGACAGCATCCAGCACCACCGGCAAGCGGACCAGCTCGTTCATCCATGGAAACAGCAAGTGGGTCTTGGCCCGCACCTGCCCTGACATGCCGCTGAGCAGCACACCCTCACGCTCTTCGAAGGCTTCAAGCTGCCCACGAAAATAGTCGACCTCGCCCGCACTGAGTGCGCCAAAAGGTCCAACGAAACCCCGTTCCGTGTAGGCCTGAACCTGTTTGGTGTTCAATTTCACAAGGTAATGAAAGCGCGGCTGGTCAACAGACCTGGTAGACGTGTACACGGTGGGTAATTTCAGGCTCCCCGTATGGCATTCCCCTAAAGCTTGGCGTCACGAAGACTGGTCGCCAGGCCTCTGTTGATTCGAGCCTCGTCAGCGCTTCGGGGTAGGCAGGCTCCTGCTCGGGGTCGTCACGCAGGCTGAAAACGATCGATGCACCCGGCTGGGCCACCCGAATCAGTTCGTCAAAACTGTGTGCAGGCGCGTGCTTGGGGGTGATGGTTCCGCTAGAAAGAATCGCGGCAAACGTGGCATCAGCAAAATCGAGATGCTCGCCGAGCGTCATTTGCTGCAGTTCAGCATAGATCCCCTTTCTCCGGGCGATGTCGAGCATACCCTCTGACAGATCAATGCCCGTAATCGGACCGTAACCGAGCATGGCGATCGCCTCAGCCTGTATGCCGCCCCCACAACCCGCATCCAGTAAAGGCACTGCGTCAGGAGCCACAAAACGGGTAAACACGGTCGATAGGATTGTCGGTATTCGATAGCCCATCGCGCACAAGTCGGGTTCATAAGCCTCGGCCCACTGGTCATAGGCTGTTTGCTGTTCATCCAAATTTCGGACACCGTAAGATCGAGAGACATTCGTTCCGGTCACTAGTTCCTCCTGCCATTCAAATCCGGATTCAGGATCTAACCCGGAGATTATCGGGATCATAAGGCACTTCTTCCAGCACGCGGGCAACTATCCTGCGGCCAAGGAGTGCAACCGTGAGCCGCTCTCCTTGTGTCTTCGCATTATTCTTGACAAAGGCAATTGCAAGGCTCGTGCCGACGCTATGACCGTAGGCAGCCGACGTGACCGAACCGACCAAATCATGCCCGACAAACACCGCCTCACCACCCAGGCACTCGGTTTCAGCATCATCGAGTGCCAGCAGTGTGATCTTCGATGAGGATTCCCGGGCGAGCATTGCCTGCTTACCAACAAAGTCCTTGTCCAGCCTGGCGAAGCGCATCTGCCCAATATCCTTGTGGCAGGTGTCATTGGCAAGTTCATGCCCACCTCGGTAGTACTTCTCAAGGCGCAGACTGTCGAGTGCTTTGGAGCCAAAGGCGGCCATCCGATAGGGCTGGCCCGCTGTCCAGAGTGCCGTCCAGACCTCGCTCAGACGATCATTGGCTGCGTGCAGCTCCCAGGCAAGTTCTCCTGTAAAAGAAAGACGCAATGCCAGGCAGCGTACGCCGGCAATAGACAGCTCACGCGCCTGCCGCCAACGAAAATTCCCTGTAGATACGTCATCAGAAGTGCAGGCCGCCAGTACGTCTCGGGCAGCGGGCCCCGCCAGTGTGAGGACGCCCACTTCGCCCGTCCGATTGACCAATTCGGCTTTAATCATTGGCACACCACAGTGGATCGTCAGCCAGTCCCACAGGCGTTGCTCCGAGACGGCACCGACCACCAGGTAGAAACAATCCTGTCCCGTACGAACAATGATGGCCTCCCCTTCGATGGTGCCGCGCCGGTTCAGCATCAGCGTCAGACATGTGCCACCGACCTTCCTGGGGATACGGTTTGCGCACACCGCGTCCAGAAATGGTTCAGCACCCGCCCCTTCCAGTTCAAACTTGGCAAACGCCGAAAAATCACCCAAGCCGACACGCTCACGCACCGCGCGGCATTCTTCGGCGACGATGTCAAAAATCTTGGTTCGCTGCCAGGCCAAGGGTTCATCCGGTGCGTAGACCCGTGGTCGTTCCCAACCGCCGACCTCTTCAAACAACGCACCGAGAGCCTGGGCTTGCGCGTGAACGCCCGAGACTCTGACACCACGGCAGGCCTGGCGCTGATGCTGTGGATACGGCAGAGCCTGACGTATTGTGTAATCTTCAATTGCCCGTGCTCTGGTATATTCGGCATCGAGCCAGCCCCCAAACCGTCGCGGATCGAACGCCCGAGTGGAGATGTCAGCACTGCCGTGCACGATCCACTGCGCTAACGCACGACCAGCGCCAGGACCCCAGGCGATGCCCACAGTCGCACCGCAGGCAAGCCAGTAGTTGGGATGCCCCGGGGCAGGGCCGAGCAGCATGGCGCCATCCGGCGTGTAGGTGATCCCGCCATTCACAATCCGCTTGATACCCCGGTCGGTCAGAACGGGGTATCTCTGGAAACAGTTCTCAAGCCAGGGACTGATAGCATCTAGGTTGGGGTCAAACAGTTCATTCTCCGAGTCCCATGGGCAGCCTTCGAGCCAGACTGCCTGGGGGGCTTGTTTGTCATAGATACCGATCAACACGGACTTCTGTTCCCTGCGGAGATAGCCACAGAAGTAATCATCACGGGTCACCGGAATCTCGTGGTTCATGTCATTGAATTCGGGTACATCGTCGGTGACCACATAATGATGCTGCAGTGTCACGATCGGCAGATCGAAACCAGAGAACGCGCCGATCTGGCGAGCGTGGTAGCCCCCGGCATTGACCACGTGCTCGCCAATTACCCTACCCTTTTCGGTATCGACGGCCCATTCACGGTTCTTCAACTGCCGGATACCGGTGACCCGACAGTGGCGGATGACCTCGGCGCCCATCTGCCGGGCTCCATTGGCAAGAGCGAGGCAGGCACCGGCCGGGTCGACATGACCATCGTCCGGTGTATAGATCCCTGCAACCACCCCCGCGGCACGCGTGTCATACAGGGGGTTGAGATCAGCGACCTCTTTCGGGCCCAGCATCACGGCCTCCTGACCCCTGCCTTGCACTGCATCGCACAGATGGTGAATCCAGTCGAGGTGGTCGGCCGATGTCGCAACTCGCAGCGAGCCGCAGCCATGCCAGCTCACCGATTGACTGGTTTCCTGTTCAATCGACTTGTAACAGTCGACGGCATAGTCGTGAATCGCGCCCAGCGCAGGCCCGCCGACCATCCGACTGACAAGCCCTGCCGCGTGCCATGTCGCGCCGGAGGTCAACTCGGCTTTTTCGATCAGCACACAATCGGTCCAGCCTTCCCTCGCCAGGTGGTAGAGCACACCAGCACCCATATTGCCACCCCCGATTACGATAACGCGTGCGTGACTACGCAATTCCTCCCCCTTTGGGTCCGGATTACCATAAGATAGCAGCCGCTAATTGATCCGCATTATGCAGCAGGCAGGAAGCATGGGGCAGACTGAAATAGATCTTGAAACTCTTGAGCGGGTGACAGTTCTGCTGGGTGAACACGGCTACGCCCAGGCCTTTGCTCCGATCGACGAGGCCTCAGGCCTGCCCAATGCGGCCTACTGGTCCTCCGAATGGCTGGCGTTGGAACAAACGCGCTTGTTCCAAAGGAACTGGGTATTCGCCGGCGCCGAGGCCGAGATCCCGAATTCTGGCGATATAAAGCCCTTAATCATCGGCGGCGCACCGATGATCATGCTGCGTGATGACCTCGGCAAAGTGCGCTGCTTTCACAATGTCTGTCGCCACCGGGGTGCACAACTCATTACCACCCCGTGCAACAAGAGATCCATCACCTGTCCCTACCATGCCTGGAACTATGGTCTCGACGGCCGACTGCGCCGCCGGATGCACTTTGCCGGTCCCGACAGGATCGAAACCTTTGGTGATGACTACGATAAAAAACTCGACCTCGCGGCCGTCCGAGTCGAGACCTGGAACGGCTGTGTTTTCGTGGATATCGGGGGCAGTGCCGAACCGTTAGACGAGTGGTTGTCGCCGTTACTCAAGCGGACGTCAGGTTATGATTTTTCCGCTATCTGCTGGGCCGGCCGGATCGACTTCGATGTCAAGGCCAACTGGAAACTGGTGCTCGAGAACTACATGGAGGGTTATCACGTATTCTCGGTTCATCCTCGGTTGCTGGAGTTCGCTCCGATGAATCTGCGTTGGTCCGGTGAGTGGCACAAGCACGTCTTCTACAACGATTACATCTTTCCCGAAGTAACCACGGGCCGCGGGGAGAACCTTCCACACTACCCCGGGCTGGCTGGCGACGATTCCCGACGCGGCCTCTGGTTCCTGTGTTTTCCGACCTTTGCAGTCGAAGTCTACCCGGACCAGTTCACTGTTCTCGCAGCTTATCCCGTCGCACCCGATCTCACGCGTGAAGAACTACACGTGTTCCTGATCGGCGATGCTGCCACATCGGATACCTACAGCCAGGCTCGTGAGTCAGTGTTCAAGATGTGGGACGATCTCAACCGGGAGGACCTCTCGGTTCTGGAGTTGTTGCAACAAGGCCGCCGCTCACCGGCCTACGACGGCGGCCGGTTGTCGCCCCACTGGGAAGGCCCCACGCACCAGTTCGGTCGACAGGTCATCGAAGGGATCGTCGCGCAATGAATCGAACTTCACCGGATCTGATGATGCTGCAGGACAACTGGAGCGAGCTTGGCCGGATTCGTCAGATGCCGGAGATCGATCTGGAACGCCTGCATGAATACCGCATGGGACGCATCCGAGACGGCCTGCGCGATACCGGTGCTGCGATGTGCTTGCTGGTAAACCCGGTCAGCTTGAGATACGCCGTAAATTACCGAGCCTATGCGTTGTTTCAATCGCACATTCCGACAGCCTATCTCTTTGTTCCGGTAGAAGGTCCAGTCGTGATTCATGGTGCCTTAGACGCCACTCCTCTGGCCGACGAGTCACGACCTGCACGACCTCTATCCTACTTTGACGGTGCGAGCGAACTCAAGAACAATGCACAGCTGCTCGCTCGCGATGTCACCGCTTACCTCAAGGAGATCGGCACGGACAATCGCCGGGTGGCCATAGAGTACGTGAACCCCAGTATCACCCAGGCGCTAGAAGCCGCAGGTCTTGAAGTCATCGATGGTGTTTTAGTATCTGAGCAGGCCCGAGTGATCAAATCCGAAGACGAGATAAACTGCATCCGCTGGGCGATAGCCGTTGCCGAACATGGCATAGCAAAAATCAAGACCGCACTCCAGCCTGGTGTCACTGAAGTTCAGTTGTGGGGGTTGCTGAACTACACCAATCTTGCCAACAATGGCGACTGGCACGACGGACGCATGCTTGCATCGGGGCCCCGCATCAATCCCTGGATGCAGGAAGCCTCACCCAGGCCGGTCGAAGCGGGTGACCTGGTCGGCTTGGATACCGACATGATCGGTCCCTTTGGCTACTGTGCCGACATCTCGCGTACCCTGCATTGCGGAAAAGTCTGGCCAACGGTGCGGCAGAAGCAACTGTATCGCCTGGCTCTGGATGAGATCGAACACAATTTGAAGCTGATCCGGCCCGGGATCACCTTCACCGATTTTCAGCAGCAGGCTTTTCTGCCTCCGGAGGCATTCCACGAGAATGCTTACACCTGTGTGATCCACGGCGTGGGCATGTGCGACGAGTACCCGCGAGTAAATCCAATCTACCGCGGGCCCAATCCCTACAGCGGCACTTTGAAAGCCGGCATGGTGATCTGTGTCGAGAGCTACATGGGAGCTGTTGGCGAGCGCGACGGGGTGAAACTGGAGCAGCAGGTACTGGTCACCCACGATGGTTACGAGATGCTCACTAACGATCCACTTGAACCCTCACTGCTCGACTGACTATTCAGCCTCACCAGCCGTCAGCATCCTATCAGGCCACCCGGGGTACCAAAACGTTAGCGCTGGTTTGTATATAAAGGATGGAATGAGTCAACTAGGAAATAAAACGCTTGGGTAATCCCACGACGAACGCAGAGAGGTTATTCCGTTTCCATAGTTCGGTAGAAACCTGTAATACCCTTGAAGGGGAGGCGGCGCATAACCGTTACGCCACCCGCCACACCATCCAACTCTTGATCGCTCAGTTCAACAGTCTGCGTTAAATCCTCTGCGGTGAAGTCACATCCATTCTCAGCGCCCAAGGTAATCAACACATCAACCGATATATTTCCTTCACGGTCTAGTTGATTCTCAATAGATGCCCTCAGTTCCTCGTTGCTCCCTACCTTGTCCATAAACTGCCCTAGACTTTCTTGGCTCATGGTTGTATCTCCTTCGTCGATGCCTTTCCAATACTACGCCTGTGTCTGAATGGTTGCCATTAGGGCATAAAAGCACTGTTCCAAGTCAATTTTGGCCGAATATTGCCGTGCAGATACGGCTTAACGGGTTTTGAGTGTGATCCCCGTCACATGACCCCACCCGTAG
>CAZVVN010000074.1:0-15477 GCA_964630665.1 uncultured Acidiferrobacteraceae bacterium | reverse complement strand
CCGTGAAGGTGGTCGCACTGTTGGTGCCGGCGTGGTCACCAAAATCATTGAGTAGCGGAACGGGAGTGACCAGGCCACTCGCCAGGCTGGATAAATTTTAGGCCAGTAGCTCAATTGGCAGAGCGGCGGTCTCCAAAACCGCAGGTTGGGGGTTCGATTCCCTCCTGGCCTGCCACACTTTCGGGGTTGAGAACAGGTTGGTTGATAACCTAAAGCTGGCCGCAGCGGCGGCCGTTGTGGTTGCAGGCATCGCGGTTTTTTATGCCTTCGGCGACATCTCTGCGTTAGTGCGTGCTCTGATTGTCGTGGTCAGTGTCATTGCCGCTGGAGGTATCGTACTGACTTCGGCACCGGGAAAGGAGGCCTGGCAGTTCGCGGTTGGGACCAGGACCGAGGTGCGCAAGGTGATCTGGCCGAGTCGGCGCGAGACCATGCAGTCGACGCTGGTTGTGATCCTGATGGTGCTGGTGGTGGGTATTTATCTGATGCTGCTGGATAAATTGTGGTTTTGGACCATCTATGACCTGGTTCTGGGGCTGGGTAACTGACAGGCGGTCGATATGGAAAATACAATGCAGTGGTACGTGATTCAGGCTTTCTCGGGATTTGAGAAACGGGTACAGGAGTCACTGAAGGAATATGTTGCACGAGCCGGTATGGAAGAGCATTTTGGTGAGGTCGAGGTACCAACCGAACAGGTGGTCGAACTCAGAAACGGCCAGCGGCGCACCAGCGAGCGCAAGTTCTTTCCGGGTTATGTCCTGGTGCACATGAACATGAATGATGAAACCTGGCACCTGGTCAAATCAGTCCCCAAGGTTTCTGGATTTGTTGGTGGCACCGCTTCCCGGCCGGTGCCGATTACAGACCAGGAGGCGGAGACCATCCTGCAGCAGGTCCAGGAGGGTGCGGAACATCCACGACCCAAATATACCTTCGCGCCAGGTGAGGTGGTCCGCGTAGTCGATGGGCCATTCAAGGATTTCCAGGGTACCGTAGAGGATGTCAACTTTGAGAAAAGCAAACTGAAGGTCTCGGTATCGATATTCGGCCGCTCAACGCCGGTCGAACTGAGCTTTAGTCAGGTCGAGAAAGGCTGACTCAACCGGCCACCAGGTGGTGGATCGGTTCAAACAATATAAGGGGAGCCGCCAGGCGCTTGGACCCGAAGGAGCAACAGCATGGCGAAAAAGATCGAGACGTACATCAAGCTGCACGTGCCGGCAGGGGCAGCGAAGCCGAGCCCTCCGGTAGGCCCGGCACTTGGCCAGCACGGCCTGAATATCATGGAGTTCTGCAAGGCGTTCAACGCCGATACCCAGGATCTGGAGCCCGGATTACCGATTCCAGTCGTGATCACTGTGTATGCCGACAAAAGTTTCAGCTACATCAAAAAGACGCCACCGGCGGCCGTTCTGCTCAAGCGCGCAGCTGGTGTCGAAAAGGGCAGTGGTGAGCCGCACAAGGAAAAAGTAGGGAAAGTGGACCGGGGGCAACTGGAGGAGATTGCGAGGGCAAAGATGCCCGATCTTAGTGCATTCGATATCGACCAGGCGGTACGCATCATTGCGGGTAGCGCCCGCAGTATGGGAATCGAAACGGAGGGTGTCTGATATGTCCAGCAAGGGTAAACGTTATCAGGCTGTTGCCGACAAGCGTGATCGGCAGACGTTTTACAATCTTGACGATGCGCTGCAGATGATTAAAGACACCGCGTCGGCAAAGTTCGACGAATCGGTAGATGTTGCGATCAATCTGGGTGTCAACGCCAAGAAATCCGATCAGAGCGTTCGCGGTGCGACCGTGCTGCCGCGGGGCACCGGCAAGACCATGCGAGTGGCTGTATTTGCCGACGGCGCAGATGCTGATTCGGCCCGGGAGGCCGGTGCCGACCTGGTGGGTCTGGATGACCTGGCTGAATCTATACAGGGTGGTGAGATCAATTTCGATGTCTGTATTGCCACACCTGCGACGATGCGTGTGGTCGGCAAACTGGGTCAGGTACTTGGTCCCAGGGGGCTCATGCCGAATCCCAAGGTCGGTACCGTTACGCAGGACGTCACTAAGGCGGTGCAGAATGCCAAGGCCGGGCAGGTGCAGTTCCGAATCGACAAGGCCGGGGTCATACATTGTCCCATCGGCAAGGCTTCTTTTGAGCAGGACGCCCTGAAAGAAAACCTGCTGGCGCTTGTCAGTGCGTTGGAGAAGGCGAAACCTTCTACAGCCAAAGGCCAGTTTCTCAAGAGGGTCACTTTGTCGACCACTATGGGGCCTGGTGTGAAGGTTGATCGTACGGCTTTTGTCGGTTGAATCTTATTTGAGGGGCTTGGCCTGGCTGTACTGCCAGGTGGAGTTCGTCGAAGACCGCAGGTGCCGGAGTTGGCCATCTTGGCCAGTGCCGGCTTAATGGTGCTAATACCAGCCTGCGCAGGCGGTGCCCCCGGACCGGGCTGTGCCCGGTCAGGACACCATGTGTTTAACAAGTAGTTGGGAGTAAATGCTTCATGAGTCTCAGCATTGAGCAGAAAAAGGCGGTTGTCAGCGAGGTGTCGGAGATTTTCTCTTCGGCGCAGGCGGCAGTTCTGGCCGAGTATCGAGGGCTCAGCGTCGAGCAGATCACCGAGCTTCGTACCCAGGCTCGTGAGAATGGTGTCGAGATCAGAGTAGTCAAGAACACGCTGGCTAGGCGTAGTGTGGTCGGGACTGAATTCGAATGTCTGAGCGATCATTTCTCAGGTCCGGTGCTGATTTCGTCCTCCGGTGATCCTGTAGCCGTTGCCAAGGTGGTCAGTGATTTTGCCAAGAGTAACGATGCGCTGAAGATCACCGTCGGTGTGATGAACGGAGATCTGATCGATCCGAGTACGGTGCAGGCGCTGGCGAGATTGCCGTCACGAGAAGAACTGCTGGCGACCCTGGTGATGACGATGCAGGCGCCATTGGTGAAGTTCGTCCAAACCCTGAACGAAGTGCCGGGAAAACTGGTCCGTACTCTGGCGGCTGTCAGAGATAGCCAGGATTCACAGGCAGCCTGACAGGCGGCTGAATACTCAGGAAACAACTAACCCTTATTTATTTGCGCAGGAGAAACTGCAATGTCCCGTGAAGAAGTCCTGAATGCAATTTCAGATATGTCGGTCCTGGAGCTCTCTGAGCTGATCAAGGACATGGAAGATAAATTCGGCGTGTCAGCCGCTGCTGCGGTCGCCGTTGCGGCGCCGGCTGCCGGTGGAGCAGCTGAAGAAAGCGCGGCTGAGGAGCAAACTGAGTTCGATGTCATCCTGTCTTCCTTTGGTGAGAAAAAGGTGGGCGTCATCAAGACGGTTCGTGCACTGACCGGCCTCGGTCTCAAGGAAGCCAAAGATCTGGTTGAGTCTGTGCCAGCACCCATCAAGGAGGGTGTGAACAAGGACGAGGCCGAGGATGTGAAGAAGCAACTCGAGGAAGCGGGCGGGTCTGTTGAGGTCAAGTAGCGCTGCGTTGAACGGTGCTATAGCTGTTTACACCGGTTCGAGGGTGGCCAAAAGGCCGGCATCCCGGGATGCCAGCCGGATTCTCTGTTGGCCCGGGAAATAGTCGTTCGGCACAACCGCCGAAGGCTTCTGTTGTCTCATTAATGAATCGCGAGAAATCAATGACCTATACCTTTACTGAGAAAAAGCGGATTCGCAAGAGCTTCAGCAAACGGTCCGGTTCCGGATCAGTACCGAACTTGCTGGATATCCAGAAGTCGTCCTATCGAAAGCTACTGCAGGAAGGCGTTGCGCCGATGCAGAGAATCGATGAGGGCCTGCAGGCGGCGTTCAAGTCGGTATTCCCGATCGAGAGCTACAGCGGTGCGGCTTCGCTCGATTTCGTGGCCTATCGTCTTGGGCAACCGGTATTCGACGTGCGAGAATGCCAGCAGCGCGGCCTGATCTATTCGGCACCTCTTTACGCCATCCTGCGCCTGATCGTTTTTGAGAAAAGTGAATCCGGTGGGGCAAAAACGATTCACGACGTCAAAGAGCAGGAAGTCTACATGGGAGAGATGCCGCTGATGACTGAGAACGGCACGTTCGTCATCAATGGCACCGAACGGGTCATCGTCTCCCAGTTGCACCGTTCTCCGGGTGTGTTCTTCGACCATGACAAGGGCAAGACCCATTCGTCTGGCAAGCTGCTTTTCAACGCCCGGGTCATACCCTACCGCGGGTCGTGGCTGGACTTCGAGTTCGACCAGAAGGACCTACTTTTCGTCCGCATAGACCGGCGCCGAAAACTACCCGGCACAATTGTTCTGCGAGCACTCGACTACTCCACTGAAGAGATCCTGAGCCTCTTTTTCGAGTTCGACCAGATTTCGTTACTGCCAACAGTGGAAGAAGGCGCCCGGATTGCACTGGTCGCGGACCGTCTGCGTGGAGAGGAACTGGATTTCGACATCATCGGGGACAGGGGTGCAGTCCTGGTCGAGGCCGGTCGGCGAATTACGGCGCGTCACATCCGCGAACTCACGAAAGCTGGTATTGAACAGCTTCAGGTGCCGGATAGTTTCTTGATCGACAGACCCCTGGCAAAGGATCTGATCGACACGGAGACAGGTGAAATACTGGCAGAGGCAAATGACAAGATCGACACCGATATGCTCGAAAAACTGAGGTCTTCGCAGGTCCTCGAACTTGAGACGATCTACACCAATGACCTTGATCATGGCCCGTATGTTTCCGATACCCTCAGAACTGACGCCAGTCGAACGGCCCTGGAAGCCCAGGTAGAAATTTACCGGATGATGCGCCCTGGCGAACCTCCAACAAAGGACGCTGCGGAACAGTTGTTCCGCAATCTGTTCTTTAATATCGACCGATACGATCTGTCCGCGGTTGGGCGGATGAAGCTGAACCGCCGATTGGCGCGCAGCAGTGATGAAGGGCCTGGGACACTCAGCCAGCAGGACATCGTCGATGTCATCAAGACACTCGTGGAGCTCAAGAATGGCCACGGGGAAACTGACGACATTGACAACCTGGGTAACCGTCGGGTCCGCTCTGTCGGCGAACTGGTCGAGAATCAGTTCCGGATCGGCCTGGTTCGGGTTGAGCGAGCTGTACGCGAGCGATTGTCAATGGCCGAGTCCGAGAACCTGACACCACAGGATCTGATCAATGCCAAGCCGGTATCTGCCGTCATCAAGGAGTTTTTCGGCTCCAGCCAGTTGTCACAGTTTATGGATCAGACCAACCCCCTCTCGGAGGTCACCCACAAACGGCGGGTCTCAGCCTTGGGCCCCGGAGGACTGACCCGTGAACGAGCGGGCTTTGAGGTGCGGGATGTCCATCCGACCCACTACGGGCGGGTATGCCCCATCGAGACACCGGAAGGCCCAAATATCGGGCTGATCAACTCCCTGGCGGTCTACGCCCGGACCAATGAGTACGGATTTCTGGAAACGCCTTATCGAAAGGTGATCGACAAAAAGGTCAGCGACGAAGTCACTTATCTGTCAGCAATCGAAGAAGGTAAGTACGTGGTTGCCCAGGCCAATGCCCGGGTCAACGATAAGGGCGTGCTGATGGACGACCTCGTGTCCTGCCGGTACCAAAACGAGTTCACCTTGTCGACACCGGACAAGATCGAATTTATCGATATCGCGCCTTCTCAGATCGTCTCAGTTGCAGCGTCATTGATACCGTTTCTAGAGCACGATGACGCCAATCGTGCCTTGATGGGATCTAATATGCAAAGGCAGGCAGTTCCCACGCTACAGACTGAAACACCGCTTGTTGGCACTGGGATGGAGCGTACTGTTGCAACCGATTCCGGTGTCGTGGTAGTTGCTCAAAGGCCCGGTATCGTGAATGCGGTTGATGCCTCCCGGATAGTGGTCAAGGTCGATGACAAGGAGGTGGGAGCGGGGGACTCCGGTGTGGATATCTATAATCTGGTCAAGTACACCCGGTCGAATCAGAACACCACCATAAATCAGCGACCCCTGGTCAAGGTCGGTGACCGTATTGCCAAGAGCGATGTACTGGCGGACGGACCTTCGACTGATCTGGGTGAACTTGCTCTGGGACGAAACGTGCTGGTGGCGTTTATGCCCTGGCACGGTTACAACTTCGAAGATTCAATACTGATCTCTGAACGCCTCCTCCAGGAGGACGTCTACACCTCGATTCATATCGAGGAACTGAGCTGTTTCGCCCGCGATACGAAACTCGGGTCCGAAGACGTGACCCGCGATATACCGAACGTGGGTGAATCGGCCCTGGCGCGGCTGGATGAGTCCGGTATCGTGTACATCGGGGCGGAAGTCGAGTCGGGCGATATTCTTGTCGGCAAGGTGACACCCAAAGGGGAGACTCAACTCACCCCTGAGGAAAAACTGCTCCGGGCGATCTTTGGTGAGAAAGCCTCCGACGTCAAGGACACCTCCCTGCGCATGCCTTCAGGGATGTCAGGCACCGTCATTGACGTGCAGGTGTTCACCCGTGACGGTGTCGAGAAGGATGCCAGGGCACTTGCCAACGAGGCCGACGAACTGTCCGGTATACGCAAGGACCTGAATGATCAGCAGAAAATCGTCGAGGACGATACCTATGACAGGATAGCCAGGCTGTTGAGCGGCAAAGTGGCCGAGGGCGGCCCGCTCGGATTGAAGGCGGGTGACAAGGTGACTAAGTCCTACCTGCAGGAACTGCCGAAGGAGAAATGGTTTGATGTTCGCCTGCGGGATGAACCGGCAAACACAGCGCTCGAAGGAATCCGCAGACAGCTCAACCAGCAGTCGAAGAACTTTGACCACTATTACGAAGAAAAGCGTACCAAGCTAGAAGCGGGTGATGATCTGGCCCCGGGTGTGTTGAAGATGGTCAAGGTGTTTGTTGCAGTCAAGCGGCGGATGCAACCGGGTGACAAGATCGCGGGTCGCCACGGCAACAAGGGTGTGATCTCCAAGATCATACCAGTGGAAGATATGCCGTACCTGGAGGATGGCACTACCGTCGACATCGTACTGAATCCGCTGGGTGTGCCTTCGCGTATGAACGTCGGGCAGGTCCTGGAGACACACCTGGGTTGGGCGTCCAGTCACCTGGGGAGGCAGGTCGGTGAGCTGATTGACCGGCAGGTGTCTACGATGGAGCTCAGAAAAAAGGTGACTGACATCTATAACCATGTCGGACGCAACGAGGAACTTCAAAGTCTTGGTGATGAGGAAGTGGTTGAGCTGGCCGAAAACCTGCGTGGTGGCATACCAATCGCCACACCGGTCTTCGACGGCGCTTCCGAAAAGGAGATCAAGAAGATGCTCAAACTGGCCGGGCTGCCTGAAAGCGGTCAGACATACCTCACTGACGGGCGCACGGGCGACAAGTTCGATCGTCCTGTCACTGTCGGCTACATGTATATGCTTAAGCTGAACCATCTGGTGGATGACAAGATGCACGCCCGCTCAACCGGTCCGTACAGTCTGATCACTCAGCAGCCACTGGGCGGCAAAGCCCAGTTTGGTGGTCAGCGTTTTGGCGAGATGGAGGTGTGGGCGCTGGAGGCTTATGGCGCTTCCTACACCTTGCAGGAGATGCTGACAGTGAAATCAGATGATGTGATCGGTCGTACCGCGATGTACGAGAACATCGTTAGGGGAGACCATCGAATGGAAGCTGCAGTGCCTGAATCGTTCAATGTGCTGGAAAAGGAAATCAGGGCGCTTGGCCTGAACATCGAGCGGCGACAGGGCAGATAGGCCGGATCATCGATTCCCTGTAATGCACGCTCCCAACAGTACTCAGCTCGAGGAATAGTAATGAAAGACCTGTTCAGTCAGTTTGGCAAGCACGACGTCAGCGAAGAAGATTTTGACTCGATCAGAATTGGGCTCGCTTCTCCGGACAAGATCAGATCCTGGTCGTGGGGAGAAGTCAAGAAACCTGAAACCATCAACTACCGGACTTTCAAGCCAGAAAGGGATGGTCTTTTCTGTGCCAAGCTGTTCGGCCCGATCAGCGACTACGAGTGCTTGTGCGGAAAGTACAAACGCCTCAAACACCGTGGCGTGATCTGTGAAAAATGCGGTGTCGAAGTGACTTTGTCAAAGGTTCGTCGAGAGCGCATGGGACACATTGAACTGGCCAGTCCTGTTGCGCACATCTGGTTCCTGAAGTCCCTGCCGTCCAGGCTGGGCGTGTTGCTGGACATGACAGTTCGGGAGATCGAACGAGCGCTGTACTTTGAGGCCTATGTGATTACCGATCCGGGCATGACCGAACTGGAAAGCGGAACCCTGCTCAATGAAGACGATTACTACAAGGCTGTAGAGGAACATGGTGCCGATTTTGAAGCGGGGATGGGTGCTGAAGCGATCAAGGAACTGCTTAAAGGGATGGATCTCAAGTTTGAGTCAGCCGACTTGCGCGAGCAACTCGCGGAGTCGACCTCAGAGACCAAGACCAAGAAAATCATCAAGCGGTTGAAGGTGGTCGAGGCATTTATTCGCTCTGGAAACAAGCCTGAGTGGATGATCATGGACGTGCTGCCAGTGCTGCCGCCGGATCTGCGTCCACTGGTGCCATTGGAGGGCGGGCGTTTTGCCACCTCCGACCTGAATGACCTGTATCGCCGGGTGATCAACAGAAACAACCGCTTGCGGCGGTTACTGGACCTCAACGCACCGGACATCATCGTCCGAAACGAAAAACGCATGCTGCAGGAGTCGGTCGACGCCTTGCTGGATAACGGGCGGCGGGGTAAAGCGGTCACTGGCCCCAATAAACGCCAGCTTAAGTCACTGGCCGATATGATCAAGGGCAAGCAGGGCCGTTTCCGGCACAACCTGCTGGGCAAACGGGTCGATTATTCGGGCCGGTCAGTCATCGTGGTCGGGCCGACGCTAAAGCTTCACCAGTGTGGGCTGCCAAAAAAGATGGCACTTGAACTGTTCAAACCGTTCATCTTTAACAAACTGGAACTGCGCGGGCTGGCGACCACCATCAAGCAGGCAAAGAAGATGGTAGAGATGGAAGAGCCGGAAGTGTGGGATATTCTCGACGAGGTCATCCGCGAACATCCGGTGCTGCTCAACCGGGCACCGACACTACACCGACTGGGCATCCAGGCTTTCGAACCGACTCTGGTCGAAGGTAAGGCCATCCAGCTGCACCCGCTGGTCTGTACGGCTTACAACGCCGACTTCGACGGCGACCAGATGGCGGTGCACGTTCCGTTGTCGGTGGAGGCTCAGTTGGAGGCCAGGTCGCTGATGATGTCCTCGAACAACATCCTCTCACCGGCCAACGGGGATCCCATCATTGTGCCGTCCCAGGATATCGTGCTGGGGCTTTACTACATGACTCGAGAGAAAGTGAACGCGCCGGGTGAGGGTATGACATTCACTGATGTGGCCGAGGTGCGCCGGGCGATGGATGCCGGTGTGCTTTCCTTGCATGCCAAGGTCAGGGTCCGGATCAAGGAAATGCTCGAGACTGAAAGCGGCGAACTCGAGGAGAAGTTGACGCTTCACGAAACAACGACCGGTCGCGCAATACTCTCCGAGATCCTGCCCGATGGTCTGCCTTTTGAACTGATCAACCAGGTTATGAAGAAACGGGCGATATCCATGATCATCGATGAGTGTTATCGGAAGGTCGGGCTCAAGGAGACGGTCATTTTCTGTGATCAGTTGATGTATATCGGATTCTCCATGGCGGCAAGAGCCGGTGTCTCGATTGGTGTTGACGACATGATGGTGCCTGAGAACAAGACAGGGGTATTGGGTAAAGCAGAAAGTGAGGTGAAATCGATCCAGGAGCAGTACGGCTCGGGTCTGCTGACTGATGGTGAGCGTTACAACAAGGTCGTCGATATCTGGACCCACGCCAGCGACGAAGTCGCCGGTGAGATGATGGACAGATTGAAAGTGGAGAAAGTGATCGATGCCAATGAAAAAGAGGTCGATCAGGAATCGTTCAACTCGATCTACATGATGGCCGACTCCGGTGCCAGGGGCAGTCATGCCCAGATCCGCCAGTTGGCAGGAATGCGCGGCCTGATGGCGAAACCGGACGGCTCAATTATCGAGACGCCGATAACGGCCAACTTTCGCGAAGGTCTGAATGTCCTGCAGTACTTTATCTCCACCCATGGGGCTCGCAAAGGACTGGCCGATACGGCACTGAAGACGGCCAATTCCGGTTACCTGACCAGGCGCCTGGTGGATGTCTGTCAGGACCTGGTGATTACGGCCGATGACTGTGGTACAGCAAAAGGCCTGGAGCGTGAGGCCATCGTACAGGGTGGCGAAGTGGTGATCCCGCTGCGGGACCGGATACTCGGACGTACCACGGCCCAGGACGTTGTCAGCCCGGTTGACGGTCAGAAACTACTGTCCTCAGGCGGGATGATCGACGAGATGGCAGTAGCATTGTTTGAACAACACAATGTCAACCAGGTCCTGGTTCGTTCGCCCGTCACCTGTGAGAACCGCTATGGCGTCTGCGCGACCTGTTACGGCCGTGACCTGGCCCGCGGTCACCTGGTCAATCGGGGTGAGGCGGTGGGTGTCATGGCCGCCCAGAGTATCGGTGAGCCCGGTACTCAGTTGACCATGCGGACGTTTCATATCGGTGGGGCAGCATCTCGAACGGCTACCACGAGCAATGTTGAGATCAAGAACACTGGTACTGTGAGTTTTGTCCGGATTCGTTCGGTCCGGCGCGGCGACGGAGGAAACGTGGTGGTGTCACGTTCGGGGGAACTGGTCATCCATGACCTGCATGGTGTCGACCGGGAGCGTTACAAGATTCCCTACGGCGCAGTGCTGACGGTCAGCGACGGAGATGATGTGGCCAGTGGTCAGGTGATCGCAAACTGGGAACCGCACATCCACCCGATCATCACGGAAGTTGCCGGGAAGATCCGTTTTGACAGTATTGTCGAAGGGGTGTCGGTGAATCAGCAGACGGATGAATTGACAGGCTCCAGCGCTTATCTGGTGTTGGATTCAAAGCAGCGGAGTGGTGGTGCGCAGGATATCAAGCCGACGATTGAACTGGTCGATGGCAACGGAAAACCAAAAGTCATACCAGGTTCCGAGGCGCCGGCCAGGTACCAGATGCCGTCCGGGGCTCGGATCAGCGTAGAAGACGGTGTTAAGGTGGAGGCCGGAGATATCCTGGCCCGCATTCCTCAGGAAGGTTCAAAAACCAGAGACATCACCGGTGGTCTGCCGCGGGTCGCAGAGCTCTTTGAAGCACGTAAGCCCAAGGATCCAGCCATCCTCGCAACCCACAGTGGCGTGGTCTCATTCGGTAAAGAGGTCAAGACCAAGATTCGCCTGGTGATTACGGATGAGGACAATGAAGCCCACGAATTACAGATCCCCAAGGGAAGGCCGATCACGGTCTTTGACGGTGAGCATATTGAAAAGGGTGATGAAATCGTTGAAGGCCCGCCGCTGGCAACCGACATTCTGGCCCTGTTGGGCGTAGAGGCGGTGACCGCCTATATCGTAAACGAGGTTCAGGACGTTTATCGTTTGCAGGGGGTTAAGATCAACGACAAGCATATCGAGGTCATTATTCGGCAGATGCTGCGTAAGGTGCGCATAGTCAAAAGTGGAGATACCGACTACCTTCCCAATGATCAGGTCGAAAGGGCAGTGATGCTGGAGCAGAATGAAAGCCTTATCGAGGAAAAGAAACAGCCGGCCGAGTACGATCCCGTGTTGCTCGGTATTACCAAGGCTTCGCTGAGTACCGAGTCTTTCATTTCAGCGGCGTCGTTCCAGGAGACGACTCGGGTTCTGACCGAAGCATCGATGCAGGGTAAGGTCGATCATTTACGGGGCCTCAAGGAGAACGTCATCGTGGGTCGTCTGATTCCCGCTGGAACGGGTCTTGCCTACCACGAAGAGCGCCGCCGTAAGCGGGAGGAGCAGGTCACGGAAGACCAGGAACTGGTCGAACTGAGTTTCAGTACCGACTTCACGAGTGAAGCAACCGAAAAGACCACCGAGGCGGCCGGGGCGTGAGCTGTCAGCGGGGTAAATGCGGGTTGACTGATTTCTTGACAAGAAAGGGTTCGGTACCTAAAATCGCGGCCCTTTCGGGGCCTATTTGTACGTTTCATGGGCCTGGACCCGGTGTCAGATAATCGTGCCAACAATCAATCAACTGGTCAGAAAACCTCGCTCCCGGCAGGTCAAGAAGAGCAACGTGCCGGCGTTGGCTTCTTGCCCGCAGAAACGGGGAGTGTGTACCCGGGTGTATACGACGACGCCCAAGAAGCCGAACTCGGCCCTGCGAAAAGTAGCACGTGTCCGGCTGACGAACGGCTATGAGGTGACCAGCTATATTGGAGGTGAAGGACATAATCTGCAGGAACACTCGGTCGTGCTGATTCGCGGCGGACGGGTAAAAGACTTGCCGGGTGTTCGTTACCATACTGTACGTGGAACTCTCGATACTTCCGGCGTAGGAGAGCGCCGGCAGGGACGCTCAAAATACGGAGCAAAGAAACCAAAGTCCTGAGGAAATGGTACCGGTCGGCATTAGTGACCGGAGCTTGTTAAACCGAAAACTGGCCAGCCTGGCTGATTGGCCACGGTGACAAAAGCGGCCTTGCCTATATAAAGGTCGCTGCAGAAGCCGCGAAGGCAGTATGTGTGCTGCTAGTGGCAAAAAGCTGTCTCACCGAAACCTGCGCAGCGGCGAGAGTCGCGGTTGCGTCTGCCGTGCCTCACTGGCCCGTCAATGATGGGTCGGGCAGGAGCAATCGCACTGCGATCTGCCCGTATGGCACAGGAAATCGCTCGGGCTTTCACAAGCCGGGCGGGACTCGAACAACGGAACTGGATAACCGATGCCAAGAAGACGGGAAGTACCCAAAAGGACCATCTTGCCTGATCCGAAGTACCGGGATCAGACGCTGGCAAAGTTTATCAATATCATCATGCTGGATGGTAAGAAGTCTATTGCTGAGCGGATCATCTACGGCGCGTTGGACATCATTACCGAGCGTGGGGCTGAGACCCCACTCGATGTCTTCTACCAGGCGCTGGAGAACATCCGGCCGGTTGTCGAGGTCAAGAGCCGGCGGGTTGGTGGTGCCACCTACCAGGTGCCGGTGGAAGTGCGGCCGAGTCGTCGAAATGCACTCGCCATGCGCTGGTTGGTGGAGTCCGCACGCAAACGCACTGAGAAGTCCATGACCCACAGGCTTGCAGGTGAGTTGATGGATGCCGCGGAGAAACGAGGCGGTGCCGCGAGGAAGAAGGACGAAGTCCATCGTATGGCAGAGGCGAACAAGGCCTTCTCCCACTACCGGTTCTAAAAGAATTAAAGGACAGATTCACGTGGCTCGAACGACACCCCTAAAACGCTACCGGAACATCGGCATCATGGCGCATATCGATGCGGGAAAGACGACCACGACCGAGCGTATTCTTTTTTACACCGGCATCTCTCATAAGATCGGTGAAGTGCATGATGGCAATGCGGTCATGGATTGGATGGAGCAGGAACAGGAACGGGGAATCACCATAACATCTGCAGCAACGACCTGTTTCTGGAGCGGCATGCGCCAGGACCGCGATGAACACCGGATCAACATTATCGATACTCCAGGCCACGTTGATTTCACCATTGAAGTCGAACGTTCTCTGCGCGTACTAGATGCCGCTGTGGCCGTGTTTTGTGGCGTTGGTGGTGTCGAGCCACAGTCCGAGACCGTTTGGCGACAGGCCGATAAATACAATGTCCCGAGGATGGCGTTTATTAACAAGATGGACCGTACCGGCGCGGATTTTTTTCGTGTTGTCGAGCAGATTCGTGATCGCCTGGGTTCGAACGCTCTACCTCTGCAGGTTCCAATCGGTGCGGAAGACGGATTCGAAGGGGTGATCGACCTGATTACTATGAAGGCGATCTATTGGGACATGGCTACGATGGGCACCAAATTCGAGGAACGCGACATTCCCACTGATTACATACCAAGGTGTGTCGATTTGCGGGAAAATCTGGTGGAGTGTGCGGCCGAGGCTAATGAGGCTTTGATGGAAGCCTATCTGGAGAATGGTGACCTGTCGGAGCCCGAAATCAGGTCCGGATTGCGTGCCAGAACCATTGCCAATGAACTGGTCCCGGTGACCTGTGGGTCGGCTTTCAAGAATAAAGGCGTTCAGACTCTGCTGGATGCGGTCCTAGACTATCTGCCCAACCCGACCGAGATACCGGCAATTCGGGGCCTTCTGGAAGACGGTGAAACCGAGGCAGAGCGGGCCTCAAGCGACGATGAGCCTTTTGCGGCGCTCGGCTTTAAGATCATGACAGATTCTTATGTGGGACAGCTCGTGTTCTTCCGGGTGTATTCCGGGGTTCTAAAGACCGGTGATACTGTCTACAACCCGCTCAAGGACAAGAAGGAACGGATCGGGCGAATCCTGCAGATGCATGCGAATTCTCGGGATGAGATCAACGAGGTATGTGCCGGCGACATTGCAGCGGCAGTAGGGCTCAGGAACGTCACCACCGGCGATACGCTATGCCAACCAGACAGTCCGATCACGCTGGAGCGCATGGAGTTTCCCGATCCGGTGATCTCCCAGGCAGTCGAACCCAAGACCAAGAACGACCAAGAGAAGCTGGGTGTGGCGCTGGCAAAACTGGCTCAAGAAGATCCTTCTTTTCGCGTTCACAGTGATGAAGAATCCGGCCAAACGATCATCTCCGGCATGGGTGAGTTACACCTGGAAATCATCATCGACCGGCTACGGCGTGAGTTCAGCGTGGATGCAAATATCGGCAAGCCGCAGGTCGCATACCGGGAAACGCTCAATCGTTCCGTTGAGCAGGAAACCAAATATGCCAAGCAGACTGGTGGCCGCGGTCAGTATGCCCATGTTTATCTCCGGATTGAACCCCAGGAGCGTGGTGACGGCTTTGAGTTCGTCGACGCCATCAAAGGTGGCGCAGTACCGCGCGAATACATCCCAGCTGTTCAGAAAGGTGTTGTTGATGCAATGGGGTCTGGTGTGGTGGCTGGTTATCCTGTGATCGACGTTAAAGTCACTTTGTACGATGGCTCGTATCACGACGTGGATTCCTCGGAACATGCTTTCAAAGCAGCAGCCATTCAGGGTTTCCGTGAAGCCTCTATCAAGGCCGGCCCTATGTTGCTGGAGCCGATGATGCGGGTTGAGGTGGTGACGCCAGAACAGTACATGGGCAGTGTTACGGGGGACCTTAATTCCCGGCGCGGGATTATCTCGGAGATGGACGAACTGCCCGGGGGAAAGGTGGTTCGAGCTGACGTACCGCTTTCGGAAATGTTCGGCTATGCGACATCACTGAGATCGGCAAGTCAGGGAAGGGCAACATATTCCATGGAGTTCAGCCGGTATCTGCCGGCCCCGGTAAGCGTTACAGAAGTCATGATGAAGAAAGCGAGTTAACCACTGAAACTGAAGAGGTAAGTGAGAGTGGCGAAAGAGAAATTTGAGCG
>CAZVVN010000073.1:0-15701 GCA_964630665.1 uncultured Acidiferrobacteraceae bacterium | reverse complement strand
ATCGTAGTAAATGAATCTGGCCCCGACCCGGCCTGTCACAATATGCTGGTCTGACCCGGACCTTTTCGTGTTGCCAATGTGACCATCACCGTCGCCGTTGACATGATGAGTGGCGACCGAGGCCTGCAGGTTACGGCTCCGGCGGTCAGTCAGGCGCTGGGTCGCATGCCTGATCTGTTCGTGATTGCAGTGGGCGAACAGACCGCGATGTCTGCGGCCCTTGACGGGTTGCAGTACCCTGACAGGCTGAGTTTCGTAGCCGCCTCCGAGGTGGTGGAAATGAATGAACCCGCCGCCATGGCATTGCGGGCCAAAAAAGATTCCTCCCTCAGGGTCTCGGTCAATCAGGTCGCAGAAGGCGCGGCTGATGCTTGCGTCAGTTCCGGGAATACTGGTGCACTGATGGCGACGGCTCGTTTCGTGCTCAAAACCCTATCGGGGATCGACAGGCCAGCGATCGTTAGCGCACTGCCGAGAGCAGATGGGCACGTGCACGTATTGGATCTCGGGGCCAATGTTGAAAGTTCCCCCCAGCATCTGCTGCAATTCGGAATGATGGGTTCGAGCCTGGTACGCAGCCTTGAAGGGATAAGTGAACCAACGGTGGCCCTGCTGAACATTGGCAGCGAGGAAATCAAGGGCAATAACACGGTTAAAGCCGCAGCCGAGTTATTTCAGGACAGTCCGTTGAACTTCGTCGGATATGTAGAAGGAGACGATATATTCAACGGTCAGGTCGATATTATTGTCTGTGACGGATTTGCCGGTAATGTGGCTTTGAAAACCAGCGAAGGACTCGCGCAGATGCTCACTAGAGCCGTGCGGGAAGAATACAGCCGAGGACTGTGGTCACGCTTTGTCGCTGTGCTGTCGCGTTCCGTACTTGATTCAATTCGCGGACGCATCGATCACAGACAGTATGATGGTGCGGTTCTCCTTGGACTGAGAGGTACCGTTGTAAAAAGTCATGGGGGCACAGACCCGGTTGGTTTTGCCCGTGCTATCGAAGTCGCCCACTCTGCAGTCAGTCATAGCCTGGTGGAGAACATCCGAAAGGACCTGGGTGAACCGGTGGCTCGAA
This sequence comes from uncultured Acidiferrobacteraceae bacterium, assembly GCA_964630665.1. Taxonomy (GTDB): domain Bacteria; phylum Pseudomonadota; class Gammaproteobacteria; order Arenicellales; family UBA868; genus UBA9619. Next base: position 14,620 of record CAZVVN010000073.1, on the reverse strand, counting down.
GGAAAACAGCTTGACTCCGATCAGATGTGCAACAAGATTGAGGAGTGTGGTCCCTATCGGGAACCTCACTAGACCTACATTGTTCAGCCCCACAACCCGTAGGCACCACCTAAGCCGGAGGATTCGATGAGTAAAGTCTGCCTGGTTACAGGAGGCACAAGGGGGATAGGGCGGGCAATCTGCCTGGAACTTGGGAGAAACGGATGCACAGTTATTGGCACAGCAACGACAGCTGCCGGCGCCGATGATGTCAGTAATTATCTTACTGACGCGGAGATTCCCGGTCGCGGCGCTGTTCTGAATGTGACTGACAATGATGCCGTGATCCGTCTGGTCAAAGAGACCGAAGAAACCTATGGACGGGTCACCATCCTTGTGAACAATGCGGGAATCACCCGGGACAACCTTCTGCTTAGAATGAAGGAGCAGGAGTGGGACGAGATTCTGGACACCAATCTCAAATCGGTTTATCGATTGAGTAAAGCGTTTTTGCGGGGGATGACTAAAGCCAGATATGGTCGGATTGTGAACATCGGTTCGGTGGTCGGCAGTACCGGGAATCCCGGACAGAGTAACTACACGGCCGCGAAGGCGGGCATGATTGGCTTCACCAAGGCCCTTGCTCGCGAGGTGGCCAGCCGTAACGTTACAGTCAATGCGGTTGCCCCAGGCTTCATCGAAACGGATATGACAGCAGAGCTTTCTGACGAGGTACGCAAAGCCATGCTGGAGACGGTGCCGCTAGGGCGTTTCGGTTCGGCTGCGGAAGTCGCTGCGGCGGTCGCTTTTCTGGTTTCTGATTCGGCGTCGTACATTACCGGGCAGGTTTTTCATGTCAATGGTGGCATGTACATGAGTTCTTGAAAAACAAATAGATACAGCAACTTACTTATTTAGTTCCTGACTAATCTTGACAGCGTAGCCCGAATCTTGCTCTGTTCTGACAACAGTCCCCCGGGTTGGAATTCAAATGGACTTCGTGGAGGGAATATTGTTTAATTCGCGCACGTGAGATACATGCCTTTCGTTGCCCTAGGCCGCGGCTCATGTTCGGACACTGCGGCCGATATTAATTTTTCTGGAGGTTTAACTGCTAATGAGCACCATAGAAGAGCGCGTCAAGAAAATTGTAATAGAGCAGTTGGGTGTCGCCGATGACCAAGTTACACCGGACGCCTCCTTTGTCGATGACCTCGGTGCCGACTCGCTGGACACCGTAGAACTGGTCATGGCCCTGGAAGAAGAGTTCGACGCTGAAATCCCCGATGACGAGGCTGAGAAAATTACCACCGTGAAGCAGGCGATCCAGTTTATCCAGGCTAATTCAAGCGGGTGACCGCTGCCTACCAATCTACCCAAAGCCGCCGTATTGATTTCAAACGGCGGCTTTTCTCTGTAGAACGATAGTGAGTAAGAGGCGAGTCGCCATAACCGGCGTCGGTTGCGTTTCACCTGTTGGGCTCAATGCTCCGCAGACCTGGGAAGCCCTGGTCAGCGGCAAGTCAGGAATCTCGTCGGTCACTCGATTTGACGCCAGCCAATTGCCGTCATCAATCGCGGGAGAAGCGAGTGGATTTGATCCTTTGGTCTATCTTTCATCAAAGGACCTGCGAAAAATGGATCGGTTTGTGCAGATGGGAGTAGTAGCGGGTCTGGAATCCTTTGAGGCCGCCGGCGTGGACATCGAGGCAGTGGACCCGGATCGGGTGGGGGTCCTGGTGGGCGCCGGGATCGGTGGTCTCGAAACGATTGAGGCGACAACTCTGACCTATGCCGAGAAAGGCCACAAGCGTGTCTCACCGTTCTATATTCCGAGCAGCATAATTAACATGGTATCGGGGAATTTATCGATCATGACCGGTGCCCGGGGTCCGAATCTCTCGATCGTAACGGCCTGTACGACTGGCACACACTGTATCGGCATGGCGGCGCGACTGATCCAGTACGGCGACTGTGACGTGATGATTGCCGGCGGAACCGAGGCGGCCGTTACGCCGACCTCAATGACCGGTTTTGGCGCAGCACGGGCGTTAAGCCGGCGTAATGATGCCCCAGAACAAGCCAGTCGACCATGGGACGCCGGGCGCGACGGCTTTGTACTCGGGGAAGGCGCGGGAGTGCTAGTTCTGGAGGAGATGGAGTCAGCCAAACGGCGTGGCGCAATAATTCTCGCCGAGTTCTCCGGCTTTGGGATGAGCGGCGATGCGCATCACATCACCCAGCCCTCGGCAGGGGGCGAAGGGGCATCCCGTTGCATGGAGAATGCTCTTCGCGACGGCGGCATCGAGACGACTGAGGTCGACTATCTAAATGCCCATGGGACATCCACGCCACAGGGTGACCTGGGAGAGACTTTAGCAGTGAAACGGACTTTCGGTGCGCACGCCTATGACCTGATGATCAGTTCCAATAAGTCCATGATCGGACACCTGCTGGGTGCTGCAGGTGGGGTCGAGGCGGTGGCCACTGTAATGTCATTGCATGAGCAGGTATTGCCACCAACTATTAACCTTGATGAGCCGGACCCGGAATGTGATCTGGACTATGTGCCAGGAGTCGCCCGGGAAGCGAACGTCAGGATCGCACTATCGAATTCCTTCGGCTTCGGCGGGACTAACGGAACACTTGTTTTCAGTCGATTCGACGGCCACGGGTAAGGTGGACCAAAGACTATCGGCCGGTGGGTCTTTGTTACACTGCGCCGCGCTGACCGGGATTCGCTACTGAGTGCCGGTCAATCCAAAACGAGGCGGGCTTTATCGCAGTACGTTTGCCGTATTGATGATTATGATCGGGTTGCTCGCTCTCGCGGGGTATCTATTACATCGCTCGGTACACACCCCATTTCAATTAAGACACGTCAGCCTTCATCTGGCCGCCGGGAGTACTTTTCGCGACTTTGCAGTCGAGGTCGATCGAATGGGTGGCTCCAACGGTGAGTTGCCTGTGCTGTTATGGGGATACTTGAAAGGAATATCCGGGCGCTTGAAAGCCGGGGAATATGTTTTTGAAGAGCGAACGACCACCGCCGAGATTCTGGACAAAGTGGTACGCGGCGATATTGTTCGATACACCATTACCTTTCCTGAGGGAGTGACCTTCAGTGGCATGCTGGAGCTCCTGCATCGGTCACCGCAACTTGAGCCGCTGCCTGACGATCACACGAGCGATAAAATCATGTCTCTGCTTGGCATCAGTGAGGATTCTCCGGAGGGCCTGTTTTTCCCGGATACGTATTACTATACGAGCGGTAACAGTACGCTGAGCCTTTTACAAAGAGCGCACCGGAGAATGATGCTGAAGCTGGACCAGGCTTGGGCGAAACGACACAGGCCACTGCCACTCGGGGGGCCTTACGATGCCTTGATCCTGGCGTCTATCATTGAGAAGGAAGCCGGAAATCATCAGGAAAAAGCCAGAATAGGGGGCGTTCTTGTTAATCGCCTGCGAAAGAACATGAGGCTGCAGACAGACCCGACGGTAATCTACGGAACCGGACTCAAGTACCACGGAGATCTGACCCGAGCCCATCTGGCTGAAGACACGCCGTACAATACTTACCGGCGGAAAGGACTGCCACCCACGCCGATTAGCTGCCCTGGCTGGGATTCACTGCTGGCGGCGGTTCATCCAATCCGCCACGAGGAGTACTACTTCGTGTCAAAGGGGAATGGGACCCATAAATTCTCCAAAACCCTCAAAGAACACATGACCGCGGTTCGGCGCTTCCAGAAAGGTAAATGACAAAAGAATCCGCCAATAAGGTTGGCCGGGGACTGTTCGTCACAATGGAAGGGATAGATGGATCTGGAAAGTCTACTCAGTTGGGCTTGCTTGCAGAGGACCTGCGGTCCCGTGGCCTGGATATCTGTGAAACCCGCGAACCCGGTGGGACCGAGATTGGTGAGTCTCTTCGCGAGATCATTCTGCACAATGCTCACTCGGTCTGTGACAATGCTGAACTCCTACTGCTGTTTGCCGCACGCGCTCAGCATATTGCGCAGGTGATACAACCCGCATTACAGAAAGGTCACTGGGTGTTGTGTGACCGCTTTACAGATGCCACTTTCGCCTATCAGGGAGGAGGGCGGGGCATACAGCTATCCATCATAGAAAAACTGGAGTCCATGGTTCAGGACGATTTAAGACCGGACTGCACATTGTTATTGGATGTCCCCGCTGAAACGAGCGCTGAACGGACTTGCGGCAGGGGAAAGTCCTATGATCGGATCGAGATGCTTGACCTGGCTTTCAAGCAACGCGTCCGACAAGCCTATCTCGACCGCCAACTGGCAGAACCCCTGCGCATTAGCCTGATCGATGGTTTGGGTTCAATCGCGGCGATTCAGAAGGAGATCCGTCAGATCGTGACTGATCTTGAAACCAGACGATCCGGCGATGGATAAATATCCGTGGCATGCGCCCCAGTGGCGGATTGTACGGCAGAAAATGCACCTGCTTCCTCAGGCGATTCTGATTGTTGCCAACCGAGGCACCGGGAAGCTTGGATTTGCCTCGCGACTGGCGGAGTTCCTGCTTTGTGAGGCCGACGATGAACTCCGGCCCTGTCAGGATTGTAAGTCCTGCAACATGAATGATGGTGGACACCACCCGGACCTGCACGTGCTCACGACTGAAGCAGCGAATGAGACTGCAGTATCGTTTCTTGGAGATCATGTTCACCGTTACGGTGCCGGTAGTCCCCAGAAGAAAAGTGCTAAGTCGAATCCCAGCAGTATCATTAATGTGGAACAGGTACGCAGCGTCAGCCGGGCACTGCAGATGACCTCTGTTCGAGGTGGTAATAGGGTCTGCCTGCTGTCTCCTGCAGATGCGCTGAATATTAATGCGGCAAATGCGCTGCTTAAAATCCTGGAAGAACCATTGCCTGGCACCTATTTTCTCCTACTGACCTCGGAACTGCACTCGCTACCAGCGACAGTTCGAAGCCGCTGTTCCAGGCTGAAACTGCAAAACCCATCATTGGCTGATTCCACTGCTTGGCTTGAGGCCAGTGAAGAAATCGACTCAGATCTGGCTCGATCACTACTGACTTGTGGATTCGGCCCTTTTGAGGTCCAGCAGATGTTTAGGTCGGGGTCGCCAGACAAACTTGCTGCGTTCGCAAGCGAGCTGGCGGGCCTGGTCAGCCGTGGAGAGGGGCCCGAATTGATTGTTTCGCGACTGATGGAAATAGAGCGCCCGCTGGGGTTGCGACTGATCCAGCAGCAACTGGTCAAAGCACTCAGGATCTCAGTGGGATGTGAAGAGCCCAATGATCGTTTGGCGAGCGCTCTGCGGGTCGGCCTTGGCATACGAGGCTGTAACCGGCTATTTACCAAAATCGGCCAATATCTGCGCTGGCCCAGTGGGGCAGTTGACGAGCGCCTCTTTCTGGAGGATATTGCCTGTGGATTGTCCCAACCAGGGGTCGAAGGGGGTTAGAACATGGCAGAGCTTGAATTAAGCGATGATGTTGCGCAGGTACCGGACGACGTCAAGGTTGTCAGGCCCAAAGTGTTGTCAGTCTCTATAAAGGACAAAAAAACGCTCCATTCGGCCTTCATGCCATTTCTCAAGAACGGCGGTATCTTTGTGCCGACTGAGAACCGGTATTTGGTTGGTGATGAGGTATTCCTGATCCTGAAACTGCTGGAAGACGCACAGTTTGCGGTAGCAGGGATCGTTTCCTGGACCACACCACCTGGAGCGCAGGCAAGTCGGACGGCCGGGGTAGGCATACACCTACAAGGCAGTGAAGGGGTTAAACTGAAAGAATACGTACAAGGCGAGCTTGCTGATTTCCCCCAGCCCCAACGTCCAACGCACACACTCTAGCCTGTACGGATGGTTGGGCCCGGGGCTCCTGGCCCAATAGACACGTGATTCTGGTTGATTCTCACTGCCACCTAGATTTTGAGATCCTCTCTGAGGAGTTGCCCGCTATTCTGGCCAGGGCAGCACGCGCCGAGGTCCAGTACATGCTCTGTGTGGCAGTAAACCTGGAGGATTTACCGGGGATACTCCGGATCGTTGCTGAGAACAAAAACATCTTCGCCAGTGCCGGTGTCCATCCAAACCACACGATTCCAGACGAACTCGAGGTAGACGAAGAGGTCCTGGCCAAGCAGGCGGATGAGGTCGGTGTGGTGGCTCTCGGTGAAACAGGCCTGGATTATTTTCGCTCCAGCGGCACATTGAACTGGCAGCGGGAACGCTTCAGGCGGCATATCCGCGTGGCCCGGAAGGTGTCCAGGCCGTTGGTGGTTCACTGCAGGGATGCCGGCGACGACACGATGTCCATCTTGTCCGAGGAAGGAGCAACGGACGCCGGAGGGGTAATGCACTGTTTCTCCGAAGATTGGAGAATAGCGAGGCAGGCGCTTGATCTGGGGTTCTATATTTCCTTTTCCGGCATCGTCACATTCGCCAGCGCAGATTCAGTCCGAGAAGTTGCGCTGAAGGTCCCTGGTGATCGATTGCTGATCGAAACGGATGCTCCGTACCTGGCACCCGTACCAAACCGAGGTAAAACCAATGAGCCCGCTTTTGTTCGGCACACGGCAACATTCCTGGCCGAGTTGCGGGGGGAGAGCCTGGAAGATCTGGCCTATCAGACCACCGAGAACTTTTTCACCCTGTTCCCACAGGCAAAGCGGGCCTACTGATGAGCGGTGTATACCCGTTATTCGTATAATGTATATTATGTTAAATGTCATGCGTGATCAGAAACCCAGGCCAGCACTCCCGCAATTGACGACGGTTCGGTAGTCGTGGACAATCCCTCCCCCCCTTTTGAGTTTTATATCTTAATGTTCCAACGGCGGCCTGGAGTCGCCGGGACACTGAAAAAACAGGATTAATCATGAGCCAAAGCGAGACAAGCGAAACGCCGAAACCGGGCGAAACGACGGCCAGCAAAGCCGCACCCGCGGTCGGAAAGGACACAGGCGCCAGCAAGAAGGCGGCTAAGATCGGCCCGTCTATCGTGATACACGGCGACGTCGCCGGCGAGGAGGACCTGATTGTCGACGGGACCATCGAGGGTACGGTCAATTTCAAAGAAAACCATCTCATTGTCAGTAAGAACGGTCGGGTTACGGCAAATATCAATGCCCGCGTAATTCGTGTCGACGGTGAAGTCAAAGGCGAACTCAGAGCCAGTGAACAGGTATCGATCAGTCCAAGCGGTCAGGTTAACGGAGACATCCGGGCACCTCGAGTGGTGCTTGAGGACGGCTGTCAGTTCAAGGGCTCGGTCGACATGGCTGTCGACAAGCTTGCGATCGGTGGGGATCGATCATCGGCACCACGGCTCCGGCCCAGCTCCACGCGGCCGGTCCGGCCGGGTCGGGAAAAAGCGGAAACAACCCAATTACGGAACTGATAGCCACTCTAAGCTACAAAAAGAAAACCGCGCATTGGCGCGGTTTTCTTTACCTAGAGGCTTTGATATATCAACTTTTAACCTGATTTCGGGTTCCTGCAAAAGGGGTTACCATATGTCTTGTGAGCCCCCTGCCCCTGTGCATTGCGCGGCGTGTCTGATTTGACGTTCGCCGCCTCGCATCCGCCCTGAACGGCGTAATGGGGCCTAGAATAAGCTCAGGATGATCGTAGATCATCTCGTCTGTCAGTGGAATGAAGACTACTTTCGACATAATTGGGGTTCCATATAACAGGTACGCAATCCAATCTACTGCCGAGGCGTGGCTTCGGGTGGGGGTAGTCATGGCAATACTGTGGCGAAAGGTGGCGGATCATGTTCTTTTCCTGACTATTGGGGTAGGTTTAAAGTCAGACCTGAAGCTGTACGACAACACCGATCCTGATGAATTGGTGATATCGGAGACGGAAAAATGAAAATTGTTGCAGTAGTCGAAGATGACTCCGACCAGCGGGAGAACTACGCCGACGTGCTGGCTGCCCAGGGTTACGAAGTACACGATTTCGGCAGTAAAGCGGAAGCGCAGGAGGGTTTTCGCGAGATACTGCCCGACATTGCGATCCTTGACATTATGCTGGGCGAAGACATGGATGGGGGTTTCGAATTGTGTATGGAACTGCGAAATCTGAGCCCCAACCTGCCGATCATCTTTCTCACCGCCCGTGACAGCGACGCCGACCGAATCTCCTCCCAGCGCATGACTGCATGGGATTACATCACCAAGCCGGTCAGTCTTGAATTCCTGGTTGCACGGGTTCATGCGTTGCTGCGGATCGCAGAACAGTTAAAGCAGCCTGAGTTACAGGAATCCCTGATCAGCGTGAATGAAATGGAAATCGATGAGAAGAGTATGTCAGTCAAGTGGCGGGGTGAACTGATCAATCTCACATTGACAGAATTCTGGATCGTCGAGTCTCTGGCCCGGCGACCTGGTCATGTCAAGACCTACGACGCACTGAACGACGTCACGCGGCAGGGCCTGGTTGAGCGCAATACCATTAATGGATACATTCGCAGGATTCGCAACAAGTTTCGGGAAACTGACCGCAGTTTTGATCGGATTCAGACGGTCCACGGTACCGGATACAAGTGGGCCCAAGACTGAATGAACCGTTGACATCCCGCACACTGGAGCGTCCGCCCTCTTCCGTATCCTCAGGACCCAGTGGCCGCGCCCGGCATCGTGTCCGGCCGGGGCTCAAGATCAGAACCAAGCTGTTGCTCCTGGTTCTGTCGTTGCTGGCAATCCCATGGATGGGCTACAAGTCGGTTCGGGAGATGGAAAAATTTCTGCTCGATGGGCAACAGCAGGCACTTGAACTGACAACTGAGGGTATCGCAAGCCTGCTCGGCAACAGGAAAGAGCTGTTCGACCCAGACGTGGGGGTGCCCGAGGTGATGGGCAGGTCATTCGACGTGTTGCCCACAGAACTTGATGCTCCCCTTTCCATCGACACAACTTCGAAGGACTGGATTGTTGCGCTGGAGGGATCTAGGGACTATACCAGTGCCGGGTCTTTAGAGTGTACGGTCGACTATAACCCTGACTCCCTCGCCGTTCGGCACGGGTTGGGAATTCACGATAAGCACGTTTATGCGTTTTTCGACGTTTCTGATGACGTGATCATTTTCAGAGACCCGGAACTGGTGAGGCTCGACAAAAGTGACCAGCTTCGGCTGACGGTACAGGTGTTGGGCATGGACATCCGCCGTTATCTGCTCACTGCACGGCAGGAAGGGCGTATGAGTGTCTATTTGATGAAGACTGACTGGCGGGAGCCCGAAACCGGGGAAGCCCTGAAAGATATTGCAGCCAGTATCGAGCTTACAGAAATCGGTTACGCCATCAAGGTCCGCATTCCACGGCAAGTCATAGGCCCGCGGGCCCGGGTCAAATTTGAAGTGATCGATATTGACGACGCGGAAAGCAGGCAAATTGCGGGCTCTATCAGCACTGATCCGGACCCCTTCATGCACGGTCTCGGCCAGGTCCGTCTCATGACTCCGGCCCTGGCCAAGCTCGTCGAACCCCTCTACATTTCTGAGGCCAATATCAGAGTCTGGGATCGGGATTTTCGCCTGAGAGCGGAGCTTGGGAGTATTTTTCCCGAAAGGCTGATCTCCAGCGCCCGGAGTAAACGCGGGTCGTCGTGGTTGGGTCGACTGGAAGATTTTTCCCTCGAGGTGTACGACTGGATGCTGAGGCAGCCAATGGGGGGTATTAAGGACATGCCGGTTGATTCTTCCGGGGAGGATCTTCGTATTCTGTCGAAAGTGATCACCAACGGCGACAGGTTGAGCGAACGGCGGCGCTATGGCAACGCAAAGTTGATTGTGAGTTCACTGCCGATCTGGGCTGAGGGTGAGATACAGGGCGCAATTCTCATCAAGCAAAGCGGCAACAGATTATTGTCCCTGCAGTATGAGACGTTGCGGCGTTTTACCCTCCTGTTTCTGGGTGTGTTTATCTTCCTGGCCATCGCGATACTTTTGTTCGCAAGCCGCCTGACTTACCGGGTCGGAAAATTACAGCGTGAGACCGAACAGGCAACAACCCCCGAGGGGCGTTTGTTGAAGGATCGGATACGCTCCGGTACTCATGCTGCGGATGAACTGGGAAGTCTGACGCGGAGTGTTTCATCCATGCTGCAGAACCTGGCACAGTACACCCGCTACCTCGAGAAATTGCCGGACACACTGGCCCACGAGATGCATAACCCGTTGAACGTAGTGAATTCCTCACTGGAGAACCTGCAGTACAGTCACCGCGAACTCGACGACGACAAGTATCTCTTGCGAGCGCAGAAAGGAATTCAACGGCTGCGGCGCATTCTCACCTCCCTGACCGAGGCCGCAAACCTTAAAGATGCCCTCGAACAGGAAGCGGATCAGTTCGAGTGGTTTGATTTGGCTGAACTGGTGACCGGTTGTGTAGAGGGATACCAGCAGGTCAATCCAGAGCGCGAGATCCTGTCAGAAGTGTTTCCAGGGGAGGTGGAATTTAGCGGGGTTCCAGACCGGCTCGCACAGTTGCTCGACAAACTCATTGATAACGCGCTCCGCTTCGGTAATCAGGAGGGGCCGATCCTAGTCCGCTTGAGACGCTCTGCCTATATTATCCGTCTCTCGGTCGTGAATGAAGGATCGACTTTGCCGGCCCACCTGGAGGATCGACTGTTCGATCCAATGGTTTCGAGCGCGAAAGATGCCGGGCAGACGCATCTCGGTCTAGGCCTCTATATTGTCCGGTTGATTGCTGAGTTCCACGGAGGCAGCGTGATGGCGGAGAATCGAAAAGATGCTTCTGGAGTTGAGGTCGCCGCTACGTTCCCAAGAGCTGGAGTGAGCTGAGGCAGTCACCTGCCGTGTCACCTGTGACTCAAGTCTTGGTGATTGCCCTGACAATATCTGCCACGTCCGGCTTGCCGGACTGAACCTCGTGTTCAGATAATCCCCTCAACTCATGAGGAAACACAAGCCAGTGGGATGTTTCATGGATATAGTAATCAGGCACCCGACCGGTCTTGTTCTTCGATGGCTTATACCACGGTGCCGCAATACGGATATTTGAAGGGGTGTTCAAACGAGCTCGGCTCTTGAGTTCATCGAGAACCGCTTCAATGCTCATCCCGGTGTCGAATACATCGTCGACGATCAACAGAGAATCTTTCTGGTTGACCTTCCGGATGAGGTAGCCCAGCCCGTGTACCTGAACGTTTTGGGCGGTCCGTTCAATGCCCGTGTAGTATGAAGTTCGTATGGCGATATGATCAGTCTCGACACCGGCATAGTCGAGATATTCCTGCACCGCAATACCGACTGGTGTTCCACCGCGCCATATGCCTACGATGTAATCGGGCCTGAAGCCGCTTTCCAGAATCCTCAGAGCAAGAAGGAAGGAATCCCTGAGCAGTTCCTCGGGCTTGATGAATACCTTGTCATTGACCATGGTCGGAAAATATTCCAGGTGTAGTGTTGCAGGCGGATCGGGTCTCAGAGCCGTTCGTCATCGCCCTCTCCCCGATCTTTTTCCACTGCCAGTGGGTCCGTAGCCGGAAGCACGCTGGTTTCTACCGTGACGGCTGGCTCGATAGTTTCATTGTCCGAGGCCGAGTCTCTCGGTTGCTCTTTGGGAGCCGGGGGCACGTACCCAGGAAAGCCGATACCGCTGGCGCTCTTTTCGGGACGGGTAAAGTAGACTACCTGAACCGGTAGTTTTTCGGTGTTGAACTGGCTGCGGAACCTGGAGAGCTCCGAACGTAAAATACCGTAACTGAAAAAAACCTTGCAGCTGGAGCAAGTCGACCCGCGATGGTCTACTCGCTGCTCACCGTTGACCCAGACCCTGAAAAACCCGTCATCTCGTGACCATTTGACGTTAATGCTGATTTCATGCCAATGACCAAGGAGCAGATCTTCGTCAATCAGCGAGATGTAGTTAGGCTCCTGCTCAACTCGATTGCCCAGCCAGAGTACGCCCGTGCTACCGACTTCAAACGTCCAGACAGGCTCCACCCGGTGGTCCAGAAACTGACCATGAATGCTCCTGGCGGGATAAACGTTGGTGTAGTCTTCAGGAAAGAAAATCTGCCATAGGTACCACTGTTCTTCCGCCAGAGCCCTTTCAGGCACTGGTCCTTCGGCGATTTCGGAACGCTCCAGTTCTCGTTTGCAGTCGTTGCTGATCCTTTCGATCGCGCAGTCGCCGGGCCGGACTTCGAATCGCTGAACCTTTTCATGCTGGCCAGGTCCTGCCGGGTCATCAACCTCCTGGTATCCCCATTCAGTGCTATTGAGAAAGCGTGTCGCATTTCCGGCCTGGCAGAGGCTGGGTTGGAGCGACAGGCAGAGCACGGTCATGCCAAGGGCTAATATTGAGCGATGAAGAAGATTATTGCTTGCAGCCATCATTGGGAAAATGGATTTTCAGCGATTCCCCGTGTCTCTCCGAGTTAGATAGGGCACCCCTAAACGGCACGGATTGTTTATCTTCGTCGTACTGGTCGAACTATATCCCGGAATGGCACCGAGGTGAATCGTGCATGGTTGGCTCAATCAACCGTACAATCGAACAAAATGGCGTTGTTGCGAGCTTTCTGAGTCGAATGGACGAAATTGAACTAGGCGCTTATACCGATATGATCGAGGAGCAGATGGGGGGAATTCAACATGGCGGTATTTGAGAATCGATTCGATCAGAAAGTCGCGATTGTTACTGGAGCCGGCTCCGGGATCGGCAAGGCTGCCACCGAGCGTCTCCTGGCCGAAGGGGCCTCCGTGCTGGCCCTCGATAACGATGACGCTGGGCTCTCGGCTCTATCCTTGGATCAGCCGACTTTCAAAAGCGCACTTTGCGATGTCAGTAGTGCCAGCGACTGCCTTGCTGGTGTGAATGATGCGCTCGACCACTTCGGCCGGCTGGATATCGTCATCAATTCTGCAGGCATTACACCCAGATCCCTTGCTGATGGTGCGGGTTTCGAGGAGAAGTGGGATACGGTTATCCGGGTCAACCTCAAAGGGACGATGCTGATGTGCCATGCTGCAGTGCCGGTTCTTCGGCGATTGGGCGGCGGGGCGATTGTCAACCTGGCCTCGGTTATGGGCATGCTGGGCTATGACCCCAGTCTGCCGCTATCAGACGGGTTTTCCCCATACCCTCCCAGTAAAGGAGGGGTACTGCAGGTCACCCGCGATCTTGGTGCTCGGCTGGCAAAGGAAAATATCCGGGTCAATGCAGTGTGCCCGGGGTTCGCTTACACCAATTTAACCCAAAACCTCGCCGACTCGCCTGAGACGCACCAGGCGCTCATCAAAATGCACCCGATGGGACGGTTGGGTCAGCCCGAGGAGATCGCGAATGTGGTCTTGTTTCTGGCCTCGGACGAGGCATCTTTCGTTACCGGCGCCGCCTGGAACGTTGACGGCGGTTATACGGCTGTCTGAGACCGGGCGCAGTAAATCGAGGATTTTGAATGAACTGTAGACGGTGGACAGCCCGGCACCGCGGGATACGCAGGCGTCGAACTCGGAGGATCAACTTCGAGCGTTATAACCCGCAGTTAACCCTGCCGTTTCCGGCTGAAACAGACACCGAACAACTGCGCAGGCTATGGCGTGATGAGTGAACCGCGGATTGCCGCAGGGCGCGGATCAATAAGTGCTGACTTTCCGATCGCCCGGAGAGACAGATTACCCCCCGACCATCAGTGAGGTGTAGTAGTACATCGAACCGGCAATGACAATTATCCAGAGAATCCCCACCAGGTTCGTACGTACGTAGAGGAGTATCTGCTCGAAGAGTTTCTTCAGATTCACTGCGGGTTCCGACATGTTCTGGTCGTGGGTGGATCCTGGATCTTCAGACAAGTCAATGATCCCGAAACCATAACGTTTCGTTGTTATCCGGTTGGCGGCGTCAGGCCGAGTATCTCGCGGGCTTCGGCAACGTTTGCGACCTGTCCGCCCAGGCTGCGGATGATCTGGACAGATTTCTCGACCAGCGCCGCATTGCCGGGTGTTTTGACTCCCTTATCCAGGTAGACCGTGTCCTCCATTCCGACCCGACAATGGCCGCCTAAAAGGTAAGCCTGCGCCAGCATCGGGAATGCGTGCCGGCTTGCTCCAAAGGCGGCCCATTCTGCCCCGTCCGGCAGCATTGACCGAGCCTGAACCAGGGCCTCGGTTGTGCTGTCCATTCCGTAATTGACGCCCATGACCAGTTGGAACAGCAGGGGCATCCTGAGTGTGCCGTCTTTTATCAGATCCCGCGCGAGGCGGATGTCTCCTGTATCGAACACCTCCAGTTCAGGTTTCACTCCAGCGCTGTAAATACGCTCTGCCATCACTCGTATCGATGCGGGGTAATTGATCACGGCACCACCACCGAACCACATGGTATTGAGATCCAGGCTGCAGATCTCCGGTTTGAGCTCGACCACGTGCTCGGTTCTGACTTCCGGTGGCGACAGTGTTGTGGCTGCTGCGGCTTTTGCGGGATCTCCGTCTGTAGGCACGTAACGTCCGCCCGGCCCGGTCGTCAGATTGATGATCAGGTCGGTATCACTTTGTCGGATCCTCTTGACCACTTCCCGGTAGTACTCAAGCGCCATGCTCGGCTGGCCGCTGGCCGGGTCTCGAACATGGATGTGACAGATGGCAGCACCTTGCTTT
>CAZVVN010000072.1:0-15736 GCA_964630665.1 uncultured Acidiferrobacteraceae bacterium | reverse complement strand
GGTCCCATTGAAGTACCCTACAAAACCAGGACTGGTTACCGGTCGCAAGTTTGCTACCGTGGGTGCCAGACCCAAAGATCGGATCTGCAGCCTTAACGTTCCCCTCATCCACACACTAAAACACTTCTTTCGAAGATGCTAGAGGTCTAGGACATGCTCCAAATGAATTCCCAATCACCGAAGCGCTTTAGCTCGGATCAACAGAAGCTGGGATGCGTCAAACTTGTGGCCACGACCGAGTAGACCGGCTGCGAGAAGCAGCGTTGCTTGGAGCCCCTGGGGCGGTGCTCTGACACAATTCAAGGTGGAACTGTTGATCCGTACTATCGAGTGGGCCGGGAGGTCCGTATAATGCGCGGTTTCATTTTGAGATATCAGACGTATGTTTCGGTGTTGAATGCTCTTATCAGCCAGACGTGAGTGTTATTGCCCCGTCTGGCCACATACCTCTAGAACCGTCCTGCAGGCTTGTAGCAAGGTCGCCCGATCTGATCAGGCTGGAAGCTGAATGAAGGGAGACGTATCCAGTCCTGCCTCCCGGGCTGAAGAGTTCCGGACGGCACGAAAGCTGGACCCAGGGATACTGGGGCGGATCATCCGTCTGGTACTGCAGTACAAGGCCCGGGTCGCCATCGCATTTGCAGCCACCCTGGCTTCATCAATGTTTCAGTTGTTCATTCCGCGCTACGTTGGCCAGGCTGTCGACAATGCGCAGGGACTGCTCGGAGCCGATTCAGCACCGAGCAGCGACATCGAGACAGCACTTTGGTTGGCCGCTTCGATGATTCTGATTCTCAGCATGCTACGCGGTCTGTTCGCAGTGGTTCAGAACTATTTTGGTGAATCGCTCGATCACTGTATTGCCGCCGAGCTGAGGAAGGCCTTCTTCCAACGCATTCAACAACTCGACCTCACGTTCCACGATCATTCACACTCAGGAGACCTGATTACGCGCGGCATGCTGGATCTGGAAGGAATTCGTCATTTTCCAAGTACCGGTCTGGTCCGGGCCCTGTTGCTGCTGGTACTGGTCACTGGTGGAACCGTCCTACTGCTGTCGACCAACCTGGTGCTGGGTCTGATTGCGCTCAGTTTCGTTCCCGTCATTGCTGTGCGCTCGGCCATAGCCCGAATTCAGCTTCGTTACCTGTGGCTCAAACAGCAAGAGCGCCTCACAGCGCTGACCAATGCCATGGAGGAAAACCTGACCGGGATCCGGGTTGTCCGCGCATTCGCCGCACAGGCTTATGAACTGGCACGGTTCGATCAACTGTCAACAAAGGTTCTGGAGATCTCTTATCAACGACTGATGGCACGGGTCCGGAGCATGACCTTCATGGGCTTTGCCTTTTATTCAGCCATGACCGCGGTCCTGTGGGCTGGTGGATCGAAGGTCCTGGCAGGGGAGATCACCATCGGTACGCTGACTGAATTCCTGGCGTTCATGATGATCCTACATATGCCCGTACGGCAGATCGGCATGACTGTCAACTCTTATGCCCGAGCCTCGACATGTGGCGCACGGTTCTTTGCCATTCTCGACCGACAGAATGCAGTCGAAGAAGGAGACGCCGTCAGGAACCTCGAAGTACCCCGCGGTGAGATCCAGTTTGAGGACGTCGCTTTCAGCTACACCGATCGGCCGGATGAAAGTCAGATCATCTCTGGCATCACCTTCAAGATCGGCCCGGGCCGCACGCTTGGTATCGTCGGCCCACCTGGCAGTGGCAAATCGACCATTGCCCGACTGATCCCCCGTTTTTACGATGCCACAGCAGGCCGGATTCTGATCGATGGCCAGGATATCCGAGACGTGACTCTAGCGTCACTGCGACGGGCCATCGGTGGCGTGCAACAGGATTCATTCCTGTTCACCGCATCAGTCGACAACAATATCGCCTACGGCGACCCCTGGTCCGGCAGCGACGCCATTGTTCAAGCGAGCCGCGACGCCCAACTACACGAATTTGTGGCAACCCTGCCGGAAACCTACCAGACGCTGGTCGGAGAACAGGGCGTTTCCCTTTCCGGTGGCCAGCGCCAGCGGGTGTCGATCGCCCGGGGCACATTGACCAACGCACCGATCTGCATATTCGATGATGCAACGGCTGCGATCGATGCTGGAACCGAACAGCAGATTCGCAGCGCCCTGGCCCAGCGAAGCGGTAAACGCACCACGATTATCATTTCCCATCGGCTGATCAGCGTGATGCACGCCGATGAGATCCTGTTTCTGGACGAAGGCCGGATCGTCGAGCGGGGCTCTCATGATCAATTGCTCTCTCTCAATGGCCGCTATGCCGCGCTTCATTCTCTGCAGATGCAGGGCGCCGGGTCAGCTGAATGGTCATCCGGCCAGCCATTACCCGCATGAGACTGACGCCTGATCTACCGGGAACTGGGGCGGGATCCCGACCTCCACGGGCTGTGATCGGAGCCCAGGTCAGCCACGACGAGGAGCTATTCGGCCGGGTCTTCGATCGCCGTATCATGCGGCGCTTTGCCGAATTTGTCTGGCCATACCGGCGAACGGCAATCCTAGCCTTGCTGGCTGTGATGGTGTTCGTGGCCACCCAATTGTCAATTCCGCTTGTCATCCTGTATGCCATCGACCAGGGTCTTAGCCCTGCCGGACGAACTACTGGCGCGCTCAGCTACATCGTTGGTGTTTTCTTTTTTATCGTCCTAGCGAACTATATCGCTAACTTTTTGCAGGAAATGCTGGTCGGTCGGGTTGCCGAAAACGTCATCGTCGACTTGCGACGAGCGATGTTTTCACACCTGCAAATAGTCTCACTGTCCTTCATGGACAAGACTGAGGTCGGCCGAGTCATGTCAAGACTGCAGAGTGACACCGGCACACTACAGGAGTTTCTCGAAACTTCCGTGTTCGCCATCGGCGACCTGGTATTGCTGCTGGGCATCGTGGTCACTCTGCTGGCCCTTGACTTCGACCTCGGTCTACTCACCCTGTCGATCGTGCCGATCCTCCTGATTGTTCGAATATTCTGGCTCCCCTATGCGCGGGCCGCATTCCGCAGAGCACGGGAAACCAATTCGATGGCCAACGGCGCTCTCGCCGAATCGATTCGTGGTGTACGCACGGTCCAGGGGCAGGTCCGGGAGAATGTCAATTATGAACTCTACTCTGACCTGTGCGACCTGAACCGTCGGACCCATCTGAAAGCTGCAAAACTGGCCCAGGTAAACATCCCAATCGTGGACACGCTGACGGGCGCGGCCATGGCTATCATCGTGATCATCGGCGGTCAGATGGTGCTCAACGATAATCTGGAACTCGGCGTAATGGTGGCCTTTCTGTTTTACGTCCAGCGGTTCTTCGATCCCATCCGTTCATTGACGATCCAGTACAGCATGATGCAGCGGGCCACGGTTTCGGGGCAGCGCATAATGGAGGTGATGGACGTGCCCCAGGCAATCAGGGACAAACCAGACGCCCTGGATCTGGCTGAGTGCACCGGGACTGTGGGCTTCAGCAATGTCAACTTCGCATACGCCCCGAACACACCGGTTCTCCACGATGTCAGCTTTTCTGTTTCACAGGGCGAGAAAGTTGCGATCATCGGCCCCACCGGTTCCGGAAAATCGACCATCGCAGCGCTGTTGCGCCGGTTTTACGATACCGATTCAGGCCGGGTACTGATTGACGGGCATGACGTCCGGGATCTCACCCAGAAGTGCATCGGCCGACACCTGGCGATGGTTCTGCAGGACCCGTTCCTTTATTCAGGATCCATTTTCCAGAACATCCAGTACGCCAGTCAAGACAAGGGCCCCCGTGAGATCGAGGCCGCAGCCCGCGCAGTCGGCGCCCATGATTTCATCATGCGATTACCTGGAGGCTATCAGTTCACTCTCGACCAGCGAGGTGGGAATCTTTCGCTGGGCCAGCGGCAGCTGCTGAGCTTTGCCCGGGCACTCGTCGCTGATACCCGGATTCTGATTCTTGATGAGGCCACTGCAAACGTTGACAGCTACTCCGAGATGAAGATCCAGAAAGCACTTAAGGTACTACTTCAGGGGCGTACCGCAATCGTGATCGCACACCGTCTGGCGACGATCAGAGAATGTAATCGAATTCTGGTCCTCCAACACGGTCGGCTGGTCGAACAAGGTACCCACGAGAACCTGATGGCAGTCAACGGTCTCTATGCCAGTCTCTACCGATTGAACTTCACATCGTTCGACGACCTTCCGGAACACATTGCCACCAGGCCCTTGTTCCCGATAGGCCACGACTGAGCCAGACAGCTGCTTCGGCCCTTACCTATTTCCCGGTGAATTGTGGTAAGCGGCGCTCGGCCATGGCCTTGATGCCCTCTCTGAAGTCCGCGGTGTCGCGCAGTCGACTCTGTTCGGCTAGTTCGTGTTCGGTCGCGCGAACCACCGCCTCGGCGAGTCCCGCCCTGAGGGTCGCCCGGATGGCCTGAACAGCCAACGGTCCAGACTGAGCAATCTCACCTGCCAGCGCCTGAGCCACATTGCGGACCTCCTCCTGTGCTACTAATTGGTCCGCCAACCCCATTTGCACAGCTTCTGCACCGCCGACTCGGCGGCCCGTCAGCAGTAGAAGGCTGGCCTTGGTTTCCCCGATCAGCCTCGGCAGGGTCACGCTGAGCCCAAACCCCTGATGGAACGCCAACTTGGAAAAATTAGCTGAAAATCGTGCTTCAGCGCAGGTCACCCGGTGGTCAGCGGAGCAGGCGAGTCCCAGACCACCGCCCACCGCAGCGCCCTGTACTGCCGCAACGACGGGCTTTCCTGCACCGAAAACCCGCGCCGCTTCGCGATAGAGTTGCCCGGCCTGTGCATCAAGCTGTTCCTGACCCCAGGATGCACGGGCAGAAAAGTCGGCCCCGGCACAGAAGTGCTTACCCTCGGAGCACAGGACAATTGCGCGACAGCCGGAATCCTTATCCAACGATTCATAGGCATCAGCTATCGAACGGATCAGTTCGAAATCGAAAAAATTGTTCGGTGGGCGATGAATCTCTACCATGGCCACGTGTTCCACGATTTCTACCGTAATGTCCTGATCAACAGATCCTGTCATTGTTCTCTCCCTGGTCTGGTCAGTGTTCGGAACGTGCCTGCGACTCAGCCGATCGAATCTCGCTCATGATCAAGGCATCAGCGATCGTCAGGCCATTGCCCGCTGGATGTACGATGACCGGATTGAGATCCAGTGATCGAAGGTAATTCGCATTGGCCGCAGCGAATCTCGATACAGCGACGATCAACTCGACCAGCGCCTCGACGTCTGCAGCCGGCTGACCCCGCAGTCCCTGCAACAACGACCAGCCACGAAGGCGCTTGAGCAGGTCCTGCGCCTGGGCTGATGAGACAGGCACCGGCGAGGTCACAGCATCACCGATCAACTCGACCAGGATACCGCCACTGCCCACGGTCAGCATCGGCCCGAAATCTGGATCACGACTCACCCCCACGATCATCTCGACACCGGCACTGGCCATTGGCTCGATAAGCACGCCATGAATCTGGGCTTCCGGCTCGGCCTGATGTACAACCGTCATGATCTCATCGTAGGCCTGTCGGACCGCGTCTGCATTTCCCAGCTCGAGCCTGATCCCGCCAGCTTCCGTTTTATGCGGTATATCCGGGGACTGAACTTTCGCTACTACAACACCCCCCAGCCTCTGGGCCGCCGCAACAGCCTCGGCTGACGATCGGGTGAGGCTGCCTTCCGGGCAACGGATCCCCCAGGCATCGAAGTACTGTTTGGCCTCGTATTCAGTGTAGACCGACTGGTCCAGCGCAGGTCCGGTTAACCGGATTCCCTCTTTTGGCGGAACATCAATCATCGTGGCGGAAGATTCAGAGAACGCCCGGTAATCCGCCATCGCCGCGATGGCCCGGGCCGCGTTGGGCATGCTGGTCAGGCAGGGGAAGCCGGCCTGGGCCAGTAGTTCGACTGCGCGGGGATGGGCCCTGGTATAGGCACAGAAGATAATCGGCTTGTCTACCGCTTCACCCAGTTTGACGAGTTGCTCCAGGTCCCTTTCGATATAAGTAGGATGCGCCAACGACCCCGACACCAGGATGGCATCCAGTACGTCCGATTCAGCCATGATCTCGAGGACCGGCGCATAACCGACCTTGAAGATCACCTGGGCTGTCACGTCCACCGGGTTTCGCGATGTGCCGTACTCGGGGAGCAACGGGTCGATCCTGGCACGGGTCCGGGCATCCAGCATCGGCACCTGGAGGCCATGCGCCTCGCACAGGTCCGCAAACCAGGCGCCTGCACCGCCGGAGGGCGTGAGGATCCCGACCCGGCGACCCCTGGGCAGTCGATCGCGGAAATACACGAAGGTCCCTGCAACATCGATCATGTGGTCGCTGTCGATCCCACGGATGATCCCCGCATGTCGAAAGACCGCCTCATAGGCCTGGCTGGAACCGGCCAGGGAAGCCGTGTGAGAGGTCACGGCGTCTGCCGCAGCTTCCGATTGCCCCACCTTGGCGACGACGATCGGCTTTCCCGCCCGCGCAGCCTTCGCCGCGAGTGGAAGCAGACGGGCAGGCGACCTCACGCCCTCAACGAACATCAGGATCACCTCGGTAGCATCATCGTCGATCAGATAGTCAGCTATATCCAGAACATCGAGTGTCGCCTCGTTACCCGTCGTCACGATAAAACTGAAATTCAGTGCTTTTGGACGTCCCCGGTGAAAAAAGGAAAACCCGATTCCGCCACTTTGTGAGATGACTGCGACACCGCCGGTGTTCAGGCCCGCCGGGCGGAGCCCTCCATCGACATCAGACACTGTCGGACTGAAGGTTGCCGCTAGATTCAACTTGGTGTTGAGAAACCCTTCTGCATTGGGCCCGATGAGCGCAATACCGTGATGCGCGGCAATCTCGGCGAGTTGTTGCTGTCTGTCAGATCCCTGATCGCCCTTTTCCTCGGCGAAGCCGGAACTGATGACGATCGCCGCTCCGATGCCCTTGTGACCACAGGCTTCAAGTGCAGCGGGTACAAACTCGGCGGGGATGGTGATAATGGCGAGATCGACGCCCGCCGGCAGAGCGTTGATCGACTCGAAACAGGCCAGGTCGCTGATTTTTCGGTGCGATCGACTGACTGCGTAGACCCTGCCAGGATAAGGGTGCTGGCCGATGGCCTCGACCAGCCGGCCCCGGATAATTTGCTTGTCCGGAGAGGCACCGACCAGGGCAATTGATTTAGGCCAGAACAGTGCCTGTAGATCCGTCATAAGAGAAGCGGCTCTAACGAAGACCCAGACCGCGAGCGATGATGCCGCGCAGGATCTCCCGGGTCCCACCCTGAATAGTGAGTTTCGGCGCAATCAGTGTCGCATGGTCGAGAATCTCTTCAAACACCGACAATGCTTTCGGATCATCACAGTACTCTGGTGCCAGCTCCCGTGCACGGGACGGCAGAGCCTGCTCCCAGTTGGTCCCCAGGTCCTTGACCAGTGCGGCTTCCACCTCGGGCACCTTTCCTGCACTGAGCATGCCTGCGACCGACAGCGACATCTGCCGCAGGGTGGAAAGCTGGGCGACCAGCCGGCCGATACCTTCGGCCACTCTCTGGTCGGGCGTACGGCCCGCGGCCAGAATCAGTGCCTGCAGAACCGCCAGCGTCTCGAGAAACCGTTCTGGGCCGCTTCGCTCGTAGGCCAGTTCGTTAGTTGCCTGGCTGAAAGCCTTGTCGAGTTCGCCGATCAGGTGGGTGCCCGGAACATAAACATCGTCGAAGGTCACCTCATTAAAGTCGTGGACCCCGGTCAGATTGCGGATCGGACGTACCGTGATACCGGGAGAATCCATATCGATCAGAAACTGGCTCAGGCCAAATCGCCGGTTGTCATCAGTAGCCGCTGAGGTGCGCAGCAGCGCAATCATGTAATGAGAACGATGGGCGTTGCTGGTCCAGATTTTCCGTCCATTGACCCGCCAGCCCTCATCGATCACCTGGGCCGTCGATCTGAGCGAAAACAGATCTGAACCGGAATCCGGCTCGCTCATGCCTATACAGAAATAGCACTCGCC
Organism: uncultured Acidiferrobacteraceae bacterium; assembly: GCA_964630665.1. Taxonomy (GTDB): domain Bacteria; phylum Pseudomonadota; class Gammaproteobacteria; order Arenicellales; family UBA868; genus UBA9619. The sequence continues at coordinate 7,678 of CAZVVN010000072.1, read as the reverse complement.
GGCAACAATCCTAGGCAAGACCGACTGACGCACCGAGTCATGGGCATAGCGGATCAGAACCGGGCCGCTCTGGCGATCGGCCACCCAGTGCGCCCAGACCGGCGCGCCTACCGCCAGCATTTCTTCTGTGACCACAAATCGCTCCAGGAACGTCCGTTCCTGTCCCCCGTAAGCCCGTGGCCAGGTCATGCCGATGAACCCGGCCTCGCCACAACGGCGACTGAACTCCGGCGAGTGGGTGGTCATACCGAAGCGTCGCGGCTCAAAATGCCCTGCTGAGATCTCCTGTTCCAAAAAGCGGCGGATGTTCAGTCGCATCGCTTCGGCTTCGCCGGGCAGCTGGACCGGGTCGAACTGAATTCCTTCGGGCATTTATCACCTTTTGTTTGCGTGGGGAATTCCAATTGTGCGAAATTCCGTGGCCAAGCGCCAATCTTCGTCGGATCAACTCCCAAAGGCCCACAAAATGACCTCGGTCGACCCAGCCATTGTTGACACCTGCTCCAGATTGTTCAGCGATCTCTGCCCCCCCTCGGTGGTCAATGAGGCCGAAGCCGGTAACTGGCCGGACGAACTCTGGCAGGTCATCGAGGAGACCGGTCTCACACTGGCCTGGGTACCGGAAGAGCATGCTGGTGCCGGCGCTTCATTAGCCGACGGTTTTGCTATTGCGCGGGCTGCTGCCGAGTACGCGGTACCGCTACCGCTGGCAGAGACCCTGCTGGCTGGCTGGTTGCTGACACAGGGCGGGCTCTCCAGTCCCAAAGGACCGATGGCCATTGCGCCGCTTGCGCACCGGCCGAGTTTCCGACTGGACGATACCGGAGAGATCTCTGGAACAGCCAGCCGGATTCCGTTTGCGTCTTCGGCTATTCACCTTGCTGCTGTCACCGGCGACGACGCCGGTGGGAACGAGCACGCCGCACTGCTGCAGATCGGCGACTGTGACGTGAGGCGAGGCAAGAGCCTCGCAGGTGAACCCCAGGATCGTGTCGAAGCACAGGGAGTTGTTCCGAGCAGTGTTGCGCCAATTGAGCCCGGGGGACTAAAGCGAATGATCCAAATGGGTGCTGTGATGCGCAGCCAGCAGATCGCTGGTGCGCTTAGCCGGATTCTTCGACAATGTATCGAATACGCCCAGGACCGGGAACAGTTCGGACGACCAATCGGCAGGTTTCAGGCCGTTCAGCACAATATAGCCATGCTTGCAGCTGAAACCGCCGCGGCCGGCTCTGCTGCTGATGCAGCAGTCAAGGCCGTTGACCGATACGGCCTTGATGACCCGCGAACAAAGATCGCAGTTGCTAGCGGGAAAATCCGTTCCGGCGAAGCTGCCGGCAGCGGTGCCGCGATCGCACACCAGGTTCACGGCGCCATGGGGTACACACACGAGTACAGCCTGCACCAGTCCACCCGCAGATTGTGGGCCTGGCGAGACGACTTCGGTTCAGAAAGCCTCTGGGCAGGACAACTCGGGCGGCAGATCGCGGCAGCGGGAGACGCCGAACTCTGGCCGGCACTGGCCGATTTCTGAACCGGCGATGGCCATAGAGGACAACGGCCGACCCGACAGTTCGTGAAATCAGTAGTAGCGAAGCTCTACAACGTTCCGGTCTGGGTCATAGAGGTACAGGGAGGTGCCATCCCCCTGTGCACCCCAGCGACTCCCGGGACCGGCCTGAATTCCGATACCGATAGCCTCGCATTTTTCTTTGAGTAGATTCAGATCGGTCGGCCTGATCACCAGGCAGAAATGATCCTGGTTCTGCACCTTGCTGGAATCGCCGTGCGGATCGGTGGGGAAGAAATCGATCAGAGTGGCGTTATCCAGCCGGACTGAAGGGAACGTCACCTCGCCCCGCCGCCACTGGTCGACTCGCTCGGTCTCAAGGCCTAGAAGATCGGCGTAAAAAGCGAGCGATGCCTCAACGTCGCTGACCCGGAGCCCGATGTGATCGAGTCCCGTTACCTCGACCAATGCCTGTTCCGAGGATTCAATGCCGTGGGCTGTCATAGGCTCGCCCCCCGGTTTTGCTCGGATGAGTGGTCTACGCGGTGGGATTCCGTCACCTAGAGTCAGGCGGCTTCGCCGCTTCTCTGGATCGGAGGCAATCTGTCCTGAGAATCGCCAGTAACAGGCGCGGTTGGCCGTTCTGCGCGAATCCTAGCCTCTCGCTCTCGGGCATAGCGTGCCGCTTCACGCGCCAGCCAGTCACAGAAAAGACCTACCGGTTCGTTGCTGGACCCCGCCGAGGTCGTCAGAGCCGAATAACTAAAACTTGCCGGGTAGGGGAGTTCAAATGGTCGAACCAAAGTACCCGCTGCAAGCTCGTTTTCGACCACCAGCTCCGCCATGAGCGCCACACCGTGACCGGCCAGTATTGCCTGCATCGTGAAGTTGGGTGAGGTGAAGTGCGGCCCTCTATTCGGGTCGATCTCAGCAACCGAATTTGCCTGCAACCAGCTTTGCCAGTTCGGCCAGCCGGGATCTCCAGCCGGCGAATCGAAATGGATCAGCGTGTGCCCCCGAAGGTCGGCCGGTGAACGCAGCGGTTTGTCACCGCTGAGCAGCCTGGGGCTGCAGACGGGATAAACCGCCTGGTCAAAAAGGCGCTGCGCCTGCCGGCCTGGATAGTCACCCTGGCTGAACTCGATAACCACATCGATGCCGTCCCGAACCGGATCCATCAGCCGGATTGCCGGATCGATTCGAATCTGAATGTTCGGGTGTGCAGTCCTGAAATCCACGATTCGCGGCACCAGCCAGCGTGCGCCAAAAGCCGCTGGCGCGCTGATGGTCAGAATGTTCCAGTCTGTTTTGGACCGGATACGGTCGACCGCCACTGCGATACTGTCGAATCCCTCCCTGAGCCCCGGCAGGCAGGCCTGGCCCGCGTCGGTCAACTGCAGCGAGCGGTTCATTCGGCGAAATAGCTTGGTACCCAGATCACTCTCAAGCGCCTTGATCTGGTGGCTGATTGCCGCCGGGGTGACATGCAACTCGTCAGCAGCCCGGGTAAAGCTCAGGTGCCTTCCGGCCGCTTCAAACGCTTTGAGAGCATTGAGTGGCGGCAATCTTCTCACAATGATTCTTTAGAAAATCTAATGACAAATAAAGAAATGATCGTTTGTCGAATACCAATCGAGAATTATATAGTAGCTTCTATTAAGAAAGATCTGCAATAACGCTATTTAGGAATTATAACATGAGTCGAGCTCCAGAATCCTATCCGGAACAGACGGTCGCGCAGTGGGTAGCCGCGAACGACGCCCACGTCCTGCCCTCTTCCAAGGCCCCCGCAGACAGCGCCTTACTCATTTCAGCGATTCTAGCCGACCACGAAAAATATGTAGCGCTCGCGCGGAAAATGCGTGCCCAGGCCTTCCAGGATGTATTCCTCGGTCTCGGCGGATTTTTGTTCAAAACAGTACCGAACGCCCTGGCTCGTGGGCTGGTCAGTCTCACCCGGGCCGCAGCAAAGCGGCGCCATGAGCGCCGAGCGCAACGGGCGATTTTGGCGCTGAGCCCCCGCCTCCTGGCCGATATCGGGCTGGAGCCCTGGCAACGGGCGGGACTCAGATCAGGCCACACGCGGACGGCAGAACTCGTTCGCTTCGCAGTTTGGAATAGGTCGGATGATCCCTTCTCATAACCCTTCTAAGAACTTCAACAAAGCGTACTAGAAGACAGTTTTATCCTCCTCCAAGTGGTTTTTTGCCCCGCGCCCGCGGGGCATTTTTTTCCGTACTGCAAAGCACTCGGGGACCGTTCAACGATGGTCTTGATCAATGCCCTGCCAGGCTTCCCGGATCCAACTGGCACAGGCGATGCCTTGCTCAAAGAGTGAATACCGACATCCTTCACCGTAATCGAGATTTGGAATGAACTCCGTGCTGATCTGACCCAGTGGACTATTGGGCTGAACGGCATGGTAGTGCAGCAGCTGGCGTACCACTTCCTTCCAAGGCTCGAGCCGTTCCTCATCCCAGGGCGAATGGTAGACCCCCGGAGAAGGCGCTGCAAAAGGGTACTGAATTCCCCGCCCGTAATTGCCGTTTTCATCCAACGCGTCAAAGTTCTTCGGGTTGTCAGGAACGGTTGAGCGGGCATGACAATGCCCCACCCAGCCGGCGTCGATCCAGCGCTTGCAGATACTACCCTTGGCAAACGGATCCAGCACCAGCGCACCCGACAGCACGTCCGGGCGGATATCGAAGACCGCTTGTTCCTCAGGGTTGTCGATCTTGAAAATGACGTGGCTGTGATCGAGTGTCAGCCGGTAGGGCAGACCACGAGCCTCAACCAGTTGCCCGACCTGCTCGACACGCCGGAAATCCTCAGACCACATATTGCAGTGGACCTCCAGGCACGGTCGCACACCCAATCGCTGGCCCTGCTCCAGTGCCCGTTCATAAAAACGGACCACCTCCTGGTTGGTGACCAACTCGCCGTCCTGCCCGTGTGACAGGATCTGCACGTTGTGATCCAGCGATCCTAGGCGCTTGCCTGTCTCCAGGTTCCGGCTCAGCAGTGGCTCGTCACGACCGAGCACGTAGTACCAACCTCCACAACGAACTGGAATTCCGTACTTCTCGCTGGCCTTCTCGAATGCATCGATCTCAACCGGGTCAGGGGTCTTGTCGACGTAATCGAAGACGCCGGATTCCCGAACCATCGCGAAGCGGGTGTCGATCGACGGCATCGGATCTTGGTGGCTGTGCTTGATTCCGTTGGTCTGTATCCCGACCGGCAATTCCCGGATCATGCCTGTCCTCCCCGAACGCGCTGAGTTGTCGATCTATCTAAGCCAGCGGCAAAGGCCCCAGTTCCTGTGACCAGAATGCCAACGTTTCGAGATCTTCTGCCCGTGGCGCCAGAGCGGGACCCCGATCATGTACGTCATCCAGCTCCAGGCGGCGCGCAGCCAGACGCTTGCCATAGCAAAGCAGGTGATCGATGGTCAGCATCAGAAACGCCAATAACGGCAGAACCTCGCGGAACTGGTTGGTCGCTGATCCGATCTCTCCGGCACGCCACAGATCATAGACCTTGCTCTGCAGATCACAGCACTCCACACCAGGTATCGTACCCGCGCAGCCGGAGCGCAGATTGTCAATCAGTTCGACCCCGTTGCGACCGTTAAAGACCGCGAAGCCATGGCCGATCTCCGACATCAGGCGGCTGATGTAAGGGGCAGGCCCTTCTGCTTTAAGAACTACCACGTTGGATGCCCGTCTTGCCAGTTCGGCAATGGCCGGATTGTCCAGGCCGACGCCGATGTATTCCGGCGCGTTCTGAATCCCCAGCGGCAGATCAGATGCCGCTGCGACCTCAGCGAAGAAATCGACCAGGGCCTCGACGCTGGCCCCGCGGACCGGGGGCGGCTGCATCACAGCCCACGCAGCACCGCTGTCGCGAGCGTGGGCGATCGCCTCCTTCTGTCCAGCCAGAGTGTTTTCCGAGACCGTCACTGATACCGGCAAGCGACCCGCAGTATCTTCCAGTGTCCATTCGACCAGGGTGCGTTTTTCACCACTCGAGAGCTTGTTGCACTCGCTCGCCAGACCCCCGACAGCAAGGCCATGGGCACCGGCAGCAACACAGGCCAGGACCTGTCTTCGATGGGCCTCCCGGTCAAGGCTGTTGTCAGCTCGAAAAAATGCATACAGCATCGGGTAGATGCCGTGGAACTGGTGGTTGCTGCCGGAGCCTGTCATCGGATGTGCCAGGCCTCGTCCAAGGGAATGGCCCCGACCAGTTCGCCGTAGCCCTGACCCGTGGTACCGCCGGGGTCGGGTCCGAAATAGCGGGGATCCCGAGGTTCTGAGCGCGGCTGGTAGCGCACATCACAGGTCAAGCGAATACGCTGATCGGGATCAACGTTGTCCAGTGATCCATGCAGAATTTGCATGCCGAACACCACCAGATCACCAGGTCGCATGTGCCGGGTCAGCACCCGGCAGGAGAACTGTCTGGCGATCTCCAGCGGGGTCTCGCTCCAGGAAGCCTTTCGATCGCTGTCCCGAACGACGTCAAAATCGCGGATCGATTCCTGAACCCTGGGGTGCTTGTGGCTGTTCTCAAGGATGAAAAGAGGGCCCATCTGTAGCGGGATCTCACCAAAAGCGATCCAGGCCGTGATGACATTGTCCGTCGAACGGGTAAAAAACCCGTGGTCGCTGTGGACCAAGGTCTTGCGACCGTAATTCGATACCCGCAGAAACACAAAGTCGTGTGCGATGCTGGACTCCTCCAGCAGGATGTCACAAAACTCATGCAACGCCCGCGAATGAGTCACACGCCGCAATGCCCACTCCTCGGAGATTTCCCGCCAGAACTGATCCAGGTGTTCAATTCGCTCCCGTCGCTTGCTGGAACCGGCGTAGATACCCTCTTCAGAGGCGCCATGGATTTCACCTGCCGTCGCGAGCTTGGTGAACACCGCCCGCCGCACCGCCAGGACATCCTGTTCACCGAAAAATCCTGGGACACACACATATGCCTCAGCTGCAAACCGGCGGCGGATCTCATCTGCTGGCGTGCCCGGGTCTGTCTCACGCAGTGCGCCGACCCATTCTGCCTCGGGTATCTCACCCTGCAGTCTGGCTTCATTCAGCGTCAGTTCGGTCATCTTGAGTGTTCCTGTTCCCTAACGGGTTTTACGCATGCGACACACGGGAGGTCGTTCCTTCCCGGTTCTTGAAATCCGGCAGAAGTTCCATTCCCAGGCCAGGCCCTTCAGGTGTTGTGATCCTACCATCTTCAACCGGCGGTAGAGCAGTAACGATGTCAGCGTACCACCCATAGTAAAACGCACGAACAATCTCCTGCACATAGGCGTTTGTCGTGGCCTGGCAGAAATGAACCGACGCGCTCAATACGACCGGACCGTTGCAGTCGTGAGCAGCCACCGGAGTGAGATAGGCTCCGGCCAGGGCCGCACAGCGGCGTGCCTCAGTCAAGCCGCCACACCAACCGATATCGAGAATCAGCAGTGACAACGCCCCGGTGTCGAGGAAGATCTTGAAATCCTCGGCGCCTCCGCGAGTCTCACCCATCGCTAGGCGCGAACGGACCGATCCCTTGAGCTGTGCGATACCAAACGGGTTGGCCAACAGGACCGGATCCTCGATCCAGCGCATCCCGATCTCGTCGAGTGCCTGGCAGATAACCCTGGATTCAGGTAGGTTCCACATGCCGTGCAACTCGGCGCTGAGCTGCATCCTGTCGCCGTAGGCCTTGCGGATGGCCTTGAACGGTGCCAATCCTTTGGCAAGTTCTGCGGGACTGATGAACTGACCCTGGGTGGCCTCTGCAGCGAAATCAAACGGCCAGATCTTCATTGAATCGATACCCATGTCCAGAAGGCTGCCTGCAAGACTGACCGGGTCGTTCAGGAACCCGTGAAGGTCTTCGTATTCATCGGCCTTTCCCTTTGACTGGATGCCAAAGTTTTCGGTTTTGCCGACTTTTGGACCACGGACATATCGAGTGCCTGCACAGGTGTTGTAGACGGGGATCTGTTCGCGGACGCGGCCACCCAGCAGAACCGACACCGGCTGGCCTGTGACTTTACCGAGCGCATCCCATAGCGCAATGTCCAGTGCTGATCGTGCGCGTAGTTCCACGCTGGCAGCAACAAAGCCGATATAGGGCCGGGTACGGTGGTGCACCGCC
>CAZVVN010000071.1:0-16202 GCA_964630665.1 uncultured Acidiferrobacteraceae bacterium | reverse complement strand
TTCTGTGACAGAACCACGGTGATCGGCTCCGATGGAATCAGGTCGGTTTCGTTGAGCGCTCTGGCAGCATCCCGCTCGACCAGCGGTGAGCGGCGCTCATCCCGGAACTCCTCGGCATCACTGAGTAATTCATCGCGTACCACACGCTTCAACCGGTCTCGGGACTTAAGGATTTTTTGCAGCTCGCGTTTTTCGCGGGCCAGTTCCTCTTCTTCACCCTTGATCTTCAACTCCTCCAGACGTGCCAGATGACGCAGCTTAAGATCGAGAATCGCTTCAGCCTGGTCTTCCGACAGGCGGAAACGTTTCATCAGGACAGGACCTGGTTTGTCTTCCTTTCGAATGATCTTTATCACCGCATCTATATTCAGAAAGGCGACCAGCAACCCCTCCAGAATGTGCAGACGCCTGATCACTCGGTCCAGACGGAACTGCAGCCGGCGTCTGACGGTCTCCAGCCTGAAATCCAGCCACTGCCGGAGCAACTGCTTAAGGTCGTACACACGGGGCCGGCCATCCAGACCTATCGCATTCATGTTGACGCGATGACTCTGTTCCAGGGCCGTCGTCGCAAACAGATGCGCCATCAGCGCCTCTGGATCTACCCGGTTTGACCTGGGCTCAATCACCAACCGGGTGGGGTTTTCATGGTCGGACTCGTCACGGACATCATCGACCAGCGGCAGCTTTTTCGCCGTCATCTGCGCTGCAATCTGTTCCACAACCCGTTCCCCGGAAACCTGGTAGGGAAGCGCCGTCACAACGATATTGCCTTCCTCCTCCACCCAGACCGAGCGTTGTCGAACTGAACCGGAACCGGTGTGGTAGATCTCGCGAATCTCTTCTACCGGGGTAATGATCTCCGCCTCGGTGGGAAAATCAGGCCCCTTGATGTGCTGAAGAAGTTGATCCACACTGGTGCGACTGTTCTCCAGCAACCGCACGCAGGCCGATACCACCTCTCGCACATTGTGCGGCTGAATATCGGTTGCCATGCCAACCGCAATCCCCGAACCACCGTTCAGCAGAATCGCCGGTAATCGTGCGGGCAGTATCCGAGGCTCGCTCAGGGTTCCGTCAAAATTTGGACCCCAGTCAACTGTCCCCTGCCCGAGTTCGGAAAGGAAAATATCCGCAAATCTGGACAATCTGGCCTCGGTATAGCGCATAGCGGCAAAGGACTTCGGATCGTCCTGTGAGCCCCAGTTCCCCTGGCCATCGATCAGTGGGTAGCGAAAACTGAATGGCTGGGCCATCAGAACCATCGCTTCATAACAGGCCGTATCTCCATGGGGGTGAAACTTTCCCAGTACGTCGCCGACAGTTCTTGCCGACTTCTTGTGCTTATTACTGGCAGCCAGGCTCAATTCGGACATCGCGTAAATAATTCTTCTCTGAACCGGTTTCAATCCGTCCGCGAGATTCGGCAGGGCGCGATCCAGAATCACATACATCGAGTAGTTCAGGTACGAACGTTCGGTAAATTCGGACAACAAGACCCGCTCAAGTGCCCGTGGAGTCGGAACTGGTTTCTGGGTTTTGCGCTTGGCTGAGCGCCGGGTCGATCGCTGGGTCATAACGGGGATAACTCCGGGTCTATGGCAGAATCCAGTTCTGCCTGAAGTCAGCAATGGTGCCAACTTATTATAACTTCCACTATTCAGAGAATCGTTGACTACAGATGAACAAAACCCCATCTCCCGGAGCTACTGATAAGACCCTGGCTCCCTGCACTCACGACGAACTGATCAGGTTACTTGAAAAACTGGGCATTACCCACAGCACGGTAAGTCACGACCCAATGTTTACCGTTATCGACAGCAAGAAACTGCGGGCAACCGATCCAAGCGGTGGCTACACGAAAAACCTTTTTCTTCGGAACAAGAAAGGACTGATGTGGCTCGTTACCTGTAACGAGGATCGCCAGATCGACTTGCGCAGCCTGGCCCAGGCGCTGGGCGCGGGACGATTCTCCTTCGGTTCCGTGCAACGGCTGGTGCGTTATCTTGGAGTGACGCCGGGTGCTGTGTCACCCCTGGCACTGGTCAATGACACTGGCAGGATGGTGCGGTTCGCGATCGACGTTGCGCTGCTGGATCATAAAGTGATTCATCTGCACCCTCTGGATAATTGCCATACCACCACCTTGTCAGTGGAGAGCCTGTTACAGTTCGTCGAGCACACAGGCCACCCGCCCGTTCAGTTGCAATTTGACAGCCAGTGTACCGTCCGGCGGATTAGTCCAGATGACAGGCTTGAACACTAATGAAGGAGCACTAAAACGTGAAGCACGATTCCCTGTTCGAGATTTTCACCGCTTTTCGCAACGGCGAGCTCACTTCCTGTGAGTTGAACAAGCGGACCAGCGCCCGATACGATGAGACGCTCGGCGCCTACAAGGCCTGGCTACCCGAAATTGCCCGTGCCACAGCCAGGCGGGCCGATGCGCTGTTTTCAGACGGCAGCGACCTGGGGCCGCTGCAGGGCATACCCGTCTCGATCAAGGATCTGTACAACGTCGATGGAACGCAGACATTCGCAGGGTCGCCGTCTCCGATTCCAGATAAGCTGATGGCCGAAGGGCCGTTGATCAGAGATCTACGAGAACAACAAGCCGTCTTCACCGGCAAAACTCACACGGTCGAGTTCGCATTTGGCGGTCTGGGCGTCAACAGCCACTGGGGGACCCCGCGCAACCCCTGGGACGCAGCAGAGCATCGGGTCTCGGGCGGCTCCAGCAGTGGTGCCGGCGTCAGCCTGAAGGAAGGCACCGCACTGCTCGCGCTGGGCTCTGATACAGCAGGTTCGGTTCGCATACCCGCGAGCATGACCGGAAACGTCGGGCTGAAGACCAGCCACGGTCGGTGGTCACTGGACGGCATTTTCCCCTTGAGTCCAACCCTAGATACCGCTGGCATCCTGACCCGCACCGTGGCGGACGCAGTGTTCGGATTCGCCGCAATGGATCCGGCACAACAGAGCCGTACTCTTGATTTCGTCGAACAGGCCGGACAGTGCGGCCCGCAGGATTTCGTCATCGGTCGGGGCGACCCCCTGTTGTGGGAGGACTGCGATCCTGGCATTGTCGACGCAGTAGAGGCCGCTCTGGACGAACTTGCCCGCAAAGGCGTATCCTTTTCCGAGGTCGAGATGCCCGAAGTCAGTCAAGCTGTTGAGTTGCTCAGGGCAGGCAACGTCACCGCCGCTGAAATCCACGAATTCCTATCCTCTGAGATGCCGGAGTGGAAGGAAACCCTGGATCCTCTGGTATCTCCGCGTATTCTTGGAGGTAGCGCCATGACAGCGACCGAATACCTCGCCCGCCGCCGACAGATTCGGCAACTGCAGGCCCGTGCCAACCAGAGATTTGACATTTGTGACGTTATCGCCAGCCCGACTGTTCCGATTACGCCGCCTAGGCTCGTCGATGTTGAGCACATCGATACCTATTCCCCACTCAACCTGATGTCGCTGCGCAACACCTGCTCGGGCAATACACTGGGCCTGTGTTCGATGACCCTGCCGGTCGGGCTGGACGCGGTCGGCATGCCAGTCGGCCTGCAGTTGATGTCCGCGCATGGCAGCGAAGAAAAGCTACTCGCCGCGGCTTTATGTATTGAGAACCTGATCGGCACTTCGACCGATCGGCTTGGCAAGCCTCCGATGATCTCAGGCTAGTTTCAGATGCCGCGAAAAAATAAAACCCGTCCGCCGCTCGGTGTCCGGCTTCACAACCGAGAAAAGCTCTACAGCGGCTTTCTTGAGGTTGACCAGTACGAAGTCTCGCATGAACTCTTCGGCGGTGGCTGGAGTGAGGTCCTGGAACGCGAAGTCATGCACCGGAAAGAGATCGCTGCCCTGTTACCCTTTGACCCGGACCGGCAGGAGGTCGTGCTGATCGAACAGTTTCGTGTCGGAGCCTGGGCTGGAGACTGGCCGCACCCGTGGCTGCTGGAGTGTATCGCCGGCGTGATGGAAGCTGGTGAAAGTGCCGGTGAGGTTGCCGTACGAGAGGCAGAAGAAGAAGCCGGCTGCCGGGTTCTGGAACTGGAACTGATCGGGCGATTCTTCACCACACCCGGAGGAAGTTCAGAGCTGGTCAACCTCTTCTGTGGGCGAATCGACGCGACAGGTCTTGGTGGGATTCATGGACTTGCCGACGAAGGTGAAAACATCAAAGCCACCGTATGGTCACTGCCCGATGCGCTGGCACTTGTCGAAGACAGCCGGATCTGTAACGCCAAAACCCTGGTTGCATTGCAGTGGCTGGCGCTCAATCACCTGCGGCTGACATCGAACTGGTCTGCCGTGAGCTAGTGAATACCCCGGCAGGCAACTGTGCTGGCGGATCAAGCTAACCTGAAACGGCACCGCCAGAGCCCGAAACCTGCCTCAATCTGACTGACCGCGCCTCAAGGCTTCGGTCAGTGCAGGATCTAAACTGCCATCGGGTTTCAGCCTCACCCGGTAATGTTCTTCGGCACTTTCCCTTGATACGACTCCGTTACGAACATCCCGTGCGACCCGGTCCGGATCGCGAGCGGCCGGGTCACCGAAGCCGCCACCACCCGCGAGCTCAAGTACCAGAGAATCGCCAGCTGGCACATGCTGCTGTCCTTTGGGCCGAAGCGACGGGCCGGAGCTAAGATAAACCTTGCCTGGAAGACCGTTGTGACCCCCGTTACGGCCGCGCGGCGAATTGTCGACACGTTCGTACATAGCCAGCACATCAAACGGAATACCGTCGATGCCACCGATCTCAATCACCTGACCGCATCCACCACGATAGGTCCCGGGCCCACCGGAACCTTCCCGGAACTCTTTGCGCCAGAAGACCACTGGTGAAATCGCCTCTGTGGCTTCGACTGGAATACCTCGAATACCACTGGGGAAGGCCGTCACACTCAGGCCGTCTTTAGTCGGTCGAGCCCCCATGCCACCGGCGTTGAAATGGAGAAGATCGAATGTCGGGATCTCACCGTCAAAGTCGGCTGCCCCTTCAACCGCGGGACCACCTCTGAGCTGCACGTTCCACAGCGACGCTGACCCTTCGGCCTGGCAGCCCGAGTCCAGCACCTGGTGCAGACAACCCAGCACCGTGTCGGGCAACAGATGGCCAATGATATGTCGGGCCGCAACGGCGAACGGTCGCTGAACGTTCAGGATGCACCCTTCTGGCGCCGAAAAGGTAATCGGCAGCAGCGATCCGTAGTTGTTCGGAATATCAGGAGCAACAGCGCACTTCACTCCAAAACAGGTATAGGCTTTGGTGTAGTTGAGAACCACGTTAATTCCGAAGTTGCTGGCCGGTGAAGTACCACTGTAGTCCACGTGAATATAATCGTCGCCGACTGTCAACTCAGCAGCAAGAGTCACTGGCTGATCGTAACCATCCATCGTGACACTGTTCGAGTATCTCCCATTTCGGAGCTTGCTGATTCTTTCGATCGTCGCCAGTCTTGAGTTCTCGAGAATGAACTCACTGAGAGTATCTAGATTGTCTTCACCGAACTCGTCCAGCATCCGTACCAGGCGCTCACTGCCGATGTCATTGGCTCCCGCGAAAGCATAGATATCACCGATGACCTGACGGGGCTCGCGAACGTTGGTTTGCAGAATATCCATCAGCACCTCGTTCACCTCACCTTTTCGGAACAGGTGCATCACCGGAATATTCACGCCCTCTTCAAAAACCTGGTTGGCATCTGGCCCAAAACCCCGCCCGCCAATGTCAACGACGTGGCAGGTATTGGCAAACAACCCGACGACTCTACCGCCGTGAAAAGTGGGGGTGACAACCGTGACATCGTGCAGATGGCCGGATGTTTTCCAGGGATCGTTGGTGATGTAGACATCACCAGGTTCCATTGCGTCGACAGGATACTTGGCGATGAAATGAACGATTGCCTCTGCCATGGCGTTGATGTGACCCGGAGTTCCAGTCACCGCCTGGGCAAGCATTCGCCCCTGGTTGTCGAACACCGCAGCGGCCAGATCACCTGCTTCACGGACACTGGTTGAAAATGCCGTTCGCACAAGCGTTTGTGCCTGCTCCTCCACGACCGAGATCAGCCGGTTCCACATGATCTGATTGCGGATCGATGACACTCCTGTGACTGAACTCATTTTTCCTTTCCCTCCGTTGCCCTGGCTTCCAGGACGATGTAGCCAGAACGGATGACCCTGGCACGGAAACGCGAAGACACCACGGTGGCCGTGTCTTTCTCAACGATCACGGCCGGCCCATCGATTCTGTTACCCGGCTGCAGGATCGATCGATCAAAGACCGGTGCCTGTTCGAATTCTCCTCGCTCAGGGTTCATGACCAAGCGCTGACCGATCGGCCTGGCCTCGGCTGGTTCTTCCTGCTCATCGAGATTCAGTGTCTCTTCATGACGCAACGTCGTGACCAGCAGTGTCCACGTCAGAATCTCGACTTCCAACCCCGGAATGGTTCGCTCGTAGAGACGGTGATACTCCTTCTCAAAGGCGACCCGCAGATTCTCAGGCGCATCGTTACCCAGCTCGGCTTGCCTGACCACGACGGGTATTTCGACACTGACCTCGTGCCCCTGTCCCATGTAACGCATGAATGCGGTCCGCGTTTCCTGCGTCTCCTGACCACCCGCACCCAAGCTGACGACGCTGTAGGCTTCATCTCGCATCGCCTGGATCAGTTGATTTGTCTGATCAACGTCAAGCTGGTCCAGTCTCTGGTAGTGGCTGCGAATGACCTCGTAAGCCACAGGTGCTCGCAGAAAACCCAGAGCCGACCCTACGCCGGCACCAGGTGGAATGACGATCCTGTCAATGTTGAGTTTTTCGCCCAGTCTGGAGGCGTGAATAGGGGCAGCACCCCCGAACGCGACCAAGGCGCGCTTCTCTATGCTCTTGCCGCTCTCTATCGCGTGCACACGCGCAGCATTGGCCATGTTCTCATCGACGATCTCCGAAACTCCCATGGCAGCATAAGCCGTCTCAAATCCCATTCGTTTGCCGATGACCTGATCCAGCACCTGTCTGGCGGCACCGGCATCGAGGCGCATAGAGCCACCCGCAAAGTTGTCAGGATCAATCCTTCCCAGAACGACATCAGCGTCGGTCACTGTCGGCGCCGCGCCGCCGAGCCCATAACTGGCCGGTCCCGGCTCTGACCCCGCACTTTCCGGACCCACGCTGATCCGGTTCATCGCATCGACACCGGCGATCGAGCCGCCGCCGGCTCCGATCTCGACCATCTCAATGACCGGAATCTTGAGCGGGATGCCGCTGCCCTTGAGAAAACGGTACTCCCGGGCGACCTCGAACGACCGCGAGGTCTGAGGCTGTCCTTCATCGATCAGGCAGATCTTTGCCGTAGTACCCCCCATGTCGTAGGACAGCACCTCCCGCAATCCCAATAAGTTGGCGATGTAGCTGCTGAATATAGCGCCCCCGGCCGGGCCGGATTCAACCAGTCTGACCGGGAACCGAACCGCGGTATCGAGTGTGGTGATCCCTCCGCCGGACAGCATCAGAAAAAGCGGACAGTCGAAACCATCCTCGCGCAGCAGAGCGTCCAGAGATCTTAGGTGATTACTCATAAGAGGCTGTACGTACGCGTTGGCACAAGCAGTCGAGATCCGTTCAAACTCCCTCATTTCCGGAGCGACTTCCGAGGACAGCGTCACCTCCAACTCCGGTGCCTGGGCCAGGATGATGTCTCGCGCCCGCTGCTCGTGGTCAGAATTCCGATAACTGTGCAAAAACCCGATGGCGACACTCTTCACGCCGTGTCGTTGAAGGTCAGGCACCAGTTGAGCAACGTGATTCCCATCAAGTGGCAGCAGGACCTGGCCCGCCGCACCGATTCGCTCAGGAACGCCGAACCGCAGTGAACGGGGCACCAGTGGTGACGGCAAATCGATGTTGACGTCATACTGCTCGAACCGGTTTTCGTTTCGAATCTCAATACTGTCGCGAAAACCGCGGGTTGTCAGCAGTGCAACCGGCGAACCCTGTCGCTCAATCAGCAGGTTGGTGGCAAGCGTCGTGCCGTAAATAATAATATCGACTGCACCGGGCCCGATAGCAGCCTCCGACAACACCCGTCGCACACCGTTGAGCACCCCTTCCTCCGGATTGTCCCGAGTGGTCAGGGTCTTAACGGTGAACTGTCCTGGTGGGCCTTCCAGCGCGACATCAGTAAAGGTCCCGCCGATATCCACGGCCAGGCGCACACTTTCAGAGAGGCTGTTCATCCGCTTATTCTTCCCTGGGCTTGAACGGTAATTTGAGTCGGCCCGGCTGGATCAGCCGGCAAGGATTCCTGCCAGAGCGTCACTGGCCTCGACAATATCTTGTCGCCCGATATCGAGATGCGTGACAGCCCGCATTCTCCTCTCGTTGATCGCACCAATCCAGATCCCCTTGTCGCGCAGTCGGGCGGAGAGATCCAGTGCTGACTGGCCGGTTCCCGAGACGTCAAAAAATACCAGGTTGGTCTCAATCTTGTCGTTGACCAGCACAATGCCATCAAGTTCCGAAATTCGCTGGGCAAGAAGTTTAGCGTTTTCATGATCTTCGGCCAGGCGATCCACGTGGTGTGCCAGCGCCCAGGTTCCCGCCGCGGCAATCACCCCGGCCTGGCGCATCGCTCCGCCAATCCGATGTTTCCAGCGCCAGGCTTCGTGAATAAATTCATGGCTCCCGGCAAGAACGGCACCGACCGGACAACCCAGTCCTTTGCTCAAATCCAGCCAGACCGAATCCACGGTCGCGGCGAATTCGGCAGCCGGAATCCCGGCAGCGACCACCGCATTCATCAGGCGCGCCCCGTCCATGTGAAGGCTCAGGCCGCTGCCACGGGCGACCCTGGACACAGCCTGTAATCGTTCGAGCGGCCAGACCGCACCGCCCCCGCGATTCGACGTCTGTTCAACAACGACCAGGCGAGATCTCGGCTCATGAAATGACCCACCCCTGATCGCACCCTCGACATCAGCTGGCTCGAAAATACCGTTTTCCCCGTCCAGCGCATAAACCAAAGACCCCGCGAGAGATGCCGGCCCCCCTGCTTCGTAATTGATAATGTGAGCGGAACGATCGGCAATAATCTCATCACCGGCCGTACAATGGACCGCCAGTGCAATCTGGTTGCACATCGTCCCGGACGGTAGAAATACCGCTTCTTCCTTGTCGAGGTGTTCGGCGACCTGTTCACACAGCCGGTTGACACTGGGGTCGAGCCGGTGCTGCTCATCACCGACTTCCGCCTGTGCCATCGCCTGGCGCATGCCAGGTGCCGGCTGTGACTGTGTATCACTGTAGAGATTGATCTTCACTGCTTGCACTTGGTTTCCTCCGTTCTCCCACTACGGCGCCATAGCCCCCGCACAACATCCGACAACCGTATTAACCTTCTGCTGATGCGCTTATCGAATTTGACACTTCGGTCAGCCTAGGTTTTCCTCAGCAACCGGATCAAGCTCGACGTATCCCAGCGGCCACCCCCACGAGCCTGGACCGAGGCATAAAACTGGTTCACCAACGCACTGACAGGCAACAGGGCACCGTTGCGCTCTGCCTCGGCAAGGCACAACCCGAGGTCTTTCCGCATCCAGTCCACGGCAAAGCCGAACTCGAACTTGTCCTCGTGCATCGTCACTCCCCGGTTCTCCATCTGCCAGGACTGCGCAGCACCTTTGGAGATCACATCCAGAACCTGCTTGACGTCCAGGTTTGCCTTGTCTGCGAAATTGACCGCTTCTGAGAGTCCCTGTACCAGCCCCGCAATAGCGATCTGATTGACCATTTTGGTCAGCTGTCCGTTTCCCACCGGTCCCATCAACTGACAGGCTCGGGCATAGTTGTCGATGACCGGACTGACATGCGCGAAAGGCTTGGCCTCGCCACCGACCATAACTGTCAGTACGCCGTTTTCAGCACCGGCCTGGCCCCCGGATACCGGGGCGTCGAGAAAATGCAGCCCTTTGGCATCGGCAGCCGCCGACAACTCTCGCGCCACTTCAGCTGAGGCTGTGGTGTGATCGACAAAATGTGCGCCGGTCGACATACCATGGAATGCACCGCTCGTGTCCACTGTCACAGCCCGGATATCGTCATCGTTTCCGACACAGGCGAAAACCACATCCGAGCCCTCGGCGGCATCCGCTGGTGTGGCGGCAGACTCTCCACCGAATTCTTCAACCCACTTGTGGGCCTTTTCAACGGTGCGGTTGTACACCCGGACCGGATAGCCTGCTTTGGACAAGTGTCCTGCCATCGGATAGCCCATCACGCCGAGCCCAATAAACGTTACCTGCTTGACTGATCCATTCATTCCGGTGACCTCACTGATCTCCAATGTTCATAGCTTAATGTGTATTATCTCGAGCAGCCAACTCCATTCATGCCAAACCACCCGAGGCCATCGTGACACTGTCCACGCTCAACATTCGGCGGGCTACCGCGAAAGATACACTAACTCTCGCCCACTTTAACATTGCCATGGCCAGAGAAACCGAAGATCATGCCCTGGACCCGGAGACCGTCCGGGCCGGTGTTTCGCGATTGTTTGACCAGCCTGAGCAGGGTTTTTACCTGGTGGTCGAATCCGAAGATTCAATTGTTGGGTCCTTGATGATCACCCAGGAATGGAGTGACTGGCGAGATGGGCTCTGGTGGTGGATCCAGAGCGTCTACGTGAGCCCGACCTTCCGGCGCACAGGTGTTTTCAGCGCCCTCTATCGTGAAATAGACACCCTTGCCCGGCAAGAAACACAGGTCTGTGGGCTGCGCCTCTACGTGGAGAAAGACAACACAGCCGCTCAGCAGGTCTATAAGCAGATGGGCATGGTCCAGACACCTTACCGTGTTTACGAACAACTGTTCTGATCCAACACTGTGCAAGTGTTTCGTCCGCCCGATCGGCATCTGGTCTCAGGTCGGGATAGACTTCAGACCTCCAGCTCCCAGGTAACTCGACATCCCATGATCAGCAACGAACAACTCAAGGCCCAGGCCTGTGCCGCAATTGATGCCAGGCACGATGACATCATTTCCATCGGTGAGACAATACTGCGTAACCCTGAAACCGGGTTTCGCGAGTTCAAGACCGAAGGGCTGGTCGCAGAAACCATGCAGAACGTCGGGCTCGAGATCCAGAGCGGGCTTGCAATCACGGGGGTCAAATCCAAACTGACCGGCCGTAACGAAGGGCCGACGCTGGCATTGATCGGGGAACTCGACAGCCTGCGAATCTCTGATCATCCTTATGCCGACGCTGAAACAGCTGCGGCTCACGCCTGCGGTCACAATGCCCAGATCGCCGGCATGCTGGGTTCTGCGATGGGACTCCTGCAGGGTGATGTGGTCCCTCATCTGGGGGGATCGCTCACGTTTATTGCTGTTCCGGCCGAAGAGATGATTGAAGTCGGATACCGGCTGGGCCTGCGGGAAGAAGGCAAGATCGAGTTCCTGACCGGAAAGGCCGAGTTTATACGCCGGGGGCACTTCGACGATGTCGACCTGGCGCTGATGTGCCACACCAAGAACGACCATGTGGCCTCACATGTTGCCAATTCATCGAACGGCGCAATCATCAAGAAGATCCGTTTTCTGGGCAGGGCATCGCATGCCGGTGCCAGACCCCAGGCTGGGATCAATGCCCTAAATGCGGCAAACCTCGCCATGACCGCAATTGCACTGCTACGCGAGACCTTCTATGACGAAGACACTATCCGGATCCATCCCATTATCACCAAGGGAGGTGAAGCAGTGAGTGCCGTACCGGCGGAGGTCGTGATCGAGACCTTTGTTCGCGGCCGAACATTGGAGGGCATCGTAGATGCCAACCAGAAGGTTGATCGGGCCGTCCGAGGCGCAGCCATGGCGATAGGCGCAACGGTCGAGATCGAAACCACCCCGGGTTATCTACCCCAGACCAACGATCCCACTATGAGTGAACTCTGGGGAGAGAACGTCAAGTCCCTGTACGGTGAAGACCAATTCTACGTCGAGGAACACCGTACCGGCTCGACGGACATGGGAGACCTCGGCCATATCATGCCGGTCACCCACCCTTACATCTTCGGCGCCTCTGGCACCGGACACGGGAACGACTATTTAATGGAAGATAAAGAAGCGGTCTATGTGAACATGGCCAAACTGCTGGCCATGACAGCCATCGATGTTCTTGGAGAGAACAGCAGAAAAGGTCGAGAAATTCTCGCCAATACGCGGCCGAAACTGACCAAAGACGAATATCTTAAATTCAACCGGGACATGATGCAGACGACCCGCTTTACACCTGACTCAGAATGAATTCAAGAGTCTGATGATGCAGCCCATTAAAGAACTAACACAGTATTTTCTACACGAGGAAGCGGCAGGCATCGCGCACAGTGGAG
Source organism: uncultured Acidiferrobacteraceae bacterium (assembly GCA_964630665.1). Taxonomy (GTDB): domain Bacteria; phylum Pseudomonadota; class Gammaproteobacteria; order Arenicellales; family UBA868; genus UBA9619. The sequence continues at coordinate 3,813 of CAZVVN010000071.1, read as the reverse complement.
GCTCTTACCTGGCACACGCCATCGGTGTCTACCGGGACCTCAAATCCTGGGGCTGGGACGAAGAAACTGCACGCGCCGGGCTATTTCACTCGATCTACGGCACCGAGATCTTTCAGGATTTTACCCTGCCCGTATCCAGGCGCAACGAAATCAAGTCGATGATCGGCGAACAGGCAGAAACCCTGTGCTATCTGAACTGTGCACTGAGACGCCGCCCTTTTGACGCGCAGATCACCCAGGCCAATGGACCTCACACCATTGACGACCGTTTCAGCGGAACCGTAGTCAGTATCAGTACCAAAATATTCGACCACCTGTGCCAAATGCACCTGTGCGACTGGCTCGAGCAGGTTTCCCGCGCTGGCGGATGGGACTATCGGCGCAGGGGCTACCGTAACATTGCCGAACGTCTGGGCGGGATCGCACTGTCAAAATACGAAACGGTGTTCAACACCGCACCTGAACAGATCTGGTTCGACGAATATCTCTGGCCCGAGGGCGTCAGTCGCTGACCGCCGATGAAGCGCTCGCTCCCTACACAGATGAATTCACTCATTGCGGGTGGCGCCGGCTTTATCGGTCTGAATTTAGCCGAAGCAATCCTCCGCCAGGGCCAGGGCGTCGTGATCTATGACACAGGCAGTGTTCCCGAAGCTGCGCAACGATGTTTCGATTCACTGCCGGGCTCCTGGACACAGGTCCGCGGGAGTGTGACTGACCAGGAGGCCGTAGCCGACACCCTTTCAGACCAACAGATCACGCAGGTCTTCTACGGGGCGACCATCACTTCTGGACCCGAACGCGAACGGGAAGCGCCCGAGAGCGTACTTTCGGTTAACCTGCTGGGGCTTGCCAGTGTGGCGAAATCCGCTGCGAAAACCGGTGTTCGGCGACTGCTCAACATCAGCTCCGGTGCAGCTTACGGATTACCTGTACAGAGCGGGCCTGGCGCGCTGCATGAAGCCCACTCCCGGGAACATCCCAGCACGCTTTATTCGGTGAGTAAGCTCGCCTCTGAAATCACGCTGCGCAGGATCGCAGAACTGACCGGACTCGATGCGCTGAGCGTGCGCCTGAGCTCGATTTTTGGCCCCTGGGAACGCGATACCGGGTTCCGGGACACGCTGAGCGCACCGATGCAGGCGTCGGTCGCCGCGCAACGGGGCGAGAACGTCATTCTGGCCCGGCGCGAGTGCCGGGACTGGACCTACAGCCGGGATGTTGCCCATGCTCTGCTGCTGCTGATCGATGTTGAGGGTCCCCGTTACGACCTGTACAACATTACTTCGGGCCGAATCTGGAGCATGGCGGACTGGTGTGAGCGACTCGCCGGTCGATTTCCCGCCTTCAGCTACCGATTCGCGGAACGGGAAGAAACAGCCACTATCGATCTTTACTCAGCGACCGATCGGCCGCCTCTCGATCCCGGCCGCTTGCGTGACGACCTCGGTCACAGCCTGCCAAGTGATGTCGACGTAATGTTCGCTGATTTTGAACAGTGGCTCGATCGGAACCCTGATTTCTGGTCCGCAGGAGCGACTGACTGATCAAATAGCCCGATGAGTCTATAACTTTGGAGAATGAGTCGGCATAACCTGGCAACTCCCGGTCCAGCATATCCATCATGGCCTCGAAAAAGATCCGGTCGGGTAGCGCTGACTGACAGATTCGCTCAAGACTTCTAACGGATGCACCCCGTCAACCGATCTTTGATGCTGTATTCAAGACTTCTCCTCGGGCCCGACGCTCCATGGGCAACAGTGCGTGGTAGGTGAACTCGTGCACCGGAGTCGGGACACCGGCCTGCTTGCCGAAGCGGACAATCGCTCCGTTCCAGGCATCGAGTTCTGACGGTCTGCCGTCCAGGATGTCCCGCATCAGCGAGGCGGTGGTGTCGTAGGACAAGTTCTGGTAAAGCGCCCACAGATTTTCCTTGAGGTTTTTGTCCAGAGGGTAACCCCGGCTCTCGCCCACCTGAATACCTTCATCCATGGCCCGATCTACCAGCGCGCGCAACTCAGGCTGCGCACAGACCTCACCCAGCGTGCTCCGGGACAACGCGCCCAGGCCGGCCCAGGAGCCGACCATCAGCAACTTCTCCCAAAGGGCCGTACGGATATTCTTACTGGCTTTGGTTTCCACACCAGCAGCCATAAACGCCTCGCACAGTGATTCCACGCGCTCGGTCAACCTGCCGTCCAGTTCACCAAACTCGACATAGGCCCCCGGATTGAGATGGCGAATCACGCCTGGCGACTGGATTTCGCAGAAAATTCGAGACAGGCCACCCAGCAGCCGGTCTTTTCCGTAAGCTGCTGCCAGCTGGTCAGATGCCTCGACCCCGTTCAGGAAAGGAACAATCAGTGTTCGGTTTCCTACCAGTGGACGCATGGTCTGCAGTATTTCCACTACTTGCCAGGTCTTCACCGCTACCACCACCACATCGACCTTGCCGAGGTCCGCTGGATCGCTTGTCGCGGTCGGTCGTGGCAGGTGCACGTCACCGACCGGACTGTGTATCGTCAGGCCATGATCCTGAATGGCCTGAAGATGCGCACCGCGGGCGATGAGCCCGACATCATGCCCAGCTTCTGTGAGCCGCGCCCCGTAATAAGCGCCGAGCCCGCCGGCGCCGTAAATTGCAAATTGCATTGATTTGTCTCTCAGATTCGAGGAGGTTGCCGCCGGCGCCCTTCACATCGCCACCACTTCTGATTATGACCGTAAGGACACTCGAGAAGAAGATATTAGCCAGAGATCCCCCAGTCGAGGCACAATTAGGGCATTGTTCTTCTTTGAGGGCTTTCACAGCGAACTTGTGATGCGACCCAGTCAGATCGAACGCTACAACCGGCAGATCAAGCTACCTCAGGTCGGTGAGGCCGGGCAAGACCGGTTACTGGAGGCACGGGTGCTGATCATCGGCATGGGTGGGCTGGGATCACCGGTTTCGATGTACCTGGCTGCAGCCGGTGTCGGTGAATTGGTGATCAGTGACTACGACCGGGTCGATGAATCAAACCTGCAGCGCCAGATCGTCCATACCCACGCCTCCATCAACGAACTCAAAGCGGATTCGGCACGCGAGACCCTGTTGCGGCTCAACCCGGAAGTGTCAGTTAAGACGTTCGACTATGAACTCGATGGTGCCGAACTGACCGATGAATTTAATCAGGCCGACGTGGTGGTCGACTGCACCGATAATTTTCCTTCTCGCTTTGAACTCAACCGTGTCAGTCTTCTGACCGGTACGCCGCTGGTGTCCGGCGCAGCAATACGCTGGGAGGGGCAGGTCTCAACGTTCGTCCCACAAAACTCCGGCAGTCCCTGTTATCGGTGCCTGTATCCGGATACCAACTTAGAAGGTGCGACCTGCGCGATGGAAGGTGTGATCGCACCCATCGTCGGGGTGGTCGGGACGACCCAGGCTCTGGAAACGCTTAATGTGCTGTTAGGGACCGGTGACGGGTTGTGCGGGCGACTGTTGATCCTCGATGGGGTTGCCATGGAGTGGCAGACTATTACACTGCCGCGCAATCCAACCTGCCCCGCGTGCGCGACCCGTCCAGACTACACCGTACTGTAATAGCAGTGTTATTGCATTCCCTTTTCCGCTTCTTCAGGTTATAGCCTATCGCAAATGGTGATTATGCGCTACTGCGCATAGTCCATATTGTTGTAATAAATTGTGGCGTATTTGTGGCAAGCATTATTTGATGCAACAGCGTCAACAAGAAAGGCGCGGATCAAATTTGCCAGTAATTGATACCCCCACCCACCCCCTTTGATTTGCTTGCGTAATATTATGTTCTC
>CAZVVN010000070.1:0-17037 GCA_964630665.1 uncultured Acidiferrobacteraceae bacterium | reverse complement strand
GCTCCCATGTGCCGTTTTATGAGGAACCCGATGATTATTTCACTACACTTCAAGGGTTTCTGTCGGCTCAGACTGGCTGATCATAAGCAGGTTCAATAAATGGTTCCGGCAAGCTGAACCCCGAACCGAAAGCCCAGCCAGCGAGTCCTTAGCTGGCCTCATCTGGGTAAAGCCCACCGACAGAATTGTCTAAGCTGCCACCTACTTCGATCAGATGTAATGACGATTGACTAACCGCAACGGGTGTAGTGGCAGGGACCGAACACCGAAAACAGCGACGACCGGCGAGACCGATCCGGATCATGTCGCTGTGCTGCCGGTCGGATGATCAGAAATCTCCTGGGATGACCCAATACCACCACCTCAGCCTGGAGGACATCGAATCACTCGCGGTAGGCGGTAGGCGCTTGGATTCTGGGTACCGGGGGTGGCGGCAGTCCGCACCTGGGGCTGCTCAACATGCGGCAACTGTACGCACATGGCAAACGCATCCGGCTCATGCCGCCAGAAGCGCTTGATGATGGCGATTCAGTCGCCGTGGTATCGAATCAGGGTGCCCCGCTGGTGGGGCAGGAGCGCCTGACCGACAGCCGTAACGTCGCCCGAGCGGTAGCGCTGATGGAAGAGATTACCGGGGATCACTTCCGCGCCATCATGTCGCTTGAGATCGGCGGTGGCAATTTCATTCAGCTGCTGATGGCAGCGGCCCATCTGGACCGACCTGTGGTCGACGCCGACTGCATGGGCCGTGTCTACCCGGAAGCGCAGATGACCAGTTTTGCAGTCGGTGGCCTCCAGCCGTATCCGCTGACATCGGTCGACCGGCGGGGTGGGGAATCTGAGGTGCTGCGGGTAACACACGGGGATTGCGCCAATGCGGTCGGCGCAGCAATCGCCCAGGTCTCGGGCGAAGTCGACCAGATCTACCGTGATATGAGTCGAGGTGACGCGATCAAAGCAGCCACCCAGCTTGTCACAGACCGGGCCGTGACATCGGGTGCGGATAAAACGATCCTCAAGACCATCGAGACCGAAGACATGCCGCTCTCATATCTGCCCGGAAAGAGCCTGCGAGTCAGGGTTCGTATGGTCGGCGACGTCATCACGCTATAGCGTCTCTCATTCCGACATCTAATTGCTGGGCGCTTCACCGGTAGAGCCAGCAGACATTACAACCCTTTCCAGCTCCTGGATTGTCTCGACCATAATCCCGAATCGGTCTCCGTGGCGCAGTGTCTGAATCTCTGAGTTAGCCGATTCTAGATCGCCCTGCTGAATGAGGTGCCATGCCAGTTCTATTCGAACACCCGAATCGCTGGGTTCGATTTCCAGTGCTTTACGGTACATTCTCTCCGCCAATGCTGGGTGGCTTAAATTGTGCGCCGCAAATCGTGCATATGTCAGCAATAAAGCGGGCGAATTTTCAGAATGATCAAGTGCAATGACAAATGAATCGGTCAGGTGCTCTAGCTGTTCCTGGCATGCCCCTATCTGTTGACACTTCGCCAGTTTGCCAAGCGATTGTATGTTTGGATACAGAGCTTTCCTGCCGGCGAGCTTCTTCTTAATCGAATTCCACCATCTTTCTTCGACTGGTTGATTATTGTGTCCCGCCAGTATGATCAAAATGGCTTCTGAGGTAATGTTGTGCGGACTGAGGCCCGACGAAGTTTCAAGTGCACGTCCTATGGCCTGATGGAGCTGTCTCTTCTTATCTCCTGATGACTCGTTTGCCTCCCTGAACAGAGCTCTGGCAAATTCCTCTTGAGCCCAAGATGAATCTGGATTCTTTTTAACGAGCGCAATGGAAAGACGCTGTGGATTCGACCACTCACGAGCTGCAAGAGTCGTCTGGGTTGCAAAAAAAGAAATCACCAGAAGCGGTACCAGCCGTCGCACAAAGAGCAGCTTCATTCCCGGCTCAAGTAATAGTACTGAAACGACCGCAAGAAGCAGGCCAATGGAGGCAAAGTAGTTGCGGTGCTCAAATGCTAATTCGAGCGGGATTACAGTCGCAGTGAGCGCGTGAGCAGAAAAAAACCAGAAAATCCCTAAGGCAAACAGAGGGCGGCCACGGCATTGTTTAAACCCAATCAATAACAAACCAACCAAACAAACAATAGCGGCAACAGTCGTTGGAGGGTCGAAAAGTCCGCGGGAAATCACGATGTCATCATGATAAAGATTCAAATTGTCCAACAAAGGCACCAGTATCCACGTAATGTAAATTATGAGAACTCTCGCTTCAGTCATGAGTCGCTCAACAACGGTAAATGGCATAGGATATGTAGTCGGACTACCGACCCACGAAAGAAACCACAATACACCGATCACAGCTGGCACAACCAACAAAACAACGTAGAGCCAGACGAGCCCGCGACTACGCTTACCCTCGGCAGTCCGTAACCTGGCGATAGCAATTTCAACACAAGCGGCATAGAGAGGCAGTAGCATTGCCGACTCTTTAGCCAACATTCCGACTCCTGTGCAAAAAACGAGCCCACAGATCATGCCGAGATATCCGCCTTTCCCCTGCCAGTAGCGAATTCGCGAAGCCAAGTAGACGTAAAGCCCTAACAGAACAAAAGTGTTTGATAGCGACTCCATTCGTTGTGATACATACAGCACGACAGTGAGATTGACTGGCAAAAGCAACCACGCTGTACAGAGCGTCAACAAAGCCCAGGTTATATTGGCGCTGGGTACAAGAGAAACCGACGGATTGGTCTTTTGCCACAGCGCAAAAAGTGTTTTGAGAACAAAAAACAACAGCACGCCATTAAATAGATGGATCAACAGATTAGTGAACTTCATCCAGTACGGGTCTAACCCTGTGAGGTAATGATTCAGTGCGAAACTCAGCATTGTCAGCATACGACTCTGGTGATCATTTGAAAAAGATTGGGCAGCACGTACCCATTTGACCGGATGCAAACTGTCGACATGGATAAACTGATTTTCTACGAGAATCCAAGAATCGTCGAAAATGTACCCCCCCGAAAGCCCTGGGAGATACACCATGGCAGTCATGCCGAGCGCAACTGCCATTAGCAGAAAGATTCGAAGTCGTGATGAGTCTGCGGACATATTGTGAACAATCAGGCGGTTTAACAACAAAAGCTCTCGAGTGTCTTAATGAATGGCGCCGAACGAGGTGTGCCCAAGGTGCTGATCCGGCTCCATCCCCCAGTAACCGCCACCGTGCAAGATCCGACTGGAAGAGTGTTCCAGAGACAATCCATTCGTGTTAGCGAGTTTCTCTCGAATATTGTTAGATGAGTTAATTTGAACATATGTGACTCGGGAGCTAATCACAACCAAATATCCAGACATGACGTGCGGATTAGGAGATACTTTACCCTGGGCAGTCTGTTTCCTGCCTCAAATAGCCAGCAATCGAACCTCAACCAACTCCTTTTCACCCAGGCCACAATCGTGCTCATTTCCAGAGATCCACCAGATGATGGAGGTCTCTGCCAGGAGAGAATGACGATGTCAGATACAGGAAAAACAAGCCTTAAATGTTTTCTGGCTGCAGCATCTGATGAATTTTCAGCCAGCACCAGTCCCGCTGCCCGGCGTACGGCACAGATGCTTCGCAGCATCGACAGCACGATCGCTGATACACCACGCACCCCGATACACAGTAACGACTCAGCCTGCTCCCCGCCTGACGAGATCAATATGCTGCTCGGTAAAGAACCTGAATCAGCCTGCCTGACAGCGGCTGCCCGTATTTATCGCGAACTGGACTGGTACGAATCGACAAAGTCTCATACACCTTACGCCGAAATTATCGGCCCGACCAGTCTGATCCGAAGCCTCGAGCTTCGTTTTGGATTGTTCCTGCTGTACCCGGATATTGTCTATCCCGATCATCAGCACGCTGCCGATGAGGTCTACATCGTACTCGCCGGCACAGGCGAGTGGTCTCTCAACCGCGAGCCTTACCAGGATAAGACCGCAGGCGCGATTATCGACATTCCATCACTGACCGTTCACGCCATGCGTACAGCACAAGAACCCACACTGATGTTGTTCTCCTGGACAGGCCTCGATATTTCCTTCGAGACCTACCAGTTCTGCTGACAATCCTGGCCACAGAGCACTGTGACGTTTTAGAGTACACCCCAGGGAACAAACGGAGCCTGGAGGAGGAATTTCCATGCAATCACATGCACGAGTCGTTGTTGTCGGTGGTGGCGCTGTGGGCGTAAACGTGCTGTACAGCCTCGCGAAGCGCGGCTGGACGGATGTCTGCCTGCTCGAGCGTACCGAACTGACCGCAGGCTCGACCTGGCATGCAGCAGGACTCATTCCGATCTACTCGTTCTCCTACAAGGTTGGTCGTCTGATCAAGAAAACCATAGACATCTACGAGAACCTGGAAGCAGAGACCGGCCAGGGTATCGGCTGGCACAAGTGCGGACAGTTGCGCGTTGCCGAAAGTGCTGACCGGATGGACGAATACCTGAATTACGCATCGATTGCCGAGACTCAGGGCGTGCGGGCAGTGATTCTCACACCCGAAGAGACCCTGGATCTGTGGCCCCTGATGGAGCGCAGCCCCAAACTACTGGGCGCAGTCTACAACCCCGACGATGGTCACATTGCACCGGCTGATGTCACCCAGGCGCTCGCCAAAGGTGCGCGGCAACTGGGCGCCAGCATCTACCGCAACACCGAGGTGACGGCGATCGCGCAGCTGCCATCGGGAGAATGGAAAGTCAGCACCAGCCAGGGCGAGGTGATTTGTGAGCATGTGGTGACTGCGACCGGCAATTATGCCCAGCACACTGCCAGGATGTTGGGCCTGGAACTGCCCTGTTTTCCTGTGCTGCACCAGTACTGGGTCACACAGAGCGTGCCGCAGGTTCGCGAACGTCAGGACCAGGGTCTGCCGGAATTACCCGTGCTGCGCAACGAGACCATTAACGGCTACGTTCGGGAGGAACGCGACGCCCTGATGTTCGGCCCCTACGAGCGACCGGAACGCCTGGAGCACTTTGCGCGGGACGAAGTGCCCAAGTGGTTCGGTGCCGACCTGCTGCCCGAGGACATGGATGCGGTCGAGGAGAACTGGGCAGCTGCAGTGGAACTGGTACCGGTACTCGGCGAGATCGGCATCCAGTCGAATGTTCGGGGTCCGATCTGTACGACTCCCGACAACCTGCCCCTGTGCGGTCCAGCCCGGGGGAAACACAACCTCTGGCTCGCCGAGGGGTTCTCAGCCGGTATTGTGATGGGCGCAGGGATCGCTCAGGAACTCGTTAACTGGATCATTGACGGGGAACCTCACATCGATTTGTCGGAAGTCGATTCACGACGATTCGGTGCCTATGCGAACAAGGTCTATACCGGGCTCAAAAACAAAGAGACATTTGGTCACAATTTTGGCATTCATTACCCGGGCTACGAATGGCCGGCTGCCCGACCGGCCAAGACCATGCCCTGCTATGATCGCCTGACGGCCGCCGGCGCCGCCTGGGGATCGGTCTACGGCTGGGAGATTCCACTGTGGTTCGCACCCGAGGGGATCGAACCTCGCGACGAGTGGAGCTACCGGGTGTTCAATTCCATGCCACACGTAGGCACCGAGTGCCGCGCCGTACGTGAAACAGCCGGCCTTTTCGAGATGACCCCAATGGGCAAATACGAGGTGAGCGGGCCCGGCGCTGAGGGTTGGCTCAACCGCATTCTGGCCAATCGGATGCCGCGCAGGGTCGGCGGCACGGTGCTGGCGCACCTTCTTACCTGTAAAGGTACCGTCCGTGCCGAGTTCACGGTGACCAGGCTTCAGAATGGCTGTTTCTTCCTGGTCGGCACACCGCGCGGTGAACGACACGACTTTGACGTGCTGGAAAGAGCACTGCCGGCCGATAGCCGTATCAGCTTGCGCAACGTCACGTTTGAGCGCGGTGGGCTTACGCTGGTCGGCCCCAACGCCCGCAAGATACTGAGCAATCTTGTCGATGCCGACCTCTCCAACACCGCATTCCCCTGGTTGACAACCCAGAATGTGACGGTGGGACTGGCCTCCGACGTGCGCATGATGCGTATCAACTATGAAGGCGAGCTGGGCTGGGAGCTGTATCACCCGATCAGCTACAACCTGCACCTGTTTGATGAGATCACCAGAGAAGGTGCTGCCTATGGCCTCAAACACTGCGGCTACCGGGCCATCGAGTCGCTGCGGCTGGAGAAGTCCTACCGGGCCATGTACCGGGATATGGATATCGAGCACACCGCACTGGAATCAGGGCTCGATCGGTTCATCAAGTTTGACAAGGACGATTTCACCGGCAAGGCGGCACTCGAAAAACAAAGAGATGAAGGCCTCAGCCAGCGCATGATGACCCTGCAGATCGAGACCGTGGATGCCGACGCCTACATGAACGAAAGTATCTATAAGGATGGCAGACTGGTCGGCCGCGTCACATCCGGCGCCACATCGCATATGGTGGGCAACTGCCTGTCCATGGCCTACCTGGAGATCGACCAGGCCAACCCCGGCACGACCCTGGAGGTCCAGGTACTGGAGAACCGGTGCCGGGCGACGGTAATCGCAGACTCGCCTTACGACCCGGAAAACACCCGGCCGCGATCATAGCCGCGGCCTGTCCTGTGGCAATCGAGGAAGAAAAACAGACCCGCAAAGGGGGGCGCTCGGCTCGCCGTGCAGCACGGGTCAATGCGCCCATTGTTCACCATCCGCCGCTGGTGTCGAACGTTCCCGTATACGAAGTAGCAAATGCCGAGGGCATTGAACAGATCCACGAGCTAGCCATGCGGATCATCGAGACCATCGGTGTCGACTTCCGCGATGCCGAGTCGCTCGAGATCTGGAAACGCACAGACGCGGAGATCGACGGTGAACGCGTGCGGATCGGTCGCAATACCCTCATGGCGTTAATCGCCCAGGCTCCGACCGAGTATGTACATCACGCTCGCAACCCGGAACGGACGGTGACCGTTGGCGGCCGCTCGATGGTGGTGTCGCCCTCCTACGGCCCCCCGTTTATCTATGACCTTGAGGGGGTACGCCGACCTGCCACGCTGGAGGATCTCAATAATCTTCAGAAACTCAACCATATGGCTGCCAGCGTACATATAGCCGGTGGACCGGTGGTCGAACCGATGAACATTCCGGTACCGCACCGGCACCTGCACATGGCCTACAGCGGATTCAAATACTCCGACAAACCGATCGTCGGCAACGTCACGGCTCGCGAACGTGCCGAGGACACGATCGAGATGTGTAAGATCGTCTTTGGCGAAGAGTTCGCCACCAACAACTGCTGTACGACATCGCTGATCAATGCCAACTCGCCTCTGGTGTGGGATGCGACGATGCTCGATGCGTTAAAAGTGTACGCGGCGAACAACCACGCCGTGATGTGCTCACCGTTCTCGATGGCCGCGGCCTCGACGCCCGCCAGCAACGTCGGGACCATCGCCGTGGTAACTGCCGAGGCGCTGATGGCAATCGCCTTCGCCCAGTTGGTACGGTCTGGCGCGCCAATGCTGTTCGGCGTGCCAGCCATGACGGTAGCGCTCAATTCGGGCGCACCGGTGCACGGCAGTCCGGATTCGGCCATCGTCCAGTTTCTGGCTGGACAGATGGCCCGGTATTACGGTGTGCCCCACCGGGCGATTGCCAACTGTGCGACGTCGAAATCGGCCGACATGCAGGCAGCCTACGACTCCATGTGGGGGCTCTTTCCCTCTTTTCTGGCTGGCGCACAGTGGATCACGATGGCCGGCGGCATGATGGAAGGCACCCTTGGTGTGGGTTATGCCAAGACCGTGATCGATTTCGAACAACTCGATGCTTTCTATCATTTCTGCCAGGGATGTCGGTTTGACGATCTTGACGAGATCTTCGAAACGATCAAGGATGTGGGCCCTGGGGGGCACTTCCTGGGTGCTGCCCATACCCGCAAGGCCGATCTTTTCATCTTTCCCTCCCAGAACAACGTCACCTACGAGCAGTGGGACGTTGAAGGGCGGCAAGACAGCGAACAAGTCGGCCTCGCCAAAGCAAAGCGCTGGCTGGCTCGATACGAAGAACCCGGCATCGATCCGACCCTGGATCAGACACTGCTCGCTTTCATCGCAGAGCGAGAAGCCGCGATCTCGGCAGAACTGTGCTGAAACACCCACGCCTACCAATTTTTTCGGCACGTTCCGACGCCGATCAAGCCTGTCGCCACTTTGGCCCACACTAAACTGAGCCCGACGGGTGCCCCTCAGTGAAGGCAGAGCACATACCGCTGGTCGATCTCTATGGGGCGCTCGTACCTGGTCCCAAGCGAGAAGTCGCGGTAGAGAACATTGGCAAAGCCTGCCATGAGATCGGCTTCTTGATCATCACCGGTCACGAGATCCCACATCCTGTGCTGAGCAGTATTGAGGACAACGCCCGGGAATTCTTCTCACTGCCGCACGAGGAGAAAATGCGCAGCACTTCGGTTTCAGGTTTTCGTGGTTACGCCCCAGCTAAACACGATGCCCTCGCACTGTCCCGCGATATCAAAACACCGCCTGATCTGTGTGAGTTTTTCGCTGCCAACCGGTTCGATGATCCGGAAGTGGCCCGCCAGGCGGGCCTGCGCAAAGGTCGAGAGTTATTCTTCTCCGCGAACACCTGGCCCTGCCGACCTGCCGGCTTCAGGACGGCATTCGAGGCCTACTACTCGGCGATGGAAAACCTGGCGAGTGAATTGATGCGACTGATGGCGCTGGCACTGGGTCTTGACGAGTACTGGTTTGAGGACAAGATTCGTGATCATGTCTCGAATCTCACGATCAATCACTATCCATCTCTGAACGGACCGGCCGAACCAGGTCAACTTAGACGCGGTGAGCATTCCGACTGGGGCAGCCTGACCATTCTCTACCACGATGGTGTACCAGGCCTGCAGGTCAAGTCTCCGAAAGGTAACTGGAAGGATGTACCTGTAGTCCCTGACTCTTTCGTGATCAACCTGGGCGACCTGATGGCTGCCTGGACGAATGATCACTGGGTATCCACTTTGCACCGGGTCGTCATCCCCCATAGCAGTAAAGGAGACCGGCTTTCCATAGCATTCTTTCACCAGCCCGCCTACGACGCCCGAATCGAGTGCATACCAACATGTTCGTCACCCGGCGATCCACCCCGCCACAATCCCACAACGTCCGGGGAATGGATTCAATCGATGCTGAACAAAACAATTTACTGACAGCACCCGGTATAGTGACTGGGGCGCGACCGATCCGACATTCGAGACGCTCGTGGTTGAGCGTCCTGGAAACTCTCTGTTTAACATCACAGGAGGATAATCTGTGGATTCCGACCTGAAAGCTGACGCCAGGGACCTGTTGATACGCTACGGTGGTGATGCGTTCCCAAACCTTTTTCGAACCGCAAAAGGCAGTATTGTCACCGACAGTGAAGGTCACGAGATTCTAGACTTCACATCAGGGCAGATGTGCGCAACCCTGGGCCACAACCATCCCGCGATCACCGCGGCGATCAGGCAGAGCTGTGATACCGCCCTGCATCTGTTCTCAGGAATGATTCCCGAACCGGTCGTCAAGCTTGCCAGAGCGCTTGCAGACTGGTTGCCCTCGCCGTTGCGTAAATCGCTGTTTCTCAACACCGGTAGTGAATCCAACGAAGCGGCCCTGCGCCTGGCAAAACTTGCGACTGGCGGATACGAGGTCCTCGCTCTTGGCGGGTCCTGGCACGGCACGACCGGGGGCTCCGCCGCAGCGACATTCGCCAGCGATCGGCGCGGTTACGGCCCCAAAGTTCCAGGCAGTCATGTCATTCCGGAACCCAACGCTTACCGTTGCCCCGTCGAACACTGTCGTGATGCCTGCGACATGTCCTGTCTGCGTGTCGGCCTGAAGATGTTCGACATGGCGAGTGACGGCGCACCGGCGGCGATCATCGCAGAGCCTGTGATCTCGGCAGGCGGTGTGATCGTACCGCCCGCCGGATATTTTGGCCGACTTCAGGATGCCGCGCTGGAACGCGGCATGCTGTTGATTTTCGACGAGGCACAAACAGCGTTTGGCCGTGTGGGTGCCACCTGTTCGGCCATGAAACTTGGCGTCACACCTGACATCATGACGCTGTCCAAGACTCTTGGCGGCGGGCTTCCGCTTGCTGCGACGGTCACCAGCCCCGACATCGAAGAGCGGGCTCATGCTGCCGGTTTCACCTTCTATACCAGCCACGTTTCTGACCCTCTGCCCGCTTCGGTCGGCCTTGCTGTCCTTCAAACAATTCGGCAAGAAGATCTCATCGCAAGGGCCCTAGAAATGGGTGATTACCTGACAGCCCAATTGCGCGAACTCCAGCAGTGCCATGAAGCCATCGGTGATATCCGTGGCCAAGGGCTGCTGTTAGGTGTTGAACTGGTTACGGACCGGGAAACCCGCCAACCTTTTCATGCGCTTGGCTCGCTGACCACGCAGCGCTGCTTTGAACTGGGCCTGTCGATGAACATCCGCCGCCGACCGGAACGCGGTGCCGTCTGGCGCATCGCCCCACCTCTGACTGTGACAACCGACGAAATCGACCGGGCGATCACGATCCTCGACCAGGCACTTCTTGATGGTATGGACAAGTTGTCCAGCAAGTCGAGTTAACCGTCACGTCCAGAACTGGAATGCGAGATGCCCGTGGCAGAACAAAATCCAAGGCAACCGGCCCGTCGGTGCCTGATACCTAGGCGGAAATTCGCCGCTGACGGTAAACGATATACAACCCGCTGGCGATGATCAATCCGGTACCCGACAGTGTCCAGACATCTGGCACCTCGCGCCACAGCAGAAAACCGAGTATCAGAGCCCAGACAATACCGCTGTACTTGTACAGCGACAACAGGCTGGCATCTCCATACCGCAGACCGTCGGTCATCAGGTAAATTCCAAAGCCGAATCCCAAGCCGGCGGCTGCCAGCAGTATCAGGTCCTCCCCGGACAAAGCCACCCATCCAAACGGTGCTGTTGCCAGCCCAGTCAGCATGACAGCCATAGTGGAATAAAACAGCAGCGACTCGGATGTCTCACGGGCCAGTGCAGCGCGCACCACCAGTTCACGCACCCCGGAGAGCAATGCCACGATCAGTGGGCCCACTATGATCCACGAAAAAGCGTCGCCGACTGGTTTCACGATCAGGCTCGCACCGGCAAACCCTACCAGGACAGCCGTCAGACGTCGCCAACCCACTCGTTCGTCCAGAAACCACGGGGCAAGCAGCGTCACGAAAAGCGGGTTGGTGAAGAAGATGATGGTCGCGATGGACAACGGCAGCAGCCGCAGGGAAAAAATGTAGAGAAAAAGTGGGCCAACCAGCAACACTACGCACCAGAATTGCACAGCGGTATCGTGAAACTTCAACGAGCGGATGCCGCCTGCTCGGCGAACCAGGAATGCGATCGGCAGCAGGGCAAAAAGGCCGCGCACAAAGATCGCCTCACCAATCGGGTGATCGTCAATGATCAGCTTCATCATTGCATCGTTGAACGTGATGCAGCCAATACCAACGACTGTGAGAAAGATTCCCTTGAGTGGTCGAGATTCCCGCGCATCGACGGGTGGCTGCCGACGTTCACTCATCTTTATGAGTCACTGCAAGCGTCCTCTGATTTCACGCTTGAGGACCTTACATGAAGGGTTGCGGAGCAAGGCACCCGTGACGATTCGGTCCATGGAAACATCGAAGCTCACCATGTGTTCGCCACAGTGGACTACCAATCGTTCAAGATCCATCACCATTCCTAGCTTTAGCACGACCACCTCGAGCCACTCGTGTGCCGTTAAGCCGAGCGCAACGATGGTACCCACACCCCTAACTCGATTCTTGAGCCAACCCGCCAGGTTCAGCGAGCGATTCAGTGAATCAGAGTAGGTGATCCATGGACCGTCATGCACGATCGCCTCAGCAGTCGGCCTGATCCGTGTGTGGAGACTTGGAAACCTGTCTAGATTGTGCATATAAAAGATGCCTAACGGAATTTTTCAAACTTTGGAGTCACCCTGGCAAACGACTTCACAGTCATCAATTTGGATCCCTGTGCGCAACAGAACCGTCTAAAATTGAATTCTCAGCACTCCACGATATCCATATTAGAGAATCCGATCCTTTTCGCTTGTCCTGCCAAGAATAACTGTTGAGTGAGAACCTCTATCAATAGGCTGTGGGTTTCGTAGGCAAATTTGAAGAACCTATGAAATATGCCATTAACATTATCAACTTTGGTGAGTGCGGAGATGCTCTGACGCTCGCTGGACTGGCCCGCAATGCCGAAACCGCCGGCTGGGACGGGTTCTTTGTCTGGGATCACATCGCCTGGGACGGCCGTACCATGCCCATGGTCGATCCCTGGATCGCTTTGACCGCCATTGCGACCAGCACCCGGCGCATCCGGATCGGCCTTATGGTAACGCCTCTACCCCGCCGGCGGCCCTGGAAATTCGCCCGTGAAACCGTATCACTGGATCATCTATCGGGTGGGCGACTGACAGTTGGTGTGGGCATCGGGAATGCCCAGGCTGAATTCAGAAACCTTGGCGAGGCAGCGGACCTTAAAACCCGAGGCATCATGCTGGATGAAGGACTCCAGGTGGTCAATGGATTATGGCGCGGCGAACCATTCAGCTTTGAAGGAGAGCATTACACACTCAAAGATGCTCAGTTTCTACCCGCAACGCTACAGCAGCCCCGCATCCCGATCTGGGTTGCTGGCACGTGGCCCAGCAAGGCGCCTTTTCGACGGGCAGCCCACTGGGATGGGGTGTTTCCCATCCTGAGTGGCACTGCTCCTGAAATCTACCCAACACCCACTCAAATACGACAGATCATCGATTTTGTCCAGGGGCATCGGAAAAGCGATGGCCCGTTCGATGTCAGTGTACAGGGCACCACGCCCGGTGACGACCCGGAACAGGCCGCAGAAACGACTGCTAAGTACGCCCAGGCTGGCGTCACCTGGTGGCAGGAAGCGATTAACGAACGTCGTTCGGACCTGATGGCCGTCCCCGGGGATAGAACACCGTGGATAGAGGCTGTTCGATGGCGCATCCAGCAGGGTCCACCGTGTTATTGAATGTTGTACCCGCAATCACTGAATTTGTTCATGTACTCCGGCAACGACTGACGCCCAAATCAAATCACCGCCGGCTAATGTTGCTACCTCTATTTATTATGTTCAGCATAATAAACCGACCGACCTTAAGCACACGACTGCAGGAAGCAGAAATTGGATGCCCACAGATGTCGCGCTCAGATTCAATAGTTCAGATCTGTCAGATAAGGTGTTGATTCCTTACAGTATTCTCATGATCTATCCAGCTTTTGCTTCCACAATGTGATGGTGATCACACTGTAGAATTGATCCCACCTAGACAGGAGTTGCAGCTCTTGTTAGGTTCCGGCGACAACAATCACTTCAATAACATCGATTTTTCTGAATTGGTGAGGTGCATGAGAGCAGCTCGAAGTACAGGTTGCCTGTTTTTCTTTGTCGTTGCAGGCCTGGTGACAGGCCCTGGCGTTTCTGATGTCTCGACTCCAGAGATTAGCGTCCCTGCCGCGGGCGCCGAATTACAGATCGGTCGACAGGCCATGCTCGAGTGGGACAACTGGAAGCTGCATAAAAACCATGCTGTTAAGAGACAAGGATCCGGTGCGAAGAAATTCAAATATCGGAAAGGACGTCATCGTGACCTTGAGGGCTTTGTAACAGCCTGCAGGGAACATTGTGAATCTGGCAGGGCTGACGGAAAGAGCGGTTCCTGCGGTGGTTTTGTCGTCAATTATTCCCGTGGAATTAACAAAACAAAACCCCGGTATTGTGTATTTAAGAGAGAGGGCGCAAGCCCCTATAAAAAGAAATCTAAAGATTTCTATGAAAACAAGTTAAACCAAAACAAGGAAATCAGTATCGATCTGGTTCGTATCACTGATCGAGGCGATCAGGAAGAAAGCTATTCGATCAAATCGACAGATTGCCAACAGAACTTCGGTAACTGCACCTGGCAGGTACCTGATAATGTCCCCGAGGGTAATTATCAGATCAGCATCGCTAACACGGGTACTCCGGCCAAGAAAGCTCTCAAGAGTGCTGCGTTTTCAATTATCAAGGCCAAATCCCCAAAGGACAGCAAAGAAAATCAGGACGCCTCAACCCAAAATAAGCCTATTAAGTATTCCGGTGGCCCGGGTCGGGTACTGATCCCTAAACACAACGAACACTGGTCCGCGGGAGCGACAGTACAGATCGAGTGGAAACTGAAAAACTACACTGGCCCCATCGATCTTTATCTTTCTCGAACTGTTAAAAGCAGTAGTATCGAAGAAAAACTAGACTGGGTTTTGCACAAGAACCACGCAGTCAAAGGTCAAGGAACCGGTGCCAAAAGATTCTACTATCGGAAAAGACGTGATGCTGACCTCGAGGGCTTTGTAACAGCGTGCAAGAAGCGTTGTGAATCTGGCAGGGCTGATGGAAAGAACGGTTCCTGCGGTGGTTTTGTCGTCAATTATTCCCGCGGAAGTGACAAAAAGAAACCACAGCACTGTATCTTTAAGGTAGCAGGAGCGAGCCCCTACAAGAAAAAAGCAAAAGAATTCTACGAGTGGGTTGCGCCGATCCGCATCGCTGAGAACATTGGCAATGACGGTCATTACCGATGGGCGATTCCCGCAAACGTACCACACGGTACTGGACTAAGGATCTCAGTAGTTCCAACGCAAGGCGATATAACGGGTATTGAATCTGATGAATTCATCATAAAAAAGTGGGTCAAGAGCGACAGACACCGTAATCAAATTCGACACTATTTAGTTTCAGACCGGGCAAAAGTCATTCTCCCGACAGCAATGTCGGTACTCCCGGAATCAGAGCCGATCACTTTGCTCTGGCAAGACCCATCGCAGTGGTTGCACGATAAAGTGACAATCGAACTTCGCCAACACGGTTCCAATCTGGCACTCGATAACTGGAAACAGGAAAACAGTGGCACCTTTGAATGGGACCTGTCAAAGACAGACGAACGCATCTTGAAACAGTGCCGGCTGTCCCCAGGCTGTTTCTTCCAGGTTGAATCAACCACTGGCCGGGGACGAATAATTAGCAGCGGCTTTTTCCGCCTGGGTGATCCCGGCATCGACAATAAATACACCAACGTTAAGGCCACAAACCCCACGGGCAAAGAGGATGAGGCGGCGAAACCACAGATGGCTCCTCTCGAGATCACAGTGGGGGATCCCGTTGAGATCAGCTGGACCGACGAGACAGCCGAAACACACCGGGTTCGGATTGTGCTTTCCCGGAACAAACAGCCCCGCCTGACTATGGCCTCCGGATTTGTCTCTAAACCAGGGGAAGTAAACAGCTATACCCTAGAAGCCCTGCCGTACACAGTGATGCCAGGTGAGGATTATGTCATTCAGGTGAGTGCGCTTGATAACCCTGCCCTGCTCGGGCACAGCGAGGCGTTTGCAATCACCAGCAAAAGCGATGAAACCCTTTCGGTGACCTTACCGACATCAAAGTCCACCTGGGATCTAGAGGAAACGAATCTTTTTCCGAAAATCAAATGGAAAAAGCCTCACAAAGCGAACGTCCGCCTCGATCTGTACAAGGCTGGGCATCGTGTAAAGACCGTAACCCATTACTCAGAACGGACCAGTCTCGACTGGCGTATTTTTCGAACGCTACTGACTGGCAATGATTATCGCCTGCGGCTGCAGACCCTGAACCGGAATGACCCTGAGGACGCTTCAGCTTTTTCATACAGTGAACCTTTCTGTATCCAGCGGGCCGGGGAAACCTGCGAGGTAGTGGCGGGCCAAGAACCAGTTCAGCCGGCAATTATCCTGGAAGGGCCGACCACAGAAGAGACCTTACTGACAGAGTGGTGTACTGCGCAAAACATCGATACGGACAACTGTCAGAATCTGCTGGATCAAAAGTGCCTGCAGTATCAACTGGTGGATGAGGCCTGTACACCTGCCGAGGTTGAGCGACGCCAGGCAGAATCGCTTGCGCAACCTTTATTGGAAGAGGACGAGACTCCGACCCCACCCCCAGTTATCGAAGATACCCCGGTTATCGGTACCACCACCTGTACCTGGGAAGAACAACCCTCTTCGCAAACAGCACCTGCTGAACCGGGCACCATGGTGCTTCAGCTACAAGGGCAAAAATCCGAGGATCGCGAATTCAAGCTTTATCTTACCGATGTATTTGCCAAGGGCGGACACAGGTTTGTGGAGCAACTCACACCCAACAAAAAATGGGAACCCGATTCGTTCAACCTGTATCAAACCTTCGAAGGTGACCACCGATTACACCATCCACCCATAATGCCGGGGAGCCTGACGCTGCTCGAGGTGCCCGTCACACCTGGGAAAGCGGCTACTGAATCAGTGCCACACAGGGACCAATTAGATGGCCAGCTGTTGAGTACCAGAGACGGCAGCAAGAGCGGTCAGACCGATCATCAGGATGGATCGATCACCCGTATACCGTACCCGGACCACAGGGTGCACTGGATTGCACGCTACGCATCGGCGCCAGATGCCGGTCAGGGGCACCTGCAGGCGGCAGAAAAGATTGGTCTTCCGACCGACGCCACACCTGGCGTATTGTCCTTGGCCAGCTCGCCTATTGTACCTGGCAGCCTTGAGCTTCTGGCTGTGTTTACCTCTAAAGGAGAAAGCCTATCAGCAGACAACCCAGTTCCGGGCGATCTGCTGCAGATCTTCGATGACGGCAATACTGCTCTGGTGGGGCAAGAAGGTAAGCAAGTCGGGACCATTGACTATGCGACGGGCGAGATCGCCTTTGATCCCCTGCTCATCGAAGGCACCACAGTCTTTGCGACTTACCTTCGCAGGATCGTTGACGAAACACTGACACCCGATGTGACGGACGTGGTTGTCTCTCGCGAGACCTCGGGTGTTGCCCCCGACAACCAAACTGGTGAAAGCTCAACGGTGGTTGTGGGCCAGGAATACGGATCCTATGAAGTTA
>CAZVVN010000069.1:0-17261 GCA_964630665.1 uncultured Acidiferrobacteraceae bacterium | reverse complement strand
AGACGCTCAGAATCCAGTCTCAGCTGTTTGCAAGGTTGCGACAGCGATGAGACGGTTGCGCGACCTTGTACTCATCGTAATTGTGGTCACGGCGGTGTGGGAGCTTCTGGTCCGGCTCAGCGGAGTACCGCCGTTCATTTTGCCGGGACCGTTTCGGGTCGCCGGCGCGACGATCAATCATGCCGGGCTGATCGGGGAACATGCACTCGTGACGTTGGCGGAGGTCCTCGCGGGCCTGGTGCTTGGAGCAATACTGGGCGCTGGAACGTCGCTGTATCTGATGGTCTCTCCCACAGCACGCCGCCTGCTCTTACCGTTGATGGTATTCAGCCAGACTGTACCGGTATTTGCCCTGGCACCATTGTTGACGCTGTGGCTGGGTTACGGGATCGGCTCAAAGATTGCCATGACCTTGCTGATCATCTATTTTCCGGTCGCCTCGACATTCTATGATGGCCTGCGCAACACCCCGGACGGTTTTCTTGATCTGGCTGCGACCATGAATGCCACTCCGCTGCGAACTTTGTTCCAGATCAGAGTGCCGGCAGCACTTCCGGCACTGGCGTCAGGCCTGAAACTTGCAGCAGTTTATGCACCTATTGGTGCCGTAATCGGAGAGTGGGTCGGCGCTTCCCGGGGCCTGGGCTACCTGATGCTCCTGGCAAATGGCCGGGTCAAGATCGATCTGATGTTCGCGGCGCTGTTCGTTCTGGCGGCACTCACTATCCTGCTGCATACCGCGGTCAGCCGTGCCGGCCACAGGTTGACACGCTGGTCCACAGGCAGTTGAAACGCTGGGGCGGGTCGTGAACGTACCTATCAAGATCGCCAGACTTGGCGTACAGGACTCCGCTGACAGAAAATGAGAGAAAATGCCTGCCACAGCGCCCGACAAGCCGCTAAACATCATGGATAAATCGCTTCAGGCCACACTGGTTCGCGAGGTATTCCGCCATCTCGATGCCGGTACGACCGACCTTGCGAGGGCCACGTATCGCAACCCGGTGACAAACTACACCGATCAAAAACGTCTTGCACGAGAACGCCTTACGTTGTTCGAGCGACTGCCACTGCTGGTCGGGCTGAGTTGCCAGATTGCAAACCCAGGAGATTATCTGACTCGCGATCATGCCGGGGTCCCGCAGTTGATCGTGCGCGGTGAAGACGGAGTGGTCCGGGCGTTCATGAATGTCTGTTGGCACCGAGGGGCGCGCATTGCGGAAGGCCAAGGCCAGGGGCAAAAACGTTTCAAGTGTCCTTATCACGGCTGGACCTACGACTGTGCAGGCCGGTTACTCGGTATCCCGGACAAGCGGAATTTCCCTGACCTGGACCCGGCAGCCCAGAGGCTTGTTCAGTTGCCCGCGGTCGAGTCCCACGGCATGATCTGGGCCAGTGCGTCTGCAGCCGAAAACCAGACGGTGTCGCAGGAGATCGACGTCGATAGTTATCTGGCAGGGCTAGGTCCTGAGTTGGCGTCCTACGGTGTTTCTGGTTATTACCACTATACGTCGAAGGAACTTTGCGTAGCGATGAACTGGAAGCTGGTCATCGACACTTTCCTGGAGTCGTACCACTTTGGTGTACTGCATCAGGACTCGATTTCACCGATCTTCTTCAACAACCTTTGCCTGTTTGCGCCGTTCGGGCCGCATCTGCGAGTGGCGTATCCGCGTCGTACTATCGAGTCGCTCCGCAACCTGCCCGAAGAACGCTGGGACTTTGTTGAGCATTCTGCCCTGGTCTACGTGCTGTTCCCCAACACGGTGTTTGTGGTACAGGCCGACCACCTGGAGATATGGCGAATCTACCCGCAGGGCAACTGTGCGGATCGGTCGACGATATTCCTAGATTTCTTTATCCCCCAACCTGCGACCTGTGACAGTGCGCGGGATCATTGGAACCGCAACCTGGCACTGGTCCTGCGGGTCGTCGAAGAAGAGGACTTTCCGACGGGCGAAGGTATCCAGTTCGGTTTCAGTTCCGGTGCCCAGTCGCATCTGACGTATGGTCGCAACGAGCCGGCGCTTACCCATTTTCAGAAGAAGGTCACCCAGATGGCGGACAAGCTGGAAACATGATCAGCACTTTCTTGAGGGATTCCCGGACCTGGCGCTAGCGGACACGGTCCCGCCTTAGAGCGGGAGACGCTAGTGGCTGGCTATTTAGAGGTCATTACCCAAACACCGTTCCAATCGTCTCCCGGTGGTTGTGCTTTGAAATGTGTGCATCGATCAATGTAGGTCTGCGACAGGCGATCCTGGGGGTTGAATCGCAGGGTCTCACTAAATTGTGCCGTGGCTTTGTCCCAGTTCGCGTCTCGATAATTCGATATTCCCTCGTTGAAGTGGCCGACCGCTTCCATCAGATCTGGGAAAGAAGAATTGTCATGATAGTCAAGGACTTCATATATACCGACTGGCTTGGTTTTCCCTTTGACTAAGACCAGATCCACATCCCGGACCCGGTATGTGCCGCGCAGTTTTCTGAATGTGTGTTCGCTGATCAGTATTCGCGCTGAGTAGGTTTTGCAGGCGCTTTCCAGGCGGGCAGCCAGATTTACACCATCGCCGATCAGCGTGTAGTCCATACGCTTTGGTGACCCGATATTGCCGGATACCACCTGGTCTGTGTTAAGACCTATCCCCATGTCAGCGGCGCGCAAGCCCTTGGCCTTACGTTCTTCATTCCAGAGTTGTAACTCACGGATCATTGAAATAGCAGTCCGGACCGCGCGATCCTCATCATCGTCATGGGGAATCGGAAGGCCAAATGCAGCCATGATCGCATCGCCGATAAATTTGTCGAGCATCCCCTCTTCATGAGTAATGCAATCAACCATGACTGTAAAGTAGTCGTTCAGGAAGGAGACAGTTCCCTGTGGACCCAGTTCCTCAGTCAAGGTTGTAAAGTCCCGCACATCAGAGAAAAGAACCGTGGCAATCGCGCTCGTGCCCCCCAGAATATCTTCGCCACCACCAGTCAGAAGCTGGTCGGCAATGGCCGGGTCCATGTACCGGGACATCGTTGACTTCATGCGTTTCTCACCGCTGATGTCTTCTATCATCAGCATCAACCCCAGTTTCTCACCATCCTCCCCAGAGCCGAGCAGTGGCATCACGGTGAGATTCGCAGAGACCGGTTCTTCACCGAGGACCAAAGCGGCATCCATCAATATATCGGTTTGTTGCGTTTCCCGAACAAAATCGAAGCGCTCACTGACCAGTTTATTTTCACCGGAAAAAAACTCCTCGGTTTTCGCACCGACAATGCTGGAAGCTTCGGTACGCAGTATCTGCAACCCAGCCTTGTTACAGGTCACGATATAGCCTTCATCATCGACTGTAAGCACTCCGTTTGTCATGCTCTCGAGGACCGCATCGTTGTAATCTTTCATCTGCTGTACATCATCAAACAGCTTTGCGTTCTCGAGGGCGATAGCAACTTGGGCAGTGAATGCTTTTAAGCGAGATTCATCTTCGTCGGTAAAAGGCCCACCGTGCTTGTTCAAGGTCTGTGTGACACCGATGACTTTTCCGTCTTTGTTATGGATCGGCACACAGAGAATGGAGCGGGTGAAAAATCCGGTCTGTTTGTCAAACGACGGATTGAAACGAAGGTCGGCATACGCGTGAGGAATATTGACGCTCTGACCGGAGGTGAAAACGGTGCCAGCAATGCCCAGGTGATTGGGCAGGCGGATCTCGCCAACAGAATCACCCTGAGCGATTCTGGAGAACATCTCACTGGTTTTGTCGTCATTCAAAAACAATGTAGACCGCTCTGCATTTAACATGCGAGTCGCTTCAGACATCACCCGTTGCAGTAAAGTTCCAAGATCCAGCTCAGCAGTAACATCGGCGACCAGGCTAAGAAACTCCATTTCCTGTTGCCGTTTCTCGGCCATTCGCTCTGAGAAGATATTGCTCTCCAGGGCGATGGATGCTTGCAGCGTGATCTGTTCCAACAGGTACAGGTCATCTTCGGTGAACTGACCTTCGATCTTGTTGAGGGACTGCATTGCTCCGATGATCCGCCCCTTCGCTGTTCGGACCGGTGCACAGAGAATATTTTCTGTCTTGAAACCAGTCTGTTGATCGATTTCCTTGTTGAAACGGGGATCAGCATAGGCATCGCTAACGATCAGGCCTTCGCCTTCGGTGAAGACATGCCCAGCTATACCCACCGAGTTGAGTATTCGGATTTCCCGTTGCAGAGAGCCCTGAGCGACACGTGAGTAGAGCTCTCCGGTCTGCGGGTCGTTGAGAAAAAGTGTCGCTCGTTGGCAGCCGATTTCTTGCGAGGTGATGTCCACCAGTGTTGCAAGCACTTCGTCCAATGAGTCCAGAGAGGCACAAAGTGTTGAGACTTTGAGCAAAAGTTCTGCCTCACGAAGACGCATGGCCGCAGATTTCCGTTTAGAATTTCTCGCTGCTGTCATCTTCGGACCTGCGTTGTGGTTGGCGCCGTCAACAGGTTACCCGCTTGGTTTTCCTGGGCTCGAGCTCTGGTGAGTGGAACAAAGAGTCCACGCAGCATTGGACTCATACTTAACCTGAAAGCTAATCTTCATGGCCGGCCCGCAACGCATCGAGCTGGTCCCGCAGCGCGCTGACGGAGTCCTTCAGTAGCTTGATCTCATTACTGGAATCGGTGAGTGTTTTCTGGGCCTTCTGCTGGCCCTCAAATCGCTCGCTTTCCATTTCATCCCGCAGAGACTGTACGGTTTCGCGTAGTTGGCGAATCTCGTCACTGGCAGTCGCGACCGCTTGCTGGGTTTTCTTGTCGCCTTCGAATCGAACACTTTCAGTTTCATCCCGCATGGCCTGTATGGTCTTTCGAAGTTGTTTTATTTCATCTTGAGAATCCGCCCGTGTCTGCTGAACGTCTTTGTTTCTCTGAAAATTCAGTTCCTCTAACGTATCCCGCAGTGCCTGGGTGGTGGTTTTGAGTTGCTCGATCTCACTGCTGGAGGCTGCGACTGCTGCCTGAACGGCCTTGTTTTTTTCGAACTGATACGCCTCGAGCCGATCACGCAACGCAGAGATAGTCTCCTTCAGGTGGCGGACCTGTCGATCCGCGTTCGAAGAAGATTGGACAGTGGTTTCCAGGGTTTTTCGGTTTGTCGCCATCGGCTGAATAATGACATGAAACGGGCTTTATCGACACTCCTGTATCACTTTAATCCGGAATCCCCGATATCCGCTCTTGGCTTGCGCTTCGAACGGCTGGCACCTTTGTTCTGAGCGGATCTGGATCGGTGGCTGCTTCAGGAAGGGGGGGTTGAAATTCTCTCATTGCAGGCCGCGGGGGCTTTTGATAACGTGATCAGACAGGAACCCGATTTCCGGAATTCCCAAGATCATTGGAGGAGAACAATGCCTGCATACATGTATCAAGGATCTTACTCTTCGGACGCCCTCAGGGCTTTGGTCACCAATCCTGAAGATCGAAGCGCGGCTGCGCGCGCCGTAATCGAGGCAAATGGCGGGACGATGACGGGCTGCTGGATGGCCTTTGGTGAGGACGATATTATCGTCATTGCGGATATGCCGGATGATGAGTCGATGGCCGGAGCTGCATTGGCGATTTCGTCCACAGGGGCCATAGTCGGCGGTCGGACAACGAAGCTTCTGACCATGGACCAGGCTGTGGCAAGCATGGGCAAGGCCGGTGCGGTTATGAAAGCATACAAACCACCCGCCTGATCACGGGCGTGAGTCTCGATCGAGCCGCAGCTCATCTGGCTCAGTGGGCGCAGTTGGGTCGGGAAAGTGCCTTTGTATAGGTTGACCAGCGTGGTACGGCTGACAAGACTGGGTTATGCTTGCACTCGCAATTCGGCTGCAAGGGGACGCAACCGGCAGTTAGATTCAAAGAGCAAACGCCCAACGTATATTCCAGGGGGGAGTTACTGCGGTGGCTGAGGGAGGAATACGATCCATGTGCGGTGCGGTCGATTAAATGGTGTCCGAGCACAATTCGGTTTTCGAGATCTCAGAGGGCAGCATTGCCTTCGGTGGTAATCAGGCACTCGACTCGGTTTCCTTTTCGATGGTGAAGGGGCAGTTGATCGGTCTGATCGGTCCCAACGGTTCTGGAAAAACCACGTTGCTCAATGCGACCAGTGGTATCTATCCCCTTAACTCCGGAGCGATCAGCTTCGAGGGAAACAGGATAGAGAAAGAGTCACCACACCGGATCGCCCGGGCCGGTGTTGCCCGCACGTTTCAGATTGCAAGAATCTTCCCGCACATGACCGCTGTTGAGAACATGCTGGCACCAGGTTTCACGGTCCGTGACAAGGGAACAGAAACCCGCGTTACTCTGATTCGGCGTGCAAAAGAATATCTCGATTTTCTGGAAATCGCCGATTTTGCCGATGAACAGGCGGCCGATCTTTCCGGTGGGCAGCGCATGCTGCTTCAATTTGCCAGGGCGCTGATGCTTAAACCCCGCCTGATGCTCCTCGATGAACCATTTGGGGGTATTCATCCTCTTCTGGTTGAGCGCATTCTGGAGCGCATACGAGATCTTCGCGATCAGGGCATTGACTTCATTGTCGTCAGTCACGACCTGCCGACTATCATGGGGCTGGCTTCGCGGATCGTAGTGCTCGCTAATGGCAAAGTGATCGCAGACGGTACTCCAGAGGTCGTGCGGGAGGATCCGGGTGTGATCGAGGCCTATCTGGGAGTCTGACGATGCTCAGCGCGCAGAATATCGTTGCCGGCTATGTTGACGAAATCAACATTCTTCAGAATGTCTCCGTCGATGTGCACAAACAGCAGATCACTTCGGTGATCGGACCTAACGGTTCCGGAAAATCGACGCTGATGCGGGTGATCTGTGGCTTTCTCAAGCCAAAGTCAGGGCAGATCATGTGGGATGATAAAGACCTGACAGGACGTCCGAGTCACACCATGGCCGGTCTGGGGATCTGTTACCTGCCACAGGAGCGCACTGTTTATCCTCACCTGACAGTAGAACAGAACATTCATCTTGGCAGTTGGACATTTCGCCGGGACAAGGCGCGCATCCGAGACGAACTCACAAGGGTCTATGATCTATTCCCGCTCATGCGTGAGCGGCGCAAGTCAAAGGCCGGCGACCTGTCCGGCGGAATGCAGAAGATTCTCGAAGTTGCCCGCGGCATGATGATCAGGCCTGAAATACTGATCTGTGATGAACCGACGGTTGGGCTGGCCCCAATTATTGCCAGAGAAGTGTACGATACCATTGAGCGCCTCAAGGCGGATGGCCTGACCATTCTTCTCGTCGACCAGAATGTTCGTGAGGCTATTCGAATTGGTGACTATATTTACGTACTCGAGGTTGGGCGGAACAAGGTCAATGGGAGCCGGTCCGAATTCGAAACGAATCTGCATGACATGATCAAGGACTGGTTGCAGATCTGAATGATGATTTCACCGAACAGTCTGTCTTACGACAACCGGTGAAGATTCATTAACGATGTTCAACAATCTAACAGGAGGACAAGACGATGGTTAATAGACGTCACAAGAAGTTGTTGTCGCAGTTTGCACTGGCCGCAGCGGTTTCATTCTCCGTCAGCGCCATAGAGGCCGGTGACACGATAAAGATCGGCGGCATGGCGCCGCTGTCTTCACCCGGCAGTTACCAGCAGGGACCGGAACTGGTCCTGGGGCTCGAATGGGCAGTCGCTGATATCAATGCGACCGGCGGTGTTCTAGGCAAGCAGGTCGAGTTGATTGTGGAGGATACCCAAGGACGTCCCCCGACTGGTGCGACTGTAGTCGAGAAGCTCATCACCAAGGACAAGGTAGTTGCTGCGGCTGGTGAGTATCACTCTTCGGTGTGCAAAGCCGAGATCGAGGTTTTCCATCAGCACGGTATTCCTTTTGTGATCGGATCATGCTGGTCGGATTCGCTGACTGCAGCAGGGTATGACGAGATTTTTCGTACCAGCGTCTACTCGTCGAAGCTGGCCGAGAACATGGTGGCCGTGATGGCGGCAAACGGTATAAAGAAAGCAGCGAGCCTGGTCGAGGACACCGACTACGGGATCGGTATCGCAAAAAACATCGAAAATGCAATCAAGAAGTTGAATGTTGATATCGATTTCCAATACGAAGTGGTCGAGAAAACCTCGAAGGACTTTGTGCCGATCCTGCTTAAATACAAAACCCAGGTGAAGCCGGAGGTGTTGATTGTTGCTGTGACCCAGCCGGGTGGATTTCTGATCCTCAAGCAGGCCCACGAGATTCGCTTCGCACCAAGCAAAGAGACTCTTTATCTTGACGGTACCTGTACGGCGCAGAATGACAAGGTCTTCTGGGAAGCGGTCAAAGACGCAGGCAACTATGTGCTGATGTCCTGCCCTTACAGCCCCAGTGTCAAGTTGACCGAACTCGGCGAACAAATCAAACAACGCTACATCGACAAGTTTGATCGTCAGCCGAACTACCTGCCACTGCAAGGGTACGACGCAATGATTTCTCTGCTCACCGCAATCAAGAACGCCGGTTCGACCGACAGCGAGGCCATCATCAAGGCCCTGCAGGCGCTCAAGATCCCGGGTACGCGGGGAGACATTGAATTCTCACAAGAAGACGGTGTCTGGCATCACCAGTGGAAAGCTGTACCAACCTTTATCTTTCAGTACACCGAGGTGGGACAGTCGGCCGGGGATGCAGCAGTGCTTTTTCCCAAGCAGTTTGCCACCGCAGGGATTGCGCGGCCATAATTTGACTGTTGGCCGGGGGTGGGCCCAGGCCCGCTCCCGGTCACAGTTTTCACCTCTTACTGGATCCAGTTCATGGACTATTACGTCCTTTCCCAGATCGTCAACGGACTGATTTTCGGGTTCATCTATGCGTTGATTGCACTCGGTCTGACTGTGGTGTTCAGTATTATGCGGGTCGTGAACTTCTCCCATGGGGAGTTCTATATGCTGGGGGGATACGCGCTGTATGCGCTGACGGCAGGGGTGATCACCGTATTCGGTATACCGCTGTCTATACCAACGATCCTCGGGCTGCCGCTGGCTATGGCTGGCGTTGCGGTCTTTGGAATGTTGGTGGAACGTGGACTCCTGCGCCCAGTCTACACGGCGCGTATGGACCGGCCGGAAGAATATGCCATCATCCTGACGTTCGGTTTGTCGCTCTTTCTGCAGTACGGGGCCTTAACGGCCGTCGGTCCTTACGAGATGACGCCCGGTGCGTTCTGGGAAGGGTCCAAGCACGTTATTGGCGATCTTTATCTCGCCGGCGACCGGTTGTTTGCCGCTGGTGTCTCGGCAGTGCTGATCGGGGCCACTTTGTTCTTCATCTACGGCACCTGGACCGGGCGTGCTCTGATGGCCACGGCACAGAACCGGGTCGGCTCGACAATTGTCGGTATTAACACGGTCAGGATGAACATCACAGCCATGGTGCTTGCCGGCCTTCTCGCTGGAGGCGCGGGCGCATTGCTCGCACCCGTTTTTCTCGTCTACCCTGATGTCGGCCAGATTCCTGTGATCAAAGCTTTCGTGATCATCGTGCTGGGTGGGATGGGATCGATTCCCGGGGCTGTTGTTGCAGCGCTTATCCTGGGATTAGTGGAAAGCCTGGGCTCGGTGTACGTTTCGGTTGCTTACCGTGACGTGTTCGCCTTTCTGGTGCTGATCGGGGTGCTGCTTTTTCGACCTCACGGTCTTTTTGGACAGAAGGAACGTCGCGCGTGACCCGTTTCCAGAGAGCCGCCATAGGGCTGGCCCTGGCCGGCGGCCTGGTGATCCCCTTTCTGCTCGACAGCTACATGATCCGTGTTGCCGCAATGGCGCTCTACTACATAATTCTCGCGTCGTCATGGAATCTACTGCTCGGCTACGCTGGACAGCTGTCTTTTGCCCATGCGGCTTTTGCCGGAATCGGTGCGTATACCTCCGGATTGCTCAGCTATCACTATGGCGTGCATCCGGGGTTCGGCATCTTTATCGGTGGTGCAGCAGCAGCGGGTATCGGCTGGTGTTTGGGGCGTATGTGCCTTCGAACCCGTGGACCCTACCTGGCGTTGATGACCCTTGGGTTCTCGGAGACGGTTAGGCTGATCCTGCAGATCGAACACGATTTCACCCGCGGATCGCTGGGCCTGCAGATCCCCTATCTGTTTGGCGAGGGGCTACCCAATCACCTGCTTGGATATTTTGTGATGCTGGCCCTGGCCATTATCACGATTGGCGTGCTCTATCTGCTCGTGAACTCGGAAAAAGGGCTTTATCTGAAGGCTATTCGTGAGGACGAAGATGTCGCCTCGGCGATGGGGGTCGAACTCGTAAAATGGAAAGTCAACGCGTTCGTGATCTCCAGCCTGTTTGCCGGTCTCGCCGGTGCGATCTACGCTCACCTGTTCGTACAGGTGCTTGCACCTCAGAATCTTCTACTGCTTGAAATGGGCCTGATTCTGGCGATGACGATTGTCGGTGGTCTGGGCACGTTAACGGGTCCGATCATCGGTGCAATCCTGCTGGTCATCATGTGGGAAATCATGCGTGACGTGAGCCCTTATGCCCATATGCTGCTGTTCGCAACGATGGTTATCATTGTGATGAAGTTTTTCCGATCGGGTATCTTTGGTCTCATCGCCAGCCGCTTGAAGGCAAGGGGCCTGATCAGTAAAGCACCGCCTTTCACGGTGGAATAACAGCAAAGCGTCCAGGGTCTTTTTGTTCTAGACATCCCAGCCGCCGTCAACCGCAAGTTCCTGGCCAGTGATGTTGCGTGCGTCATCCGAGGCCATGAACAACACCGCGTTGGCGACATCCTGTGGAGTCGTGACCCGTTTCAGGGCCATTTCCTGAACATATTCGTCGTAGACCTGCTCAACGGTCCAGCCACGCACTTTTGCCTTTGCTTCGCACAGTTTGGACATGCGTGGAGTTTCGACAATGCCCGGGCAGACCGCGTTGACGTTGATGTTGTGTTTACCGAGTTCCAGAGCAACGGTGCGGGTGATGCCACGAACCGCCCACTTGGAAGCACTGTATGAGGTTCGCATGGGATAGCCACGCAGCCCGGAAGTGCCACCGATATTAACGATCTTTCCGCTGTTCTGTGCGATCATGGTCGGTACAACATGTTTGATCGGCAGGAAAGTACCTCTTTCGTTAGCCATGATCACGTCGGTGAATTCCTCAACAGGGATATCCTGCACCGGGGTCTCTATGGGGCCGGTCACGCCTGCGACGTTGATCAGGATATCGATCTGACCGTCAAAAACCCGCAGGGCATGGGCGACCATCTCCCGGACCTGTTCCTCGTTTGTCACATCACAGGTGACGACGTGGGCTTCCCGGTCGAGCAATCGAACCTCAGCTGCCACTTTTTCCAGTGCCGCGGGATCCCGTGCAGTCAGGACGATATCGGCACCCTCGCGTGCGAGGGTTGTTGTGATCGCCGCGCCCATACCTTTGGCGGCGCCGGTGACGATGGCTGTTTTATTGTCTAGTTTCATGTCAGTTGACCTCATTACCCCGGAGAAGAAAAGCCAGCTCGCAGGTCCAGCCTTGAGATCATTTCAGACGGACCTTCGAATCATTCCGTACCGGAGGTTTATTCCATGTGGTTTCGCGTTATTCTAGCGGTCCAGCAGTGGGATCGGTGCTCACCGTCGATCTCTTCCTGTCCAGTGGGAGTCCTGCACCATGACACATTCACAAGCCCATCTCAACAGTGTCAGGCATCACCTGGCTGACCTGCTTGAAGGGGCGGTCATGGCGTGGGATGTCGTTGCAGACATCACGGTCAGGAAAGATCAAGCCGAAGCGCTAGTCGTTGTTGCCGATGGAATCACTGTGCTGGTAACGTACCGGCAAAGGCCTACCGGAGACTGGCAGTGGGCTCTATCTTGTCGAGATCCGCAGACTGAACAGCCTTGGAGTCGATTCTACCCGTCAGCGTTGACGATGCTGCGTGGCTTGCGCGCTAAACTGGCACCGGACCATCCGGCCTTTGGCCTGGTGATCGCCCCGTCAGTGGTCAACCTGTAGCTGGATCCTGGTGCGATGATTCCAGTAACAATACTCACAGGGTTTCTTGGCAGTGGCAAGACCACGCTGCTGTCGCACCTGTTGCCTCATCCGGAGATGGGTAGAACAGCGGTCATCATCAATGAATTCGGCGAGATAGGCCTGGATCACGAGCTGGTTGAGACCAGCGAGGAAGATTTCGTTGAATTGACGACTGGCTGTCTGTGTTGCCGGCTTCGCGATGACCTTGTGCTGACGATTCGCGATCTGCTCGCCCGGCGACAGCGTGGGGATGTGCCGCCATTTGATCAGATCCTGATCGAAACCACCGGTCTGGCTGACCCACTTCCGGTCCTGCAGACCCTGGCCTCGGACCCGGCGTTAGCCGAGACAACCAAGCTGGCAAACGTAGTGACTACCGTGGATGCGTTGCTGGGTCTTTCGACACTATCGCGTTTTCCAGAGTCGCTTCGGCAGGTCGCAGTAGCGGATCAGCTGGTGTTCACCAAGGTTGATCTTGCCGGTGATGAAGCCCAACGACTGCGTTCAGAGGTGCGTCAGTTGAATCCATTGGCACCACAGCACTCGGCCATCCATGGGAATATCAGGCCTTCTCTCCTGCTGGGGTCTGCTCAAGAGCAGGCCGATCCTCTCCGGTGGCTGGGGTACAGTGTGTCCGCTAGCGTCGAACCAAAATCGGAGCAACAAAACGACAACCTCGGTGAGACAGACCTACATGACAGCACCATCGAGACCTTCAGCATTGTCCGAGAGAGGCCCTTTTGTGCGGTGACATTGACGTTGCTGCTGCAGGCGCTCACCGAACACTGTGGTGCCGGCCTTTTACGCCTCAAGGGAATCGTCCAGATCGAGGAAGATCCCGAACGTCCGATGGTGATCCACGGTGTGCAACATGTGTTTCACCCACCTACCTGGCTTGACGGCTGGCCGGGCAGCGATCGGCGCAGCCGCCTGGTTTTCATTGCAAGCGCCATTCAGCCAAGGTGGGTAAATGCACTGATCGAAACACTAGATGCCGAAGTCCGGCAGCTCGGCCGTTCACAGCCGGTTAACGTGGCTGTTGGTCATTAAATCGCGAGGAGTGAGAAGTCATGTTTGATATTCTGATTCGAGGTGGGAAAGTCGTCACACCGCAGGGATGCGACGTCTATGACGTCGGAATTGCCGGAGAGAAGATCGTGGCGGTGGATAAGGCCGGTGCGCTCAGGGCCGATGAAAACGCCCGCATCATTGATGCTGATGGCAAGATCGTCATGCCAGGGGGTATCGATCCCCACGTCCACTGCTCGTGGCACATCCCGGCCATCGAAGGAGTTCCTGCGCAACTGACTGCACCACCGGCGCAGGTCAGTCGGGCGGCGCTATACGGTGGCACCACCACAATGATCGACTTCGCGGCGTGGGAAGAAGGCGAGACCTTTGAGCAGACCATAAGCCGTCGCGATCAGGATTGGCGAGGGCGCTGCCATTGCGACTATGCCTATCACCTGATGCTGCGTGGCGGTATGCCGCTGGAATTGATCGATGCTATACCGGAAGTCATCCAGGCCGGCTATCCGACAATCAAGATATTCACCACCGACATCACGCCGAGCCGGCGTGGACGAATGGTTGATTTTGGCTACATGTGGGAAGTATTCCAGGTGATGGCCCGATCCGGCGGGCTCGGAGTGATCCACGCCGAGGACAATGACCTGGTCATGCACATGTATGGCCGCCTGTTCCAGGAGGGTCGAACCGGTTTCGAGAACATGTCCGAAGTGCACTCGGTCTTGTCCGAGGATCTGTCTTTTCGCCGAGTACTGAGGCTGGCAGAGAACGTCGAAGGCACTGCGCTGTACATGATGCATATCAGTGCAGCGACAGGTGTCGCCGCGGTTGAAGAGGCTCGGGCCAAGAAATTACCGATCTACGGAGAGACTTTGCATCAGTATTTGCTCTACAACCAGGACGACTACCGTCGACCGAACGGGCAGATCTATCATACTTACCCCTCACTCAAGACCGAAGCAGACCAGGCATCTTTATGGCAGGCGACCCAGGACGGCACAATCCACTGTATCGCTACGGATGAACTGTGCTGCAGGTTGTCGGTTAAGGTCCAGGGCCGGCGAATCGATGACACCACCGGCGGAAATTCGGGGGTCGAGCCCCGCCTTGCGGTCATGTATCAGGAGATGGTTACCGCGCGAGGCTATTCACTTTCGCAGTATGTAGACCTGGTCTCGAGCAACGCGGCGAAGATCATGGGTCTTTATCCCCGTAAGGGAGCGATTGCTCCTGGCAGTGACGCCGACATCACCCTGCTCGACCCGGAGGAGGCCCGCATCGTGCGCAATGAAGACCTGCATGAGAGTGATTACACGCCGTGGGAGGGTAAGCAGGTCAGTGCCTGGCCGGTGTTGACCATTCTGCGGGGCAAGATTGTGGTCGAAAACGGCAATTTCTTCGCTGAAGAAGCCGATGGCCAGTATCTGTCGCGTCGGATCAGCGAGGATGTTCTCGATGGCACTGCGCTGTAGGTGGACATCGTCTGACTTGATTAGAATGTCATAAACTGCCTGTTTGTTAGTCAGCTCCAAAAACCTGGAGGTATCGGTAATGCCTTACGCAATCATCACCACGGACAAACCTGATCATCTGCGGGTCCGCAACGACAACCGCCCGGAACACGTCGACTACCTGGTCGCCAATCAGCATCGTCTGCTTGCCGGTGGGGCACTGATTGAAGACAATGGGTCGGGGGGGAAGGGCGGACTGATCATCGTCGATACCGACGATCAGAGTGAGGCAGAAGCGTTCATCAATGGTGACCGGTTCATAAAAGCAGGGCTGTTTCAGAGCGTAACGATCTCCCGCTGGCGCAAAGCGTTCCTTAACTTCGAAACGCTGATCTGACACCAGCAGAGTACGTTTCAACTGACTTTTTTGGCAGTTATCGGCATGCAGACAAATCTATTTATTCGACTTCTTCAACCTGGACGTCTGATCTCCAGACAGGTAAACATCAGATGAACGAACCGGCAGACCCCGCCCTGTTCGGGCTCAACAGGCTGCATCCCGTCATTGGTACTGAGGTGCGTGGTTTTTCCATTGCCGACCCCGACGGCATTGGCTCGATTGAGAAAATCAGACGTGCCTGGCTCGAGCACCCCGTCCTGGTTTTTCATGACCAGGCAATCAGTGATGCTGAACAAATTCGTTTTGCCCGTCATTTCGGCGAACTGGAGATACACCCCTCGGTCGCCCACCGGGCATCTGATCATCCCGAGATCTATCGTGTCTCGAACGTTGATGAAGCCGGTAACATCTTGCCTGAACATAGTAATGAGTGGCTCTATCTCAACCTGAGCTGGCTATGGCAC
Source organism: uncultured Acidiferrobacteraceae bacterium (assembly GCA_964630665.1). Classification (GTDB taxonomy): domain Bacteria; phylum Pseudomonadota; class Gammaproteobacteria; order Arenicellales; family UBA868; genus UBA9619. The sequence goes on along the minus strand of CAZVVN010000069.1, from coordinate 1,880 downwards.
ACTGACAGTTCCTTCCGGAAGACCCCCAGCAAAGGATCGATACTGCACGGCATAGAGGTGCTTGAGCAGGGCGGGGAGACTTTGTTCGCCAACATGCAGGCCGCCTATGAGCATCTCGATGAACAGACAAAAGCAGCCGTCGAGGGTCTGGCTGTGGTCCACAGCCATGATTACATCATATCGCTTTCCAGCGAACTGAGTCAGCGCGAGGAACGGGGTGAGTATACCGATCTGCCACCGGTCACTCACCCGTTGGTGCGGGTTCATCCTGAAACCGGTAAGCGATCGCTTTTTCTCAGCCCCCACACTATGGTGGGAATCGAGCAGATGCCCGAGTCGGAAGGCAGGGCACTGCTCGATCGTTTGATCGAGCACGCCACCGGCGACCGGTTCGTGTATAGGCATCGCTGGCGGGCGCACGACGTCATCATGTGGGACAACCGTTGCACCATGCACATGGTAACGCCGTTCGACAACCGGGTTCAGCGCCGCATAATGCACCGCACCACGATCGTGGGAGATGAAGCGCCGATCGCGGCCAGCGGATTCTCATAACAAACCAAGTAAAGATCAGTCGGGCCACCCGTTGTTCCGATCTGTCAGGCCTGATTCTGGCTGGGTTGAGGTCATTCTGAGATGCGATTTCTTTTATCTTCCCTTGAACTCGGCATCCCGTCTCTCACGGAAAGAAAGGTTTCCCTCGGCAAGATCTTCGGTGTCGGCAAGAGCTCGGAAGGACTGGGATTCGATCCGTAGCGCCTCATCCAGAGGCAGCCCGTGGCTGCGATAGATGACCTCCTTGGCGAACTGCTGCGGGAGCGGTGCGCGCGAGGCGAGTTTCTGTGCATAGGCCATGGTCTCCGGGAGCAGTTGATTCTGGGCACAGACCCGGTTGACAAGGCCCGTGCGAAAAGCGAATTCGGAGTCATACCTGTCACCGGAGAGAATCATTTCCATGGCGTGGCCATGGCCGATGATTTCCCTGAGGCGGATCAGACCGCCGTCGCAGGCATGAAAGCCCCAGCGCACGTCCTGCAGGCCGAATTCCGCGTTGGGAGAACAGAACCGGATATCGCAGGCCAGCGCCAGTTCCAGCCCGCCGGAGATCGCGTAGCCATTGACTGCCGCAATGACGGGTTTGAATACTTGGACGTTACGGGTGATTCCCGCAAGCCCGGGCCCATTGGTGTAGACACGGTTGAATTCCGGGGCAGGGGTCTGGGCGAAAGCCATGGTGTAGGTCTTGAGGTCTGCCCCGGCACAGAACGCCTGGTCTCCCCTGCCCGTGATCACGGCAACCCGGGCGTCAGCATCGGCGTTGAAGTCGTGCCAGATCTGAACCAGCGCCTCGTGGGCAGAAAAATCCAGCGAGTTCATCTTGGCCGGTCTGTTGATGGTGATCAATCGTACGCGTCCATCACTTTCATACAGAATATCGTCGTCCATGCTGCCTCCGGTTTGGGGTCGTGGCCTGTTGGTTTTGACTGTTAGGGATCATGGCGACCGGATGTCGCCGGGGATATGCACCACCTGAATTCAGGGCCAGCCAGTATTTCAGAGGATCGGTGATCCTTTACAGTTTCGAACTGTAGCAGCCTTCGACCTTAGCCGAACGCCTGCTCAAAATTAACGATCTGAGATAGCCGGGTTCCCTCTGGCCAGGCAAGCCGCAGAATAGGCAGGAGAGGTCGATTTCAGTGACAGGATTTCCCGAGTGCCTTGAGTCGCCAGTAGTTGTAGGGCACGGCGGCCAGAAAACCTGCTGCAAACATCACCGGCAGTACCCACAGGTTCAACACGGCTCCACCGGTAAGGGCGACGTCGACGAGGTTCATCGCAATCTCCATCGCTACCATGGAGATCAGTGACATCCCGACAGC
>CAZVVN010000068.1:0-17354 GCA_964630665.1 uncultured Acidiferrobacteraceae bacterium | reverse complement strand
GAGAAAACTGAGGAGTGCGACGAGGAGGAAAATCCAGACGGCTGCGACAAAGCGAGATCGTTGGCTGGAGCGTGGATGCAGGACGGGGCATCGTCGAGTTTTGCCGGCGGCGTTGTCATCGAACGTGCCGGGTTGTTGCAGGTGGCAGACCAGTCTTCGCTACTCGAAGGACTCGAGTTGTGCCGCAGCTGTCGTTTTCTTGAATGGGGTTACTTCACCGAGCAGATTCCAACCGCCATGAACAGCCTACGCATGGGTTTCTGGATCAATGGCATAGCCGCAACTTCGGCGCACCTGTCTGCCGCTGCCACAAAACAAGCGCGCTATTCGGGCGACTTACTGGGGATGGTGTGGGACGGAACCCAGGCCCGTGCTACGCAGGGAGATTTCAGGTCTACCGTCTCGTTCGGGGTCGCGAACTATAGTGTCGATGCGTTCTCAGCCACTTTCGACGGCGGGCAGTATTCCAGCGCGGCCCGGAGTGTGAAAAATGGCAGTCCCTTTCAGCTCCAGGATGCCGCCAGTGGTCGAAACTTTACTGCCAGAGGTAACCTGTTCGGCCATCCACAGGCAGTAGGACAACCACCGCCAGAGATGGCCGGGCAGTTTTCCATCACAGGGAATAACTATCAGGCCGGCGGCGTCTTTGGCGGTGCGATGGTTAGTCAGTCCGGAAACGATCTCTGATCCAGGCAAGGGTGAAATATTCGTAGCAAGATTCGGCCGTTTCTACCCGTACCGGGTCCCATTCCTCGATGGCATTAGTGCCACCCGATCAACCAAAAACCACCCGATTGCGACCAGATTCCTTGGCGGAATAAAGCGCCTTGTCGGCCCGGTTCATCGCATCACCCAAAGACTCTAAAGGCGCGGGAAAGGATGCGCCGATACTGGTAGTCAAGGCGATGCTCTGGTGATTGCCGTCATCAGAAATTGATGAAATTGGTAAGGGTGATTCTTCCAATTGCAATCGAATCTGCTCTAGGAGATCGGCTGCGACCTGTCGGAGATCGGTCGATACATTGTCTTTAGCGTTTATCATCAGCACCAATCCAAATTCCTCACCACCCAGACGCCCGAAAATCGCGCCGGTAGTTCCCAGCGCCTGGGTCACAACATTCACCATGTGCTTCAGGGCCTCATCTCCCAGGACGTGGCCGTAGGTGTCATTAACTTTCTTGAACAGGTCAATATCAAGGATTGCGATCAGAAACCCCTGCCGATCGTCACACCGCTCGAGATTGGTGATCGCCCGGTCGTACCAGGTCCGCCGACTTAGGCAGCCGGTCAGAACGTCGTGTTCGACCAGCCAGGTCGTTCGAATCAGGCGAGTCCGGGTGGTGAGGTAGATCGAGAATGCACCCGATAGGTAAACCAGCACCACGATCAGGACAGGGTACATGGGGTCCAGAAGAAGGCGGTAGCGGTCGAAGGCAATCCAACCACCGGTCAAAATTGAAGCGATGGCCAGCAGGGCCAGCCCAGCACACCAGGCCATTCCCCAGCGAGGCAGGACCCAGATCAGAATTGCACCCAGCACAAGACAAAATAGAATCTCCGCACCGGCCATCCAGTCCGGCCGTGCAAGATAATCAGCAGCAAGAATGGTTTCGATTGCCTGCGCCTGCACGGCCAGGCTGGATGTTAGTTCCCCGAGTGCGTTGACACCGAAATCCCCAACACCGACTGCTGAACTGCCGACCAGCACGATCCTTCCACTTACCTGATTGGCCGGTGCTTCACCGGAAAGTACCTGCCACGCTGGAACAGCCTCTGTGTGTACAGAATTCCGGTAACGTATCCAGATCTGTCCAGCTGGATCAGTGGGTACAATCAGTCTGCCGATCCTGACATTGATCAGGCCGGTACCGCCGGTGTTGCTTGAAGCCGGGTCTACCGTTTTCGTAGCGTGGTTCGATGCGCCCTGAGCAATACGCAGAGCTTCGGCCGCCAGCGACGGATAGACCGTCTCTCCGATCCGCACGAACAAGGGTAGTCGCCGGATGACCTCATCGGTACCAACCGTATGGGTCAGATATCCGTAACCTGCTGCGGACGTCTCCAGTACGGGCAAGGCCGTAATCGCCCCGCCAAAGGACAGCAGGTACGGATCGGGTGCTGGTCCTTTGGTTGCGTACCGGGGTTTGAGCTTGGGCAGTCGTGGCCCCGGGTCGGGCGTCAGGGCGAAACCGATCGCAACGTTGCTGTTGCCGATAGCGCTGGCGAAATCCTGATCATTGTCCGGCAGATCACGCAGCTTGGCCCGGGCATCATCGAACGTGGCCCCTGCCGGGAGCAACTCGGCCAGTCTGGCGGGGGAAAGTCGATCGGGTTCGGAGAAAAGCACATCAAAGACGATCGCGGCAGGACCCAGGGCAGTCAGTTCATCCACCAGGTCCGCCAGTTGCTGCCGGGACCACGGCCACTGACCGATTCGGGCCAGACTGCGGTCGTCGATGTCGACAATACTGATCGGCACATCGGTAGGCACCCGTGGACTCAGTTGCTGGTAACGATCGAAAATCTGTAACCGGTACTCCGTGCCAATAGCGGGCTCATAGAGCCTGATAGCCGTGGCAGTGAGCAGCAAGGACAGTGGTGCTATCACTGACCAGGAGATCTTCCAGCTGAAATTCACTGGGGCATAGCTCTTTTCGATATCAAAGATTTGGCTCTTGTCGGGCCTTTCGACCATCCTAGGGCCCCAACTTGGCCCTCATTGACAGGAGAAAGTCTATCCGAATCTCATTCCTGTTACCTAAAGAAGACTGATTTTTCTCAATCCAGCGTTAGCAGATGAAAACCTGGAGGGGTACTCCGCTCGAGATCTTCCGCCATAGATTCAAAGGTAGTGCCTATTCACTCAGTAAAACCCCACTCCGGCGAAGTTTTGTTCATTCCAAGTGGGCGAGGGCGTTTCGACATCCCTATCTTCTTGTTCTGCAACTCTCGACTCTCGCCAGTAAGATCGAAGAAAACTCTGCCATGCTTGCTGCCCTATCGCGGGTACTTTGATCGATTTGCGGATGAGGGTTTGGGTGATCATCTTAAGAACACGGACTACGATGTGTTGTCACCGGTACCCGGGTCTGCTCGAATTCAGGGGCTGACACCAAGCCGAGCTCGGATCTGATCGGGCGGCCCTGCCGCGATTGCCGCCACACGGCGATAAAACTCGGTAAAGTCGCCGTTGCTCTGCTCAAACAGCCGCCGGAAAGCCGGGACCAGGCTGTAATAGGCGCCAACGGTGGCCAGGTGCGCATTGTTCAATGGCTGCTTGAACCAGGCGTCCCAACCAGGGTCACCACCTTTTATGGACCGCTGTTTCTGGTAGTCCAATTTCAAAGCGGTGAACAGTTCAGATTTGCGCCCTATCATGACATCCGACTCAAGATCCGAGGCATAAAGACCGCTCAGTTTTCTACGGTAATTGAGCAGTAGGTCAATCACCTCGTCACGGCGTTTTCCAGCGGCCAGGAATGGTTGCAGCTCGTCTGTTCTACCGCTGTGAGCGAGCCAGCGACGAACACCTTCAAGTTCAACCAGCGTGGCGAATGATTCGTTGAAGGTCGTATCATCGCTGACATAAACCTGCTGGTGGGCCAGTTCATGGAAAATCAGCCCCGCAAGACCGGCGTCGGACCCATCCAGCATGGTGTTCAGTAGCGGGTCAGGCAACCACCCCAAGGTCGAATAGGCCTGGGTACCGGCGACAAACACATCGTAGCCCGTGGTCTTAAGACGATCGCCAAAACCCTCAGCCGCAAATCGATGAAAGTACCCCCGATAGGGCACACATCCCGCGACAGGAAAACACCAGGTCACCGGGTCTACCGAAAACGCCGCTGCGGCAACCACGTTCCAGATCACGTATGGCCGCCCAAGATCAGTGTAGCGCGCGTAACTGCGATTGTCCGGCAGACCCAGATCATTACTGGCAAAATGGCGAATCTCACGGGCGAGGACCAGCCGTTTTCGGATCTGTGCCGGCAGAGATGGATCGCCGATTACCTTATCTATCGGGCGACTGTGCCACAGCAGGCCCACCTGCCCCTGCACCGCCTGGGCGTAATAACCGGCAGTACTGCAACCGCCGGCGGCCAGAACACCCAGGAGCCAAAATGTCAGGCTGAGGCCACGACGAACCATCGGACAAATGGCTGTCAAGCTCCGGCTCTGATGCATAGAATTCCACATAGTGACTACGAATCAACTGACATAGGCTGCCAAGGATGACAGACCCGGCCGAACAACTCGAGTGCTACTTGGTCGGCGGTGCCGTACGGGACCAACTCCTTGGACTTGACCGTGCCGACCTGGATTGGCTCGTGATCGGCGCAAGTGGGGACGAGATGACCCGGCTGGGCTTCAAATCGGTCGGCCGGGACTTCCCGGTCTTTCTGCATCCGAAGAGTCACCAGGAATATGCCCTCGCCCGCCGGGAACGAAAGATCGCTCCGGGATACCGCGGTTTTGAGACTGACACCGGTCCCGAGGTAACTCTCGAAGAGGACCTGTCTCGCAGAGACCTCACGATCAACGCCATGGCCCGTTCACGTGACGGAGTCCTGATCGACCCCTATGGCGGGCAGGCCGATCTTGACAGAAAGATTCTACGCCATGTCTCTGATGCCTTTATCGAGGATCCGGTAAGAGTACTCCGGGTCGCCCGTTTCACAGCCCGCTATCACCATCTGGGATTTACTGTCGCACCCGAAACGTTGGAACTCATGCAAACCGTCGTCGAGAGGGGCGAGACCCAGGCTTTGGTTGCAGAAAGGGTCTGGCAGGAACTTCGCCTGGCGTTGGGTGAGAACACACCGGCTGAATTCTTCCGGGTGCTGCACGCCTGCGGGGCACTGGGTTCGGTGCTTCCGGAAATCCAAGCTCTGTTCGGGGTCCCCCAACCGCCAGAGCACCACCCGGAGGGCGATGCAGGACAGCACACGCTCATGGTGCTGGATGCCGCAGCCAGACTGAGCGACGATACCCGGGTCCGTTTTGCTGCACTGGTCCACGACCTCGGCAAGGGCACGACACCGCGCCATCAATGGCCGCGGCACATTGGGCATGAAAAGCGCGGCCTAAAGCTGGTCAAGGGTCTATGCCAACGCCTGCGGATTCCGGAGGACCACCAGCGCCTGGCCCTGGCAGTCACCGAATATCACCTGTTAATGCACAAACTGAGAGAACTACGACCCGAAACCGTGCTGAAACTGCTGGCCGGGGTGGACGCGTTTCGCAACCCTGATCGCGTCGAGCCATTCATCCTGGCCTGCGAAGCGGATGCACAAGGGCGCGGCGCACGGGTGATGAAACCGTATAACAGCGCGCCCCAGTTGCGCGCCTACCTTGCTGCGATCACTGCACTCGATCTGGGCGATCTGGGTGACAGCGACCTCGACCACAGGGCGCGAGCCCGCGAGGTCCAGCGGCGCCGGCTATCAGCAATCAGGGCAGTCAAGGCAGCCTGACCGGCGTCAGGGCCTGCCAGCTGTTAACCACTCGTACTCAGTGCATCGCCTCAACGATGCTGCAGTAATTGGCGACCCCGGCACCGCCCATGTTGAAGATACCAGCGACTCCAGCGCCCGCCACCTGCATGTCACCGGCCTCACCCAGCACCTGCATGGCCGCCAACACGTGCATCGACACACCGGTGGCACCGATCGGGTGACCTTTTGCCTTCAGCCCCCCTGAGGGATTGACGGGTAGACGGCCGTCTTTGGCGGTCCAGCCCTCCAGTGCGGCACGGGCACCGCAACCCGGTGCCGTCAGGCCCATGGCTTCATATTCCATCAATTCGGCCGTCGTGAAACAGTCGTGTGTCTCGACCAGGTCCAGGTCCTCCAGAGTCATGCCAGCCTCGGCCAGTGAGCCGCGCCAGGCCCGGGCACAGCCCTCGAGAAAGGTCATGTTCCGGCGACTCATCGGCAACAGGTCGTTGACTTGGGTCGAGGCGAGGATTCGGGCGGCTCTGGCAAAGTCACGGGCCGTGTTCTCGTCGGTCATCACCACTGCCGCTGCGCCATCAGACACCAGGCTGCAGTCCGTGCGCTTGAGCGGCGCCGCGACCACCGGGTTCTTCTCCGATTCGACACGACAGAACTCAAAACCCAGATCTTTGTGCAACTGGGCCCAGGGGTTGGCACAACCGTTGTGGTGATTTTTTGCCGCGATCATCGCCAAGGCGTCGCTCTGGTCACCATGTTGCTGGAAGTAGTCCTGCGTGATCTTGCCAAATACGCCGGCAAAACCGTTGACCACACCGGCTTCTTCTTTGAGATAGGAAGCTTTGAGCAGGGCCCGATTGATCTCCGCCGGCGGTACGTCGGTCATTTTTTCCACGCCTATGACCAACACCACTTTGCCGCGGCCTGCAGCTATGAAATCCATTCCCTGGTAGATCGCTGCTGACCCGGTTGCACAGGCGTTTTCGACCCGGGTCGCAGGTTTATAGCGCAGTGCTTCAAATCCGTTCATCACCAGCGAGGCGCCAAAATCCTGTTCCGCCATACCACCGTTGAACCAACCCAGAAACACTGCATCGACGTCAGTCGCATCCACACCGGCACTCAGGAGTGCGTCACCGGCCACCTCGATGATCATCGTTTCGACGTCTTCACTATGGCGTCCAAATGGAATATGGCCCCACCCCACGATTGCAGTTTTCATCGTTCCTCCTATGAGGTCACTACAGACTGACCGGTCAAATATACTGTCGAGTTCAAAGATACCAGTAGAACAGTAACGCACCCAGTACGAAGCGGTAAAGCACAAATGGGAGTACCCCGAGGCGCTCGATCAGCTTCAGGAACACGCCAATCACCCCGAAGGCACTCACAGCAGCCAGCGCGACCCCGATGCCAAACACGGTCCACTCGGGCACAAAAACGTCACCATGAAACTCGGCCAGCTTGAACAGCGTTGCTGCAAGGATCACTGGAATTGCCATCAGGAAGGAAAAACGCGCTGCGGCTGAGCGATCCAGGCCCAGTGCAAGCCCCGCGGTCAAGGTGATGCCGGAACGCGAGGTACCGGGTATAAGTGCCAGCGCCTGGGCGATGCCGATCAGTAACGCATCCCGGCCCGTCAGTGAATTGATCTGCCTTTCGCGGCGACCCTTTGCATCCGCCCACCACAGCACCAGTCCGAAAAAAATCGTGGTCAGTGCGATGACGAGCGGATTGCGCAAGACGGTATCGACACTGCTGTCCAGCAGTAGCCCGGCGACAACGGCCGGAACCGTACCGATGACGATCAACCCGCCCAGTCGGGCCTCCGGCGTGCTGCCGCCGCCACGTAGCCCGAGCAGCCAACCTCCGATAATAGCCGCGACATCCCGCCTGAAATATGCCAGTACTGCCAGCAATGTGCCCAGGTGAACAGCGATATCAAAAGCCAGGCCCTGGTCCGGCCAGCCCAACAGATCGGTCACAAGGATCAAATGACCCGAGCTCGAGATGGGCAGAAACTCGGTGAGTCCCTGCACCAGCCCCAGCCACATGGCCTGTTGGGCGTCGATCACAGCGAAGCGGCCCTGTCTCGCAGTGAGAAACCGGTAAGCGACCCTTCTGTGTTCTTTACCATAGCCAGCACCTTAAAGGACTCGCCCATTTCCGAACCCAGGGTCAGCTGTTTCAGTTCCTGTACCAGTCTGAGCTGTGTTCCATCGTCACGATTCTCACTGGCCAGATCAAGAATACCCATTGACAGCAGGAAAGCATCCTGGCTGGTAAACCCCGCCAGCTCCAGGCCGGCGGCAACACCGGCATGAGCCATAGCTGAAAAATCAACGTGCGCAGTCAGATCCTGTAGGCCAGGATAACGAAACGGATCGCCGTGAGCGCGATGGCGGTAGTGACACATCAGGGTGCCGTCGGTGCGCTCGGGATGATAGTACTCAGCACCGGGATAACCGTAATCGATCACCAGCAGCAACCCGGCCTCCAGGCACTGTCCGACCGTCTCGATCCAGGCCGTACCCCTGGGGCTGACTTCGCTGGTATAACCTTCGGCAAGGCCATACTGCTGGATCACCCGATCCACGACCGGCACTGGGCACCCGTCACTGGCCCAGGCCCAAGCAAAACCCTGGGTGTCCTCGGTCACCCCAGCTGCTACGCCGGCATTGCCCTGGACCTGGAAGCGGGTAACAGGCATCGCGTCCAGGACCTCGTTGGCCAGTATCACACCCCGGAACCCGGCTTCGGGTGGTGCGTCAAGCCAGTGGACAGGCACGCGCTGCATGACTCGCTCCAGGGCCTGCCTCTGGCGGTCCCTAAGCACCGGGCTGAGTTCAACGATCAGGTAGGCCTCCGGCAGCGCGCCCAAATCAGCAAGCTCGTCGAGCACCTGCACAGCCAGCGCACCGCTGCCCGCGCCGAATTCCAACAGCGATCCCTGCGGCACCGCTTTGAGCACATCGGCACACTGGCGCGCCAGGCAGCGACCGAACAACGCACCCAACTCCGGCGCTGTGATGAAATCACCATTCCCGCCAAACTTGCGGGTGCTGGTTACGTAATAACCCAGCCCCGGCTCATACAGAACGATTTCCATATAGCGGTCAAACGGCAACACACCGCCGCTGGCCTGGATGGCCTGGCGAACCCGTACGGCTACTTTTCTCGAGTGCGACAGTGCATCATCATCAAGGTTCGGGAATTCCGAACGGCTAGCTTCGGGCGCTGTCGATAACACGGATAGTGCACCTCTGGTGCCAGGGTTGGTACTATCTCGCCATTGTAACCGCCCAGAGTTTCGACCCGGCATGAACAACCACGATGATACGCTGAGAAACAAGGTTGCTCTTATCACGGGTGGTGCACGCCGCATCGGCTCGGTGATTGCCCGTACGCTGCACGCTGAGGGAATGAACCTCGTCATTCACTATCATTCTTCAGCCCAGGATGCCCGTGCGCTGCAGGAAGAACTTCACGAGCTGCGATCTGATTCGGTACTGCTGATCGGAACCGATCTGCTGGAACAGGCAAAGCTCGAAAAATTGGTCGTCCAGGCAACCGAAACATTCGGCCGACTCGACGTGCTGGTCAATAACGCTTCAAGTATTTACCCCACCCCGATTGGCGAGACGAGCGAGGCGCAGTGGGAGGACCTTATCGGTGTCAACCTCAAGGCACCCTACTTTCTGGCCCAAGCTGCAGCCAGATCAATGGCCGAGGCCGGTGGCTGCATCGTCAATCTGGTTGATATCTATGCCGAACGACCGCTCAAGTCTCACCCGGTCTACAACGCAGCCAAGGCAGGATTGATCTCTCTGACGCGTTCCCTGGCCCGCGACCTCGCACCTGAAATTCGGGTCAACGCTGTGGCCCCGGGCGCCATCCTGTGGCCGGAAGGCGACGTTGACCAGATCGCCCAGCAGCGTCTTATTTCCCGAACTCCGCTGAAACGTATCGGTGAGCCGGAGGACGTCGCGCGAACGGTACTGTTCCTGATTCGGGACGCCGGATTCTTGACTGGGCAGGTCCTCAATGTTGATGGAGGGCGTTCGATCGTCCCCTGACAACAAAACCGGTCGTCAGTTTAAGGTCGAAAACCACCTCTTCGAGCAGGTCACCACCGGCCGACTCCATCTTTCTCCAGATCGCGGCATAGCACTCGCCCGTGACTGGGTGACAGTGCTCCGGCAGGATCTGACTCAATGGTTTCAGCACGTAGGCCTGTTGAAGGATCTCCCCCCGAGGCACGTCCAACCCCTCGCTGTAGAGGACAGCATCGCCATAAAGCAGCAGGTCGAGATCGAGCTCTCGCGAGTTCAGCTCGTTACCAGAGCGCACTCGGCCCTGTTCGGTTTCGATTCCACGCAGGGTGGCCACGATCTCGGCGGCAGGCTGACAGGTATCGAAAACCAACACCAGGTTGAAGAACTCCGGCCCCTGGAACCCCACCGCAGGATTGGCATACACCGATGACAGGCGTAATCTGCCGTAGGTCCTGCCCAGTGCCGCCAGCGCTGCCCGGATATTTTTTTCTCTCTCGATATTAGTGCCGATGCTGACAGCGACGCTGGTCATTCAGTGCGTTCCCCGCTCGATGACCACCCCGACATCTCTGGCCCCGGTTACCGCACCGCGTTTATTCACACGCACCCTGCACCACTGCACAGCGAATTCACCAAGGAGAATATCTGCTATGCCCTGAGCGAGGTGCTCAACCAGGTTGGCCTGGGCTTCCTGAACAAAGGCCGTGACCCGCTTGGCGACGTCCTTGTAGCTGAGTGTATCTTTCAGGTCGTCGCTGGCTGCAGGCGGGCCGATGTCCCAGCCCATGTCGAGGTCGATGATGACCTTCTGGGTGATACGCCGTTCCCATTCCCAGACACCGATGACGCACTCCACTTCCAGATCGTGCAAAAAAATAATATCCACCACGCTTTCCTGCTGAATTCGCTGCACCTCAGATTATACTGACCGACCTTGGTCTCAAACTGCGCCAACGACGATACGCCATGCTTTACCTGTTGTTACCGCTTGCCGCCTATCTGATCGGATCTGTCTCAAGCGCCATCCTGGTCTCCCGGCTGATGGGGCTGCCGGATCCCCGTACCGAGGGGTCCCACAACCCCGGTGCCACCAACGTGCTGCGGCTCGGCAGCAAGACCGGTGCTGCGCTCGCACTGGCCGGCGACGTAGCCAAAGGCGTTATCCCTGTTATAGCGGCCCGCTGGCTGCTCGATGACCCCTTGGTTTCAGCACTGGCTGCGTTCGGTGCTTTCCTGGGCCACCTGTTCCCGGTCTTTTTCCGGTTTGAAGGTGGCAAAGGGGTAGCCACAGCCCTTGGCGTTCTAGCAGCGCTTGACTGGCAACTGGGAGGATTACTGGCCGGCACCTGGCTGGTGGTTGCATTGGTTTTCCGCTACTCCTCCCTGGCCGCTCTGACCGCAGCAACAGCAACACCGTTCTATGCCTGGTGGCTGTCTGGTGAATGGCTATACGTGGTGCTGGGAGTGGCGCTCGCTTTCTTGCTTTTCCTGCGCCATCGCCAGAACATCAGCCGGCTCATCGCTGGTACGGAATCAAGAATCGGCAAAAAGAGCTGAACAACGTTTCAGTCGACCGGTGACAGTTCGGTCAACGGCCATCGTGGCCGCACCGAAAAGGCCAAGTCATCGCTTTGCCCGCCTCTCAGACGGGCCCAGCCTGCATAGGCGATCATAGCCGCATTGTCGGTGCAGAACTCAGGCCGCGGATAGTAGACCCGAAAATTACGCTCATCACCCAGGCCCCGCAGACGACGACGCAGTTCACAGTTTGCACCGACACCACCGGCGACCACCAGCCTCTGGCGGCCTGCCGCCGCCATGGCCCGGGCACATTTGATCATCAGAGTGTCGACTGCAGCATCCTGAAAAGCCAACGCAATATCCGCCACGGTCTGCTCATCAAGCGCACCCTTCGGGATCGAGTTTCGGGTGAAGGTCTTCAGCCCACTGAAACTGAAATCCAGCCCGGGCCGGTCGGTCATTGGCCGTGGAAACCTGAAGCGACCCGGTTCCCCGCCCTGTGCAGCTGCGGCGATCGCCGGCCCACCAGGATAGGTCAAGCCCAGCAGCTTGGCGGTCTTGTCGAAAGCCTCACCCACTGCATCGTCCAGCGTCGTGCCCAACAAACTGTACTGCCCGATTGCCCGAACGTCGACCAGCAGGGTGTGCCCACCGGAAACCAGCAACGCTACGAAGGGGAATCTGGGCGGATCATTCTCCAGCATGGGCGCCAGCAGGTGACCCTCCATGTGGTGGACCCCAGCGGCCGGAACGTCGAGCGCCCACGCCAGACTGCGACCTAGAGAGGCCCCCACCAACAGGGCACCGGCAAGGCCCGGGCCGGCTGTGTAGGCTACCCCATCGATAGCAGCCCGTTCCGCCCGGGCATCAGTCATGACCTGATCAACGAGCGGCATGAGCGCACGCACATGATCCCGGGCGGCGAGCTCGGGCACGACCCCCCCGTAGGGGCGATGGCGTTCCACCTGCGAGGCCAGTAAATGAGCCTCAAGGCCGCCTTCAGAATCGTAAATCGCGGCAGCCGTGTCGTCACAGGAAGTCTCAATGCCGAGAACCTTCATACGTGCTGGCCTATCATTTACCCGTTTTCTCCATCTCCTGTTTGGTTTCGGTCTGATACGGTTGAACGCTTAAGGCGTCGCTGCAGACGGTGCTGATTATAGGTCCGGGACCGTGACCATCCCCGGACCGGAACCGAGAAAAGCCCCAGCGCGGCCAGTGATGTACTTCCACTCCGCCAGAGGGTAGAATTGCCGGCCCTTTTTGCCTATTACAGGTCAGGAATCCCCAGCCTATGCCCCATGTGAAGGTCAGACAGGACGAGCCTTTCGACGTGATTCTGCGTCGTTTCCGCCGAGCCTGTGAGAAAGCCGGTGTGTTCACCGAGTCGCGCCGCCGTGAGTATTACGAAAAACCCACCACGGTACGCAAACGCGCCGGAGCCGCCGCAGTCAAACGCGAAAAAAAGCGAGTGAGCCGCCAGGACCCCAGAAGAGCCCGCCACTTCTGAGCCGTAATTCCGCACTTCGTCAATTCGCTGTCAGTTCACCATGTCGTTGCAAGCCCGCATCATCGCCGATATGAAGGAGGCCATGCGCGCCAAGGACCAGCCGCGGCTTGAGGCTGTTCGGCTATTGCGCGCCGCGATCCAGCGGCGCGAAGTCGATGAGCGAATTGAGCTGGACGATGATGGTGTTCTTGCGATTGTTCAGAAGATGATCAAGCAGGGCCGCGATGCCATCGAACAGTTCGAGCGGGGTAAACGGTCCGATCTGGTCGACAGCGAAACTAAGACCCTCAAGGTTCTGGAGGTCTATCTACCGAAACAACTCGATGAATCAGAGATCGAGCAACTGCTCGATCAGGCCATGGGCGAGACTGGGGCTGACTCCCAGCGCGACATGGGCAAAGTCATGGGCTGGCTGAGGCCCAGAATCCAGGGTCGCGCCGACATGGGATCGGTCAGCAGCGCCGTCAAACAGCGGCTCAGTGCCTGACCCACATCGACCCTTCTGCCCCGTTTCGAGTTCAAGTTTCACCCGCCGCTGTATGCCGGCTGACGAACGCCAGGTAGAGCGCGACAGTAAATAGCACCAGGGCACACCCCTGATGAACCGCACCGAGAATCACTGGCACATGCAGTAGTAAAGTCGAGATACCGAGCACCACCTGCACTGAGGCCACCCCAGCAAATAGTGCCAGGACCCTTCGGTACCGAGCGAGTGTTGCGTCCTGCCAGCCTCTGGCTACGAACACCAGCACCACAATAAAGGTCGCGATGGCCAGCCACCGGTGGTTGAACTGAACCGTTGGAATGGTCTCAAAGAAATTCCGCCAGGCGGGTTCGGCCGCCAGGTATCCCGGGGGTAACCAATTTCCCGCCATCAGGGGAAAGCTGTTAAACGCATGCCCGGCTTTCAGGCCCGCAACAAACCCGCCTGATAACATGGTCACAAGAACCATGAACGCAGCCACGCTGGCCATGCCGGCAACCCGAGATACTCCAGGTTCCGAAGTCCTGTTGTGCAGCAGGTCCAGCGCCACCCAGAACATGTAGCCGTAAATGGCGACCGCGGCGGCCAGATGGGCAGTGAGTCGGTAAGGGCTGACCCGTGGGATATCCACCAGGCCACTCTTGACCATGTACCAGCCGAGCAGGCCCTGCAGACCACCGAGGATAAACAACACGACCAGTCTGGGTACAAGTTGGCGGCGTATTCGCCCTCGCCAAATCAGGTAGAGAAGCGGCAGCAAGAATGCGAGGCCAATCATCCGGCCCAGCATCCGGTGAGCGTATTCAAAGTAAAAGATGGTCTTGAATTCATCGAGCAACAGATGCCGATTGATTTTCTTGAATTCCGGTGAGGTTTGATAATGCTGGAACTCGACTTCCCAGGCCTTAGTGCTGATTGGTGGAATCACGCCACTGAGAGGCTGCCAGCGGACCATCGACAGGCCAGACCCGGTCAAGCGTGTGACCCCCCCGAGCACCACCATCGCGAACACCAGGGCACAACAAAGGAGCAGCCACCGGCCGACGACTCGGTTATCCGTGCTTTTGGTACTGTCAAGCCGACTGGTCAAAACAGTCCTCTCTGATGCGGTTCCAGAGAGACATTTCGGCTTGCTGGATGCTTGGCACGGCTCCGGGGCTGGAGCCCTGTGCCGACATAGTAAAACGCCATTCGTTTCAACTTCCTAATGCTAATATCGACGGCCAGCGGGCCGAGGACAAGTGATGCGCGGCAGAATACCCAGAGAGTTTATCGATGAACTGCTTGCCCGGCTGGACGTGGTCGAAGTGATCGATCGCCGTGTGCCTCTGAAAAAAGCCGGCAAAGACTTCAAGGCGTGTTGTCCTTTTCACAACGAGAAAACACCATCCTTTACCGTTAGCCAGACCAAGCAATTTTATCATTGCTTCGGCTGCGGTGTGAGCGGCACCGCCATCACTTTCCTGATGGAATTCGACCACCTGAGTTTTCCTGAGGCGATCGAAGAACTGGCGGGCACAGCCGGTCTGGAAGTACCGGACAGTGGCACACCGCGCTCTGGCGACAACCCTGCATTGCCGTTGCTGGAAGTGCTGGGACAGGCCAGCCGTTATTTCAAAGAGCAACTACGATCGCACCCGGATGGGCCGACGGCCATTGCCTATCTTAAACAGCGCGGCTTGACCGGGGAAATCGCTGCTGAGTTCGAGCTGGGCTATGCCCCTTCCGGCTGGGACAACCTGTTATCGATAGCAGACGGAGACGAGAAACTGGCCCTGATGGTCAATGCGGGGCTGATCGCACGCCGTGAGTCGGGTGGCCACTATGACCGGTTCCGTGCCCGGGTGATCTTTCCGATCCACGACAGCAAAGGCCGGGTCGTCGCTTTCGGTGGCCGTGTACTTGACGGTGGTGAACCCAAGTACCTGAATTCGCCTGAAACACCGGTCTTCCATAAGGGTTCTGAACTTTACAACCTGCACCGAGCCAGATCAGCGATCGCACAACAACAGGTGGCACTGGTCGTAGAGGGTTACATGGATGTGGTTGCCCTTGCCCAGCACGGCATTGACAATGCAGTGGCGACACTCGGAACGGCAACCACAGCGGCGCACCTACAGCGCCTGTTCCGCCTTGCTCCCGCCGTAGTATTTTGCTTTGATGGTGACCGTGCCGGTCGTGACGCGGCCTGGCGAGCCCTGGAAACTGCGCTGCCGCTGATGGACGGCGGACGACAGGTAAGTTTCTTGTTTCTGCCCGATGGTGAAGACCCCGACTCGGTGGTCCGCCAGAGTGGCGCAGAGGCACTGCGGTCGATGATTGGCGCAGCGACCCCGCTACCCGATTTTCTCTTCGATACCCTGCTGACCCGTACCGACATGAGCCGTATAGATGGCAAGGCCCGGTTGGTGGAACTAGCACGCCCTCTGTTATCCAGAATTCCGGAAGGCCCTTTGTTTGATCTCATGCAACAGCGCCTGGCGGAATTGAGCGGGGTGACGTCCCGCAGGATCCTGCCATCGGCAGGCTCACCCGCGAAGCCAGCGCGACTGGGTGCCGCCAAGTCCAGCAAGAGACTGTCGCCGGTCGCCACGGCGATCAGCCTTCTGCTGCAGCATCCGGACCTCGGCAAGCGTCTGGACCTGCCTGGTCCGGTGACTCAAATTGAAGGGGATCCGGGTATCCAGCTGCTCACCCAACTGCATCGCATCGTGCGCGAGACCCCGCAGATAACAACCGGGGGGCTGATTGAACGATTTCGGGAAGACGATCGGCTATCAACCCTTGAAAAACTGGCCGCACGGGACCATCTTCTGGAGGAGGAGAAAGTGGCGACATACTTTTCTGAAACTATGGCCACCCTGGAGGTCCAGGCGCTAGCCGGTTCTATCGAGCAATTGCTGAGTCAGGCATCTGAAAAAGGTCTCACCGATGCGGACAAGACCCGGCTGGCAGAGCTCTACCGGAAACGCGAACAACTGCGCTCCGGGGACTCAAGCAGCTGATTTCAGAGCCGGATTCGGCCATTATGTGATATAATCGCGCGGTTGGGCATCGTTGTTTCACACTCGTATTATCCTTCCGGAGTATCTATTTTATGGATCCTCAGAGCCAGCAATCTGAACTCAAGCGTCTGATCATCAAGGGAAAAGAGCAGGGATTCCTGACCTACCGGGAGATCAATGATCATCTTCCCGAAGACATGAACGACACCGACCAGATCGAAACGGTCGTCAACATGATAAACGACATGGGCATCGAGGTCTTCGACAGCGCCCCCGATCCCGATTCCCTGCTGCTGAAGACCGCGAACACCGATGATGAGGAGGTGGTCGAGGAGGCTGAAGCCGTACTGACCACCGCGGTAGAAAGCGAGTTTGGGCGTACGACCGACCCGGTCCGCATGTATATGCGGGAGATGGGCACGGTCGATCTACTCACCCGCCAGGATGAGATCAATCTGGCCAAACGAATCGAGGACGGCATTCGACAGAGCGTTGAAGCGATCTCGAGCACACCGGTCATCATTGCCGAGTTGATACGCCTCGCGGATTTGGTCGAAGCCCAGGAAATGAAACTGCCCGAACTGCTGGTGGGATTCATTGATCCTAACATCGAGGAAGAGGAGATCCCACCCGGGGGACTGCCACAGGATAACGATGATGAAAACACCGGCCCCCAGGGACCTGACCCGGAAGAGGCAAAAGAGCGTTTCGACAGCATACGCAAGGGATACAAGAGCCTGGTCCGAGTCAGGGATCGCTATGGCCTGGGTGCCCCGCAACTGCAGAAACACCAGAAGAAACTGGCTGGTGAACTACTCGAGATCAGGCTGGCGCCCAAGCAGATTGATTATCTGTCGCTGATCATGCGGGTCATCGTAGACGATGTGCGCCGACTCGAAAAGCAGGTCACCGACATCTGTATCAAGAAGGCCCGCGTAACCCGTAAGACATTTATCAGCAAATTCGTCGGCCGGGAGTCAGAGCTGTTCTGGATCCGCAGCGTTATGCGGGGCAAGGAAGGCAGTAAGGATGTTCTGAAAGCCCATTCCGAGGATCTGGAGTCGATCCGCAGGAAATTGCAACACATCGAGCAACAAGCCGGGATACCAATCACTGAAATCAAGGACGTCAACAAGCGGATGTCGATCGGTGAGGCAAAAGCCCGGCGCGCAAAGAAAGAAATGGTCGAGGCTAACCTGCGACTGGTCATATCAATCGCCAAAAAATACACCAATCGCGGTCTGCAGTTTCTCGATCTTATCCAGGAAGGGAACATCGGCCTGATGAAGGCGGTCGACAAGTTCGAGTACCGGCGCGGCTACAAGT
>CAZVVN010000067.1:0-17510 GCA_964630665.1 uncultured Acidiferrobacteraceae bacterium | reverse complement strand
TCGGTGGATCAGCATGTTTTATCGCTGGCACCCTTTATTACGCCAGGTTCTGCAAGCCTTCCTCACTGATCACGGCAAACTGTGTTCAACTCACCACAGCAGCGATTTTCTGCTGGCTCGTCGTATTGGCTTTTGAAGAAGTTCACGTCGCGGTCACCCCGACCCTTATCTGGAGTTTCCTTTACCTGACCCTCGGCGTCTCCCTGGGTGGAATGGGTCTTTATCTGTATATGCTGAAAACTGGTACCGCCGGTAAGGTTGCAGCTAACTTCTACATTACCCCGGGCCTGACCGCTCTCCTGGGCTGGCTGATTCTTGGCGAAACCCTGTCACTCAATGTGCTGGCAGGCTTCGCGTTGGCCATAGTCGGGTTATGGATGGTTCACCGCCGGGAACTTACCTGAGTTCCAGCACCAGGCAGAAAAGACCTCACACTGCCCTACCGCTGGCAACGACCAAGCATCTCAAAGACCCCTAAGGAACTCGAAGACCGTCTGGTTGAACAGGTCCGGCACCTCGAAATAGGACGAATGACCCGCATCACCCAATACTTTCACAGTGGCACCTGGCACCATCGCCGCCGCACATTCGATCAGTTCGACTGGAAACACCTGATCCTGGCTCGCTGTAATGAACAGTGTTGGTATTGTGAAGTCTTTCGGCATCTCCAAAACTCTGGGTTCTAACAATTGCTCGCGAAGCATTGGCAGATCGAGCTCGGTGTTAAAGAAGCCCAACTGGTTGTACAGGTTAGCCGCTGCGATATTTTTTTCAGGAAAATCACGGGCCAGTGCCCAGTGAGCAAAGGAGCCGGTCAGTGGTTTTCTCTCTCTTATCACCTTTTCCCTGATCGATTTGATCTTTGCACTGGAGATTCCACCTGGTGTGTGGCTCATCACCAGTGCCCTGACCCGTTCCGGCGATGTCAGCGCCATGGAAAGACCGGTCCAGCCGCCCATGGACTGACATACAAGCGGTGCGGACTCAATTCTTTCCTTGTCCATCAGGGCCCGCAGATCATCGGCAAAATATTTCACGTCAAACGCCTCTTTGCTGCAATGGCTTCTTGCAAAACCACGATGATCGAAGGCTATGGTTCGAAAGTGCTCTGAGAAACAAGGAATCTGCTGCCACCAACAGGCTGCATTTCCACCTGCGCCATGGGCAAATATCAACGGCTCGCCTTCACCATAAGTCTCATAGTAGATATGGATCGATCCATTTTTCGCGTAGCTCATTTACTCTTCCCCTTAAAAAGGCAATTCCGACAAGAAAGATCAAAAACAGAAACTTTGCCGTGCTTCAGTCCTTTGCGGATCAACCAGATCCATAGTTCTTGAGAATAACTTTCTGGGTAACACTCGAGGTTTGACAGAAAAGACATCAACACATTCACAAACTCCTGGTCAGCGGGTCTCTTTTGACACCGGGCAATGGACCTGCCCAGCAGTCCGGTGACTGGCAGTGCTTGCCGGACAATTGATCAGATCATCCGCGCCTCGGAATGTGGCAACCAGAGGCTTTATATCACCATATTGCTATCGCAAGAAACAGCTTCCTCTCAGAGGGCCAAAGCGACTGATAAGAGCAGTCATCAGCTTTTGGACCCTCGCAGCAAGGGCTTGCAACAAGCTCATCTCAACAAAACAGTAAGAACACGACCGTGATGGTCCAGTGACAAATCCCGGGTACTGCTAGACTTGACCTATAACCCGAATAACAGTCTTTTGCAGACCATCGGAAAACGCTAAAAAGGGAAAGCACATGGACCTCGGTAGACTGGGCGTGTGGTACGGCGCCGACAAACTAACCCCAACGGAATGGACCCGTTTCGTCAACAAGGCCGAATCGCTAGGCTACGGTACACTGTGGTACTCGGAGGCACGGGGGTTCGAGTCGATGGCCCTGGGCAGCTTCTTGCTGTCCCAGTCCCAGAAAATCTGCATCGGTAGTTCGATCGCCAATATCTATGCCCGTGACGCCTGGGCCTCACGCCAGGGATTGCAGACGTTGTCTGCGATCTCCGCTAACCGCTTTGTACTGGGGCTCGGCGTGTCACACATACCCATGGTGGAAAACCTCCGTGGTCACACTTACACGAAACCACTGTCGACCATGCGCGAGTACTTGGAGAAGGTCTATGCCGGTGCTGACGATGGCGACACCTGGCCGGTCGTGCTCGCGGCACTTGGTCCCCGCATGCTCGCGCTTTCAGCTGAACTGACCCGCGGAGCCGTCCCCTACAATGTCACACCAGAACACACGGCAAGGGCAAAAAGTATCCTCGGCCCAGAAAAATGGCTGGCTGTCGAGCAGAAAGTCTGCCTGGAAGAATCATCCAACACCGCCAGAGCACTGGGCCGTGTGGAGCTTGAGCGATACCTCGTGCTGCCGAACTACCGCCGCTGCTGGCTCAGCCTAGGATTCACTGAGGCCGATCTTGATGACGGTGGCAGCGACCGGTTCATCGACGCCATGGTCGTCTCTGGGAGCGTGGACCAGATTCAGCGCCGCCTGGACGAACACTTCGATGCCGGTGCAACCCACGTGTGCATACAGCCTGTTCATCCGGCAGGCGATCTGGCTGCGGCCGAGCGCACACTGGAAGCGTTTGCGCCGGGTTAGCCCGCCACAGGTCCCGCCCGCCGTTTCTTCTACAACCAGTTCTTGGTGACTTGTACTGTTGCCCCCGATAAGTTGATCAGTCGGTAATCCGAATCATCTTGCGCAGCGACGGCAATGGGGTCGGTACTGGTTCATCCGGATAGAGCTGCGGCCAGGCCGTGGCAGAGACCTCGCCCACGTAGACGTCACCAACCGAATCGACCGCCAGCCCGTGGGGCGCAATGAACTGCCCCGGTGCACAGCCAGCATCTCCGGCATCGCCAACCCTGGCGAGCAGAACTCCGGTGCTGTCGACAATACTGATCCGCGGGCCCAGATGGGGAAAGCTGCGATTGACCGACAGCACCGGGCCCAATTCACCCACGTAACAGACCGGGCACCGGCCCGCAGGCATGAAAAGTCCACACGGCCGATGGACATTGCTCCACTGCGTTTCGAATCGGCCATTGCCGTCAAAAACCTGAACCCGATGACTTTCGCGATCAGCAACATAAACCCAGCCATCGCCGTCACAACAGATGTTGTGGGGCAGATTAAATTCACCAGGTCCGGTCCCGGAGTTCCCCCAGGACAGCAGATGTTTGCCCTCTGGGGAATACTTGTGAACGCAGGCATTACCGTAACCGTCGGATACATAGATGGCACCATCGGGAGAGAGCGCCGTATGGGTGCAGCGATTGAAAGGATCAAGACTCATGAAAGGCGCCGGCGTGCCGGGAATTCCTAGAGTCAACAAGACCTTCCCATCCAGTGTGCATTTCCTGACCGTGTGATCCAGATCGTCAGTCAGATAAAGCAGGTTGTCCGGCGCGATGTGCGCACCGTGGGCTCGCACAAACAACTCCTCACCCCACGAGCGCAGGAAATTACCTTCGCGGTCAAACACCATCATGGGGTGGGGCCCTCGGTTGAACACATAAACCTGATCCTGGTCGTCTACGGCGACAGCAGCGACCTCCCGCCATCCCATACCTGGAGGTACTTTTGCCCAGTCATTGGTGATGGTGTAGCGATAGGCACCTTCTCCATGCACTCTCGTCATTTCAGTGAATCCTTGAACTATTTAGCCTTCAGTTCCTGTTCAGTCCCGACTGTTAATGATGTCGACCGTATCCAGAAACGCGGCGTTCACTCATTGAAACTCGGGTCAAGCTCGTTCATCAACCGCATGAAGGCTGAGAACTCAAGCTCGCCCGGGCCACCTGCACCGAATCCATCAATGAAGTCCTGGGTCCCTTTGACAGTGAAGTCAGCCGCCTGCGGCGACGGGCTCACAAACTGCCCCGCCGCTCCCTGCGCCAAGACCTGAACCTGGCAGGCGCGGTCGAGGCGATACATCCAGACAAACGCTTCAGCGACGGATTCGCCAACAGTCAACAGGCCATGGTTTCGAAGGATCATCGCCTTGTTCGATGACCCCAGGCTCTCAGCCAGGCGGACCCGCTCGCTGATATTATGGTCCCCGCTGGCGCCTTCGAATTCGTGATATGAGATCCGATCGTGAAAACCGAGACCAAACAGGTTGTGTTCCTGTAAGCCCTCCACCGTCGCCGCCACCGCCATTCCGGACAAGGTATGGGTGTGAATCACGCAGCGGGCATCCTGCCGCTGCATGTGAATAGCACTGTGAATAACATAGCCGGCACGATTGACCGGATGCTTCGAGGGTCCGATGACGTTGCCGTCCAGATCGATCCTGATCAGATCTGAGGCTTTTACTTCACCCAGGCGCAATCCGAACGGATTGATCAAGAAATGATGATCATCTCCGGGCAAGCGCATAGTACTGTGGGTGTTGATCGAATCTTCCCAGCCAAGGTATGCGTTAATCCGGAAAAGACACGCGAGTTCGACCCGCAGAGCCCACTCCACTGGATCTAGTCCCTTATCAACCCATCGACGTCCAGCGTCTGTCATTTCCATTTAACGACCACCGTTCTGGGGAAAGAAACCTGATTGCGGTAGGCTTTTGCAGAATAGGTCAACGTCAATGAATTCCTCCCCGGAAAAAATAGATTCACTGCCCCGGACCAGCCATGATCCCTGAAAATCTCGATCCATAGATCCTCCGGGGGTACAGTATAGGAAGAATGAATTCTCACTCCAAGCGGCTCAGCGGATCGTGAAGAATTGTGAGGTCTTTTGCTGAAGCCGGTTGACCCCATTTAAGAATATTCACCGATTTTTCTTTTTCACAGAAGTCCGCTGGGAAAGGCATTTAGCATGACGGGACCCACCTGCAACAGGCTGGCAGCCTCAATAGACATTCTCCACGCGGCATCCTTACAATCAGTGATCGTCGGACCGATCAAAACGAAGCTCGAATATGGCCGAAGAGCGAATGCAGCGCCGCCTTGCAGCGATCCTGGTGTCCGATGTCGTCGGCTATTCAGGCATGATGGCTGCCGACGAGACAGGGACTCTGGCACGCCTGAAGGCCTTGCGGGCAGAGGTTTTTGATCCCGTCACTGAGCGTCACGGGGGAAGGATCTTCAAGAATACCGGTGACGGTGCCCTGGTGGAATTCAGCAGCGCCTTCGACGCCGTACAGGCTGCTCTAGAAGTACAGGGAGAGCTCGGCCGGCGCAACGCCTCATTGCCTGACTCACACCAGGTTCTTCTGCGAATCGGCATCAGCCTTGGCGACGTTATCATCGATGGAGAGGATCTTTACGGGAACGGTGTCAACATTGCGGCCCGAATGGAGGTGCTGGCCGAGCCGGGAGAGATCTGCATCTCCACCAATGTTCACGAGCATGTTTCAAACTCGATGGACGTTGCATTCCAGGATCTGGGGGATCAGACGGTCAAAGGGCTCGACAAGCCGGTGCGCTCTTACCGGCTGGTTCCCACTGCGGCCAATCAGCAAAACACCGCTGACCCTGAAGCGACTGCGCCTCTCGCCCTCCCTGACAAGCCGTCGATTGCGGTACTTCCATTCCAGAACATGTCCGGCGATCCTGAACAGGAATTTTTTGCCGACGGGATGGCAGAAGACATCATAACGGGTCTCTCCCGCTACCGATCTTTGTTCGTCATCGCTCGCAATTCGACGTTCGCGTACAAGGGCCAATCACCAGATCTGCGCGATGTGTCACGCGACCTGGGGGTCCGCTACGTACTGGAAGGAAGTATTCGCAAAGGCGGCTCGCGCATTCGCTTAACGGCCCAGCTGATAGAAGGCAGCAGTGGAAACCACATCTGGGCCGAACGCTATGACCGTGAACTGACAGACATCTTTGCGGTACAGGACGAGATCACCGAAACCATCGTCGCTGCCATCGGGCCGGAGATCGACCAGGTCGAACGCGAGCGCGCACAACGACTGGCCCCCGAAAGCCTGGATGCGTGGGAAAGCTATCAACGGGGTCTGTGGCATCTTTATCGTTTCAGCGAAGAGGACAATGCCGAGGCACAACGCCTGTTCAAACAGACAGCCGTGATCTCGCCAAACTTTGCTCCGGCTAAATCAGGCCTGACCCATGCCCTTTATTTCTCCTTTATGCACGGCTACGCACAAGACCGGTCGGCCGTATTGGAAGAGGCTTTTGAGAGCGGGCGCCAGGCCATTGCTTTTGATGAACGCGACGCCGATGCCCACTTTGCGCTGGGAAGAATTCTTCAGATGAAGCATGAACTGGATGCTTCTATAGCCGAATGCGAGGCCGCTGTAACCTACAACCCGAGCTTTGCTCACGCACACCTGGGGCTGGGAACGGCCCGGCTGTTTGCCGGGGACTGGACTCTGGCGATTGAAAGTTTTGACCGAGCTATTCGCCTGAGCCCACATGACCCGCTTCTGTGGATTGTCCTGGCAGCAAAATCGATGGCACTACTCGGTTCAAAACAACTCGAGGAGGCCGAGAAAACCGCCCGTCAGGCGACCCGCCAACCGACGGCGGAACTCAGTCCGTATGCAGTGCTTGCGGCAATACTGGGCCAATCCGGCAAGGATGCCCAGGCCCAGCAGGCGATGGCGGACCTTCTGCGTATCAAACAGGACATCAGTATCAGTCACATAGAACAGATCTTTCCGTATCGGGACAAAGTAAACCTCGAATACCTGATTGAAGGGCTGCGAAAAGCAGGTATACCCCATTGAATTGCAGTCCTGCTCAGGTAAGCGATTACATTTCCGGTCAGACACCCGCGCCACGGGATCAGGGACGGGTCGCGCTGACGATCCAGGTGCTGTAACCCAGATAGACTCCTCTGCTGTCGGCATAGGGTGCCAGTGCTTCTTCAATCACTCTGAGCGTGTTGTGCTGTGTTTCTTCATCGGCGAGCGCAAACGGTTCGGACATCGGTCCCATCTGCGAGATGAATCCGGTGGCATCAGCGACATCGCTGCCGAGCGAACATTCCGTATCGAAGCGCTCGAGAGTGACATCTGACCAGCCGGCACCGGACAGGATAGTGCGAACGCGTTCTTCGTTCTGCATCGAGAACTGGCCGGGCTCATCGTCAGCAGGCTGCGGGGGCAGTTCGAGGTAGGCCTTGGACGCGCCGGCGGGAATGCGGATCCAGGGGTTGTCTTTGCGGTCTGCCCAGCAGACATAGGCGACCCGACCGCCCGGACGGACAGCACCCAGGATGTTATTGAATGCGGCAACGGGATCGTCGAAGAACATCACGCCAAAACGACTGAAGGCAGCATCGAAGTACTCTCTCGGAAAATCGTACACCTGGGCATCAGCCTCTATAAACCTCACCGGATGGCCGGATGTTTTCCCTCTTTCCATTGCCTTGTTGAGCATCGGCCGGGAGAGGTCCACGGCAAGAACCTCCCCTTCTGCACCGACCCGCTCGGCCAATGCCAGTGTTGTCGTCCCGTTACCGCAACCGATCTCGATCACCCGCTCTCCGGGCATCAGATCGAGCGCCTCGATGGCTTTCTCCCCAAAAGGAGCCAGCATAGGGTCAATACGGGGCTGAAGTTCGACCCACAGTTCACCTTTGATGTCGCTCCAGAATTCGCGCTGATCCGCGTTGGCTGGTTTGGTATCGGTCATCGATTACAGTCTCTGTGAAAATTGGTTTCGCCTACTACTGGTAGGATAACCACTAAAGTAAAAGATAAATATAGCGAAAGAACGTTTGTCATGCCGACTGCTCTGATCCAGGGCCGCATAGCCGTCCAGTACGAACACCTGCTCCGGCAGGAACTGGATGATCACTGGACGATCCTGGTCTGGGACCCGGCCAAGAACGGGCCAGACGAATTCGTCGCGATGGCCGGCGCGGCGGACGCGATGATCGGCGGCCGGATTCCCACTGATTCCTGGCCGCAGGTTCCGTACCTGAAACTCTTCCAGATCCCCTGGACCGGGTACGATTTCTGCTCTCCGGAGACCATGCCCGCGGGGGTGCCGGTCTGTAATTGTTTTGAACACGAAAGCACCATTGCCGAATTTGTGCTCTGTGCCATGCTCGAGACCAAGATCGGTTTGCGCGCGATCGACCAGCGGTTCCGCCGCGAAGGCTGGGGCGGCCGGCAGCCCGGCACGTCTTTGGACCACCAGGAAATACGGGGGAAGACCGTCGGCATCGTCGGCTATGGACATATTGGAGAACAAGTCGCCAAACGGGCAGCGGCCTTCGACATGCGGGTGATCGCAGTACGCCGTTCTGAGAAAACCACCCCCCCATTGCTGGACTGGCTCGGCACTCCAGACCGGTTGGATGAACTGCTGGGCCAAAGCGATTTCATAGTAGTTGCCTGTCAGCTGAACGATCAAACAGAAGGAATGATCGGTGCAGCGCAGCTGGCCAGAATGAAGCCGGACAGCGTCATCATCAATGTCGCGCGCGGGCGGATCATCGCCGAAGAAGCACTGTACAACGCGCTCAAGAACAAGACCATCGGTGCTGCGGTACTGGATGTCTGGTACAACTACATCGGGGCCGACAAGAAAGAAGTGTGGCCCTCGAACTACCCTTTCCAGGGTCTGGACAACGTGACTCTGAGTGCTCACGAAAGCGCGTCAACACCTGAACAACTGACGCGGCGCTGGCAGTTTGTCGCTGCCAATCTGAATCGTATGGCGATGGGAGAACCGCTTAAGAACCAGGTTTTCGAAGGCACGGCCAAGACGGGCGGCTGATCGATTTCCTGGATGGGGCACGGAGTCTTGCCTGGGGCGGATTCCGGCAGTCTCAGCTCTGAACTTTGGCCAGGACCAGGTGTGGTTCGCAGTTTTGGGTTTCGAAATCTGTGAAATACACATAACATCTCTGTAAGACGTTGTGATGTAGTCGATTCATTAAAGATGCAAGACTATGGCTGATAACTTGTTTCCGACCACCGTCATCGGCAGCCTGCCCCGCCCTGAATGGGTGCGCGAGATCATTCTCGATCGCAAGAACGGAACAATCTCCGAAGACGAGGCCGACCACCTGCTGAACCCAGCGATCGAATCGGCCCTGCGCCTGCAGGAACGATGCGGGCTCGATGAAGTGACCGATGGCGAATGGCGCCGCGAGAGTTACGTCAAAATCTTCGCGGAACGGGTACGAGGGTTCAAACCGGACTTGATCGGCACACAGTGGCAGATGGCCTATCCAGCCGTTGTCGAGCCTCTGGAATACTACCGCCCCCTGGCTCTCGACGAGGCCGTCTTTGCCCGCCAGATAACCCGGGCCAGGCTCAAGATTGCGTTACCGGCGCCCTACATCGTGGGTCGGCGGATGTGGCATCCTGATCATTCCAGGCGGGCATACCCAACGCCCGAGCAACTGATGACCGACTGCGTCCCCATCCTGCGCCAGGAAATCGAACAGCTTCATCAGGCGGGTGTGGATACGATTCAACTCGATGAGCCCTGGCTCAGCACCCTTGTCGATCCGAAGTTCCGCGAACGCGAGGGATTCACTGATCTGCAGTACGAGATGGACCTGTGCGTGGATCTGATCAATCAGGTGGTCGATGGATTCGACGCTCTCGACATCGGCATGCACCTTTGCCATGCCCATTTCAATTACGCTCACGGCACCGAGGGCCCTTACGATGTCATCATGCCAGCACTGGGTAAAGTGAACGTTGGCACCATCTCGATGGAATACGCCACACCTGTCGCGGGAGGCATGGCATCACTGGCCCAGTTTCCCGACGGACCGCGCCTGGGCCTTGGCTGCATCGACCACTGCGATCGCAATGTCGAAACGCCCGAGACCGTCGCAGCGCGGGTCGAACAAGCGATGCAATATATCGACAAGCAGCGTATCACTCTGCATCCCGACTGTGGATTCTCACCTTCGGTCCAGAATCCCGTCGATCTCGACCACGCCTACCTCAAGCTGAAATCAATGTGCCAGGCCGCAGACATGCTGAGAGAAAAACACGGCTGACTAGCGGAACACGCTTTCGGCTAGTCTGCCTCCAGCGCCTCCAGAAATCCGTCGATCAGACCCTCCGGGGCGCTGACAAGCTGCTCTGGTCCCGGAAAACCGCCCTTCTGAACGTCGTCGATGAAGGCTCGGAAACCGGCTACGCGCTCGGCCTGCATCTTTTCCTTCAACTGGTAAAGACTACGGTACTGTTTGGCGTGCCGCGGGTACGGCGGCGGATTGTTGCCGAGAATGTCCTCGGCGAACAGGAACTGGATATCACCACCGCTGCCACCGCCGATCGATGAGGTCAACAGCGTGGTGCGCCTGCTGATCTCGGCAAGCAGTCCTTCGGGAATCACCTCGACCTCGACCGCATAGGCACCCGCCTCCTCCAACGCCTTGATCTCCCGGTAGACCCACAGCGCTTCGTCCAGGGTCTTGCCGACCGCACGCAGACCGCCCGTCCAGGTGCTCTTTCTCGGTACCAATCCTGCGTGACCCTGTATGGGGACACCAGCTTCGGTTGCGGCCGAGATGAATCGTGGGCTCCACTGGCACATGATGGCGTCTGCACCAAGCGCCATCGCGTCGTAGGCCACGCGTACCGCTTCGTTCTCGCTCGCGGCAGCGAGGAGGGGAACCGAGAACGCCATGAAAGTGTTGGGTGCTGCTCGCCGGATCGCGATGGCAAGATCGGGATTCGATGGATCGAAACGCACCTTCATAGTGTCGATTCCGGCCTGTTCGGCTGCGGCGGCTTCCTCTGTTGAAAAGGGAAGTGTTTCGACCAATACACGCTTTCCTTTCTGATCTCGCAGGTCCTTCACGGTATAGTTTCGTGTGCCGTAGGCTCCGCCAAGGGTCATGATCCGTTTCAAGCCACGCTCTGCTGCGTCTCTTGCCGGAATACCGCCGTCACCAGTCGCGTGACTTGCCATGGGTCTTCTCCTGATCAGCTGTGTAAAGAACCTCGAGAGTCTGGATCTTACCGCAACAGGTAAAGGTCCAGTTCCAGAAGCGGTGTGTGGCTACAGTTAAAACAAGCAGGGGGGGGCTAGGATTCACTATCCAGGCTCAACGGAAAAAGGGTTTGATGATCTTGTCCATCCACAAGTCCACCTGCGCCATCTCCGGACCGGCTGGCTGGATGGTGACATGCTCAAGGCCATGACTTTCCAGGAACTTGAGTTTCGCAACAATGTCATCGATGCTGCCCACGAGGTAACATCCTTGCAGATGGTCCCAATCCCGATTGTGGCCCATGATCGTTTCCATCGGTTTGCGCTGCATTGACAACGCTTTTTTCGAATCCGAGGTGTCGACTACATAACCCGCCTGCACGTGCGCAAGTTCCAGCGTCGCTGGATCGCGGCCTGCGGCCTCAAGGTACGACCGTACGGTCTGGTAATCGCGTGCGACCCACTCTGTGTTACCCGATGCCCGGCAGGTAAACACGTCAGCGTGCTTGACGATGCGCTTGAGTACAGACTTGACCATGTACGGCTGATCTGGTGACAGTGGGCCCGGCATTCGCGAGCCACCGGCAATCCATACTGGAAAATAGTTCTCCGGGCGTGGCTCTATAGTGACGTTTTCAAATTGGTAATAGTCCCCGTTGAATGACACATTCTCTTCACTCAGCAGGAGCTTGACTGCATCGAGAATCTCGTCAGTCCGACGACCCCGTTCCCGCATCGAGATCCCCATCGAAGTGAATTCCGGTTCGTTCCAGCCGGGACCGACACCAAAGAAAAAACGCCCACCAGACATGTAATCCAGTGTCGCCAGCTCCTTAGCCAGCAATACCGGGTGACGAATCGGCACAACCAGGATGTTGGTTCCCAGCGGGATCTTTTCGGTCGCACCCGCTGCGCAGGCAAGTACCATCAACGGGTCCAGCCAGGAACCGCCGTACAGACCGGGTGCCGTCAGCAGGTGATCCCATACGCTGAGCGAATCGTAGCCCAATGCTTCAGCGCGGCGTGCCATATCCTTGGTGACCCGGTAAGTCATCTTATAGTCAAGGCCTGGCCAGGTATAAGATGGCAGCGTGAACCCGAACTTCATATCAGTGTTTCCTGGTTATTTTCGCAATTGTGATACCCCAAGTATCCCACGCCTGGGCCAGTGCTTGGACCTGACGACTGGGTTTTATATCCATCTCCCGACTAGCAGCAGCCAGGGAGGGGGTTTCCCGTGTCTATTCGAATGTCGGTGGAAACTCCTATGATCTCAACTCCCGATATGATAACTTTTCTCTGTCATACTGGATGCTGAAAATCACTTATCGCAGAGTATGACTTGATTTCTTGGCTTGCTGGATTCGCAGGGATTGGAAGAGATGAAAACCTACATCGGCGCAAGAACCATCGATGGCATTAAGGTCACTGTGGATGGCCAGCAACTCGATGAGAGGATCGATATCCACCAGTTCACTGACAACGGTTTCGAGTGGACCTACGAAGGCGACGCACCACAGCAACTGGCACTGGCCATACTTGCAGAACACCTCGGAGACAATGAGCAGGCACTGGCGCTGTCTGGTGAGTTCATGAAACAGGTGATCGCAGAGCTTGACAATGAATGGTCCCTAACCAGCACCGAGATTGATGCCGCACTTAACAACAAGAATTTGACGGGGAAGCAGCATGGCGGATCGACTGCAAGTTAAGCCGTACTTAGACCTTCGGGCGGAAACACAGGCGCGCGACCGGGGGCTCCATGAGAAAGTCATGTCGCTCGAGGAAGCCGCCGCACTTGTGCACGACGGTGATCATGTTGCGATCGGTGGTTGTACGATGTCCCGCACCCCGATGGCAATGATCTGGGCACTGATCCGGCAGGGACGGCGTAATCTCATTGCCTCGCGCAGCATCATGTCCAACGAAGGTGACCTGCTATTGGCATCTGGCGTCAGTTCTCACGTGGTGACGAGTTGGTTCAGCCAGGGTATTGTCTGGGGAATATCGAAGGTCATGCGCCTTCACGTCGAGACTGGCAAAGCGCGCTTTGACGAATGGTCACACATGTCGATGGGATTGCGTTACCGGGCCGGCGCGATGGGTGTTCCCTTTCTGCCCGCGCGCTCCATGATGGGATCAGACGTGGGTAAGCGGGCAGAATCGGAAACACGCAAGATGACCTGCCCGTTCACTGGCGACCAGCTGGTGCTGCTACCAGCGCTCAACCCGGACGTAGCAATCATTCACGTGCAAAGAGCCGACTCATATGGAAACGCACAGATCGACGGCCTCCCGTTCATGGATATGGACATCGCCATGGCAGCGTCAAAGGTGATCCTCACCACTGAACGGTTGATCGACAACGCGCAGATCCGCCGGGCTCCCGACCGTACCCGAATTCCATTCTTCACCGCCGATGCTGTGGTCGAGGTACCATTTGGCTGCGCTCCCCACGAGTGTTATGGCACCTACGAACCGTTCTTCGATCAAATGAATGATTATGCGAAGCTGGTTTCGGCAGACCCCGACAAGGGCGCTGCCAGTTATCTAAAGAATCACTTCTACGACACCGCGACCTGGGAGGACTATCTCGAGAGATTCGGTACAGCCGCGATGCTGGACGCGAGCCGGCGCGGACGGAGTATTTATGATGACTGACAAATCTGCCTACACCGCATCAGAATTGCTGGCGGTGATGAGTGCGAGACTCCTCAACGACGGTCAAATAGTGTTTGCCGGGGTTGGCATACCACTGCTGGCTGTAACGCTCGCCCAGAGGCTGCACGCACCCAGTCTCACGATCCTGTTCGAGGGCGGCGTGATCGGTCCGTTCGTCGTGCCTGGCGAATTACCCCCCTCGACCAACGAGCAGCGCTGCACGCGAAAGGCCAACATGGTACTTCCGATTACCGATGTTATGCTGCTGCTGCAGCGGGGCTACATCGATATCGGTTTTATGGGTGGAGCCCAGATCGACCGTTATGGCAACCTCAACAGTTCGTTCATCGGTGATCCGGACAAACCGAAAACCCGCCTTCCCGGCACAGGCGGTGGAAACGATATCTCCAGCCTGACCAATATGATCGTAGCAATGAAACACGAGAAACGCCGTTTCGTACCGGAGGTCGACTTCGTAACCAGCCCCGGTTTTCTGTCCGGCGGCACTTCACGGGCCGATGCGGGACTGGTTACCGGTGGCATGTTTCGTGTCGTGACTGATCTTGCTTTGATGGGGTTCGACGGTGAGAACCGACAGATGAAAGTGCTCGCGCTGCACCAGGGAGTAAGCCGCGACCAGGTTCTGAACAACACCGGTTTCGACCTTGCGTTCGATGACGAACTCACTGAGACCGAACCTCCTTCGGCAGACGAACTGGCCGTCTTGCGGAAATTGGATCCAGAACAGCTTTACACCGCTTGAATCCCAGCAACTGAAACTAAAGCCAAAGGAGTCCAAGAAATGCCGTCGAACCGAGTTGTCTATGGCATGGCGCTGCGTAACTTTGTGGCCTACCCGGAACTGCCTGACCCTGACGGTCTGATCCAGCAGGGCGTGTGGATCGAGCAACTCGGCTTCGAGTCGGCCTGGGTCTGGGACCACATTCTGCTTGGCGTCGAACCCCATTTCCCGATCATCGACTCGCTCTCTCTTCTGACCGCGTTGGCGGTAAAAACAAGCACAATCAAACTCGGAACCGGGGTCCTGATTCTGCCACTCAGGAACCCAGTCATTCTTGCCAAACAACTCTCCAGTATGGACGTTATCTCGGGTGGGCGGCTGCTTTTGGGTCTGGCATCTGGCTGGTACAAACGCGAATTCGATGCTGTCGGAGTCGACTTTCACCAGCGGGGCAAGATCATGGACCAGAGCCTCGATATTCTTGAGCACCTGTGGACCGAGGCCCAGACAACCGCCGAGTACCCGCCACACAAACTAAGAAGCGCGGTCATGTTCCCCAAACCCCAGCAACAGCCCGGGCCACCGATTCTGATCGGCGGATACGCAGACCGGGTTCTCAAACGTGTTGCCACGCGCAGCGATGGCTGGCTCACCTATTGTTACACCGCCACTTCTTATGCCGAGGACAAGGCCCGAATCATCCAGTTGGCCGAGGATGCCGGCCGCGACCCAGCAACGCTTTCCTTCACTAACCAACTACCGATCGCGATCGGCCCACGGGAGGACATTGAAGAGCCAATGATGGAATGGCTCAGCACAGAGTGGGATTTTGCGTCCTGGAGCAAATCGACCGCAGAAAGCGCAATTATCGGGACGCTGGATGAATGCGCCGAACAACTCCGCGCCCACTTCGAAAAAGGGCTCGATCGACTGGTCTTTATGCCCTACCGTTACCAGGACGACCAGGTGGAAATGATCGCGAAAGAACTGATCCCGCTGCTCGACTGAAACCGATCGCCTCATACGGGTGATCGGCCCTTGATTTACCCCTGAATTAGGCACTTTCTGCCTAAAACAAGCTAATCTGGGTAACTTCCCTATTGACGACCATACGGGCATCGTTGACACTCGGTGTCGATACCCGTTGTCAATCGGGTGCAAACTCTGTCAAACCGGCATAGCACGATTCGCAAATTCGGAATGACAGCCTGGTGTCAAACCCACTGCAGAGGAGAATGCAGCATGTATAAACGAATAACCAAACTGTTGTTAAGCAGTATCGCCGGTGCTGCCCTGATGGCGTCCGCCGTCACGTCGCACGCTGGAGAGAACTGGAGCATGGCCACCTCGTGGGGCGGCGGACCATTTCTGAAAAAGGATGCCGAAGGGTTCGCCAAGTACGTCGAACAACTCACCGCGGGCCGAGTCAAGATCCAGGTCTTTCCCGGTGGTACCCTTGGCAAGGCACTCAAGGTATCTGACACTGTCAAATCCAACGTCGCCCAGATCGGTCACACCTGGATGGGATACGACTGGGGTATCGACAAAACCACTGTTATCTTTGCCAATATGGCCGGAGGGTTGAACCCCGAAGAACTGATCATCTGGCTTTACGAAGGTGGTGGTGCGGAACTCGCATCCGAATATCGGCGTGAGGTGTTTGGCGTGGAATCAATCCCGTGCGGTATCTTCCCAACCGAGATCTTCCTGCACTCGACGAAGCGCATCCAGAATCTTGATGACTTCCAGGGACTGAAGATGCGCACCGCCGGCGCGTGGGCCGAAATTGCAGGCAATCTGGGTGCCTCGACGGTGATCCTACCGGGCTCCGAGGTTTATCCGGCGCTTGAGCGTGGCGTCATCGATGCCACCGAGTGGAGCTCACCGTCAGTGAATCTGCCATCTGGTTTTCACAAGATCGCCAAGTACATCATCATGCCCGGCGTCCACCAGCCCGGCGCGGTGCAGGAGTGCCCGATCAATATCGAGGCCTGGGACCGGATCTCCAAAGAAGACCAGGAACTGGTCAAAATGGCCGGTCGCCTGAATGTGTTGGAAAGCTGGATTCGCTACGCCTATCATGATATCGATGCCCTGGCCCAGATGCGCGCGCATGGCAACGAGTTCGTAAAACTCGACCCGGCATTTATCAAAGCAGCCCATGAAGCTGCGGCCAAGTGGAGCGATGCCCAGGCTGCTGCGAGCCCCTGGTTCAAGCGTGCGTTGGATAACCGGCGCAAGTTCCAGACGGCCTTGAGGGAAAACTGGAATTTCTTCCGCTTCCCGATCGGTATGTAATAAGCGGCTTAGCCTGAACTATCGGTTGGAGTTACCCTCTAGCTGAAACACTTAAACCAGTTCCCGGGGTGTCCAAAGGACACTCCGGGAACTTTGTTAACGCCTTTATTTCATAGGACTCGGATCGATGCTAGAGGTGTTCGGCAATTATTTCTCCTTCATCGGGGACATTTTCCGTTTCTTTGCCAAAGCTTATTTCAAGGAACCCGCATTTTTCTTCTCGCGTGTTCTTGAAGCTCCGACCAGCAGTTTCTACGAACTGCTCTTTGTTTTGTTCCTGCTCGGCGTGGTCGTAGCTCTGGCCTGGGGTGTGGTCGCCGGCATTGCCAGGCGGAGCTTGCTTCCTTTCATCCAGGCAGTCGAAACCTATGTGCGACTGTTTGGCAAGATCGGCGCATGGGTCATCACAATCCTTGTGATATCCATGGTTTACGAGGTCATTGCCCGTTATGTCTTCAAAGCACCGACCAAGTGGGCCTTTGAAGTGGCGTACATGCTGATGGGCACAGTGTTCATGTTTGGGATAGCCTACTGCCTGCAGATGCGCCGCCATATCCGCGTGGATTTTCTATTCGACCAGGTCAACGATAAAACCAAGGCGATTATTGACCTCTTTGGTTACATGGTGCTGGTACCGATGCTGCTGTGGTTGACTGCTGGGCTATGGGACTATTTCTTCCAGGCCTACCGGGTCGATGAGACCTCGGGCGAATCTGCCTGGAACCCGATTATCTGGCCGTTCAAGTTCACCTTCGTTGTTGCTTTCGTACTCCTGCTGCTGCAGGTGATGATGGAGGTGCTCAAGAACATCCTGACACTCGCGGGCCGTAAGGTACCGCCACCGCCGCCAGTGGAGGGTCTCGGATGAGCGTTGAATTTGCGCTGTGGATGTTTCC
>CAZVVN010000066.1:0-17721 GCA_964630665.1 uncultured Acidiferrobacteraceae bacterium | reverse complement strand
GGTCATACGCTGATCAGGTCGCCGGTTGACGGTGTCGTGATCAACCGTGCAGCAGACGTTGGGCAGACCGTCGCTGCAAGTCTGCAGGCACCGGTGCTGTTTACCCTGGCTCAGGACCTTAGTGATATTCATCTGGAGGTCAGTGTCGACGAGGCTGACATCGGAGGTATTACTGAGGGCCAGAAGGCCCGCTTTACGGTAGACGCCTATCCCGATCGGGTGTTTAGGGGAGAAGTCGTGCAGGTGCGAAAGCAGCCGGTAGAGGTATCGGGTGTGGTGACTTACGTGATTATTGTCGGTACCCGGAACAACGACCAGAGTCTGCTGCCCGGAATGACCGCCAGCATAGAGATTATCGTTGGCCAGAAACACGACGTGCTCAGGGTTCCCTCGGCGGCGTTGCGATTTACACCGGTGGGTGCAAAGCGCGAAACCTCCAGGTCCTCAGGATCAGGGGGCGGCCGTGAACGGATGCGTGCAATGGTCAAGGCGTTGAGGAAAAGACTCGGACTAAGTGATGAACAGGTAACGTCAGTGAAGTCGATCTATGCCGAGATGGGGCAATCAATCGGCGGCCTGCGCGAAAGCGGTGTGTCGGGTGATGAATTCCGTGAAGCTATCAGGCAGTTGCGCTTCCAGGCCGCCCGTCGTGTGGAAGAGTTGCTCGATACTGAGCAGAAGAAGCAGTACCGGCTGATGCGTGTTGAGGCCAAGAGTGCGGGTTATCGTCGAGCGACGACTTGGACACTGGATGCGAGCGGCCAGCCTGTAGCCAATCCGGTGACGGCGGGTATATCAGACGGTACACACACGCAGATCGTCGATGGCCAAATCGCTGAAGGTGACAGCGTGATTGTCGGACTGGCAACGGGATCACCCTGAGGGCGACAACAGGTCATGGAGTCGGCCGTTATTCGGACACGTGGCCTGGGTCGGGATTTTTCGGTTGGCTCCCAGGTCGTTCATGCGCTTCGAGACCTGACGGTCGATATCGCACACGGGGAGTTCGTGGCCATTATGGGGCCATCCGGGTCGGGTAAGTCGACCTGCATGCACGTGCTGGGTTGCCTGGATACTCCCACATCCGGTGAATACCAGCTTGACGGCGAGGACGTGTCCCGGCTGGGGCGCGATGACCTTGCCCGGATCCGCAGAAACAAGGTCGGTTTCGTGTTCCAGGCCTTCAATCTGATGGCCGGTGCGACTGCCCAGGCCAATGTGGAGTTGCCACTGCTGTACAGTGGTGAACCCCGTGTGGAGCGTGCCGAGAAGGCAGCCCGAGCGCTCGACGCGGTCGGGCTGGCGGACCGGCGTCATCATCTGCCCACCCAGCTCTCTGGCGGGCAGATGCAGCGGGTCGCGATCGCCCGTGCCATTGTCAATGATCCCGGTATCGTGCTCGCGGATGAACCGACCGGTGCGCTGGACAGCGCCACCGGCCGCGAGATCATGGCTCTGCTGGATGACCTCAACGGTCGCGGGATGACGGTTATTCTCGTGACCCACGAGCGCGACGTGGCCCGCTATGCGCGACGGGTACTGACGTTCCGAGATGGTCGTCTAATCACAGACGAGGCACAGGATCGAGCCTGCGATGCAGTTGCCGGAGATTCTCCGGAATCAGAGGCTTCTCCAGAATGACATTCTCGGATTGTCTTCTCAGCGCTGCGGCCTCGTTGCGGTCCAACAAACTGCGCACGGCCCTGACGACTCTGGGCATTATCATCGGTGTGGCGGCGGTGATTGCCATGGTTGGCGTGGGTAAAGGCGCCGAACAGCGGATCGACGAAGCCATACAGGGCCTGGGTGAAAACGTGCTGTTCGTTCGCAACGGGACCAGCGTCTCGGGTGGGGTACGTGGTGGTTCCAACAGCAAGGTCTCGCTGACCAAGGCCGATGCGGCGGCAATCGAGAGGCAGGCATCAGCCATCGCGATTGCAGCGCCGACGGTTCGAACCACGGGCCAGGTGGTCTCCGGTAACAGCAACTGGTTTACGACTATTTTCGGCGTTGGCGATGCTTACCTTCGTGCGCGGGACTGGACTATCGGCGAAGGCCGTACGTTCAACCCGCAGGAAGAACGCGCCGCGGCCAAGGTGGCGATTATTGGTGAGACCATCGTCGAGCAATTGCTGCCTGGCCAGAACCCGATCGGTAACATCATTCGAATTGAACGTATACCGTTCAGGGTCATTGGCGTCACGCGGCCCAAGGGTGAATCATCCTGGGGTCGCGATCATGATGATGTCGTGTTCGTGCCGATATCGACGGCCAAGTCGCGTATGAATGTGGGTGAACGGTTCCGTGGCCGATTCGTGCGCGACATTACCGTGAAGGCGCGCTCGGCCGATCTGCTGGATGCCGCTGAGCAGCAGATCATAGAGTTGCTGCGACAGCGCCACCGAATCCGCCCCGGCCAGCCAGATGATTTCTATGTACGCAATATCGCCCAGTATCTTGAGGCACGGGCAAAATCGGAGCGCACGATGTCGATGCTGCTGGCAGCCGTCGCCGGTATATCGCTGATTGTCGGCGGAATCGGCATTATGAACATCATGCTGGTTTCGGTCACCGAGCGAACGCGCGAGGTCGGTTTGCGAATGGCCGTGGGCGCCAGAGGCCAGGATATCCTGCTCCAGTTCGTTACCGAAGCGGTCGCCGTGTCGCTGATCGGTGGTCTGGTGGGAGTGATTCTGGGGTTTGGCGGTTCTCTTGCGGCGGCCCGTATTGCCGGCTGGCCGGTGATCACGTCGCCGTTTTCGGCAGTTGTGGCAATGGGGTTTGCCGCACTCGTGGGTGTGTTCTTTGGCTACTATCCGGCGCTTAAGGCATCCCGCCTGGACCCCATTGAGGCACTCCGGCACGAGTAAGCTGGCCGGTTTTCGCGCCGCTGCGAACGTTCCAGAGTTCAGCAGGTGCTGGTGCTGTAATGGCCGGCAGGGTAAGGTGGGTGTTACGGAGCCTGGCAGCAGTGGCGGAACTGCGGCTTTACCTTTGACTCAAAATGCGGGGTGGCTGTCAATGAATCAGGAGTTCCCTTCGTTCGGGGCGTATACAGATTATGGGAAGTTGAATGCCGTCATCGTCGGCAGTGCAGACGGTCTGGCGCTGCCGCCGTTCAATCCGACACTGCATCACTACAACGACGAAGTGCAGGCAGCTCTTAAGGCCTGTGGTGAGCAGCCGCTCGATGTGCGCAAGGCCATGCCCGAGCGCTGGGAGAAGACCGCCGAACAACTGGATAACCTGGCTGCGCTTTACCAGGCTAACGGGGTCAGGGTGTTCCGTCCGCGATCCTATACTGCAGAGGAACGGCGCTACCTTGCCGACCTGCAGCCGGGTGCTTCACTACTCTATCCAGCGGACCCGGTGTATACGGTGGGCAAGCATTACATCGAGGTGAATATTCGGCGGGCCTATCGCCGTAAGGAGGTCTTTCCGTTGCGTGACATCGTGTGGCCCCTGCTCGAATCCGATGCCGAGACCCACCAGGTGGTCATGCCACCTGCACAGCCGTTTACACCCTCAAGCAGCGGCCCAGGACCATACCTGGAGGGTGGTGACATCATCTGCTACCGCAATCACCTGTTCGTTGGCGAGTCCGACATCGCAACCAATCGCAGTGGAACACGGTGGCTGGAAGATTACATCGGACCATTCGGCTACCAGGTTCACCCCATGCCGATGAAAGGGTCGATCCTGCACCTGCTGGGAACCATGGTCCTGGTTCGTGAAGGGCTTCTACTGCTGTATCGGGACGAACTCGACAGTGATCTGCCCGATGTGCTCGGGGACTGGGAAGTCATCGACATTACCGAATCCGAGGCCAGGGCCTACGCGACGGTAGGGGTCAGCCTGGACGATTCACGCTACATTCTGCCGTCAGGGTTGGACCGAGTGGCGGAGGCACTTGCCCGGCGTGGTGTGGAACCCATCGAGATTGAATATGATGATGTGAGTTACTGGGGCGGTTGTGTGTCCTGCTCGACGCATGCGATCTCCCGAGATCCGTAGCGTCTGCCCATGAGAGCATACGCCCCGGGTGAGATCGACGCCGGACTCTCCCAGGAGATCCTGGCGGCGGTCTCTGACAAATTCGACTCGCAGCTGGAATTCACGATGGACCTGATGCGTCACGCGTCACTGCGAGGCCAGGAAGCCGGCGCCCAGGCTTCGCTGTACGCGGCCCTCCAGGCACGGGGCTATACGATGGATCGCTGGTCGATCGATGTCGATGCGATCCAGGACCATCCAGGGTTTTCACCGGTCAAGGTTGACTACGCCAATGCGCTCAACGTGGTCGCTAGCCACCGGCCGCGCAGCAACCAGGGCCGGTCACTGATCCTGAATGGTCACATTGACGTGGTCCCAACCGGGCCGCTGGAGATGTGGACACAACCCCCGTTTGAGCCCCGGATCGAGGCTGACTGGCTGTACGGACGCGGTGGCGGCGACATGAAGGCCGGTCTGTGTGCCAACATCTTCGCCCTGGATGCGCTCCGCGACCTCGGGTTGCAACCGGCCGCCGAGGTGTATATCCAGTCAGTGACCGAGGAAGAATGCACTGGAAATGGGGCGTTGTCGGCCCTCGTTCGAGGTTACCGGGCAGACGCTGCCATCATCCCGGAGCCAGAAGACGAAATGCTGGTTCGAGCCAATGTCGGCGTGATCTGGTTCCGGGTGCACGTACGCGGGCGTCCTTTTCATGTCCGGGAAGCCGCTCGTGGCGCCAATGCCATCGAGGCTGCCTACCGTCTGATCGAAGCGTTGAAAGAGCTTGAGGCCAGTTGGAATGCGCAGCGGTCTGAGCACCGCTACTTCGAGGACCTCGAGCAACCGATCAACTTCAATGTCGGTAAGATCGCCGGGGGCGACTGGGCTTCATCCGTTCCGGCCTGGTGTAGCGTGGATGTCCGTGCAGCGATATACCCGGGAGTCGATCCCCGTGAAGCGGCCCGTGAGATCGAAGCCTGTCTGTCAGCGAAGAGCCGGGATGATCCGTTTCTTTCGGACAATCCCCCCGAGGTCGAATACAACGGTTTCTTCGCCCAGGGTTATGTGCTGGAGGAAGGTAGTGATGCCGAGCAGGTCCTCGCACAGGCACACGCAACAAGTTTTGGCAGCACTTTGGAGTCCTTTGTCACTCCGGGTTACCTTGATGGCCGGGTTTTCGTGCTTTATGACGACTGCCCGTGTCTGGTGTACGGACCCCTCTCTCGAGATATCCACGCCTTCGATGAACGTGTCAGTATCGCCTCAGTGAAGCGCATCACGGGAACGATTGCACTTTTCGTCGCCAGCTGGTGTGGCTTGGAAACCCTCGCTTGAGCGGTTGAGGCCTGCCGGGAGTGACCGGCCCGGATCCGTCTTTTTAGCGCGGTCTTCGGTCTGTCAGTCTGCGTCGCTGCCAGGATAGTGACGCGCCAGATAGTCGGCGCTGAATTTGCCACTCTCCCTGTCCTGGCCCAGGTTGTCTTCGCTCCGGGCAGCAGGTGGGCCATAGCCGCCGGCGCCGGGTGTTTCAACAATGACGGCGAAACCGGGCGATAAGTCCACCCCATCCGGCTTGTCTTTCAAGCGGGTGGTGTCTGTTGGAGAACGCAGCAGAAACCGGCCCGAGCCACCCGGGGAACCGCCAAACAACCCCCAGGGCGGATGACGAAACCGCTCACCGGCACCGTTGAAGATACAGGTGTGATTGCGGGGTGTGATCACCCGCCTGAGCCCCATCCCACCACGGTACTGGCCTGCACCAGCTGAATCCTCGATCAGGCTGTACTCTTCCACCAGCAGCGGATATTCCATCTCGATCGCCTCGATCGGCAGGTTCGATGTGTTGGTGATGTGGACCTGCACTCCGTCCTTGCCGTCCTTGGTAGGTCTCGCACCCATGCCGCCGCCCAGAGTCTCGAGGTACAGGTAGGACTGGCCAGTTCGTGGGTCGATTCCGGAGAAGATCGCCGTCGTGTTGGCGCCGTTGGCCGCGGCGATCACCCGCTCGGGAAAGGCCTGGGAGAGCGCACCCAGGACCACGTCGATGATCCTTTGGCAGGTGTTCGCCCGGGCTGCGACGGGTGCCGGAAACACGCTGTTCACCAGCGATCCGACGGGTGCCAGAATCCTGACCGAATCCAGAACCCCCTGGTTGTTGGGCACATCCGGGTCGAGCAGAGCCTTCAGGGAATAGCAGACAGCGGCCTGGGTGGCGTTGAGCGTGACGTTGATGTTGCCGGGGACCTGTGCGCAGGTGCCGGTAAAATCAAAGGTGACCTCTCGTCCGGTAACGGTGATCGCCAATTCGATGGGCAGGTCATAGGACTTGATTCCATCACCATCCATGACATCACGGAAGGTGTAATGGCCGTCCGGTATGGCCTCGATACTGTCAGCCATGCGCTGCCTGGTCCGGTCAACGATCTCACCGAAGGCGGAGCTGATACGGTCAAGGCCATGCTCGGCAACGACTTCGCGGAGTCGGCGTTCACCCAGACGACAGGCAGAGATCTGGGCAAAGTAATCACCTCGTCGTTCGTGCGGTACCCGGACATTCAGCAACAGCAGATCGAGCAGATCCTGCTGAAGTACGCCTTCGCGGAACAGCCGGATCACGGGGATGCGAAGACCTTCCTGGTAAATCTCTGACATCCCGCCAGCCATAGAGCCTGGTGCCATTCCGCCGATGTCAGCGTGGTGCGCAATATTGCAGACAAACCCGAGGATCTCACCCTCCACGAATACCGGCTGGGCCAGGTTGACGTCCGGCAGGTGGGTACCGCCGGCCGCGTGGGGATCGTTGGCGATGAACAAGTCCCCCGGCCGGATATCATCGCCGTGTTTTTCAAGCAGGGCGTGCATCAGGCCGTGCATGGAGGCGATGTGAATGGGCAGAGACTCGATGGCCTGAACGATCAGGCGGCCCGAGCGATCCATGATCGCAGTCGAGTGGTCGTGACGTTCCTTGATGTTGGTGGAATAAGCCGATTTCATCAGCGCCGCGTATGTTTCGTCAGTAATCGAACGCAGGGCGTTGAATACGATCTCAAGGCTGATTGGATCGAGTGGTGTCACGGGGAGTTCTCCCCAATGCTGATCAGCAAGGTGCCGGCTTCGTCGATTTCAGCACGATCACCGGGAAACAGTACCGTCGTCGCATCCAGTTGGTCGATCACCGCGGGGCCTGTCAGCTGCTGACCGGCGAGAAGCTCGTTGCGTTCGAAGACCGGGCATTCAAGCGCGACATCGTCTTCGAACACTACTTCGCGGGACTGTGACGGAACCGGTGGTGTATCTGAAGCCTGTAGCCTGCGGTTTTTGGCCAGCGGGAAAAGCCGGCCACTGGCGGTCAAACGAAAGTTCATGATCTCGATCGGATCGTCCGGGTTGAAATAGCCGTAAGTTGTTTCGTGCACATCGAAAAAACGAGATCTCAATTGCTCCACGTCGACTGAAGGGCCGCTGGTGTCTTGAGTATCCAGGGGTACGGCAAGCTCGAAGTTCTGGCCCACATAGCGCATATCGAGCCGGATCTGCATCGTGCGCGTTGCTGGCAGAATGCTTTCCTGATCGAACCAGTGCCGGGCGCTGGACACCAGTGTCTCGAGACGTTGTCTGATCTCACTCATACCGTCGTCGTTGACCTCGAGCCGTACGCTGTCGACGAAATCTTCCAGCAGATCGGACACCACCAGGCCGTGGGCACAGATGATTCCGGGTGCCGGTGGCACCAGTATCTCCTGGATTCCAAGGCTGCGAGCGACATCTCTGGCGTGCAGCGGGCCGGCACCACCAAAGGGCATCAGGCAGTACGCCCTGGGATCGTGCCCCCGCTCGACCGAGATTGTGCGGATCGCCCGGACCATGTTGGCGACCACGATCTCGACGACGCCCTGGGCCGCGCGAAGCGTCGTGATGCCGAGCGTGTCGGTAATCGAATCAAAAGCAGCGGCAGCGCGGGAGACATCAAGTTTCATGCTGCCACCAAGCAGCCCATGGCCGCTGAGCCGGCCTAGCAGCAGGTTGGCATCAGTGACGGTCGGCAGTGTGCCGCCGAGGCCATAACAGGCCGGTCCCGGTTCGGCACCCATGCTCTTCGGCCCGACTTTCAGCAGGCCGTCCCGGTCGATCCAGGCGACCGAACCGCCACCGGCACCAACGGTTTCGACGTCGACCATCGGCATGCGGATCGGAAAGCCGCCCACCTCACGCGAGAACACGGTGGGTACTCGCGACTGGCGGATC
Source organism: uncultured Acidiferrobacteraceae bacterium (assembly GCA_964630665.1). Classification (GTDB taxonomy): domain Bacteria; phylum Pseudomonadota; class Gammaproteobacteria; order Arenicellales; family UBA868; genus UBA9619. The sequence goes on along the minus strand of CAZVVN010000066.1, from coordinate 9,483 downwards.
AGGGCAACATCAGCGCTGGTACCCCCCATGTCCAGTGTGATGGCATTGGGGTGCCCAGCGGATGCGGCCACATAGGCGGCGCCCACCACCCCGGCGGCAGGCCCTGACAACGCTGTCCGCACAGGGATTCTCTGGGCCCTGTCCACCGACATTAGACCTCCGCTGGACTGATTAAGTCCGAAAGTTGCGTTGGGTGCGGTCTCGCGAAGCCCGCTGTCGAGGTCAGACATGTAACGGGCCATGACTGGCTGCAGGTAAGCATTGAGAACGGTCGTCGAGAACCGTTCGAATTCCCGGAACTCGGGTTGCACTTCCGAGGACGCTGAAACCTGCAGACCTGGAAGCGCCTGTCGCAGGGCATCGGTCAGTTGTTGTTCATGGGCCGGGTTTTGGAAGGCAAACAGAAAGCACACGGCACAGGACTGGGGCTCTGCTTCCCGCACGCATTCGATAATCCGGTCTATTTCGTCAGTCGTCAGCGGTGTGAGGATCTCGCCACCATCAGTGATGCGTTCGCTAACCTCGATCCTGCGACCTGGTGGCACGAGCGCAGCCGGGTAATCTTGGTACAGGTCAAACATGTGAGGGCGGGTCTGTCGCCCGATGTCGAGCAGGTCGGAGAAACCGTGCGTGGTGAGGAGCAGTACGTCACCACCCCGGCGTTGGAGCAGCGCATTGGTGGCGACCGTGGTGCCGTGCGAGAAATGACGCAGTCTGGCAGGGTCCAGATCGTGCTGGGCGGCGAGCGTCGAGAGACCACCCAGTACGGCATCGGCCGGATTACCGGGTGTGGACGGGTACTTGCCGACGTGGACCGCGCCAGTTGTTTCGTCGACTGCAAAAAAGTCGGTGAAGGTGCCCCCCACATCGACGCCGATCGTCCAGGTCATATGCCGCTTCTTTCAAGTCTCACCGAACGCCAAGTATAGTCGGGTTGTTTTGGCTCGTGTTTCCAGAGGTAGGGCTGAAGCGGTCTCCAAGACCAACCACTCACCAGCCGGATCGTACCGCTTGGCGCAATCGTACGACCGGCGAGGGGGGTGAGTCACCATCTCCGGGGAGCTAACCGGCTGGTGTTATCCCCGCTCGTTCAATGAAATTCAGCAGTTCCGCTGCAACAGCAGCAGGTCGTTCGAACTGCATCAGGTGTGTGGTTTCGGCAACACACCGGTACGGCAGACCCATTTCGGCATGGACAGCCTGGTTCAGGAAGGCTGGTGGCCAGGCACCCTGAAGGGCCGGATCGGCACCTAGACAGCAGATCGGCCCACTCAGGCCGGGTAACCGATGCCAGATATTCAGCTTGGCGTTGCCGGCATAAATCCGGGATTCATAAGCCCCTGGACAGGCCAGTTCCCAGTGCGGGCCGGCTTGCCGGAGTGTAGAGGTCGCCATCAGTTCGTGGGAACCTTCGCACCACCGATTCAAACGCAGGTTATTTTTCAGGGTGGTGGCAAGTTCGCCAGGGCTCGTGAACCGATCCTGGCGCCCGAGAGCCCAGTCGCGTAACTTGAAGTCAAAATTATACGAACGGTCGTACAGTGGGTGACCCGGCGGAGGGGTGAGCGACGGGTCCACGACCAGTAGCGCATCCCAACGTTGGCCATACTGAAGATTCTGGAGCAGCGCGCTGATCGCCGCGAGCGAGTGGAAAACACCGATCGTCGGTTTGGTGCCAAAGGCATCCGGTATCCGCCTGTACAGTGTTTCAAAATCCTGAACCAGATGCGCATGGTCGTGGGACTCGAGCCCATGCAGGGGGTTCCGGCCGTGGTTACGGATGTCGAACACAACGATCTCAAAACGCTCAAGAAGTCGCCCCCAGAATGGGAAATAAGCGTCGATCGCAAAGCCATTACCATGGCTGAGCAGGATCCGCAGTTTGCCTTGCCCGTGTTGACGGACTCGGATTACTGCACCATCTGTCATCGTGACATCGAGGGTCTGTTGAGGCTCCGGAATCTTGAATGCCATAGTTTGTCTGGTAAAGAGATCTATCGACAGGTCTACTTCTGTCTGCCAATGCTAGTGATCAGTTAAGAAAACGGTCCGTTGGGCTGGGTCGGTGGGCGCGGCCCGAACCGGGGTGATCCAATACTGGCAGAATAGCGCCTGAAAGTGACAAAGTAACCCCTGCGCCCGCATCCGGGTAACCAGGAACTCAACTATCTGGCCTGCACGGGATCATTATGGCGCAACCTACGGAGAACACACGATGGCAAAAGGATACTGGATTGGCCGGATCGATGTATCTGATCCTGAAGCTTATCAACGTTACATCCGTGCAAACGCCGAACCGTTTGCGAAGTACCGGGCGCATTTTCTGGTTCGTGGAGGTGTCCAAGAGACAGTTGAAGGCACTGGTCGCGAGCGCGCTGTCGTGATCGAGTTCGAGAGTTACCAGAGCGCGTTGGATTGTTACTATTCCCCGGAATATCAAACAGCGAAAGCCATGAGGGTGGAGGCCTCGGACGGCGACCTGGTTGTCATCCAGGGCTATGATGGTGCCCAACCCGGAGATTGAGACTCCGTAAGAGTTACTTGGTTCCGAGAGTGAGGCCCAGCGGAAGCGTGCATACCACTTGTGTGGAATGGGTAAGGTACGCAGATCACATCCGATCCTGCCCATGATCTCAAAGGATAATGTTCGATGAATGTTCCTCGCTCTGTAGCGGTCATTGGTGCAGGTACCATGGGTCGCGGAATCGCACAGGTCAGCGCCCTGGCCGGATTTGCGACCCGGCTGTTTGACGTCGACGTCCAGATCCTGGAAGAAGGAATGAACCAGATCGGCCAGCAACTGGCTGAGGGTGTTGCCCGCGATAAGATAAGCGAAGATGACCGAACTCTGGCACTGGCCCACTTGAGCGCTGTCGATGACCTGGGCGAAGCTGTTCAAGATATTGATCTCATGATCGAAGCGGTCCCAGAGCGCATGGCAATCAAACAGCAGATTTTTAAGCAGGTCAGCGCACAGGCACCCGAACACGCCATACTGGCATCCAACACCTCCTCTCTCAGCATTTCTGAGATCGCTGCCAGTACCTCATGCCCCGAACGGGTCATCGGTATGCACTTTTTCAACCCCGCTCATATAGTCAGGCTGCTTGAGATTGTCCGTGGACATCAAACCTGCCAACAGGTTGTGGACACGGTTCGCGGGATCGGCAGCCTGATGAACCGGGAACTGGTGGTTGTCAATGACTCGCCTGGTTTTGCCAGCAGTCGTCTTGGAATCGCGCTTGGGATGGAGGCCATCCGGATGGTCGAGCAGGGTGTGGCAAGGCCCGAGGATATTGATGCTGCGATGGTTCACGGTTACCGCCATCCCATCGGGCCGTTGCGCCTGGGAGATCTGGTGGGGTTGGACGTGCGCCTGTCGGTTGGCGAATATCTTTGCCAGGCGCTGGGTGCCGAACAGTTCCGCCCGCCCGAACTGCTGCAGCGGATGGTTTCAGAGGGCAAACTGGGTCGCAAGACAGGTCAAGGATTTTATGTCTGGGAAGAATAGCCGGGCTGGCCTGGGAGCAGGTTCCAGCGAGTACTTAACCACGGGCAGGCTGTGAATTATTCCTTTGACCTTGGTGGGTACTCCCGCCCGATCACGACCGTCCAGCCCGAAGCCCAGGTCTGGTTCGACAGAGGCCTGGTCTGGTGTTATGGCTTCAATCATGAGGAAGCCGTCGATTGCTTCAAGCAGGCGGCCAGTATCGACCCGGGTTGTGCGATGGCCCACTGGGGAATCGCCTTTGCGAGCGGGCCGTTTTATAACCTGCCCTGGGAATGGATGAGTGAGCCCGAAGCCCGCAAGGCGTTGGAGACCTGCTACACCAACATACAGCAGGCTGTGGCACTCTTGAGTGGCAAGGCCACTGTCGAAGAAGCCCTCATTCTGGCTCTGTCGCGGCGCTTTCAGTCAAACCAGCTGGCCAGTACGGAGACGTTGCACGGTTGGGATGACGCCTATGCCAACGAGATGCGTCGGGTCTATGCGGCATTTCCAACCGATCTTGATGTGATCGCGCTTTTCGCAGAGGCGATGATGACCAGAACGCCCTGGAAGCTGTGGGACATCGTTCGCGGTGAACCTGCCGAAGGTGCCGACACTCTGGAGAGTATCGCGGTGCTTGAAAGTGGTCTTCAGCTGGTTTCAAAGCGTGGCGTGAAAGCGCATCCAGGCATCCTGCACATGTATCTGCATGCTCTGGAGATGTCCCCGACGCCGGAAAAGGCCCTCGACGCGGCAGACCAGCTGTCAGGCCTGAGTCCGGATGCTGGCCATCTGCAGCACATGCCTGCGCATATTTATGTGATCTGCGGCCGATACCGCGATGCCATCGCAGTCAGCGACAAGGCCATTGCGGCGGACGAAAAATATCTCGAATTTGCCGGTCCGTACAACTTCTACACCACCGCGCGTTGCCACGACCTGCATATGATGATGTATGCGAGCATGTTTGCCGGACGCTTCGAGCCGGCGATTACGGCTGCAGAGACGATTACCCGAACGCTGACAGCTGATCTGCTGGCGGTCGAGCGGCCGCACATGGCGGTGACTCTGGAGGGCTATTACTCGACCCTGATGCATGTGCTGGTGCGTTTCGGTAAATGGCGGGAGATCATCGCAAGGCCCCTGCCGGGTGACCCCGAGTTGTACTGCGTGTCGACCGCAATGTTCCACTATGCCCGCACTGTTGCCTACGCCGCACTGGGTCAGATTGAAGCTGCAGAGACAGAAAGTTCGCTGTTCAATCAGGCCAGGGAGCGTGTCCCGGCAACGCGACTGTTCTTCAACAATACCGCCCAGGATATTCTGGCCATCGGGCAAGCAATGATGATGGGCGAGTTGGAATACCGCAAGGAGAACTATGATCTGGCGTTTGCTCTTCTGGAAGAGGCAGCTCTGCTTGACGACGCTCTCTATTACTCAGAGCCCTGGGCCTGGATGCATCCGCCCCGCCACGCGCTCGGGGCGCTGCTTCTTGAGCAGGGCCGTGTCGGTGAAGCCGAGCGGGTCTATTGTGCTGATCTCGGTATCGACAACAGCCTCTCTCGTCCGTCGCAGCACCCGAACAACGTCTGGAGCCTGCACGGTTATGTCGAGTGCCTTGAGCGCTCCGGCAGGCTTGATCAGGCGCGTGATATGAAAGTGCACCTTGGCGCTGCCCTCGAACAGTCCGACCGGGGCATCACGTCCTCGTGCGCCTGCCGGACCCGGTTCTGAGTTCTAGCGCAGCCTGGGCGGGAGTGTCGTCAATAAGGATCGCTTTGCGCTGAATGGCCGCTGCTCACAGCCCACTCCGAAGGAGTTTGTCAGAAGATTTTCTGCAGCGACATGGCCGCCATCAGGTTGGAGACGGTCAGCTGGCCCGTGCTCATCAATGTCATTGCTGACGTCGGATCTTCCAGGACTTGCTCGAATACCTCCTCCGTGCAGCTTATCGTGCAGTCCGGGCTGTCATGCCTTCCGCTCGTGACTGATCCTTGGCCCACTGTCAGGTCGACGCTGAAGCTGCCCGCACCTTCGATATCGAATTGGAAAATCTGATCCACCTTGCCAGCGAGATCCGGGTTGGCCGAGAGCTTCCCCGGCAGGTAGTCGTTGAAGAATGCTTGCGTTTTTGACATTCGGTCACACTCGTTGATTGTCTGTACTGGCGCACGGCGCGGAGACTCAAATATAGATCACAAGGGCAGGCTTTTCACAGTGGCTGCCCAGAGTATCGCTGCGATTGCTTTCAGTCCCTTGGGCCTCCCGGCCAACCGTACCCCGAGGCAGCAGGGTCGACCAGTATCATTTGACGAGGTGATAAGATGGAGTCAGCTTAACCAGATAAGGACAGACTCATGGATGAAAACGCCAAGAAGACCGCATTGCGGATGATCCCTTACGGCCTGTATGTTCTCACCGCAGAGGACCAGGAAGGGAACCTGTCGGCCGCAACTGTCAACTGGGTCACCCAGACCTCGTTCCAACCCCCGCTGGTTGCGGTCGGTGTTAAAACCGATTCGCAGGTTCATGGGATCATCAAGAAAACCAGCACCTTCGCCCTGAATGTGCTGGGCAAGGGACAGCAGGGCATTGCCTACACGTTTTTCAAGCCCGCTGAAAAGGACGGTCAGACGATCGCGGGAGAGCCCTATCGATCCGGGTCTACCGGTGCGCCCGTTCTCGACAATACCCCGGCGTTCATCGAGTGCCGACTGGTGGGTTCGGTTGAGGAAGGCGACCACTCCTTGTTTGTAGGGGAAGTGGTGGATGCAGGAGTCGGCCAGGAGCCAGAAGGACGGGCAGACGATGCAACGCTCTGGCTCAAGGAACTGGGAGAGAAAGCGTTCTACGGCGGGTGACAACAGTTCCCACGTGCTGATTGGTCTGATCCGAACAACACGGCGGGCCCACCTGTCTTGGTGGCAGGCACCGCCAACGATCTGAGTGGCTTGCGGGGGAGTGCTGTCTGCGTGCGCCGGGGGGTAATCAAACTTGGCTGACCTGCAACTCGCCCCGGCAAGGCTCACGATGAGAAAGATCACAGGCGGTGGGTTGGTGATCGAGTCCCCCGTACCACTCGGGCGGTACGAGACCCAGGTCGGCCAGATGCTGCGCCACTGGGCCGCTCAGACCCCGCTCAGTCCGTTTCTGGTCGAGCGGGACAGCGATGGCCGATGGGTTCAGCTTTGCTACGCTGAGGCTGCGGACCGGGCGGACAGTGTGTCCCAGGCGCTGCTTGATCGTAACCTGTCCCTCGAAAGACCGGTCATGGTTCTTTCGGGCAACAGCATCGAGCATGCACTGCTGTCGCTGGGCGCCATGCAGGTGGGAATACCTGTGGTGCCGGTATCGCCTGCCTACTCACTGCTGAGCGGCGACCACCAGAGGCTCAAGGCATTGTTTGAACTGTGCTCGCCCGGTCTGGTCTATGTTTCAGACAGTGGCCCGTTTGCGCCGGCACTGGCTGCGCTGCCGCTGGCAGACACCGAACTGGTCACGGGTGCCAACAGTGGTGCGGGACCGTCCGCGACTGCCTTCAGCGATCTTCTGGCAACGCCTGCAGAAGGAGCTGTGAATCGGGCGTTCGATGCCGTGGGTCCGGAGACCGTTGCCAAGATCCTGTTTACCTCTGGTTCCACCGGTGTATGTAAAGGTGTGATCAACACGCACCGGATGTTGTGCTCGAACCAGAAGAGCCTGGCACTGGTATGGCCGTTTATCGAGAAGGTCCGACCCCTGCTGTTGGACTGGTTGCCGTGGAACCACACTTTTGGCGGTAACCACAACTTTACCTTGGTGTTGCGCAACGGTGGTGTGATGTACATCGATGCCGGTAAACCGTTGCCGGAACTGATTGAGCAGACGATCCATAATCTGCGTGAGGTTTCACCGACGATGTATTTCAATGTGCCGGCAGGCTACAGCATGCTGCTGCCCTACCTCGAAGACGACAATGTGCTGTGTGAGCATTTTTTTCGGAACTTGAAACTGCTGATGTTTGCCGCTGCTGCGCTGCCGAAGGACCTATGGAAGCGATTGGAAAGACTCAGTGTCGCGGTTCTGGGTCGAAAGGTCCCCATCACATCGGCATGGGGCACCACCGAGACAGCACCGCTTGCGACCACGGCCCATTTCCCTATCGAAGATATCGCCAATATCGGCATCCCGGTACCCGGGGTGTCAGTGAAAATGCTGCCATTCGGTGACAAGATGGAACTGCGGGTCAAAGGCCCCAATATCACACCCGGGTACCACCGGCGGCCCGAGTTGACTGCGAAGATGTTCGACGAGGAGGGTTACTACCTGGCCGGTGATGCCGGCAGGTTGGTCGATCCACTGGATCCCGCAAGGGGTATCCTGTTTGACGGGCGGATCACCGAGGACTTCAAGCTGATGACCGGTACCTGGGTCTCGACCGGAACAGTGCGGGTCAATGCGATTGCCGCAGCGTCGCCGCTCATTAGAGATGCGGTGGTCACAGGCAGCAACCGCGCTGATATTGGCCTGCTGGTCTGGCTGAATGATGCTGCAGGTGAGCAATTTCTCACTGGCGGCGGCCAGCCCCTGTCATCGCCGCTGATTCTGAACCCGGTCATTCGCGCCAGGTTGGTGAAAGATCTCGCCGGATACAATACCCGTAACCCCGGTTCCAGCCGCTGTATACGCCGGATCATTCTGATGAGCGAGCCACCGGAGATCGATGCTGGTGAGATCACGGACAAAGGCTACATCAACCAGCGGGCCGTTCAGGAACGCCGCGCTAATCTCGTCGAGCGACTGTATGCCGAATCACCAGACCCAGAGGTGATCCTGCTCTGAACCGGTTTTCGATATGACTAAAGGAGTTCGTCCATGAGTGATCTTGGTAAACGACTGGAAGCGTGTTACGCAAGTGCCGTCCACGATGTGTTGCGCCTGATGGGTTACGACAACTGCGTTCTGCCCTCGAACCTTATCTCGCTTGATCCGTCACAACGGCTGACAGGAGAGATCTACACCATCTCCGGTCACGTGGACCGGACCCTTTCCAGGCATGAAAGCCTGTTGGCATGGGCCCGGGTATTGTCCCGTGTCCCGGCGGGCAAAGTACTGGTCTGTCAACCCAATACGCGTGACGTGGCACTGATGGGAGAGCTGTCGGCCCGGGCTCTGATGGTCAAGGACACACGGGGCTACGTTGTTGACGGTCGTTGCCGGGACACCGACTTTATCCTGGAGATGGGTTTTCCGGTCTTCTGCGATCTGAATACGCCAGCCGACATCGTCGAGCGATGGAGCTATGATCGACTGGGTGATCCCATCACAATAGGAACGGTGACCATTTCAAGCGGTGACTACCTGATCGGAGATCGGGATGGGATCGTGATCATTCCGGCGGAGATCTCTGAAGAGACGGTGTCGAAAACAGAACAGGTCATATCGACCGAGAGCGAGATGCGCGAGGCGATACTTTCGGGCATGGACCCGGAGGAGGCCTACTTGAAATACAGAAAATTCTAAGGTTGACTGCTGTTAGAAATGATACAGAATATTGAAATAATTACACATTCCTGTAACATAATCGCTTGACCTGTATTGCCGGAAGGCGATCTTGGGAAATAGCAAGAACATGACCGATTCAGGCAGAGACCGATTCGAGCAGGACTTCTGGGACAAGATTCGCGAGGAGACCCGGATCGAGCCCAAGGACTGGATGCCTGACGGTTACCGCAAGACCCTGATCCGCCAGATTGCTCAGCATGCACACTCCGAAATTGTCGGCATGCAGCCGGAAGGAAACTGGATCACCCGCGCACCGACGCTCGAACGCAAGATTGGTCTGCTCGCGAAGGTGCAGGATGAGTGCGGGCATGGCCTGTATCTCTACAGTGCTGCAGAGACGCTGGGTGCTTCGCGGGAGGAGCTGCTGGCTGCGCTCCACGAGGGCCGTATGAAGTACTCAAGCATTTTCAATTATCCGACCCTCAGCTGGGCGGATATCGGGGCCATCG
>CAZVVN010000065.1:16053-17955 GCA_964630665.1 uncultured Acidiferrobacteraceae bacterium | reverse complement strand
CTGCTGCCGATTACAAGGTGACACACCTTGTTGAAGACAAAGTCTTCAAAGGCACAACATTGCTCGCGGATATGTCCGATCCTAGAAACCCGAGGGTTGTCGAGGTCGATTTCAAAGGCAACATATTGTGGAAGTTTGTGCCGCCCAGCTCGATCCGTGGCGCAATACTCGATGCCGCTAAACTTCAGAACGGCAACATACTGATCACTGTGCACGACTCCGGGATCTATGAGATCAGTCGCAGTCGCCAGATCGTCTGGAAGCACAAAGACCCCGGCGCCTCCCATGATGCCGACCGTTTGTCTAATGGAAACACCCTCTACAATCTGGGCTGGGGGAAAAAAGGCGATGATATGGTACGAGAGGTGGACCCCGAAGGAAAGATCGTATGGTCCTGGAATGGGCTCGCCGATTATGACCGCGATCCCTTTGCGGACATCGAGTCCGAGGGTTGGATGCACGTCAACGCTGTTACACGGCTGAAAAACGGGAATACTTTGGTCAGTATACGTAACTTCAATACGATTACAGAAGTGGCGCCCAATAAACGGGTGGTTCGGGACTGGACCTTTAAGGGAAACAATAAGCGTGCCGGATTGCGAACAAAGGGCAGGATAAAAGGTCAAAGAAATCACGAGCCGGAGATTCTGGACAACGGCCATATGCTCGTAGCGTTACGCGGGCCGAACCGGTTTGTTGAGTTCGACCTCGAAACCGAAGAGATCATCTGGAGCTGGCAACATCCTGGCGGCAAGCAGGAGTTGCGAACCAATCGTGATGCAAACCGTCTCCCGAATGGGAATACCCTCGGTACTGCCGGCAACAAACTGATCGAAATCGCTCCGGATGGGACTATTGTCTGGCAAATGATGGCCCCTAATATGGGCCAAAATCGTCGAAAATTTCACAAAGCGATTCGCATCGGCATCGACGGTACGAGCTTCGGGGGTTAAGAACAAATGGACGGCAATGAACTGATTGCGCAGATCCTGAAAAAGGAAGGGGTTGAGTGGCTGGCGTGCTTTCCGAGCAACCCGCTGATCGAAGCTGCGGCGAAGGCAGGCATCCGGCCGATCGCGTTTCGTCATGAGCGTGGGGCCGTGATGGCCGCCGACGGCTTCAGCCGCACCAGCCATCGAAAGCGTTTCGGAGTTGTTTTGGTTCAATCCCAGGCTGGTGCTGAGAATGCGCTGGGGGGCATTGCCCAGTCTTTTGCCGACAATATTCCCATCCTCGTACTGCCGGGCGGGGTCGACTTGGCCGAGATCGGTGTGCGGCCGAATTACTCGGTGACCCGCAATTATTCCGGTGTCGTTAAACGGGTAGAGGCGGTCTACCATCCGGACCAGATCCCGGCGGTCATGCGCAGGGCCTTCAGCGCGCTGCGCAACGGCGCCTCAGGCCCCGTAGTAGTTGAACTGACCGCTGACGTCTGCAGCCAGAGTAACGCGAAAACGATCGCAGGCTACACACCCCCGGCGATGCTGAGGCAAGCGCCTGATCCGAGCGACATCGCAAATGCCGCCGACGCCCTGATCGGGGCCGAACGTCCGATATTATGGGCCGGCAGCGGCGTTTTGTTTGCCGGAGCGACCGAAGAACTCAAGACCCTTGCAGAACTCCTCGGAACGCCGGTTTTCACCACGATGGGGGGTAAATCTGCATTTGATGAACGTCATCCGCTTGCTCTGGGCGCGGGTTGCGGAACCACCACAGGCCCGGCACACCATTGGATTCAGCACTGCGACCTGCTGCTGGCGATCGGTTCCAGTCTGACCCGTTCACCCTATGCACAACAGATCCCGAACGAGCCATTGCTGATTCAAAATACCAACAATCCGGATGAGATCGGCAAAGACGAAAACATCAGCATTGGACTCGCCGGTGATGCCAGGCTGACCC
>CAZVVN010000065.1:0-15953 GCA_964630665.1 uncultured Acidiferrobacteraceae bacterium | reverse complement strand
CCCATCCCGAAAAATTCTGCCTGAACCTGATGGGCGACGGCGCGTTTGGCATGTCGGGGATGGATATCGAGACCGCAGTTCGTGCCGAGGTACCGATCACCACGGTCTTGCTGAATAATGGCGGCATGGCAACCTATCCCGGGGGGTTTCCGACAGCCCGCGAACACTATGGTGTGTCCTGCATGACCGGAGACTACGCCCAGATCGCCCAAGGGATGGGTGCGGTTGGCATTACAGTGCGTACTCCATTGGAACTGGCTGATGCCCTAAAGACCGCGCAGCGACTCAACCAGGAGGGCGAGACCGTGCTGATCGATACGCACTCGGATATGGAAAGCCGACGTTCCCGCTGGGACTGACCGGTCGAGTGAAGCGTCACGGCTCTAATATGAATCTTTGATCTGGTAAATATTGTGGCGTCCGGGATTTCAAGCACCTTCCGAAACACTGCAGGGACCGTCAGTCAACACTCTGGTTGAGTGGATCAGGCGGGTTCCACGACTTTCAATAAGGCCGGTCGGCAGAAACTCGGCTTAACGTTTGCGGTGGAAGGACCACGACTTTCCAACTAATCGGAATAACAGCATGAAACGCTTTCAGCGATTATTGATAACCGGTGCGGCTGGCAACCTCGGCAGGCAGTTGCGCCAAGGGCTCGCGCCCCTCGCGGAAATAGTGCGCCTCACAGATCACGTCGAGATGGCACCAGCCGGTATCGCCGAGGAAGTGATCGAGTGCGAGCTCGGTGATTTTGACGCGGTGATGGCAGTCGTCGAAGGCTGTGATGGGATCGTCCACTTTGGGGCGGCGCCAAACGAACGACCCTGGGCAGAGATCCTGGATTCGTCTATCAAGGGCGGCTATAACGTTTATGAGGCCGCCCGCCGGCACAAGATCAAGCGGATTGTATACGCCAGTTCTATCCACGCCGTTGGCTACGTGCGCAGAGAAGAAGGTGCGGATACGGATACGCCACATAGACCCGATACCCTGTATGGCCTCTCGAAGTGCTTTGTCGAGGACCTCGCCCAGTTGTATTTCCACAAATTTGGAATCGAGTCCGCATGCCTGAGAATCAATTCCTGTTTCGAGAAACCGGTCGACCGACGACAACTTTCAACCTGGATTAGCTTCCGCGACCTCGTTCAGTTGACCGAACGGTGCCTGGTTTCGGAAAGGATCGGGTTTACTGTGGTTTATGGTATATCCGACAATAGGGAGGCCTTCTTCTCAAACCGCAAAGTCAGGCACCTGGGCTACAAGCCACTGGACAGCAGTGAGAATTACCGGGTAGAAGTCGAATCTGAAACTCAACCCGGTGACCCGTTCGACCCGGCAGTCGAATATGTTGGGGGTATCTTTACACGCTATGGGCACCCGGATGATACAGAAAAGTAGCCAGGACGCACCAGGCAACCATCAGGAAACGAACGAGAAGCCCTTATATCCATCAGCTACGATTTCATCACATTCTTTCTTATAGACGTCGACACCGCCGACGTAAGGCATAAATACCAGCGGCTTGCCAGGGATGTTGGCACCCATGTACCAGGAGTTGGCCCGGGGATAAAGAGTCGAGTCGGCGACCGCTTTGACGTGTGACACCCAGGCCTGTTCTGCGGCCGGTTCCGCCTCGACCTGACTCATTCCCCTGGAGCGCATGTGCTGCAGACAGGCGGCGATAAAATCTACGTGCTGCTCGATTGACAGGATCATCTGGCTTTTGACTCCGGGGCTTCCCGGGCCTGTTACTGTGAACAGGTTCGGGAATCCGGCCACCATCAGACCGAGATAGGTCTTTGGGCCATTCTGCCAGACATCTGCCATCGACGCCCCGCCCTCAACCCGGATATCGATGTCGAGCATCGCCCCGGTCATGGCATCGAAACCGGTTGCAAATACAATCGAGTCAAAAGTGTAATTGGTACTCCCCACCCGTAACCCCTCGGTAGTGATCTCTTCGATCGGTGACTCGCTGATGTCAACCAGAGTGACATTGTCACGGTTGTAGGTCTCGTAGTAATTGGTGTCCAGTATCAGCCGCTTGGTACCTATCGGATGTGTTTTCGGCGCGAGCAACTCAGCGACCACTGGGTCATTGACCGTCTGGCGGATCTTCTCACGGACAAACTCAGCAGCGGTATCATTCGAGGCCTGGTTCACCAGAAGGTCGTTGAAGGCGTACAGAAAACTGATCTGACCCCCCTCGGCCCACTTGCTCTCGTAGATTGCATGACGTTCTTCGGCGGTCGCATCCAACGCCGATCGGGTCGGTGGCGGATAACCGGAGATTCCGAACGGTGTCTCATATGCCGCCTTTCGCCTGGCTGGATATTCAGCTTTGTGGCGGCGTTCCGTAACGGGGTCTAGGGGCCCGTTGCGTGCCGGCAGAGCGAAATTCGCGGTCCGCTGAAAGACGTACAGGTGACTTGCCTGGCTGGCGATATGGGGAATCGACTGAATTCCGGAGGAACCGGTCCCGATGATACCGACCCCCAGCCCGGTGAAGTCCACACCTTCGTGCGGCCACAGTCCGGTGTGAAACCACCGACCCTGAAACCTCTCGAGGCCTGGGAAATCGGGTCGACTCGGTGTTGAGAGATTGCCCGTTGCCATCACACAGAAAGGCGCCCGGACAATCTCCCCGCGGTCGGTTGACACGGACCACAGTTTTAATTCCCGATTGAAGATGGCCGAAACAACCCGGGTGTTGAAGTGAATATCCCGACGAAGATCAAAGCGGTCCGCGACATGATTGACGTAACGCAGGATCTCGGGCTGAGTGCCGTATCGTTCCGGCCACTTCCATTCCTGTTGCAGGTCTCCGGCAAAAGAATATGAGTACTCGAGACTCTCCACGTCACATCGGCAGCCGGGGTACCGGTTCCAGTACCAGGTTCCCCCGACATCTGAACCGGCCTCAAAGGCGAGGGTCTCAAGACCAAGGCCCCTGAGCCGGTAAAGTAGATAAAGGCCCGCTATGCCGCCACCGACAACGACCACATCAGCATCCTGGTCGGATCGAGTATCGGCTGTCTCCCATCGGGTGTTGTTCAATTTCCCAACCCCGCTGGCTGGAACAGCCTCGTGCAAGTAGTACCGGAATCAGTCACCCCTGCTATTTTGCCACCAATACAGTTCTCACGCCGGGGGCGACAATCGAGTTTGATCCCATGTTAGCATCGGAAGCCAAGACGGCCGGGCTCAGAAAAGGAAACCCTGGCGAGGAGAGAGACGGGATGCAGTTCGGTATCACATTCAAAGGGGACGGGAGCGCCGATCGAACTCGATATCTGGTCCGTCAGGCAGAAGCTGCAGGTTTTGAATATGCCTGGTTCTTCGATTCCCACATCCTGTGGCGCGACCCGTACGTCGCGATGGCGATGTGCATGGAGCACACCCGGAGCATGCGCTTCGGTCCCTGTGTGACAAACCCTGGAGTCCGTGAATGGTCGGTGGCCGCGAGTCTGTTCGGCAGTCTCGCTTTTCAAAGCGGCGGTCGACTGGATATCGGAGTCGGCAGGGGAGACAGTTCCCTGCGTGTCATGGGGAAACCGCCGGCCGACCTCGATGAGGTCGTTGCATTTTCAAAAAAAATCAAAGAAATGATAAAGGGCAACGAGACGGCCTACGATGGCTGCGCCGAACCGGTACATCTGGAGTGGAGTCCCGGTTATGAAGTGCCAATCTGGATCGCGGCTTATGGTCCCAAAGCTATCAAAGTCGCGGGCGAGGCAGCCGACGGCCTGATTCTCCAGATTGCTGAGCCGGCCATCTGCCGGTGGCTGACGGACCAGGCGCTCCTGGCGGGCGAAAATGCCGGCCGCGACATGAGCTCCTACCAGGTGATGGCCGCTGCACCAGCCTATATCGGGCCCATGGAGGTGTGCATCGAGCGCACCAAATGGTTTCCGGCCATGGTCGGCAACCACGCTGCTGATATCGTGGAGCGCTACGGCAAAGACACGGACGCGGTGCCCCGCAGTCTGATTGAATATATCGAAAACCGGCGCGGCTACGACTATCGGAAGCATGGCCGCAGCGATAACCCGTTTCTGGATTTCATCACCCCGGATGTGGTCCGGGGTTTTGCCGTTCTGGGCAGTGCCGAGGACCACATTGAGAAGCTGACCCGACTCCAAGAGTCAGGCGTCACGCAGTTCAACATCTACCTGGACAACGGCGAAGAGGAACGACTCATCGCCGAATATGGAAACCACGTGATCCCCAGCTTCAGATAAGGTGAGACGCGCAAGCGGCCTGCTCATTGATCATTGCTGGCTAGCAGAATAACTGCCCATGACATACCAAACCATACTCTATGCAACAAACGGGCCCGTGGCGAACATTTCCCTGAACCGGCCAGAACGCCTGAATACGATCGTGCCACCGATGCCTGAAGAGATCGCGAGTGGCGTGGATGAGGCAAATCTTGATGAATCAGTCAAGGTCATCGTATTGCGGGGAATAGGGCGCAGTTTCTGTGCTGGATTCGATTTCGGGCCTGAATTTGATGAAGGGTACGGGGAACGTCTATACACAGATGGTACCTGGGATCCCGGCAAGGATCTGATTGGCGCAAACAGTCAACAGCTGGGCTACGTTTCCAAGTTCATGAGTCTGTGGCACAGCCCCAAACCAGTGATCGCCCAGGTACATGGTTGGTGCGTAGGTGGTGGTTCCGACATGGCGCTGTGTGCGGACCTCGTGGTTGCCAGCGAGGACGCACAGATCGGCACGCCCTATGCCCGGATGTGGGGCTGTTATCTCACCGGCATGTGGATCTACCGGCTTGGTCTCGCCCGCTGCAAGTGGCATGCCCTGACCGGGGAACCTCTCTCCGGCCAGGAGGCTGCCGAAGTAGAACTCATCAACAGGGCCGTACCGTTCGAGAGGCTCGAGTGCACGGTTCACGATCTTGCCCTGAAACTTGCCCGGCTGCCGGCATCGCAACTTGCCGCAATGAAACTGGTGGTCAATAAGGCTTATGAGAGTCTTGGCATATCCAGCACACAAACGCTGGGTCTCGCGCTTGACGGCTACATGAGAAACACACCGGATGCCCAGGCATTCATGCAGCTGGTACGGGAGGAAGGCGTTGGTGCCGCAACCCAGCAGCGCGACGGGCACTTCGCAGACTACAGTTCCGGGCCGGCAGCAAGGCAGCCAGATGCCAGCCATGTGATCGAACCCTGAATCTGCGAAATCGTGGAACTATGCGACTCGAACCCAGTCAGATCGATGCGTTTAAGCGCGAGGGATTTCTCGCCGGCCTGCCGCTTCTCTCGGATGATGCCTGTACCCGCTTTCAGCAGCGAACAGAGGCATTCGAGCGGCAATACCCGGACGCCGCCCAGTGGGCATTTGATATCAAGGCCAATCTCCTCTTCGACTGGGTCTACGAGATCAGTGTGACGCCCGCATTGCTTGATGCCGTCGAGTGTCTAGTCGGACCCAACATTCTGCTGACCAATTCAATATTTCGAATCAAACTCCCGGGCTCGAACACTCACTATGGCTGGCATCAGGACGCGGCTCGCATCCAGGTTGAACCGCCGTTCGTCCTGGCCTTCCTGGCGATTAGCGACGCGACCCCGGCAAACGGGTGCCTGCGTGTCATACCGGGATCCCACGGGACGGTCGAACCTTTCAGATTGATCAGCTATGCCTGCAATCGGAAGGTGGCCCGCACCGTTGACGTTGACGAACGACTGGCGGTGGATCTGATTCTAAAGAAAGGAGAAGTCGCGCTATTTCACTGCAACACTATTCACGGTTCTGGAGAAAACCTCAGCCAACAGCCTCGAGTTGCACTGATTAACGACTACACCCCAGCTGATGCCTGCCAGTCCACCGGTACAGGTTCCGGTCAGCTGGTCAGAGGCGTTAACAATGGGACAGGATTTGCGTCCGAAAAAGTGCCGGTCGGTGCCTTTACGCCGGATAATATTCTTGCCCGTCGCCGAACGCTGAAGCGCTACCCAGAAAATGTTCTGATGGGACCTCTGGGGCGGGGTGAACAGCCAACCTTTGCTGATGGTCTCACGCAATCAGGCTGATCAGACGCCAAACCAGTCGCATAATCCATTGAAGTCCTCGACCGTGAGATCAGGTTGTAGCGGGGACTCATCATAGGGTAGATCATAACGGTCGATATACGCGCCGCGATAACCGCTCGCCCGGGCCCCCAGGATATCGAAAGAATGCGCGGCAACCATCATTATCCGTCCCGGTGGCAGGTTCAGTTGCTGCGCGGCAAACCGATAGACCGCTGGATGCGGCTTAAATTGACCCACCGATTCCACAGAAACGATGTCGTCGAATGGTATCTTGATTCGGTTGCGGGAAAGATGGGCGAGATAGTCGTGTTCACCGTTGGATAGCATGACCAGGCGGAAACTTCCCGCCAGTCTTTTGAGGCCAGTTAGGGCATCTTCAAAAGGAGTGAGTTCCTGATATGCCAGCATAAAGTCATCGATCTGGCTTTCAGAAAACGTCACCTTGAAAGTCCGTAGCGTGTAAAGCAGCGAGCGGCGCATCACGGCGAGGTAGCCACTGTGTCCGAGCATCAGGAGATTGTCCTGGTATTGCTCGATCCGCTGGCGCAGTCGCCAGTAGGACCACACAGTTGTTGCATTTGCCTCTGTCCCGCAGTCATCAAGCAACTCGGACAAACGCGGCGTCAGGCTTCCGGCAAGGTCCAGTACTGTGCCGAAGATATCGAACGCGAGGGCCTCGGGTCGTTCGTGAATACTGGACTCCATATGCAATACTGTACCGAATAGATCAGGTCTACAAAGTGATAAGCAGATCCGGGCCGTATCCGGCTGCCTCGAACAATAATAGCCGGTCAATAACTGGCCCGGGGCACAATTCTCCAAACAATTTTCAAACCAGAGCGACACATACCTGCTGGCTCTTTATCTTTCTGACTTTTCTCAGTATCGTCCAGATTCAGATTGAACCACTCGAGAGACAGGAGACGGGAATGAATTTTTGCATGGTATCTGAGTACAACTGCACCTTCGATGACTTCAAAGCTCTGGTTGAGGAAAGCAACGCTAAAGCGCCAGGTTTGGTCAGCGAATATGACCTGGTCAAGGTCAACGACCACAAATCAATACTTTTGATGAATGTTACGGATATGGAAGGGTTTCATAGTTTGATGACTTCACCTGAGATGAAACAGTGGGATGAAGAGAACGGTTGTGTGGACATTCTCTACTCGATGGAACGTATCAATTAGCTCCACCTCAGTCCTTCTTCTTAGGACCGTCGAGACCCATGTAGCGTTGCCGTCGATCTAGCCAATCATAGCCAAATAACCTAGACATATTCTGTGAATACGTCCTAAATAACTGTTATTAAGCATTCTTATAGAGTCGACTGTCATTCAAATGAAATTTTTTTCCGAGGCCTGTGATCGAAACCAGGTTCCAATTCTTGCAGTGTTGAAAGAGATTCTGCCAGGGTCAGGTAGGGTTCTGGAGATCGGCAGTGGCACAGGCCAGCACGCCGCATATTTCAGCCGCGCGCTACCTGACCTCAACTGGCAGCCCAGCGACCTTGCCGAGGCGCAGGGCAGTATCAAAGCCTGGCGCGAGGAATCCGGTGCGCCGAACCTGAGCTCACCCATAGTCATTGATTTGCTCAGCGAAAACAGCAGTCCGGGTGTAGTCGACGCCATCGTGTGTATCAATACGATCCACATCGTCGCCTGGGCAGGTGTAGAGCGTCTGTTCAGCTTGGCTGAGAGTATCCTGAAACCACACGGGGTATTGTATTGTTACGGCCCGTATCGATATTCCGATCGCGCGCTCGAGGCTAGTAACGTGGCGTTCGATGAGTGGCTGAAGGCCCAGCATCCGGCGAGTGGGATCAGAGACTATGAGGTCATCGAAGCATTGGCCGAGTCCACCGGTTTTTACCTTGGCGGTGACAGATCCATGCCCGCCAACAACCGATCGATCTGGTGGATCCGAAAGGGCGGCTATCAATGAGTCCGCCCTCAGTACCGCTTGATCCGTGTCCAGCTTTGCGACCGGCAGAGCAGTAGATAGCCCCCAGGCACCAGCGTGATCGCCCTAATTCAGCGGGTTACCGAAGCCAGGGTTCTGATTGATGACAAGGCAATCGGTCGCATCGGGCACGGACTTCTGGTTTTCACGGCAGTTGAGCCTGGTGACACCCAAAGCCATTGTGAACGATTATGCCGGAAAGTAACCGGTTACCGTGTTTTCGCCGATCAAGAAGGTAAAATGAACCTTGATGTCCGCCAGGCCGGTGGGGCATTGCTGATTGTCTCCCAGTTTACCCTGGCCGCCGACACGACAGGTGGGCTTCGGCCAAGTCTCAAAAGTGCACCGCCAGAAAAGGCGAAAACGTTATATCGTCAGTTTGTCGAGTGCTGCAGGTCGCGGAGCATCCCGACCGAGACAGGGTGTTTCGGTGCCAATATGCAGGTTCACCTGATCAACGATGGACCGGTGATCTTTCTACTCAGAACCTGACTGCGCTTGGCGGATGGCGGCGATCCAGGACGATGCGGCGACCGCGGTGCCAACCAGCGCCAGGCCGGCCGCGACCGCATAACTGATCCTGAAAGCGTAGATATAGGCCTCGGATGGGAGCGCAGACCCGTCCACACCTGTGGCTCCATCCGACGCCCCGCTCTGTAAGACCGCGAACAAAGAGCCCAGCACCGCAACACTGGTCATCGCACCGAGGTTCCTGGAAAGGCCGGCCAGCGCACCGCCCATTCCAAGTTCAGAAGTATTAACACCGCCCATTACCAGACTGAGATTGCTGCTCTGAAACACACCCATTCCCACACCCAGGACAGCCATTCGAATAGCAATCTCGAAAACCCCGGTCTGTTGATCGAAAAACAAAAATGAGACCAGACCTGCAAACACCAGCATTATTCCAAAGGTGCTGATCAGGGCCGGATTTGTTTTATCCGCAAGTAATCCGCCCAGGGGTGAAGACACCAGCAGGCACAGCGCCGGCAGTGCGAGCAGCAGTCCGATCACCGTTGCACTCGCGCCTACAACCTCGGAGGTAAAAAAGGGAAGAATGAACCAGCAGACAAAAATAGACAGGTAGAGAAAAAAGTTGGCGATCAGCCCGAGTGCAACCTCGCTACGACGCAGGATCGCAACGTCCAGTAAAGGCTGTTCAGCGCGTAGCTGTCTCCAGACCAGCCGGTAACACATCGCCAGAGCAAGAACCGACACCCCAATGGTTGCAGGACTCAGCCAGCCGAGAGTCCGTGCGAAGTAGAAGACCGATAGCAGGACTGGAAAGCCGGTAACCAGTAATGTGGTGCTGGACCAGTCCAGCGTGCCGCGGTGCTCGGGTGTCAAAACGGGCAGCGTGCGAACAGCCAGCAACAAAGCCAGGAGTGTCAACGGGACCCGCCCGAGGAATATCCATCGCCAGCCCAGCATATCGATGACCAGACCCGCGCCCAGGGAGCCTACGATCATGCCGCCCATACCGATTGCGGTCATCATGCCAAGGGCGGTCCCTCGTACCCTGGCCGGAAAAACAGCCGTGATCAGCGCCGGGGAGGTTGCCAGAAAGATAGCGTTGCCAATGGCCTGAACCCAACGAAATGCCAGCACCGATTCGAGAGCCGGTGAAAACGCGATCATGGATACGGCTATTCCATATGCCACGAGGCCCACCAGGTACACTCGTCTTAAGCCATAAAGATCAGCGACTCGCCCGACCACCAGCTGCAGGCTTGCTGTTGCACCGATGTAAACCGTGATGATCCAGTAGATCGACTGAAGACTCGCATCCAGGTCATGTGCGATATCCGGCAACCCCACATTGACACTGAAATCCAGGCTGCTGAGAAACATTCCGGCCGACGCCGCGCCCAATAAAAACCAGTTCTTACCCCCAAACTCCTGCATGTTAAGCTGCCCCGCCGCTGGTGAGCGAGGAAAGCAACCCTCCAACTTTTGTCCTTTTGACCATCATGTGGATATTTGGCTACGGCTCATTGATCTGGAAACCGGGTTTTCCCTTCATCACTCGGCAGCCTGCCCGAATTGAAGGCTGGGTACGGAGATTCTGGCAGGGTTCAACGGACCACCGCGGGTTACCGGGTGCTCCGGGCCGGGTCGTCACTCTGACCAGAAGACCCGGTGCGAGCTGCATGGGAATGGCATACCAGTGTGCGGGAAAAGAATCAGAAAACATTCTCAAGGTGCTGGATATCCGGGAGAAGGGCGGTTATCACCGCGAAGCCGTGCGGCTTCTTTTCCAGGACGGGTCCGCCGCCGACGGAATCGTCTATGTGGCCGGACCAGACAATTCGGACTACCTGGGTGAGGCGTCGACCAGTGACATTGCGGCCCAGGTCAACTCGGCCCGCGGGCCCAGCGGCCCGAACAGTGAATACGTCCGGCAACTGGCGAGCGCTCTGAGGTCGATGGGGGCCGATGAACCGCATCTCTATGAAGTCGAACAAATGCTGTCCGACGTGGATCCCAAACAAGCTTGATGCCGGCCGGTCCCACTGGTCCCCTATCCGAATTCGGCACCGCACCCCGTCAGGCGGGCTCCAGTACCTTCAACGAGACGCTCTGAACGATATCTTTGACTTTCTCTCGATAATTCAGCATATGCGGCGCAACTGCGTGATCGTGCAATGCTTCCATGGTTTCCCACTTCTCGAGCATGATGACCACATTGGGATCCTTGACCTGTGCGGCCATCCCGGATTCTGCATCCACCATTGGTAGGTATTCGATACAGCCGTGCTCTGCCCGCACACTGGGCAAATTATCGTTGATATGCTCAAGCAACTTTGGCAGACCGCCTTCCCGAGCTGTGATTGTTGCGACTACGCTGATCATAGAACTGTTCTCCTGCATGGATTGACTTCAGCTGAAAGGTCTTCAAGAACCCTACATATTGATTGTGCCCCAAGGCACTGGCCGTGCCAGCAATTATCTTGCGGTTCGGACACAATACACGTATTACACACGAATACGAAATGGACAGTCCCGGAGGGACACTGCGATGAAACTGGGTTTGTCAGGCCAGCGGGTGCTGATCACCGGGGGTTCCCGAGGCATTGGCCTGGCCGCGGCGCTGGAATTTGCCACCGAAGGCTGCATCCTGGATCTGGTATCCCGGAACCAGGATCACCTGGCTGCGGCGAGCGAGGCTATCGGCCAACGCTGGAATGTGCCGGTAACGACCCACTCGCTCGATCTGTCCAGTCAGAAAAATATCGCCAGACTGTTCGAGACCTGCCGCGATACGGACATACTCGTCAACAACGCCGGTGCGATTCCCGCCGGCGACTTGCAGCAGGTGGGCGACCAGCGATGGCGGGACGCCTGGGATCTTAAAGTCTTTGGTTACGTCGGGTTGAGCCGCCTTTTTTACCAGCAGATGAAAGACCGGGGGCATGGCGTGATCGTCAACGTAATCGGTCTGGCGGGCGAACGCCCCGATACTAATTACATTGCAGGCTCAGTTGGGAATTCGGCGCTGATTGCCTTTACCCGGGCACTGGGCAGTCACAGCCTTGATGACGGGGTGCGGGTTGTCGGGATCAATCCAGGTCCGGTCCAGACAGACCGTATCGTGGCACTGCTCCAAGCCAGGGCCCAGAGGGAGAAGGGGGACAGCAGTCGCTGGGCGGACTACTTGGAGGCGCTGCCGTTGGGCAGGGCGGCAAAACCCGAGGAAGTAGCAGATCTGGTTGTTTTCCTGGCCTCTGAACGCGCTTCCTATCTGTGCGGTTCTGTGGTTACCCTGGATGGAGGACTGGGTGCCAGGAGCCACTGAGGGGCGTCAGGAGGCGTTTTCGCGCCATTCGACTCCCCTCCACAGAATGCGAAAGGTGTCCCCAGCCGGACCCGACTGTGTGGTCTTCTACGGGGGACCGGGGTACTGGTCCTCATCCCCCATATGAGCCCGATTCCAGGTCGGACTGATAACGATCTCATTCAGGCACACGTGGGCAGGCATTTCAGCCACAAAGCGGATCGTCTCACCCAGGTCTTCGACTTGAAGCATCCTCTGGCGATCCACGTCACTGACGGACACCGGCCGCTGGTCCAGGATCTCGGTGGCGACTTCCGCCGGCTCAACGCAGCAGCAGCGGATGCCATACCGCCCCTCCTCAAGATTGAGGGTAGCGCTCATCGACGAGAGGCCGTGCTTCGAGGCTCCGTAAGCCGGGCCGGCGATATAGGAGTCATAGCGGCCGGCCCAGGAGGAAATGTTGATGATCAGGCCATCGCGGCGCTCCCGCATGCCGGGCAACACAGCGTGGATACAGTAAAAGGCGCCGTTTAGGTTGGCTGCGATGACCCGCTGCCAGCCTTCGACTGACATCTGATGGTAACGCCGCTGGGCCAGGTTAAGGCCGGCGCTGTTGACCAGAATGTCGATCTCCCCCAGTTCCGTCCGGATCTGCTCGGCCGCGGACTGAACCGATGCTGGATCCGCCACGTCCAGCGGTAACACGACGCCCTTTCCCGGGCCCACCAGTGCTTCAGCCAGAGCTTCATCCAGAACTGCCTTGCGGCGGCCCGATAAGGCGACACTGGCACCGGCCATAGACAGTGCCCTCCCGGCGGCGCGACCAATCCCGGTTCCACCGCCGGTGATCCAGGCAACTTTTCCCTCAAGAGAACCCCTCATGCGTAACTCCTCATTACGATATGAACTCATCTACCGGATCGGCTTGGGTGCCGATTTCAGTCAAGCGAGTTGACTGTCTCCAGCATCATCGGTGCTAATGCGTCGGCAGTCCGGCCTGCCCAGTCCCGCTCAGATACATGGCCCAGCATCTGTTCCTGGGCAACCTGAAGGTGCTCCAACGCACTCGCGTGGTCCACGCTCTGGACGGTGCCGTCTCTAACGACCTGCTCTCCATCGACATAAACATCCCGCACTGCCCGATCAGCGGCCACCACTAGCAGGGTCCGCAATGGCTCGCGGAGCGGCCGCATAGCAGGGTGATTCAGATCGATACAGGCAAAATCGGCCTTGCAACCGACCGCCAGGCGGCCTATATCGTCGCGTCCCAGCGCATTGGCGCCACCGATGGTCGCGGCGTTGAACAACTCGAGATAGGTGACATCCTCGACATTCTGGCCGGCAATTCTGGCAACAATCGCTGCAGTTCGGATCTCGTCCAGCATATTGTGGGGATAGGTGTCCGTGCCGACAGCCAACCGCACCCCGTGATCCAGGTAGGTACCGAAGGTGTTCAACGCTATGCCGCGGCGCGAGAAAACAGTCGGGCAATGGGCGATCGTTGCTTCGATCTCCGCCAGTAAACCGAGATCCCTCTGACTGGTCCAGTGCAGCCAGGGGTGATGGTCTAGAAAAATGCCATGGGCTATTGTGCTTCGTTCATCCAGTACCCCGAGATCATCGAGCCACTGGATGGGCGTCGTGCCGTGACGCCGCTGCATCTCCAGGAATTCGGTGACTGACTGTGCGGCGTGAATAGTCCAGGGCAGGTTCCTTTCCTTGGCAAATGCGTGGCTGTCGCGCAGCAGTTCCTCCCCGCAGGTGTCGACCTGGGAAGGCGAGACCATGGCGGAGATTCTCCCGCACGGATGCGAAATGGTCTGCTCGATTATGCTCTGGGCACGCCGGAAAGCCTTTCTGCCGGCTGCCTCGTCCCAGTCGTATTCCAATGAGTGTCCATTGCGGGTGTACCAGCGCGCATCTCTGAACAGCGGCGCAATGACTGCACGCATTCCGCTTTCGGCAAGCACCTCCAACCAGCCCTCGAAGGGCGGTGAAAGATCAGCGACGGTCGTGACGCCGGACAACAGCAACTCCGATATTGAGACATTCAAGCAGGCCATGCGCCCGGCATCGTCAAGCGGGTCAAATACTGGCAAATGCTCATACAATGAGCTGTGCCAGAAACCGGGTGAGAGGGTCTCGTCGGTAATGCCTTTTCGGATCGCTTCCGATGAGAGGTGGGAATGAATGTCGACCAGGCCCGGAATGACCAGCAAATCCTCGCCATTTAGCTCTCGCTCTGCACGGTCCGCGTAATCTTTCCCGATAAAGACGATCTCACATCCCTCGAAAACCAGATCGGCATCGTGGAGGTACACATGCCGACTGCCGTCCCAGAACACCAGCCAGGCTATGTTTCTTAGAGCAGTTCTTTCTGTCACGGTGCCGACCAACTCAAGGGCAGATTGCTAGCCTAGAAGACCATCCGCTCGAAGCATCTTCAGGGACTCACTGAAGGCCGCGACCGTATGCTCCAGATCGCTGTCATCGTGAGCCGCAGAGACAACACCACCCGGCCAGCCGGCGAGATCCACACCATTGACCATCATGGCGAGCCGGAATCGATCGGTCGCGGTCGCCGAATTGGATTTGAGTTCCTGCCAGCCAGCCTCGCCTGGAGCAAAAGCGAGGGGATCCAGGTGTCTATCGTTGGGATTGGTGAACAGATGAAACCCCGAAAAGGTTCCATAGGCAGCCCAAGAGATATCTTCTGTTGCCAGAACCTCGTTCAGGCGGTTTCGTAATCGCTCAGCGTATGTGTTGGCACGTTCACAGGCGTCAGTCCCCTCGATGATTGACAGCGCGGTATGTCCTGCTGCCGCCGAGACCGGGTTGGCATTAAAGGTGCCCTGGTGTTGGATCTTCTCCCGTTTGTTCGCCAGAGAGACACCGAAATCAAGGGCTTCGAGCAGGTCTTCGCGCCCGGCCACCGCAGCTCCCGGCAATCCACCGCCAAGGATCTTAGCCAGCGTGGTCAGGTCAGGACTGATGCCATAGTGCGCCTGTGCACCGCCCCGGGAAACGCGAAACCCGGTGACCACTTCGTCAAAAATCAGCAGCACCTCATGGCGCAGGGTCAATTCCCTCAGCCCGGTCAGGTAATCAGCCTGCAAGGGTACCATTCCGAAGGAGGCGCCTGTCGGCTCCAGAATGATAGCTGCTATGTCGTTGTCAACCTGCAGTATCTGGGCAGCAGCGTCGAGGTCACCCGGATCGATGAGCTTTATCCCTTCGGCAATCCCGGGCAATACACCGGGTGTTGGTGAGCCATCAAAATGGGAGCTGTACCCTGAGGTCATGTGATCATTCCAGCCGTGGAAATGTCCCTTCAGGCGCAGGACCTTGCTCCGGCCGGTATGTGCGCGGGCCAACCGTAGGGCCAGATGAGTCGCCTCTGTCCCGGATGAGGTAAACCGAACGCGTTCGGCACTGGGTATCAATCGTTGGACGACCTGGGCCCAACGCAGTTCATGCCGGTGGCCGGCTCCGAAATGCGAACCCGCATCCAGTGCCGAATGGGCCGCAGCAATGACTTCAGGATGGCCGTGGCCCAGCAGCAGGGCGCCATGTCCGCCAAAGTAATCGACGTACTCATTGCCGTCTACGTCCCATTTTCTCGAACCCTCGGCATTTTCGACATAGATCCCATAGGGCCGAAGATACCGGGAATCATGGGTTAATCCACTGGGAAATAATTGGCCGGCCGCCTCAGCGAGTTCTGCAGATGTGGGTGAGTGTGCCCGGTATGCAGCGACGATGGATGAGTTGTCAAAATCCATGATGGCCCTGTTGTATGCTCATATTGATGACTTGTGATTTTACCCACATTGCTCGAGCAGTGTTTTCGTTACCAGCCGGGAGGGGTATGATGCACCCTGTACCGTACACAGAGAAAACCGATCCGGCACGTTGCCGAACCGATGGGAACAGAGCTCGAGAGAAACATACAGACCCCTTTAAGGGAGCCACAACATGAAACCGACCATTCTGAGTTGCGCGGTAACAGGAAGCTTTACGACACGGGAACACAATGCCAATCTTCCGGTCACACCCGAAGAGATCGCGAACGACTGTATCGCAGCTGTAAAGCAAGGTGCTGCCATCTGTCACATCCATGTTCGAGACCCGGCCAGCGGCCAACCGAGCATGGCGCTTGA
>CAZVVN010000064.1:0-18271 GCA_964630665.1 uncultured Acidiferrobacteraceae bacterium | reverse complement strand
GTGAATTGGGATCTGAGAAAACACGGATCGTCTCGGCACAGGTGTATCTTGCGCATATTGCCGACAAACCGATCATGGACGGAATTTGGCGAGACTGGATCGGCGATGACCCACAGCACTGGCCGCAGAGGGCCTGTGTTGGGGTCGATCTGCATGGCGAGACGCTGATCGAGGTATCCGTAACGGCGGTCCAGCACGATACCACGGCAACACCTTGATTCGAGTTTCGGCCGGCTTCTCGTGATTTGAATCCGGTTTTCAAGTCTGCAGCCTATCGACGACTATGGCTAAACACCGCATTCAACGGTGTTAGCGCCAGCGCAGACCACGTACTCATTGGCTGGCTGGCCCTGGAGGTCACGGGCACCTCGAGTTGGGTAGGCCGCGCGTTTGCCCTTTATTACCTGCCCATGCTGGTACTTGGAGTCCTGGCAGGCAGCCTCGCCGACCACTTTTCGCGGCGCCGGTTGATTCAGGCTCTGGAACTGGTCGCCGCGGCCGTCATCACCGTGTTTGCAACAGGATTTGCTTACACCACGGTGTCCATCGGCCACGTTCTTCTCCTCACCCTGGTGCTCGGCAGCCTAAGAGCCGTGCACGGACCCGTCCGGCTGGCCTATGCCTACGATCTGTCCGGAGCAAGACAGGCCACCCCGGCACTGGCAGGGATCAACGTAGCAAGCCGGGTGGGATGGATGATCGGCGCCGTTCTGGTCGGAACCCTGGCCGAACAGTTCGGGATCTCCTGGGCACTGCTGGCGATGGCCCTGATGCACCTTGTTGCCGCTCCGTGTTTGGCTGGCCTGATGGCGCAGGAGCACACCAACCGGCAGGAGCGCACATCGATCGTCCACAACCTCCGCGACTACCTGGCCGAACTCAAGGTCAATCGTGTACTGCTGGTACTGGTTTTGGTGACACCATGCATAGAAGTGTTCGGCACTTCCTATTCCACAGTGCTTCCAGAACTGACCCGGTCTCGACTGGGACTGGGCGCCCAAGGCCTTGGCTGGATGCATGGCGCACAGGCGCTAGGTGGGCTGATCGTCGGGCTGATACTGTTCATTCTGCCGCAGCGGAAACGGAATGCCGGTACCTACGCCGCCTGCGTCCTGACCCTCGGAGCCGGCCTGTTGATGCTGGCAGACACGAGTGGCCTTCCCGCCGTATTGCTGATACTGGCTCTCATCTCTGCAATGATTTCAGCCTGGGACATTCTCACCCAGAGCATGATGCAGCGCTGTGTGCCGGATCGTCTACGGGGCCGTGCGATGGGCGGCTGGATGCTCGCCATCGGTTCATCCCCTCTAGGTCACCTGGAAGTCGGTTTTCTCACCGCCGCTATGGGTGTGGAAATTGCACTTCAGGCCAACGGCATCGGCGTTATCACGGTCATCATACTGGCCTTCCTGGCAACACCGGCACTGCGACGACTTTAGTAGCCCGTTTCCCTGGCCCGCCGATATCCCGGCACGATGTCTGCCGGCAGGAGTAAACGAATCTCCCGCCCTCCATTGACGTTAGACTCCTCAGGTTGATCACCTTATTCTTTCCTCTCCCGGTACCATACTGGCACTGTCATACCCGCAGGCCCGTCCTGCCCGACAGCTGGCACAGACACCACACTGGAGCCTTAACCGATGGCCTTTGACACACTCATACGACAAATGACGCAGGCAGCATCACGGGGTGACGGCAACGCTGTTGCCAGCTGCTTCACTGATGACGGCGTTTATCACGATGTTTTCTATGGTTCGTTCCGCGGCCAGGAAATCGCCGATCTGATCGAGAACTATTTCCATCGCGATGGTGAAAACTTTGTCTGGGACATACATCAACCGGTGCAACAGGGTGACATCGGTTATGCGCGTTATGTTTTCAGCTATGACTCCCGGCTACCGCAGGCCCAAGGCCGGCGGGGCATATTCGAAGGAGTGGCGATCTGTCAGCTGCAAGACGACCGAATTACCGGATACCGGGAGGTTGCCACTGCGGCCAGCGGTCTTTACCTGCTCGGATTTTCAGCAGAATCGATTCATAAATTTGTCAAGCACGATACCAAGCATCTGCTTGATCGGCCTGAGACGGCAGGACACATCAACAGAAAATCAGCTGGGTCGTTCTGAATTGCGACACCCGCAAGACCAGGCTGCCAGGAGCAATCCGGTGCCGATGCTAGAATGCTGCAACCAACTCTATGGATCATAAACAACACGAAAATCTCACAGCCGGTCTGAATGATCTGCTTGGCTTCCACCTGGCCGAGTGGCGACCGGGCTATGTGCGGCTCGAGGTCGAACTCGATGATCGGCACAAGAACCGCCAGGGCGGTCTTCACGGCGGAGTGACAGCAGCTCTGATTGATGCGGCAACGGGCTACTGCGGCATCTTCGAACCTGACCCGGCCAAGCGTCGCAGTAATGCTACAGTGTCGCTCAACATCAATTTTGTCGGGCGTCCGAAGAGCCGGAAACTGATAGCAGAGGCCGAACTCGACCGTGCCGGTCGGCGCCTTTATTTTGCTTCAGCGCGCGTCACCGACGATTCATCTACCCTGGTGGCCACAGCGGAAGCGGTCTACGTTTATGTCGATAGAAAAACCGAATCGACAGCCAAGTAGCGATGCTCAGTCCGTAGCCGACCAGTCACCGGAAACACCCGTGGGAAAAGAGAAGACACTGTTTGAGAAGATCTTTGACCGGCACGTGGTCGTAGAACGTGAATCCGGTGATGCACTGCTGTTTATCGACAGACACCTTATTCATGACCTGCACTTCCGGGCATTCGCTGAACTGAAAGCCGCCGGTCACAGGATTCGTCAACCCGATCTGCTGTTTGCCACACCGGATCACAGCATACCAACCACCGCCCGGACGCTGTCCGACATTCCGCCGGGAGAAATGCGCGAGACTGTCGAGACTTTGCAGCAATCAGCCGAAGAGTTGGGCTTTACTCATTTCGACATGACCGACGATCGTCACGGAATTGTTCATGTCGTTGGCCCAGAGCAAGGCATCACCCTGCCGGGGTTGATATTGGTCTGCGGTGATTCACACACATCTACACACGGCGCCATGGGCTGCGTGTCCTTCGGAATCGGCTCGACCGAAGTCAAACACGTGCTGGCAACCCAGACTCTTTGGCAGCGCAGACCAAAGACCATGCGCATCAATGTGGAAGGAAAACTCGGTTCAGGGATCAGTGGAAAAGACGTGATACTCGCGATCATCAGCCACATTGGCGCATCTGGTGGCACCGGTTATGCAATTGAATACGCGGGCTCCACCATTCGGGCATTATCGATTGAAGCCCGCATGACTATAAGCAACATGACCATCGAGGCCGGTGCCCGCTCGGGGATCATCGCGCCGGATGACCGGACCATCGATTATGTATACGGACGCCCCTACGCACCCAAAGGGCCGAAGTGGGAAGAGGCCGTCCGTTACTGGAAGACCCTGCCTTCAGATGATGGTGCGGTCTACGACAGGGAAATCTCGATAGACGGCGCGGCCATAGAGCCGACGGTCACCTGGGGCAACAGCCCGCAGTATGCTGTCGGCATCAATGGTGTGATTCCCGATCCAGCCGCCGAACCCGACCCGATGAAACGGGCGGATATGGCATCTGCACTCGAGTACATGGCACTGACACCCGGTGCTCCCGTCAGTGGTATTACAGTCGACAGGGTCTTCATCGGTTCCTGCACGAACAGTCGAATTGAGGACCTCAGAGCGGCGGCCGAAATTGCAAAGGGCCGTCGGGCCGTGGTTCCGACCCTTGTCGTACCCGGATCGGGCCTGATCAAAAAACAAGCCGAAAGTGAGGGGCTAGATCAGATATTCACCCAGGCCGGTATGCAGTGGCGGGAGCCGGGCTGTTCCATGTGTGTGGCGATCAACGGCGATACACTGGCGCCGGGCGAACGCTGTGCATCTACTTCCAACCGCAACTTCAGGGGGCGTCAGGGAAAAGCCAGCCGCACCCACCTGGTCAGCCCCGCGATGGCTGCGGCTGCTGCTGTCCGAGGCCGGTTCAGCGACATCCGGAACCTGGGCTAGTGCCAGCAATAGAGCCGTTTAACCGATTTTCTGCGGTTGCAGTACCGATTGACATCGCCAACTGCGACACCGATCAGATTATCCCTGCCCGGTTTCTGCGACGACCGAAGGACGATCCCGACTACCCGAAGTTTCTGCTCCATGACCTGCGCTTTGCTTCAGACGGGAGCGAAACAGATTTCATTTACAACCAGACACCCTACCGCGATGGCCGGATTCTGGTGACCGATGTGAACTGGGGCTGCGGATCTTCACGCGAGGCCGCTGTGAACGCTTTGACGGCCAACCGGGTCCGCTCAGTCATCGCGGCTGCGTTTGGCGACATTCACTACGGCAACTGCGTCAAGAACGGCGTCCTTCCCGTGCGTCTCAAAACCGAGACTTGCGAGAAGCTCCGCCTACAACTCCATCAATCGCCGGGGGCGATGATCAGCATAGACTTGGAGAACCAGTCCATCACGGGACCCGACGGTGAGTGTTATGAATTTGAAATCGAATCTCTTGACAAGCAGCGCCTGCTTCACGGCCTGGACGACATCAGCCTGACCCTGGAGCACGAGGCCAAGATAAACGCCTTCGAGCATGAATATCTGGCGAAGAATAGCTGGATTTTGCCGAAGGTTACCCCCTGAACCGGTGCAAGGTTACGAGCGGGAAAACAGTGAATCTCAGGCACGGTCTATCGCCTCTTTGAGCTTCTCCTGAAACCAGTAGACACCACGCTCGTGCTGGGCGCTCAAGACTCCTGGTGTATATCCACCGGAGGCGTAGTTCTTCTGTGTTTCACAGCAGACCTCAAAGTCCTCCTCGAGGACCGCCATATTACGAATAATCACCTCCTCCCTCAGAGCCGCCCCTGCATCTGAGGCATCAGCGAAGTAGAAATGATAAAGCAACTCGGTTCGCCCATGCCCGAGCGGATTGATACGCGAGGTGTTCATGCCGCCATCAAAGAAAGACAATGTCCAGTTGGGCCACATCCAGAGCCATTTCCCTCTGTAGAACAGATCCTTGCTCAGTGGCGCTGTCATACGAACCATGTTGTTGTGTACAGTCGTCTCAAAATACTGGTAATCGACAGCGGCAAAAAACTCCGGATGGATTCCAGGAATATGGTAGCCCTCGACAAAGTTGTCAGTGTATATCTTCCAGTTGGCATCGAAGACCAAGTGCCGCTGATCAGTGAGGGTATAGGTCTCTATCGGTTCCGCGGCAAGTTCCCCGATCGCATCACCCAGTTGTACATCCAAGGTTTGGCTTTCGTGAACACTCACAAACAACAGACCACGCCAGACATCTAGACCGATCTCTCCAAGCGGCCAGTTGTGCCGGTCAAAGTCAGGATCATTACCAAACCAGGGAGTACGCTGCAGTACACCAGCCAGGTCGTAAACCCAGCCGTGGTACGGACAACGAATCTTTTTGCAGCGACCCGTGCCTTCCGGTAACAACCGGGCGCCGCGATGCCGGCAGACGTTCCGGAACGCCCGTAACTCACCCGAGTGATCCCGGATCGCGAACACCTTCGCTCCGGCAATCTCTGTAGCCAGGTAATCCCCGGGGGAATCGACCAGTGAAGCAGGGCCGAGTAGTTGCCAGCTGTTCCAGAAAACAGCGCGCCGCTCCTGCTCATAGACCTTGGGGTCGGTATAGTACGCAGGGTCAAGGTTCTGCATGGTTAAAAAGGCCGATATGGCCAGCGATCTTGGTCAGGCGCCCCAGGGCGTGATGGTATTTTTCAGCTCCTTGTACCCTTCGATAAACCCCGGGCGCTCAGCTTTGTAGACCTTATCAAAGCGTGTCAATGCTTCGTCGAGCCAGGTATTGAGCTCTGTGTTGTCCGGATTGGCATCACGATAGGCATCCCGGATCAGCACAAAATGAATACGCGGATCGTAAGGCTTCTTAGTGCCACCCATAGACTCATCGCCGTCTAGGAGTCGGAGTAACATCGCGTCAGCCGACCCCAGCGTCTGCTCGTGAATCGGTGGACCGTCCATCCGGTACATGACAGAAGTCATGTCGCGGCCATTGCCGGTGGTGTAGCCCAGTTCCTGCCACAGCTCATTCATATTCGCATCCGCACCGACCTTGTCGATCACGATCTGACCGAAACGACGCAGCGGGTCAGAGACATCGGCAAGCAGGTCCGTTAAGCGGTCTCCATCCAGATCGGTTGCCAGCACGATCACATCGCGCTGTTCAATCAGATCCCATAACAGCAGTCCGTAATTGGTATCCGCAATGTGTAATTCGATCTGCCCTTCCCACGAGTCCATTCCAGCCTTGAAGTCGCCGGGCAGCAGCGCAATGATACGATCGACCCGCTCGCGGTGCTCAACATATCCGTCAACCGCGTATTTGCGACCGACCCTGAACCCCGTTTCCTGCAGCAGCCAGGACAAAAGCCCCGCGTTGACGCCATCTTCCATGGCCTGCGTGGGCTTCATGGCGACCCGGCCAAGCCGGCCGGTTTCGTGGACCATCCGGAGGAATCGCCGGCACGCATAAGCCATCTGGATACCCGGGGTGTTCATCTCCGAATGAACGATGCCGGTCACCGCATCGACATCGAAAACGGTCCGGTCCTGGGAATAAGGCAGACAGGGCATGCTTCGGACAACCGTCACGCAGCCGTAGGGACGCACGTTGCAGTACACACCGGCCTGGGTTCGCAGCGGCGCGTTGCCCGACTTGCCCATCACGACGACTTTTCCACCCTGGCCATCGTTAACATAGGCATCCCCGGCGGTCGACCATTTGATCGATGTGCAAGGCATGTTACCGAACCAACTGAGCGGTTCGAGCTGGAGGTCATGACGATACTGGGACCACATGGGCACGGCGTAAAAGGGCAGGCCCAGAACGTCGATCGCCGCTATGGTACCCAGCATGGCGTAGGCATCTGTCAGCGAATGAGCCACTGGGTTGACCCTGCCGTCATGGTTACCCCCTTGCCAGATCACAGCATCCGGATAGCCGACCGGTCGTATCTCACTGGGCTGGAAAAGATCCGCAAGAACGTCGAGAAGATCTCCCCCTGCGGCTTCGGTACGCGCAATGTGCAGTAAATCAATCATTGTTCCTAACCTGTTCAATTAAAGTCATCGTGGCAAACTGCCAGTTTGTTTTCTGGAAACCGACGGTGATCCATTGGCGAATTCCTCGGCGAGAGCAACCCACCCCGTATCCGACCCGTCCAACCGCAACACATCGTCAGTCAGGTAGTGATCGTCTTGGCCCTATCGGTGTTCTTGTGAAAAAAGACCAATACTGATGGCGCAGGACATACAGGCCGGGGCCGTTACTGCCCACTGGACCCGCCATTGTATTCACATCGGCCAGTTCCGACCAATCACGCAATTCAAAACGACCGCAGCGGCCAGGTAGCCTTGTCCTACCCGTCGCTGCCGCAGGCAAAAGGATCGCCCTGGCCGATGCTACAGCTTGACGATCCAGAGCCGGCGTCACACGTCCAAAGTCAACTCGGCGTCAATCGCCAATAGGTGCTGAAAGCGCAGTTTCAACGGATTCGTAAAGCGAACGCGGCGCCCGCCGGGAACCGTAGCGGGCCAGAACTTCTCCGTCCCGAGCGATCAGGAACTTGGTGAAATTCCACTTGACGTTTGACAGCCCCAGAAACCCGGGCCGGGCTTTCTTAAGCTGCCTGTAGAGCGGATGAGTTTCAGGCCCATTGACCCTGATCTTGGCGAACAATGGAAAACCGACTTGGTATTCGGATTCACAGAAGCTCGAAATTTTGGCCTCGTTTCCGGGTTCCTGCCTGCCGAACTGGTTACAGGGAAATCCGAGCACCTCGAAACCGCGTGAACAATATCTTTCATACAGCCGCTGCAGACCGGCATATTGCAGCGTGTAACCACAATGACTCGCCGTATTGACGATCAGCAGGACTTTGTCTCTGAATAATGCCATCTCGATCATTTCGCCTGAGATCCGTATAAGCTTTGTCGCGTAGTCGATCTTCATCCCTTTGTCGTCACGATCATTATCAACAGTGTGCATGGAAGTCTAACAGGCCGTTTCTGTGGTAACGTTGAAGTGCTTCGATCGAAACGGGAATTTCCATGAATACAGAACATCCTGGCACATACGTCTACCCAGACCTGCTGGTCAGCACAGACTGGCTTGCGGCCAATCAATCCGACCCAAAGATTCGCCTCTATGACTGCACGACCCACCTGATCCACATCGCAGACCCGGAGGCGGGCGTACCGTACCGCGTGGAATCCGGACGTGCTGACTACGACCGGGAGCATATCCCAGGTGCCGCATTCATCGACCTGCAGAAGGATCTTTCCGATCAGACCAGCCCGCTGCGTTTT
This sequence comes from uncultured Acidiferrobacteraceae bacterium, assembly GCA_964630665.1. GTDB lineage: Bacteria > Pseudomonadota > Gammaproteobacteria > Arenicellales > UBA868 > UBA9619. Next base: position 9,864 of record CAZVVN010000064.1, on the reverse strand, counting down.
ACCTGCCCCGACAACGACACCCTGATTGCAGCTTTTGCAGCGCTGGGCGTGACAGATGATTGCACAATTGTTCTTTACAGCCAGACCACACCCCAGTGGGCGACCCGAATCTGGTGGATGCTCCGACATATCGGTTTTGACAATGCCTGTGTGCTCGACGGTGGCCTCAGCAAGTGGAAACTGGAGGGGCGTACACTCGAGACGCATCCCAACGTGTACCCCTCCGGGGTAATGCACACGCTACCAAGATCCGGCCTGATGGTGGATAAGGAAGAGATACTGAAGGCCATCGGTGACCCTAGGACCTGCACTATCAACGCGTTGCGAAAAGTCCAGCATGCCGGCCAGGATAACAGTCAGTTCGGCAACTATGGACGGCCCGGACACATCACGGGTTCGATCAACGTACCTACCGCTGAACTCATTGACGAACAAACAACGGCCTTCCTTCCCGTTCGGCAGATATCGGCTGTCTTCGCCCGCACTGATGTGAGCGAGGCTGACCGGATTCTGACCTACTGCGGCGGAGGTATTGCGGCCAGTACCACGGCAATGCTTCTCACCATGCTGGGCTATCAGAATGTCGGGCTATACGATGCTTCCCTGAGTGAATGGGCCCCCGACTCGACTCTGCCAATGGAAACATTACCCGCCAACCTCGCCGGAGACTGAGCCCAGGCCACTGGGGAGATGTCGCGCACCCTTCATGCACCTGTACTGGTGGTCGGGGCCGGACCGGTCGGTCTGACACTTGCGCTTGACCTTGCTTGGCGCGGGATCGATGTCACCGTGGTCGAAACCCGGCCGTGCGGCGAGCCTCCACCAGCCAAGTGCAACCACGTCGCTGCCCGGACCATGGAGGTTTACCGTCGACTGGGTATCGCTGGTGAGATTCGCAATACTGGTCTGCCGGGAGACTACCCGAACGACGTCTCTTTTCGAACCACGTTCACCGGTATGGAACTGGCTCGCATCCCTATTCCATGCAGAAACCATCGCTACACTGCAAGCGGAGGACCGGACACAGGCTGGCCGACACCGGAGCCGCCACATCGAATCAACCAGATCTATCTTGAACCGATCCTTTCGGAGTGCGCAGCCGCAACAGCGAGAATCTCGCTTTACTGGCACACTGAATTCAAAGGCCTGCTGCAAAGTGAAACGGGCGTAACCGCGACGCTTGAAAATATCGGCAGTGGGGAGACGATACAAGCTTCCTGTGACTATCTGGTCGGTTGTGACGGGGGCTCATCTGCGGTGCGCCGGAGTATCGCTAGCCACTTGACCGGCGATGCAGTTCTACAACGCTGTCAGTCGAGTTTTGTCCGGTCCGTAGATCTCATCCGGATGCAGAGCGAAGCTGCGGCCTGGAGTACGATTTCGCTCAATCCCAGGCGGTCAGGCAATGTCTACGCAATTGATGGCAGAGAACTCTGGATCATCCACAACTACCTGCGTGAGGAGGAGACCGACTTCAACTCGGTGGATCGTGATCACTCGATCCGGATGATCCTCGGTGTCGACGATCGATTTCACTACGACACCCTGGCGCATGAGGACTGGATCGGACGCCGCCTGGTCGCTGACCGCTTCCGTGATCGACGGGTATTCATCTGCGGCGATGCTGCCCATATCTGGGTCCCCTACGCAGGTTACGGAATGAACGCTGGTATTGCCGACGCGACCAATCTGTCCTGGCTGCTGGCTGCACACCTGAACGGCTGGGCAGCAGGTGCTATTCTCGATGCCTACGAGTGTGAGCGTTTGCCGATAACCGATCAGGTTTCCCGTTTTGTCATGAATCACACCCATGCCATGGTCCGCCAGCGGCGGGCAGTACCCGATAACATCGAATTGCCGGGTCCAGAGGGGGACGCTGTCCGTAACGAAACAGGGCGACACGCCTATGATCTCAACGTTCAACAATACTGCGCGGCCGGACTCAACTTCGGTTATTTCTACGATGACTCTCCAATCATCAGCCACGAAGCCCAGACCCCTCCTGCCTATTCCATGGCAACTTTCACACCGTCTACGCTGCCTGGCTGCAGATTGCCCCACTTCTTTTTCGAAGATGGCCGGTCTCTCTACGACGCCCTGGGTCCGGAGTTCACCCTGTTGAGACTGAATAGCATGATCGATGTCTCTCCTATTGTGGCGGCCGCTGACCTGCGCGACGTGCCGCTGCAGGTCCTGGATATCGCACCCGGATCCCACACTGTGGATTATGACCATGGTCTGGTCCTGTGCCGGCCCGATCAGCATGTCGCCTGGCGGGGGGACCGGCCGCCGGATGACCCTGTGACCCTGGTCGACCGGATACGGGGTGCTGTCTCGGGGTGACCCGTTACCTACGAGGTTCAGCCAGCAGACATTCTGGAGGCCTTGCGAGGCCAGGTCGAATCAAGATCCCGACCCCAGATCATCTGTCTCGCCTGGATTACGACGTTTTCAGCAGCGTCGCCGGGTCAACCTCGTCAGCAAGTGGCTCACCGGTAAGGTATCTCTCGAGATTACCGATAAACTGCTGGCAGCTACGGCCGGCGGTACCTTCACCGGCATTTGAAGTGTGGGCTGTGACGACGACGCCCGGGTGTGACCAGTAGGGGTGATCACTGGGCAGTGGTTCGTCGTTGAACGTGTCCAATACAGCAGCGCCTGGCCGTCCCGCCGCGAGTCCTTCAAGCAGCGCCTGATCATCAATCAACCCGCCGCGGGCGACATTGACCAGCAATGACTCCACTTTCATGGCCCTGACGAACTTCGTGTCGACCATCCCCCTGGTTTCCTGGTTCTCCGGGCAGGCCAGCACGACCACGTCACTTTGGCGCAAAATGTCGAGCAGGCCATCACGAGACACGATTTCGTCGGCCGCAGCGTCCGGAGAACCGGACCGGCGCAAAGTCGTGATGTGGCAGTTGAAGGCCCGGGCCCGCTCTGCGACTCGGCGGCCAATGTGACCGAACCCGACAATCAACCAGCGAGTACCGTACAGTTCCCGAAAACGGAACCCTTTCCAGTCGACCGCACGCTGGGCTTCCAACCGGGACTCGATACCCTGGAAATGATGAAGCGCATGAGCCAAGACGTACTCCGCAATGGGGATCGACTGGGCATAACTCTTGCTCAATCGCACCCCTTTCTGTGCCAGCTGACGATAAGCCGGGTTGTCCAAACCGGCATGAGTGCTCTGCACCCAGCGCAAGCTATGAAACTGAAGCAGAGTGTCGACATAAGGCTTCATCTGACCAGATGCCAACAGGTTAAAGCTGATCCAGCCAATCTCCGGCGTCACGTCATTGGCTGCCACAGGCTGACCGTCGATCGTCATACGGCCACCCGCCTGCCAGCAGACCACCCGCAGTTGTGGGAAATCTTTCAGTACCCCGGCTATGCTGGCCAGGGATTCTTCAAAGATCAGCAGATCGGTCATTTATTGGTTGTCTGATTTTTTCGGCTCAAACGGAATTTTCGGTCAGCGGCATCCAAGAACTGTTCTTTGCCCCAAAGATCCCTTGCCGGCCCTGCCCTACCGTGCGGTGACCTGGGCTTGACTCGATCGTCTGGTAGCCGGCAACAGCAGCGCGCCGACCACAGCGATCACTGCAGAACCTGCGAACATCAGGAACAGCAGGTCGAAATCTCCAGTTTGATCGTAAAGATCCCCTGCAAGATACACGGTCAGCCCCCCGATACCGAGGGCCAGAACAAAGCGTGCGCCATAAGCAACCGAACGCCATTGAAACGGCGTGTAGCGGGCAACCAGCATATTCTCTGCAGCGGCGAACGTCACGAGGAAGGACATCGCAATCAACACAGAAAAAATAAGACTGAATCCCGAGGCCACAGTAACAACGACCAGGGCCGGTGCCAGCAGTGCCCAAAAAACCAGATAGACCAAACGGGGCGAATAACGGTCCACCAACCACCCTCCCGCATAACTACACACTGAAGACAGGCCGATCACTGCCCCGGTGAGGATCCCGATCCCCGTGTAAGAGTCGGGGCGGGCCTGGGCAAGACCGATCTCGAACACTTTTGGCACGGTGTACATCATTCCGGCATACACGAAGCCATTACAAGCCATGGTCACCAGCAGAACCAGAAACACGCGCTTGTAGACCCCAGGCTCGGGGGGCAGTGCCGGCACCGTGTCGGCGCTGCGGTCTGCGATCCAGCCCATCCGCCAGACGATCCATAGCCCCAGCCCGGTAACGATGGCGGCCAGCCCTGGAAGCACAAACGCCGCTCGCCAGGATACGTAGTCAATCATCAGCCCAACGAACACCGGCGCAGCTGCGCTGCCGAGATGGCCAAAGGCACCGTTGATCCCGAGACTCAACCCCTGTTTGCGAGCACAGGCCACCAGCCAGGCGATCCCCACAGGGTGGTAGATCGAAGCAAAAAGCCCGATCAGCGACAGACCCACAATCAAGGTCATCACGCTATTCGCCAGTCCGGTGATTACCGTCGCTATGCCGATCCCTGTGAAGAATATGACCAGCATGCCGACTTGGCTCCACCGATCTCCGAACCAGCCCGCGGGCAGTGAACCCACTCCGAACAGAATCAGCCCAAGGCTGGAGTAACCGAGCATTTCGCCATAGGGCAAACCGAATTCAGCGGGCAGGTAGAGGACCGCCGTGGCATAGAGAATAGTCAGCAGATGGGTGAAAACATGGCCAGTGTTTGAGAATACGATCGAGAGCCGCAACCGACTCTCCGCTTCAGGAGCGTGCAGGTTGTGATTCACGATAATTCCAGCTGATCAATCGCCTCAAACAACCGCTCTACGTCACCTTGATCGTTATAGAGATAAGGGCTCACCCGCATGGAGTCACCACGCTTGCTGACATAAATACCAAGGGATCCGAATCTCTCCTGCAAATCTTCCGGCCAGCCCTGATCACGCCGCAGACCGAGCATGTGCGGAACACGGCGCTCCTTTGGTGGCACCGTGAGGCCCCGCGCCAGGGCCATTGCCTCGACACGGTCGGTCAGGGGTTCGATCGATCGAGCAATTCGTTCCGGCCGCCACGCCTTCACCTGTTCGAGCGCCGCCAAGGCCATGCCAGGATGGATCGGGTTGTTTCGCTCACCCATGTCAAAACGCCTGGCCCCCGCTGCTCCATCCATGTCATCACCGCGCATCATGCCGATCGCTGGCGGATCATCCAGGGTCCAGGTGTAGTGCTCTATGGGCTGCCCGCCGTGGTGACGCGTAGCGGCGTACAGGAACGTGAACGCATAAGGGCAGAGCAACCACTTGTATCCCGACGCGACCATGAAGTCCGGATCGATGGCCGCAACATCCAGGGCCATCGCACCCGCCGCCTGGGTTGCATCAACGACCAGTGCTGCGCCGACTGCGCGGCAACGTTTTCCGATCGCGACCAGATCCACCACGCTGCCATCCGTCCACCGACACGGCGCGGTTGCCACAATTGCAGTGTTCTGATCGATACGCTCGAGGATCGCCCGGGTCCAGTCCCAGTCACCGGGTGCTGGTACGATGGTCAGCCGGGCTCCAGCCCGGAGTGCCTTGATGCGCCAGGCGTGAAAGTTTGACGGAAACTGATCTTCAATGACGACTATGTTCTGATTCCCACTGAGGCTCAGGTTGGAGGCTGCCACCTCGATTCCGTAACTGGTCGAGTGAACCAGGGCAATATCGTCTGCCCCGGCACCAATCAGACCCCCATAGGTTGCCCGGCAGTACTCGATTTCATCGAGCGTACGCGTTCTCATCTCGGGATCCCATGGCCTGGCCTTTCTCAACACGCCTTCGCGGCCGGCATCACAGGCGTGCCTCAACAGCGGCCCTTGCGATGCACAGTTGAGGTATACGACATCTTCGGGTATGTCAAACAGCTGACGTTGATTCGACAGGTGGTCATTCATTTGTTTGAGGCGTTGCTCAACTGATCAGCGGTGACACGAATGACCCGGCTTCTAGGCATTCGAGACCTACTGCCACTTGCTGCTGACGTATTCAAGGATCTTCTAGTCTAACCGTCGGATGCTTCCGCCGTAAGCGGCTCCAGTAACAGTCCGTGGCATAATCATTACCATCGAAGGACAACCACCTGCTCGATTATTGCAATCGGGGCTGCAGCTGACTTAGGAACAGAAAGCGCCATAGGAGACCAGAGCTCGATAACCGACCCATGCCTGCCGCTTTCCCATTGCTCTTCTCTCCATTTCGACTCGGCCGCAGAGAGGTGCCCAACCGCATCGTCTCGACCAGCCATGGCACCAACATGGCCTCCGGTGGACTGCCCTCGGAACAGCTGATCGCCTACCACGCGTCGAAGGCAGCGGGGGGTTGCGGAACGGTCATGATGTTCGGAAGTGCCGCGGCATCGTCACTAACGCCTATCATGCTCAATCATGTCAATCTCTGGGATGACAATGCTGTTCCAGGGCTCGAGGCTGCAGCCACGGCTGTTAAGCGTCACGGCGCACTGGCCATCAGTCAGGTTACCTCGATGGGCCGCCGGACCAACCTACATGCGGACATTATTGGCCGCGGTCCGTCGGCCACATCCTGTGAGCTCTCACCATCGATTCCTCACGTTCTGTCACTTGCAGAGATCGAACAGATCATCAGCGATTATGCGAAGGCCTGTATGCGACTCAAGGCCTGCGGTTTTGACGGCGCCGACCTCGCGTTCTACGACGACCAGCTCCCGGATCAGTTCTGGAGCCCTGAGACCAACCGCAGAAACGACCGCTACGGTGGCAGCTTTGAGAATCGCCTTCGCTTCTCCATGCAGGTCCTGGAGAATATACGATCCATGGTCGGGCGGGATTTCATAGTCGGTGCACGGGTCTCGGGAGACGACCGGCCGGGCGGTGCCCTGTCGCATGGGGACCTGCTGGAGATCATCCGCCACCTCGATCAGACGAGCTGGCTGGACTATTTCACGGTCACCGGTGGCACCATTTCGACCTATAGATCCCGGGGCTGGAACATACCGTCGGCCTATTACGAACCCGGTACTTTTGTCGATCTCGCGGGGCGCATCAAGGCAGCAGTCAAGACCCCGATCATCGTCACTGGCCGTATTGTCACTCCGGAACACGCCGAAGAGATTCTCAAGTGCGGCGCAGCGGACCTGATCGGCATGACCCGGGCATTGATCGCAGACCCTGATCTTCCTGCCAAGGCCAGCAGTGGCAACAGCGGCGACATCCGGGTATGTATGGGGTCAAACGAGGGCTGTATTGACAGACTCTACTTCGGACTGCCCGTAAGCTGTGTACAGAATCCGGTGGTCGGGCGCGAACAGCAGTGGCTCAACCTGGAGCTGGCAACGACACCGCGGCATATAGTCGTGATCGGTGGCGGACCGGCCGGCCTGGAAACCGCCCGGGTGGCCGCCGCCCGCGGACACCGAGTAACCCTACTGGAGCGCGGTAACACCTTGGGAGGCGCCATCAGAATCGCGGCCCGGGCTGCCGGCTGGGAGAACTATTTGCAGTCGGTAACCTGGCTGGAGAATCAGATACGAGGCCTGAAGGTGGATATTCAACTAGAGACCGATACCACCGCTGACGATGTCTTGAGCCTCGAGCCCGATGCGATCGTGGTGGCTACCGGTGCCAGACAGCGCAGACCGGATCTACCGGGTGTTGAACTTGAACACGTCTTCACCGTGGTCGAAACTCTCAGCGGTCAGGCCAGACTCACGGGCCGATGTGTCGTTTTGGACGAGACCGGCTATACACCAGGACCCAAGACCGCAGATACCCTGGCCCAGCAGGGTCACGAGATTGAGATCGTGACACGCCAGTATGCGCTTGGCGACGACATCGGCACCACTGTCAGAGCCGTGATCCATGAGCGCCTGCTGCGGGCCGGTGTAGTCATCACGACGCTGCACACCCCAATCGAGATCACGCAATCCGCTGTGCGTCTGCGCCACGTTCTGACCGACGAGGTCCGGGATATCAGAGCCGACACGGTAATTCTGTCGTCAGGGGGTATAGGCCAAGATTCGCTCTTTCACGCGCTGTGTGAACGGGGCCAGGAACATCTTTACCTGATTGGGGATGCTTTCGCACCCCGACATCTGCGCCACGCCATGGCCGACGGCGCCCGTACCGGAAGAGCGCTTTAACCGTGATGGCTTGGCCCGATCGTTCGTCGAATTCCAGCCGGTTGTTTGAACGCGCGCAACGTGTTCTGCCCGGGGGAATTTCCCGGCTGCAGACGCTGGTCGAGCCTTTCCCCATCTATGCCGGTACAGGTCACGGCTCGACACTGGTCGATGTCGATGGTGTGGAGCGAATCGACTTCATGAACAACTTCGCCTCACTGATCCATGGTCACGCACATCCGGAAGTTTTGTCGGCGGTACATGCGGCCGTTGATAACGGCAGCTGTTTTTCCATGCCGACAGAGCGCGAGATCCAGATGGCGGAGTTGATCACAGGCCGAATCACCCGCGTCGAGAAGATCCGGTTCTGCAATAGCGGCACCGAGGCCGTGATGCTGGCCATCAAGGCCGCCCGTGCCCGAACCGGGCGCCCTTGTATCGCCAAAATCGAAGGGGCCTATCACGGCATGTACGACTATGCAGAGGTCAGTCTGGACTCCTCTCCGGACGATTGGGGTGATGTCCCGAGTGCAAGACCTTATACCTTTGGTACTCCGGCTGGAGTTCTGGACGAGACCACCGTCATCCCGTTCAACGATGTCACGATCGCCGAAAGACTCCTCACAGAGTGTGGCGACAGACTTGCCGCCGTACTGATTGACCCGGCCCCGCTTTCCTGCGGCCTCGTGCCGCTGAATGACGAATACACTGCGATGCTGCATCGTGTGACCGGCAAACTTGGTGCACTACTGATTCTTGACGAGGTTATTGCCTACCGGCTCGACTATCACGGGGCGCAGTCACGATTTGGAATTCAGGCCGATCTCACTACTTTCGCTAAGATCATCGGCGGCGGTTTCCCAGTAGGGGCTGTGGGCGGCACTGACGACGCCATGTCGGTTTTCAGCCACACCGACGGCAAACCACTGAATGCGTCAAGCGGCACGTTTACGGCAAATCCCGTGTCCGTGGCTGCCGGACTGCGCACCCTGGAATTACTGGACCACAAAGCGTATCAGGATCTTGAAGAGCTCGGCGCATATGCCAGGCAGGTATGCATCGATGCCTTTGCACGAAGCGGGTTCAAGGGCCAGGTGACCGGCATCGGCAGCATGTTCCACCTACATCTTCATGACAGGCCAGTCTCGGACTACCGGACATTCTTCCCAAAAGAAGACGAGGCAGCAGCGATCAAGAGGATTCACCTGAAACTGTTAACAACCGGGTTCATACTGGCGCCGAAGCTGGCCGGGTTTCTATCGACAGTCAACACCCGCCAGCAACTCGATCTATTTGGGGAATCCCTGGAAAGAATCCTTGCTGAGGAGTGAGCCGTACAGAGAAATTTATGCCGCAATAGACCGGTCGAGAATTCGGTCGGCTCATTGCTCCATCAATTCATTCATCGACCCGGGCAAGCAGACCGGTCAAGTGAGTGTCCTCAATGCCGGCATCAGCCAGCGCATCGACAGTGCTAACCAGGTATTCTCGGCACGAACCAAGCTCACCCCGTGCAGAGCGAATCAGGCTCACCTGCGCCTCGCCTGTCAAATGGCCGGCGTACTGGGAATGCCGTGAATCGACAATGAACGCCAGCGCAGTCACGGGTTCAGATTCTGTCTCTACCGTTAACCAGCACGGCCGGTAGATCGCCGTCAGCATCTCACGCGCCCAGAGCCTTGACAGCGCCTGGTCACGGCCCCTATGTGGAATCGACAGAAGAACCCCCGAGCAAAGCCCCGGGCCGGGTTCAAGACCGAGC
>CAZVVN010000063.1:0-18393 GCA_964630665.1 uncultured Acidiferrobacteraceae bacterium | reverse complement strand
AGCCCGACTACGCCGTTCACGAACGCCACGACGTAGTACGCTACGATCATGTGACCGTTGAAGTCGATCCACTCGGGCAACACCTTCTGGTCGGATAACTTGAGTGGGGCACTGGTGGCATCGGTAACGAATGCTCCCATGTTCAGTCCTTGATCTGATTGCGCAATTTGTCCAGCGCCCGGTCGATGCCGCGGTCAAGGTAAGCACCGTAAAATTCCAGCGTGCCCAGACCAACGATCTGATCTTCAAGTTCAGTGCCGCGGCCGTCGGTGAACTGGATGGTCGGCACAAGCACAATGCCGCGCCTATCGGCAAACCCGGCATGGGTTGTCTGCTGTCTGTCAAAACCGACCAGCTGATCGGCGCTGTCGAGACGAATCTCGCGCAGCAGCGCCCTTTCTGTCTCATCCGTATCGGTCGTTACGTGATTGAGGAACTCGGTCCGGACGGCTTCACAGTACTCGCAGTCGGCTGTGCTGAAGAACAAAACAATGGGAATCCCACGGGTTTCGCAGAGTGTTCCGGTCTGGTTGAGGTCGGTCGCAAGGCGTAGCTGGCCCGATGACGCCGGTTCAGCCCATGACAGCGCAAGACAAAGAAGTGCAGAATAACGAGCCCGGCAACGCATAACAGGAATTATAGCGAGGGTCGCCGGATACTCGGAGCCAAACACCTACGACAGTGTGAGTCCAGACGATGTATCACGGCAGGTGGGACCATCGATGGCCCCTATCAGTGCCGAATTGTGATTCCCTCGGCTTCCCGGTCCCAGGTGCTGTCGGTCAGGCCCCGGTCTCGTAATGGATATTTCTGGATCTTGCCAGTCGGGGTCTTGGGCAGGACATCAACCCGGTCGATGTAACGCGGCACCATAAAATAGGCTAGCCGTGGCACCAGGAACTCGATCAGCGCTGCCGGGTCGAACGCCGACGGATCGCTGGCTACGATCACGGCCATCACATCCTGCTCGGTGTGTGCCGAGGCCACCGGAATGACCGCACACTCGACGACATCCGGGCTGGCGTTGATCTCGTTTTCGACCTCCATGGATGAGATGTTTTCGCCGCGCCGCCGAATGGCGTCTTTGGTTCGGTCGATAAAATAGAAATTTCCGACTGCGTCGCGCTTCAGCATGTCGCCAGTGTGATACCAGAGATTTCGGAACGCTTTCTCGGTCCACTCTGGATGGTTCCAGTAACCATTGCTCATGATCCAGGGTTCACGGCTCCGAACCAGTGCCTCGCCAGGCACCCCGTGGGGTAGCTCCGCGTCATTCTCATCGACGATGCGTACCTCGTAGCGGTCTTCGGCGACCCGCCCGCAGCTCTTGTTGTCCACCAGGTCAAATCCAGAACGCATTGGACAGTTCATCTCAGTGCCACCCCAGGTCGTCGAGACCAGGCAGCCGAAGCGTTGTTTGAAGCCCTCAACTTCCGGAATCAACGGTGCCATCAACACGCGTTCCAACGGGTTCTGGTGATCGCTGGGCGAGTGCGGCTGCTGGTAGAGAAAATTAGCCATGGCGCCGAGCAGAAAAGAGCAGTTGGCGTCAAAACGCGCGATGTCCAGCCAATAACGTTGCGCGCTGAAGCCACCGCTGATTACCGCCGTCGCACTGGCGATACAACTGGCATAGATCACCGCGAACTGTCCGGCGAGATGGAACAGCGGCAAAGGAGCATAGTAGACGTCGCCCGCGTCCAAGGCCAGCATCTCGGTCACGCCGAAGGCATATTCGTAGGCATGGGCGTGGCACACCGTGGCTCCTTTTGAGGGGCCGGTAGTCCCGGAAGTGTACATAACGGCCATGAGGTCGCGGTAAACGGGGCCTGTACCGGACCATGCAGTGTTACTCTCCAGCGTTTGGTAATCGACGATCTCGAATTGTCGGGCGAGCGCCTCGGGTACCTCGGCGATATCGCAGTTGCGGACGATCAGTCTCTGGAGGTGTTCAAGCTCCGGGGCCAGGGGCTCAAACCGATCGAGAAATTCGACGTCCACGACAAGATTTCGGGCCAGTGAATCGTTGACGAGGTAAGCCAGGAGGTTTCCTTTGTAGTGTACGTTGACCGGGACCTCGATGGCACCGAGTTTGGACAGCGCACACCACGCGAGAATGAAATCCACCGTGTCGGGCAGCATGATAAGTACGGTGTCGCTGGCAGTAATACCGAGTTGGCTGAAGCCGCTGGCAAGGCGGCTTGAACACTGGTCCATCTCACCGTAGGTGTAAGATCGCTCTTCTGTCACGATCCAGGGCGAGTCAGGGATCTGTGTCGCGCGCTTACCCAGCACGGTGGCGAGATCCTGTTCGGTTCTGGAGTCTTCGATCATCGTATCGTCAGGGGTCACCCAGTTGGTGACCATGAACGATTACTGTAATGCGCTTCAACCTACAGGATAAGTCCGGGTGGGAGATCAGGGCCGAGTTGATTCCGCAGGCGCGCCGCGCTCGGCACGTCACGGACCCACTCGTAAAAAACCCCCTTGGTGTTGGTGATCATGATACCGGCATTCTCTATCCGCTTGAGGCCAGCCACATGATTCGGTTCCGGAGATGCGGTCGCGTCCGCAACGACCAAGGTCCGATAGCCGGCAGCATGCAACTGCAAGGCTGAATGGGCCACGCAGACATCGGTCTCCATACCCACAAGGACAACCTCCGACTTCTTGACGTCTTCGAGGGCCTTTCGTATGTCAACTTGCGCCAGTAGACCAAAGCTGAACTTGTCGAATACCGGCAGGTTGTTGGGCGGCAGGGTCTTGAGAGCCGGCAGCAGGTCGCCGAGATCATGGATATTTTCAGCTGTGGCGATGATTGGAATATCCAGGTAACCCGCAACCCGCATCAGCCAAGCGATACGGGAGACCAGCTTAACCCGTTGGCAGGCGGGGAGTTTGTCCAGAAAATAGGCCTGTACGTCGATGACGATTAAAACGCTGTTAGACGCCTGAATCAGCATGTTTCGAGTCGTTGTGTTTCAGTAGCCAAATTATTGGGCAGGACAACCGCAGTGCTGGTGGTTTCCTGGCGTATCACAGCACTCACACCCCATCTTATATTGGCGATCCGGTAGATGATCCTATTGGAACCGGAACGAGTTGACAACGCCAGTGGCTGTCCCACAGTGCTCCGGATGATGGACTCAGGCACCGGTCAGCCCACTTAATTCACTTTTTTCGCTGCCAATTCGCCGAGGGGCGATTCCAATCGAACAGAGCCGGGGCAGCTTTCCCGGTTTTAGATGCTTTTGTTATTGGTCCGTTTGTGGGTCCCTCCGCTAGAATCAGGCAGGCTATGAATTGAAAAGATGTTCGATCGGGCACAAATACGCCCATGAACCGCCGCAATCGTTCGGAGCAAACCCGTGTCAGAACCCGGTGAATCACTGAAACTCTATATCACTGCGAATTCCCCCTATGCCCGTCTGGCACGCATCGTGGTCCTGGAAAAACGTCTTGAGGGCCGTGTTGAACAGGTCATGGCGAAGACCCGGCAGACAGACAGCCCGTATTACCAGGTAAATCCTTCAGGTCGGGTGCCGTGCCTGGTGCTGCCAGATGGCAGACGACTGGAGGAATCTCAGCTGGTGTGCCATTACCTTGATCACCTGGATGCAGCACCACGGTTTGAACCGCCAGCCGGTGAAGCCACTCTGGAGGTGAGGCGTCTTGAAGCACTGGCCCGCAGCCTGGTAGACGGGCTGAGTGTGTGGATTCGGGAGGGATTCCGACCGCAAGACGAAAGGTCGCCTGGAATCATCGCCCATGAGCGTAGCCGGGCGGCGCGCTTGATCGACGTCTGGGAGACCGAGGTTGGTCACCCGGCTGTTCAGGGAGCGCTGGGTAACATGGCGCAGTTGACTCTGATCACTGCGCTGCAACTGGAGCACTGGAATCCGGATTTCGAGTGGCGCGACGGCCATCCGAACCTGGTGAGTTGGGCCGAGTCACTGGCGGACAAGCCTTCTATCCGTGAGACGATGCCAGTAGGCTGATTCTGCTGCTAGGGCTCAATAGACATAGCGATCAAGCAAGAGATCGAGGAGAACATCAAGATGATCCCTACAGTGGGCGATATTTCCCGTGTCAGCGCGCACCTATACGGCGATAAAACCGCGTTGATTATTGAAGACAAACAGTTTAGCTTCAGCCAGATCGACGCGATGGCCTGTCGGATCGCCAACGGTCTGAAGACAGCTGGTGTGGGACCCGGAGATCGGGTGACACTGTATTCGCCCAATTGCTGGGAATGGGCAGTCAGCTACCATGGTATCGCCAAAACCGGTGCGGTGATCAACCCGATCAACGTCATGCTGACGCCCGATGAAGTCAGGTACGTCGTTGAAGACAGCGGGGCCAAGGTCGTTATCGGATCTTCCGATAAGGCCGAGCCGCTGCTGGATCTCAAGGGCAGTGGTGAGCTCAAGGAGGTCGTGCTGTTTGGCGAGCAGGTAGTCACTGGTGCGTCGTCATTTGAAGACTGGCTCAAAACAGGTGCTGACACCTTTGACGTGGCGCAGCGCGCCCGTGATGAGCTGGCGGCGATCTGCTACACATCGGGCACTACCGGTCATCCCAAAGGCGCCAAGCATTCGCACCGCAATATCGTGACCAATGCTCACGGCACGGCGCTGATGCATGTGCGGACCGCCCGGGATGTCCTCGTCAATTCACTGCCATTGCCCCATGTTTATGGATCGGTGGTCTTTAACAGCAGTTTCATGTACGGCATGACACTGGTAATAGTGCCGAGATTCGAAGAAGAAGCCGTTCTGTCGGCCATTCAGCAGCACCGGGCCACTATCCTGGATGGAGTGCCGACGGTCTATTACTTCCTGCTGTCCCATCCAAAGTTCGATGACTATGACCTGTCCTCTCTGACGCGCTCGACGGTGGGTGGTCAGACCCTGCCGGCGGCAAAATCAATCGAATGGACGGAGCGCGTGACGACGCCGGTTCTGGAGCTCTGGGGAATGACCGAGCTTGCCGGAGCGGCGACTGCCAACCCCTATTACGGTGACAACAAGCCGGGCACCATCGGTCTTATGTATCCCGGCAGTGAGGGCAAGATCGTCTCGGCCGATGACCCCAACGTGGAACTTGATGCCGGCGAAGAGGGTGAATTCATGGTTCGCGGGCCGTTGGTGATGCTGGGCTATTACGGTAACGATCAGGCCACCCGGGACGTTATGGCGTCGGGTAACTGGATGCACACCGGGGATATTGCAACCCAGGATGAAGACGGCTATTTCACGATTGTGGACCGCAAGAAAGACATGATCCTGACCGCTGGTTACAACGTATATCCCGCCGAGCTGGAGCGGGTCATCTGCGGTCATCCGTCCGTGGCACTGGCTGCGGTTGGGCGCATCCCGGATGAGGCGAGGGGTGAGCTCGCCAAGGCGTATGTCGTGCTCAAGCCTGACACCCAGGCCAGCGGGCAGGAGATCGTTGACTTCTGCAGAGAGACGCTCGCCGCCTACAAGCTACCCCGCGCCGTTCAGTTTGTCGACAGCGTACCCCAGACTTCCAGTGGCAAGATCATGCGCCGGCTTCTGAGCGAGATCGACGACGGTAATCGTGCGGTGTAAGAAATATGGACCGATAACGGGTCTCCCGCGACCACCACACTGCGTCGGACCCGCATTCAGTCCTTCTTTTTATTGTACTCGTGTTTGTGATCGTGGCCGTCTGACGGGCTAACGGACGCCTTGCTGAACACCAGCTTGCTCACAACAAGATCGCGCTCTGGCTTGGTGAACTCGAGTTTCAGGGCCCACTCGCCGTGCATCTCTAGAGTGATGCGGGCCTGGTACATCCCGTTGCCGACACTGTGTGCGGGCACCGGCTCGACGTTGTGTGCCATGGGCATGGAGGGCATATCGGCACCGACGGTGAATTCTGCGTCGGCAATGACCTCACCGGACTTTTTGCCGGTCAACATGACCATACAGTCGAACACAAGCCTTTGGTCGGTTGGCGTACACTCGATCATGGCGGATTTCTTCTCCGCTGCGTGTGCTGGAATCAAGATCAAGAAGAGACTGGCGACAAGCACGCTTATTCGGAGACTGCTCATGGGTGTCTCTTTCGGAAACTACTTTCTTTCAAGTCGACCTAGAGCAATGTTAGGGTAAAGCAGGGCTCAGATCAAAGCCTCTGGCCAGAGTGAATCTGAGATACCCCATTCAGTTGGCGAGTCTGCTGACGGAGTACCCTGGGTCGTATCCGTCGCCGAGAGTGGTTTCGTAAACGTCGTTTACGTTGTTATCGACGAATCGGAACCCGGCAGGCTCGCTCAGCTTCGTGGTGTGCCTTTTGTGCAGTTTGTACTGCGAAACCGGCTGGTACTTTTTTGTCACTGAGCCTGAACTGCTCTGTCCAGCTTAATCGAGCGTGTCTGTGGCAGGCTGTAATAAGCCTGCCGGTGCTAGAGAATTTTGCAGGCCTCATCGAATTCTAGTCGTGGCAACCGCTTCATGACTTTGGAGACGTTTCCGTAGCCCAGGTTGCACAGAAAATTGGCCCGCAGGGTCGTCCCGGCAAAAAAAGCGTCGTCGACGACCGCGTTGTCGAAGCCCGACATGGGACCGCAATCGAGCCCCACAGCCCGGGCTGCGATCAAGAGATAAGCGCCCTGCAGCGTGCCGTTGCGGAAGGCCGTTATTTCGGCGCCAGCCGCGTTGTCTTTAAAGGCCAGCTGCACGGCCGGGTTGTGCGGAAACATCTTCTCAGCGTTTTCCCAAAACGCCGTGTCGTGGGCGATGATGGCAGTGACGGGTGCGGCCCGGGTCTTTTCAAGGTTGTTGGGTTTAAGGGCCGCCTCAAGACGCGCCTTGGATTGTGCTGTTTTCAGAAAAAAAACCCGCGCCGGAAAACTGTTGCCGCTGGTCGGACCCCAGCGCATGATCTCGTAGAGCTCCCTGAGCAGCGAGTCCTCGACCGGACGGTCCTGCCAGCTGTTATGGGTTCTTGCCTCGGTGAGCAGCAGGCGGAGGGTGCTGGGGTCACACTGGGTTACCTCTGCTCTGAGTCTGGTTACCGTATCCTGCGCAGCAGCGTCAGCAGCATCTTGGGTCATCGGGTCTTTCTCCCTGTCGGTGTGCGGTAATCGAAGGTCCTGAGCGTGGTCGGTGCTCCGCCATCACGTGGCCTTGAAGTATAGGCAGAGACGAGCAGGTTGTCGTGATCGAGTGAAGCTCAGGCCTGGCTCTCTCGGTTCAGTTCCGGGTTATCCCCAGATAAGACCGTACTAAGTGAGTGTCACTCAAAAGTGCTTGGCCCGAGCCTTCCATCACCACGCGACCGCTCTCCAGTACATAGGCACGGTCTGAGATCGCCAGTGTTTGGCGGACGTTCTGTTCTACCAACAGGATCGTCAGGCCCTGATCGCGTAGCTGGCGGATGAGTTCGAACACTTCGCTCACAGCAATCGGGGCAAGGCCAAGAGTGGGCTCATCGAGCAATAAAAGCTTCGGGTTGTTCATCAACCCACGAGCCAGGGCGAGCATTTGTGCTTGGCCTCCGCTCAAGCTGGATCCCAGTGACTCGAGCCGGTTTCTGAGCAAAGGAAACTGTGACAGAATGGTTTCGGGAATATCGCAGTCCAGAAGGAAGCCCCCGCCCGCATAACGTCCCGCCAGAAGGTTCTCGCGCACGGTTAAGGTCGCAAACAGCTGGCGTCCTTCAGGAACCTGCACGATACCTTTGCGCACCATCATATGTGCTTTGAGTCCGGCAATGTTTTCACCGTCAAGCAGAATCTCACCACCGCTGGGTGCATGTATACCGGAAATGGCGTTTAAGACGGAGCTTTTCCCGGCACCATTGGCGCCTGCGATGGACACGATCTCACCGGAGTTGACTTCAAGAGATACCGTGTTTACGGCTTGCACTTCACCGTAACGAACATCCAGTTTCAAGACTTGCAACATTCGCTTCAGGCCTGCCCGAGGTAAGCTTCAATCACCTGAGGTTGCCGCAGCACGCTTACGGGGGGCCCCTCGGCGATCTTCTGCCCGTGGTTCAGTACGCACAGGTGATCGCAGATGTCCGATATCAGATCGATTTTATGTTCGATGACGAGGCAGGTACGACCCGGAGCAATTCGTTCTCGCACGAGATTTGCGATGCTGGTTGTTTCAGCCGGGGTCATGCCACCTGCTGGCTCATCCAGTAGAAGTAGTTGTGGCTTGCGAACGAGGGCTCGGGCAATCTCCAGCCGGCGGCGCAGTGGCAGCGGTAGGTCACCAGCGATAACGCCAGATTCATCTATGAGGCCAACGGTGTCCAGTGCTTCCTGTGCCAGGTGCATTCGGCTACCGTCAGCTTTTCTGGCTCGCCCTAGCAGTAATCGTAGGGTCTGATTGTCGCAGCTGATAGAAGCAGCAAGCACATTCTCGAGTACAGTCATCCGTTTGAAGATACGGATATTCTGAAATGTTCGGCCAACACCACGGTGGGTAATCTGATCGGCGGTCGAACCAACAACATCGGCACCATTTAACAAGATCTGGCCAGTGTCCGGTGCGTAAATACCGGTAATGATGTTTATCAGTGTCGTTTTGCCTGAACCGTTGGGTCCAATCAAGCCACTGACCTTACCTGGTGGAATCGTAAGGTCGACCTTGTGGAGCGCCATCAATTCACCGAAAACCTTGCTGATTGATCGTAGTTCAAGCATTGAACCATTTCCGTGTCACAGCTTTGATCCGGTAAATGCGATCTTCATCCAAGATTCCCCGTGGCATGAATATCAACATCACGGCGACGAGACCACCGAAGACGATCATGCGGTAACCCTGAAAGATTCGGATTGATTCAAGGAATCCGATATCTATTGCTACACCGATCAGTGGTCCCAGCACGGTACCAAGGCCCCCGATAAGCCCGTAGGCCAGAGAATGCACGCCGAGCATTACATTGAAGATCTGTGGTTCGATATAGGTGAATGAATGTGCATAGAGCGTACCACCGAGGCCCGCGATAAAACCGGCAAGCACTGCTGCGGCAACCTTGTAGCGAACCGGATCGAGTCCTAGGGTTCTCGTGAGCAGAGGATCTTCTCCTAGCATTCTGAATATCATTCCAAGCCGTGAGCGTTCAATCAGTACCAGAAAGATCAGTACCAGCAACAGGACGCCATAAATCATTATGGTGTACTCCAGCACACTGATGTCATGGTCAAATATCCAGCGAATCTCGCCAAAACCCTCAGCGCCATTCGGTCCGATAAGTTCCCCATCAACCTCGATTTGATAGGTCAGTTTATACAAGGACAAACGAACCATTTCGGCAAACGCAAGTGTTGCAATAGAAAAATACATACCGCTGATGCGAAGTGTAAGTACGCCGACAAGGCCAGCTGCCAACGCTGCCAGGATGCTGCCAAACAATAAAGCCAGCCAGAAAGGCCAGCCCCACAAGGTGCTGGCCACAGCACCGGCGTAGGCACTGATCCCAAAAAAAGCTTGCTGTCCGAAAGAGATTTCTCCGGTGATAAGTAGAAGATAAGCAGACAGTGCAATAAGCGAGATCATCCCGATGTTCGAGACGACTGTTAGGACGTACTCATTAAACATGGCTAAACAGCTTCCCTTTCAGACCCGTTCGTCTGCGGCGCGCTGTTCGGCCACAATCCGCTGCCCAATAAGCCCCCCGGGCCGTACTATTAACATCACAAACAAGAGCAAGTAGGCGGACAGATCACGGATAACCGGGCCGCCATACCAGAAAGCATTAGCCTCGACTACGCCGAGTAACAGTCCGCCCAGGATCGCTCCGGGCAATGACCCCATGCCGCCCAGCATCATGGCAATCAGGCCCTTAAAGGTTGCCCAGAGCCCAAAAAAGGGCGTCACCTGGGAGTCTGCAGATAGGATCAAGAATCCGGCTAAACCACCCACAACTGAGACAAGGGCAAAGGCGAGAAACAGAATATTCGAGCCGTTGATACCCATGTAGGCTGACGCGAGGGGGTTGTCTGAGACGCTTCGAAGTGCGAGTCCCAACCGGGTCCGAAACAGGAAGGCGTATAAAAGTATCAACAGTGCCAGCGTCAGCAGCAACATGGTGATGTGTTCGCTGCGGGCATAAAACGGGCCGAACTCCAAAGTAGTCGTCGTAAAGAAAGCTGGAAACGGATAGGTCCGCTCGGGCAGCAGATGCATGGCGATCTCTTCAAGCTGCATCCAGATCGCGAAACTTGAGACCATCGAAGCGATGGTTGCATCCCGTCGAATGGCGCGGAAACAAAGTCTTTCAACGTAGGCGCCAACAGCGATGGTGGCTATCACCGTGACCAATGCAACCAGCCAGGTGTTGTCTGAAATGTTGAGGTATACCCAGGTACCCACGTAAGCGCCCAACATGATACTCGGCCCGAAAGACAAATTCAGCCGTTTCATTACGCCGAACACCAGGGTAAAGCCAAGGGCCAGTAACGCGTAACCCGAACCGAACATCAACCCATCTATACAGTTCTGAACAAAATCGGTCATCGCCGGGACCAGGCGTTAGTCAACTGCTCAGCGTTAGCTCGAACCCATGCCTAAGTAGGCGCGATGGATCCTTTCATCCTGCTGCATATCTTTGGGACTTCCATTGAAGGTGACTTTCCCTTGCTCCAGGAGATAGATTTTGTGGGCAACTTTGAGTGCCATGTGGGCGTTCTGCTCGACCAGCAATATGGTCACCCCCTCTTGGTTGAGCTGATGGATGTAGCTGAAGATTTCTTCGACCACCATTGGCGCGAGACCAAGAGAGGGCTCATCCATCATCAATATCTTGGGCCGAGCCATCAGCGCCCGACCAATAGCGAGCATCTGTTGTTCTCCACCGGAAAGCGTCCCACCGACTTGTGCGCGCCGTTCTTTGAGTCGGGGAAAGCGCTCGAAAATCTCGGCGAGATCATCATCGATGGCCTGACGTTCGCTTCGAGACCGACAATAAGCACCTGCATACAAATTGTCGGTCACTGACATGTCAGGGAATACCAGTCTGTTTTCGGGTACCAGAGCGATTCCCTTACGCACAATGGACGGTGCTGACTGATTAGTCAGGTCGTTGCCATCTAGCGTTATAGACCCACTGTGGGGGTTCAGTATTCCGGCAATACTAAACATGGTTGTGGTTTTGCCGGCACCGTTAGGACCCAGTAGGCAGGTGACTTCGCCGTGGCGTGCATCAAGACTCAATCCTTTGAGAGCTTCGATCGCGCCATAACGGGTGACGATATTTTCGACTTTTAACACGCCACTTCAGCTCTCATCGGATTGGCCCAGGTAGGCTGTTTGTACCGCCTTGTCCTGTTGAATGTTCTGCGGGGTGCCTTCGGCGATCTTCGAGCCGAAATTAAGAACTGCAATGCGATCGGTAACACCCATCACCAGTTGCATTACATGTTCGACCAGTACAATGGTGATACCTTGTTTTCGTAGGCTGCGTAGTCGTTTTGCGAGTTCCCCAACTTCCGCCTGGTTCATTCCAGCAGCCGGTTCATCCAGCAGCAACAGTCGAGGCTTGGCAGCAATGGCTCTGGCCAGTTCCAGACGCCGCTGTTCACCGAACGCAAGATTAGATGCGAGAACATCAGCTTTATCAGCCAGATCGGAGAACTCCAGCATGACTTCAATTTCTCTTTTTAGTCTGGTACTGGTGCCAATCCATCGGCTCACGATGCTCTGGGATCTGATGTCTTCGGTGGAGTTACCCGCGACCCAGAGGTTTTGCCATACAGTTAGCCCGCCGAAAAGACGGATATTTTGAAATGTTCGGGCTATCCCGGTTCTTAAGCGGGCGCTAGGCGCTTGACCATCCAACGAGCGACCCTCAAACAGTATTTCACCCGACGTGGGTTGAAGCACGCCACAGATGACGTTGACCAATGTGCTTTTGCCAGATCCATTGGGGCCGATAAGTCCAAAAATCTCGCCTCTTTCTACTCGAAGGTCTAATCCATCAACGGCCCTCACGCCGCCGAAATGCTTGGACAATGTTTTGACTTCGAGCATTGGGAATGTGTCAGGTAGAACCACCACGGCGCTTTACACCTAAGGCATTTTGGAGAATCCGAATGGTCTGATTGTCAAACAAACCCATTGGCTTGAAATTCATCGCGATGATGATCAACGCGCCGAACAGCAACATTCGCCAGTCACCCAGAAAACGCAGACCCTCGACCAATAAACCCTGGATGAATAACACGGCGACCAGAGTGCCGAATACGTTCGTAAGCCCGCCCAGAATCGGGTAGGCAATGGCGAAGGTGGCCAGCAACACCGTAAACGTATGATGATCAAGGTCGGTTACCTGATGCGCATAGAGGCTACCAGCCAGTCCAGCGACGACTCCGCCTGCAGTCATTGCCGAAACCTTGACGACAGTCACGTTGATACCGGTACTGTCAGCTGCGAGTTCATCTTCTCCGACCGCCCTTAACACTGCACCGACTCGGGTCCGATCAGACCACCAGATAATAGCCATGACCACGACAACGAAGGTCCAGAGGAAGGTCGTTACCTCCCAATTGAGCCAACCGTTGTCATTAAAGTATCGAATCTCAGCAAAACCCATGGTGCCGTTTGGGCCAATTTCGGTGCCGTCGCGCACAACCTGCCACTTGAGGTTATAGAAAAACATCCGCGCAAATTCGCTGAACGCGATGGTTGCGACGACCAGCATTAAACCGCGGACACGCAGCGCTGGAAATCCTACTAGGAAGGCTAACCCCCCGGTGACCAGCATCGCGGCACCAATTGCGCTCAAAATACTCCATTGAAAGATTACCGTGAGGATCGCAGCAGTGTAGGCCCCAACACCGAAGAATCCGGCCTGTGCCATAGAGACCTGGCCAGTCAGAATCAACAGGTAAGCCGACAGACCAAGTAAAGTGTGGATGCCGATCGTATTGATCAGGTTAAGGTAGTAGTCCACAGATAGGTTTCACCAATAATGAATGCTTACTCAACTCAGTCTCGCGTAATTGTGCTGCCGAACAGGCCGTTAGGCCTGAAAACAAGAAACAAAAATAACAACGCGACCACGTACATGTCTCGTTCGTCAATGCCACGAAAGTAAAGAAATACATTCTCAAACCCACCGACAAACAGGCCGGCAATGATGGCGCCTGGTATCGAGCCCAGCCCCCCAAGAACCGCGACAATAATGCCTTTGACGGTCAGCGGTACTGTCATCACCGGTGACAGCACGCCGACGGCAGCTGCGGTCATGGCACCGGCTATGCCGCCGAGGACACCTGCTATCGCAAAAGTTACAGAATTGGTGGTGTGGACACCGATACCACAAAGACGCGCGGCAATATCTTGTTGAGCGACGGCGCGTGTCGCGAGCCCCAGACGGGTCTTAAATAGGATATACAGCAGGATTCCAGTACTGAGTAGTCCGATAATAAATACGAAGACGAGATCACCGCGAATTCCGAACGGGCCAACTTCAAAATAGATGTCATCGAACATGCTCGGAAACGTCAACGGAGAACCGCGCGTCACATGAACCACAACTTCATCGATAAAGAACAATCCGCCCACTGAGGCCATCAGGGCCGCTAAATGGTTGTGGGTTGGGATGAATCGAAAGCATGTGAAGTAGATCGCGTAGCCGAGTAGCGCAGCGGCCACAGCGGATACGCCGAAAACGACGACCAATGGGGCTTTAACCAGAACAAAGGCGGCGAGGCCAGCATAAGCCCCGGCCAACGCTGCCCCGGCATAGGCCATGTTGAGTTTTCCCATGGCCCCAAAAATCAAGGTAAAACCAATACCGATCAGAGCATATGTGGACCCGAACAGCAGACCATCGGTTATTGTTTGGGTTACCTCTACAAACTCATACCAGAAGTCGTCCATGGCTAATCAGTTTGCCGAAGAGGAAATCCCGCGATGCACTTCGGCACCGCGGGACTACTCATCAGTTGTTATCAACCAGAATCAGCCGCGTGGATCGTGGATTACTTTCCATTGGCCATCGACGACCTGAACATACACATAGGGTTTACTGGCTTCACCTGTAGCAGTGTCGCGAGAGACCGGGCCAATCAAACCGTCACTGGCCGTAATCGATGCGAGCGCATCACGAAACTTGGCACGGTCGGCGTCCACGCTATCGGAGCTGGCCGTAATTCCGGCAGCTTCAACAGCCGCCTTGACCAGAAAAGCGTTCTCCCAAGCGGCCGCGCTATGCAGATCCAAAAAGCCGCCGGCTTTACCAACGATATCATTGGCCTTTTGAGCTTCTGCGGTGATCGGCGCGAAACCGGTTGGAATGATGATGCCTTCAGCTTCCTTCATGCAGCCATTCAAAGTTTCCTGACTCGCTGAACTGGTCAGGCCCACCAGCAACTTGGGCTTGACACGCTGACGTTTCATTTCCTTTAAGAAGCCGCACGCCGAAAAAGGGTGTGAGGACACAAGAATCATGTCAGGATTCTGCTTCTTGATCTTGCGGGCCTGCACGGTGTAGTTGGTGTCACCCATCAGCCAGTGTTGAGACTTGGCAGCAGCTTGGAGCTCCTTCATACCCTGTTTAACTTTGGGGCCAAGTTCTGGAACGGCTGGGCCCACCCACTCGAAACCGTGCTTGATTGCAGCTTGCACAATAACGGCGGTATGAGTGATAAACGAATGGCCCTGATCAGTTTCGGTACCGCCGCTGAAGGTCTTGATGTCAGGATGCTGCTGACTCAACCAGGCGAACAAAGCATCGTACATGGCGATTTCGTTAGGCACATTGCGAAATGCCCACTCGGAAATTTTTGCAAGACCTGGGCGAATGCAGGTGTCGGCGAGGATCGGCATCTGCAGGCCAGAGTCGGAAGAGTCACCAACTTTCTTCTGCAGCACACCGAACATCGCCTGGCAGCTGCCAGAGCAGGTCGCACCCATACCGACGATCGCGTCGGTAGTGGACGCGGTTTTGCGCAAGATGGCGATGTTCTGATCCTTTTTGCAAGCGCTGTCTTCGTATCCTATGACCTCAATAGGCGCCATCGAGCCATCACCCAGCTTAACGCCGCCAGCGGCATTGATTTCAGCCACTGCTGAACGAAGGGCTGTCTCTGAATTCACACCAAACGATTTAAGCGGCCCGGACTGTGCACCCCAGCCCAATACCTTGACCGAACGGTCAGCGCTGCTCGTAAGAGCGCTCAATGATAATGCGCAACTGACCAAACCAACTGAAACGACTTTGCAAAACCTTTTCATGGTTTCCTCCTTAAACTTTAAAGCAAAAAATACGAATTATTCCAAAGTAGGACGCAAACGATGGGCGTCGTTCCGCTACTTATAGCCCCTCGGCGAGCGTCGTGCAAGCGAGGGTTTTGAACGCTTAAGGTGGGGTCTGGGTTTGGATGGATTTCGCCGTGACTGGAACCTGAGAAAGGGAGTTCACGCCAGGATTGCGTCACTGTGGTAAATCATTTTAGCGCTAGTAATTCTGCAGATTTCAACGGCCTTTATTGTTCTACTCTGGTTTGGATAAGAGTGGGCATGTGCCCACTCTTAGTTACCGAAAATACTATCCACAGTGATCATTGGTTTCATACCAACGCCTCGAACGAGCGATCCGTCCGAATCCCCACTTTAAGAGTCTTTACTTCGCGCCCAGGCCCGCCTCGTTTGCATTGACCAGGCAAGCCATGTTGCCGTAGGGGTGCTTGTTCTCGTGCATCAACTGATGGGCATGACCGATTTCATCGAAGCTGTAGCTACTCGACAGACACGGATCGACCTTACCGGAGATGATCAGTTCGTTTACCGCTGCCGCCTGCTCGTCATTGGCAAGGTGGCTGCCCTGGAACCGTTTCTGCATCATCCAGTGGTAGCGTAGGTCCAAAGTCACGTTGTAGCCCGTGGTTCCGGCGCAGATCACAATCATGCCCCCCAGATCGCAAATAAAGCCGGACGTCGGTAAGGTTGATTCCCCGGGGTGCTCAAAGACAATCCTCGGGTTCTTGCGCTCGCCGACGGCTTCCCAGATCGCCTTGCCGAAAGCTCGGGCCCCTTTCATCCAGGTGCCCCACTCCTTGCTGTTGGTGTCAGGCATTGGCCCCCAGTGATCGAATTCATTTCGGTTGATGACACCGACAGCACCCTTGTCCAGGCAGAACTGGCGCTTTTCCTCGTCAGAGACCACGGCCACCGCTTTGCCACCCCGGGCAGTAACAATCTGCAGGGCCAGGGACCCGAGGCCCCCGGCGGCACCCCAGACCAGGACCACGTCGCCTTCTTCGACGATATTAGGCGACCACCCCATAAGCATGCGGTAGGCCGTAGAGGCACATAGCATGTAACACGCGGCCTGTTCCCAGGTCAGGTGTGGGGGCTTGGGCTGACACTGGTGCGATTGGGCCCGGGTGAACTGGCAGTAGCTGCCGTAGTTGGTCTGATAGCCCCAGATACGGGTCGAGGGTGCAAGCATGGGATCCCTGCCGGACAATACCCAAGGGTCGTCCGGCTCCCACCACCCCGAATGGATGACCACCTCATCACCGACCGTGACGTTGCTGACTTTTGAGCCCACCGCCCAGACGATACCAGCGCAGTCGCTGCCACCGGCGTGAAAGTCTTCCGGTTCGCCTTTTTTCTGGCGATCGGCGATGACATCCACGGGGTAACCCAGCGCTGCCCAGACATTGTTGTAGTTGATACCAGTGGCCATGGTGTAGATCAGCACATCTTGGGGCCCGATTTCAGGGACCGGTATGATCTCTCGTTGCCAGGCGTCTTTGGGCTCACCGAACCGGTCTTGGCGGACACAGAATGCGTGCATGTTTTCAGGCACAACACCGACTGGTGGTTTCTCACCGAGCGCATAGATCTTCTCGACTTGGGAGGTTTCAGAGCTGTTTTTTGAGTCCATCAGGAATTCCGTGGTTGGTGTTCTGGTCAAGACAAGCCGCAACAACCATCTGCAGATTACTGGAACACACGATGGCTGAAGGACCGCAGCCACCAAGTTTATAGTTGTGCTGTTTGCTGTGTCTACGCTCTACAGGGTGTGCCATGAGGAGAAAAGCTATTGATGCAGGAACAAAGACCTGGCACCGGCGTAGTGCTGGCTTGAGATACAGTATTTCGTGACCGACTCATCCCAGTTGTCGCCTGCCCGAAGGTGCGCCTTGAGCTTTGGCAGGTCCGCGACACTTGCACCGCCGACCACATCGATCCCGCGGGAGAAAAAAGGATCGGGCAAACAGCCGACGGTTGGGCCGATCAGGGCGATCCTAGCACTAGGCGCGCAACTGGCGAGTACCGATTCTAGGGTGTCGTTCAGTAGTGTCGAGGCTGTTACCAGAACCCGGTCGCATGACTGCAGCGCAGCCGTGTCTAGAGTTACCTCCACCGGGCCCCCATAGTCCAGATACAAAGCATCTTTTTCGATCACAGTCAGCGCTATTTCACGGCCCTCCAGCATTCGGACCAACGGCCTGAAAAAGCCCACCATTCCGACGTGATGAGCGGTGGCCACCTCCATTTGACCGAGGGGGTCAGAACCGTACTCAAGGCAGGTCTTGTCCGTGTTGAAAAGATGCTGGCTGATTGCATTGAGCGCGCCCAGCCCGAGGGTGCGCTGCAAAGGGTCGCTGGAAGCGTACCCGGCCGCAAGATCCAGCACCGGTGTGCCGATGACGTTGTCGATGTCAATGTGCGCGCGTATGTGGCCCAGCATGGCGTCGAGACGGGTGAAAAAGAATCCACAACTGCCGTCGGCCAGCAGCAGCGCACCAAATTTCTTATGGTGCGGGTCCCGGGGATGCTCCGGCGGTAGGTGCAGCCACGTCACCGCAGGCAGCACACGCTGCCGACAGATATCGTGTACCAGTTTCACCAGTTCGGTCGCGATACTCATCAAGTCGGAATGGTTCGGGCCAGGATCAAGTAGTCAGAAAATCAGGGCAGTGTACCGCACGGTGGAAGAACTGCAGTCGAGTCAGCTTATCCGATGGGCGCCGGAATAACCCAGTTGGCGCCAGCCTTCGTAAACTGCGACGGCCACGGCATTAGAGAGGTTAAGGCTGCGACTGCCTGGGCGCATGGGTATCACCACGCGGTGGTTTTCAGGTGCGAGTCGCCGGATTCTCGCCGGCAGTCCACGAGTTTCAGATCCGAACAGCAGGGCGTCACAGTTGCGAAACCGGCACTCCCCGGGAGTCTGGTGGTGTTGGGTGGAGAAGGTGAAGAGTCGCTCGGGTTTTTCTACTTCAAGGAAAGTATCAAAGTTGGGATGAACCGTTACCGCCGACAGATCAGCGTAATCCAGACCAGCACGGCGAAGCTGGGGTTGCTCCAGTGCAAAGCCGAGCGGTTCAATGAGATGAAGCGCACAGCCCGTATTGGCACACAATCGGATGATGTTGCCTGTATTCGGTGG
>CAZVVN010000062.1:0-18616 GCA_964630665.1 uncultured Acidiferrobacteraceae bacterium | reverse complement strand
AAAGTCGAAAAAATTCCTCAGAGCACCGATAATGAGCCCCTGGAGTTCAAAGAGACCGGTCGCTGACAGGGCCGGAGGAGTCCAGATGAGATCTTCCAAAGCAATAACCCTCTCCAGCTTTTTCGCTTTGATACTGTGCTGGTCCAGCGCCATGGCCGGTGAGTTGTCTTTTCGTTATGGTGTTCTGAGCCAGGATGACCAGAACAGCGTGTTCATTGTTGAACAGGGCCAGGCTCTCAAATCAGGTGATCTGCTGAAACTGAACTTCGAACATCCCAAGGGCGCTTCGTTCTACGTCTGTTATCTCTCCAGCGACGATGAATACTTGCTGATTTATTCCACCGGTGCAGAATCCCGCGGGCTCGAGGTAACTGGGGGAGAAGCTGAACTTGTCTATGAGACGCTGGGATGGATGGCACTGGATAACAATACCGGTGTGGAGACCTTCATTCTGATCGCATCAACAGAACCGCTTTCCAGGCTTGAAGAGCTGGTCGACAATTACGACCGGGCTAAAGGAAAAAGTCGCAAACGCTTCCACAAGCGAATTACCCAGCACCTGAAAGACCTTGAGGACGGGTTTGTCAAGGAAGCCGGTGTTCAGCTTACGCAGCGGCTCGAGAAACCTGTGATCGCGGGCGTCACCTTTCGAGGTACGGCCGACACGGGGGTGTCCGAGAATACCCTGAGCCACGAGGCCTCTGGTCAGCATCTTGCCCTGGCGGTCTTTGAAATCGGACACAAGTAGCAGCGACTTGAAGCCAGATATTCTTTCCCTGCGCACGCTCATCGTCGCCAGCGCTGTGGTGTTGTTGGCCATGTTCGAACTCCCGACACTCTTCCCTTCGGCTTATTCAGGCCTCGAACTGATGACCGTCGACAGTCGTTTTAAACTGCGTGATGCACTGGGGCGGGGTCCGGACTACAGTGATTCTCTAGTGCACATCAATATCGACAATTACACGAAGCAGGCTTCTGGGCAGGGCTTGTGGCCGAAAACGACCTACGCTGAGCTGATCAACCGCATCGCGGACGGAGGCCCGGAAGCGGTGGCCTGCGACATCATGTTCGTCGAATGGTCGGATACGGCAGGCAACGAGGAGTTGATCGAAGCTGTAATCAACGCGGGAAATATTGTCAGCCCTTTGCTTCTGGCTCTGACAGCCGATTCTGATTCCCGGCTATCTCCCAGTGCATTGGCACTGGATATCAACCCCGAGATCGAGCCCGGAAATGCAACCCATGCCAGCGGCGTACGCGCGATGCCGATGGCCGGGATAATCGAACAGTCGGCGGGCCTTGGGTTTGTCAACATGGCGCCTGATGTGGACGGGGTGATCCGGCGGGTACCGATGGTCACAGAGTTTGGCGGCCGATTGGTACCGTCTTTTTTTCTCCAGGCGCTCGCCACCTACCTGGACTACGACCTGGAGGACATCGGGGAGATCGATAAGTCACAGATTATTCTGAAGCGTTTCCCGGCCGGGCTGGGTGCGGTACCTCGGGAGCTGGCCGTGCCGCTCGATGGACAAGGGAACCTGATCGTTAATCTGGCAGGCCCCCTGGACGCCCAGACCTACCCGCAGTCATACAGCGCGTGGGACCTGTTGCAAAGTGAATCGCAGACTAATTTCTCGGGCAAGCTGGTTTTTCTGGCGGATATTTCCGCACAGAACAGCGGGTACTTTGATGTGAGTCCAGTCCCGCTCGAGCGGGCATTTCCACGGGTCTATATCTGGTCCAATGCGGCCAACTCGTTACTCAAGGCGCAGTTCATAATCCCAATAGGGCGTTCTGTCGCTATGGTAATTGCGATTGCTCTGTGCGCGCTGATGGTGCTGGCAGTTCTGAAGTTCAGTACGCTCGGTTTTAGCCTGGTCTCGTTTGGGAGCATGTTGCTCTACGCGGTAATGGTCTATGCGGCATTCGTTTACTCAGGGTGGCTGGTGCCGCTACTGCCCGTCCTGCTGTCACTGGGAATGGTTTATATCATCACCAGCCTCTATCGTTATACACAGATGGAACGCTACGAAGGAATTCTGGAGGGTAGCCTCGAGAGTTACCTGTCGCCGACACTCATGAACCGGATCAAGGACGACCCGGACCTGCTCAAGCTCGGCGGTACGCGAAAACGCATCACGGTAATGTTCAGCGACATCGTTAACTTTACCGCCTTCTCGGATGAAGCCGACCCACAGGAGGTTCAGGAAGTTCTCGAGGCGTATTTTGCCGATGCGGCATCGATCATCTTTGCCGAGAACGGCATCATCGACAAATACATGGGCGATGGTATCCTGGCGTTTTTTGAAAACAATGGTGGCCAAATCACCAGCCCGGAACGGGCCGTACGCTGCGCGCTCGCGATGCAGGGCAGGGCCGCTGCTATGGATCGCGATTACCGGGCGCAGAACCGCTTTCCGTTTGCAATCCGGGTCGGACTGGCCACCGGGTATGCCAAGGTCGGTAACATCGGTCCGGCCCAGAAGATCGACTACACGGTAATCGGCAGTGTGGTCAACCTCGCATCCCGTCTGCAGGGGATCGGAGAGTCGGGTAGCATTATCATCGACAAGGACACCCATTTCTTCGTCAAGACACAACACCAGCACACTGATCTCGGAATGCATGAATTGAAGGGGTTCTCGGATTCCATCGAGGTCTACGCTATCGATGATCCAGCCGGGTAATCTTTCCTATTCCAGCGAGCACCCATCGGTCAATGGCTTTCTGAATCGCGAGACAAAATTAACCTGACAAAATGTGGAATGCCATCGGGCCAATCGGGCCCAGGGCATTGATCATGTCGAAAGCAAATTTGGCTGACAGCACAGCCTGCCGACCCTGTTATGAATACCAGCATAAAGGTGCTGTGTGGCGGGCCCTGTCGATCGTTCTGGTCCTGACTTTTTCTTTGAATTTTCTTGTTCCGACGTGGGTGCTGGCCGAAGGCCGGGCAGGAGATTCGGACATTGTCGCGCCGACGTCGTCCGGCAGGAGCAACGAGGCAGAGTCGGCAGAATCTGCTGCCGAGAAGCAACTGAAACTCGATCAGGAATTTGCCCTGGCGATGAAAAAAGCCGTCGAGGTCTGGGGCAAAAGCGAGTGGAACGAGCGGATCGGACAGTGCATCTACGACAACGCTGCCTCGATTACCCGGGGAATGAAGATCGGGATCATCAAGTACGGCTTCGTCAATGACGCCGTTTACTGGAAAGTGTCGGCAGCGGATGAGGCGAGTTACCAGAAAGTGTTCGACGCCTGTCAGAAGGAACCTAGCTCAAACCAGATCGTAAAGACGGTGCCCGATGCCGGTCAGGATGACCATTCCCGGCCTGCCGGCGGAGATCTTACGCTGGAACAGGCGTTCTCTGAAGTGATCAAGAGGACCGCGGAAACGGTCTGGGGTGGCGGGCTGTCCAACGAAAGATTCAGTACTTGCGTCAGTGCCAAGGCGGCTGCAATTACTCACGATATGAAAAAGGCCGTGGTGAAATACGGTCTGGCCGACGATCAGGTTTTTTACAAAGTGGATCTAAAAGACTCTGAGAGTTTCGAGCAGGTTCTCAAGCAGTGTGAGAAAGACAGTGAGCCGGGCACCGGCAGTGAGTCAGATTTAGCCGGCCGGGAAGACGGAACAAAAACTCTCCCTTCAGAGGCCGGATCAACGGCCATGTCGCTGGAAGACGCAAAAAAGGTCACAGCGAAACTGGCCAAGACCGAGTATCTGCCACCCCCCCGAAGTATCAACGATGTCACCGAGATTCTCGATGGCATGCGCGCAGAAAGCCTTGCCGATATCGAACGATTGCGTGCCACGGCCGACACTGAACCTCCGGATACCACCGATACGACGGAGTTGTTCGACTTCTATCGGCTGCGAGCCGATGCTGCTCAGCTGGTCGGGCGTTCGGGACAGCAGATCACGGATCTTCAAGTGGCCGTCGAACACGGGCGAGAAAGCTTTGTCGCAGGCAGAACCAAGGCGGAAGCCTTTGGCCGGGTCTTAACCGGCGCCGCAAGCGCCCAATGGCAAGTGGGTTCCATGCTGAAGGCCAAGGCACTGCTTGATGAAGCGATGAGCGTCGCGGGTCGGTCCGAATATCCCGAATCGGAGCAACTGATCAACCTCATCCTCCTGACTCACTATTACCTTTTCCGGGACGATCTGGTCAAAGCCGAACGTTCATTGGAGACTGCAAACGAAAGTTGGGTAAAAGAAGCGGCAAGTCGATCTCACTGGCCGGTCGAGGCATGGGATGAGATGCAGAGCCAGTTCTTCTCCACCGAAGCCAAGCTTCTGTCGGCTTCGGGCAGGCTGGAGGAAGCGGAAGTACTGCACCGCAAGGCGATCGAGAATTTTCGCCGCCATAAAGATGTGCCGAACAAGGAGACCCATCTGATCCCCAAGCTCAACCTCAGGGTCTATCTCTGGTATCTGGCGGAGCTGGGTAACAACCTGGTGCGCCAAGGGCGCCCGGTGGAAGCGGAGATCAACTGGCGGGAGATGATCACAGAGTCGGTGCGAGGATTCGGGCGCTATTCCAACGTGACGGCCGATGCGGCCACCGGACTCGCCCGGGCACTGCTGGAACAAGGTCGCTTTGACGATGCCGAGACACTGGCGGAAACAACCCTTGAGATCTGGCAGACCATTCAGGCCCCGCCTAGTTCGGTCTCACTCCAGCAAACCCGTCGGTTGTTGACCGATATATGGATTCTGCAGGAGGACTGGCTGGGCGCAAGCCGGATGTTCGCCGAGATCGAGCAGGGACTCGCCGACGACCCTGAATCCCGACAGCAATTGCTTGACCAGAACCCCGGCTACGCATTGACTTTGATGAACAGCGGCCAGGTAGAGCATGCCCGAAACGTCCTGACCCTGGCCTACCAGACAAAGCACAACAGCCTTGGGCAAAAACATCAGGAGACGGCCGAGCTTGGAGCACTGTATGCGACTGTGGTACAGGCCGCCGGTGAGAAGGAAAAGGCTCTGGCGCTGTATCAGGCCACGGTTCCAATACTGCTCAGCCGTTCACGGCGCTCCGCCGGCAACCTGGGCGCCGTGTATGAGCGCCGTTTGGCGCTTATCCTGGAAGGTTATATCGGTCTATTGGCTGATCTTTATCTGGAGAATACTGCTCAGCCGGCCGCGGGAGAATATCTGTCGAGAGCCTTTCAGTTGGCTGATCAGGCTCGAGGCCGAGTCGTGCAAGCGGCGTTGGACAAAAGTGCCGCCCGGGCAGCAGCCAAGGATCCCGGGGCGGCGGAGTTGATGCGGCGGGAGCAGGATGCGGTTCACCAGATCGGCGCGTTATACGGGTTGTTGTCGGATCACATGACCCAAGCGGCCGATGAACAAGACCCCAAGGTCATACAGGACCTCAGGGTCCGTATCGACCAGCTGCGCGGGGCCCGTGCGGCGCTGATGGAAGCCATCGAGGCCGAGCTCCCGGAATATGCCGCACTGGTCAATCCAAAAGCACCAGATCTTGAGACCGCACGATCGCACTTGCTCGATGACGAGGCATTGCTGTCGGTCTTTGTCGGACGGCAACGCTCATTTGTCTGGGCGATCGGCAGGGCCGGGGCACCCGAGTTCGCTGCTGTTGCGATGGGGTCCGGCGAGATCAAACAGAAGGTCGACCAGATCAGAGCGTCACTGAACCCCAAGGCCGGAACGCTCGGAGAGATCCCACCGTTTGACGTGATGACGGCTCATGAACTTTACGCACGGTTGCTGAGACCAGTTGAAGCGGCCTGGAGGTCACGGCGCCATCTGGTTGTGGTGTCACACCGGGCGCTGGGTTACCTGCCTTTTGCGGTGTTTCCAACTCGCCCCGTTGCACAGCCAGCCGCTCGCCAGCCACTGTTTTCTGAATACCGCGACATCCCGTGGCTGGTACGCGACCACAGTATCACAGTGCTGCCGTCCGTAACGTCACTCGGCACCCTGCGGCGTATGCCGCCCGGTGCGCCGGACCGGCGGGCGTTCGCTGGCTTCGCTGACCCCGTGTTCTCACCAGACCAGGTTCAGATCGCCTCGGTAACTGACGACGACATCGGTAAGAGCAGTTATGCCTCGCTAGGGCTCCGCGGTCTGCCGGTACGGCTGCGGGGATTGGGAAAAGCCGAAAAAATCGAGAAACAAACGAGCGCTGGTCTTTCGGTCTTGCCGCCACTGCCGGATACCCGCAGGGAGGTCAATCAGATCGCTCAGGTACTGCGGGCAGATCCCGGCCGCGATGTGTTTGCCGGAAAGGCGGCAAGCGAGGTGCAGGTCAAGACCATGGATCTCTCCAACTACAAGGTCGTCGCGTTTGCAACGCACGGCCTGGTTCCTGGCGACCTCGACGGCCTGGTGCAGCCGGCCCTCGCCCTGTCAGCGCCTGAAGTCGTTGGCGGGGATCAGGATGGCCTTTTGACGATGGGCGAGGTCCTCGGGCTGCGGTTGGATGCGGACTGGCTGGTGTTGTCGGCGTGCAACAGTGGTGCTGGAGAGGGAGCGGGGGCGGAGGCAATATCCGGCCTGGGACGGGCTTTTTTCTATGCCGGTGCGCGATCGCTGCTGGTCAGCAACTGGCCGGTGGAGACCACCTCCGCCCGGTTGCTCACGACCACTTTGTTCAGGAACCAGTCCGCCTCTCCCGGTGTGGGGCGCGCTGAGTTGCTGAGACGAGCCATGATCGAGATCATCGACGGAGCGGGTTACAAAGATCCTGCCAGTGGCAAAACAGTGTTTTCTTACGCCCACCCGATTTTCTGGGCACCCTTTACCATAGTGGGCAACGGTTCTGCGGACTGAACTCGTCCATGCTGATTCCCGAAGGCTGCTTTGTCTAAAACTTCAATTTCGAAATCAATGGACCGACTGGTCAATTACTTCCTGATTGACTGCCTGAACCGCTCCCGCAACACGATCGGGTGTAGCGGCACCACGGGCAAAGGACGGTTACCTGCAGCCACCCTGGAGACAATCACAGCCGTGCACCGGGCAGCGAGGCAGTCAGCAAGCACCCCTGCAGTTTCTTCTCCGGGGCACTCGACCACTTTCTGACACCCGGCGCCACGGGCAACTGCTGCTAGAGAAGTTTCCCCGCTTGTGTAGGTGGCCTGGTCTCCGGTCGATCCGTAGCTGCCATTGTCGATGATCAGAAGAATCAGGTTGTCAGGGGCCCGGTTGCCGATGGTCGCCAAAGTGCCGAGATTCATCAGTACCGCGCCGTCACCGTCAAGAGCAACCACACTCTTTGGGGTCGTCAATGCCAGGCCAAGACCTATTGACGAACATAAACCCATGCTTCCCAGCATATAAAAGTGGTTGTCACGATCCGAGATTGCGTGTAATTCCTGAGAAGGGATGCCGATATTGCAGACTACCAGAGCGTCTTCCAGCACAGGTACCAGTGTCTCGAGCAGCTCGTAGCGATTCATACTTCACCTTCCATCAACTGGAAGTCGATCAGAATGGCAACAGCTGATTCGGCCACGCGGGCGTGATCGACCAGAGGTCTGATCTCACCCAGGTCTGCCGGTTGATGACAGTGAATTGCAGGGATCTGCAGTAGTTTCAGAAGCTCGGGAACAAGTACGCCCATGGGAACCTGGGCGGGGACGGGTTCCCCGGGAGATCCGCGGTAACTCATCAGCATCACGACCGGTAGCTGAAAGAACTGTATCAGGGACTTGATAGCATTGATGGAATTACCGAGTCCGGAGTCCTGCATCAGGATACACGGTAGATGCCCAGCGAGGCTCGCTCCGGCACAGAGGCCGAACCCCTCCTCTTCGCGGGTCACCGGCAGATAACAGATGTCATTGTCTTTTTCCAGTAATCGAATCTGTCCGGCGAGTAATTTGCACGGTACCGAGACAAAGAAATCGCAACCGCCAGCCTTGAGATTTGTCAGCAGCTGAGTGGAGATGGAAGAACTCATAATTGTTCTGTCGTGATGAGTCATTAAGGTGTAAGGATCTGGTTGGCTCTGCAGGATCCTAAAGTGAGAGTATAGGACGAATGCCAGAGACAGACTTGAATTCTGCCTGAAGCGACGCTCGGGTACGTGATCGGGTCACCGGCAAATCCGCCACTTTGCTTAGGCCCGGGGGATGGAGGAGAGTGAGTGGATTCAGGTGCAGCGGCCATGCTGTCGAAGCAGGTCTACCAGGCGGTCGTGATCAATGGCTCGACAGACATGCCCGGCGGGGCGCAACGTCGTCATGTCATCTGCAGCCAGCAGTGCATTCACCACGGCTTCTTCTACGGACTCGACGGCAGCGAGGTAAATCGGGTCACACTGTTCGTCGTTGACCCAGTCGAATGATAGAAAAGCTTTATTGATCTGCGAGATCGGCATCGCGTTGGCGACGCTGAACGCCAGGAATATATCCCCTGAGTTGTTACCGCCCGGAGTGCCACCCCGGCCGATGCCAATGGCAGCGCGTTTGGCGAGACGGGTGAGCTGGTGCGGCATCATCGGAATATCAGTGGCCAGTACCACGATGATTGACCCGAGTTCAAGGCTGGACATCAGTGCATGTTCAGTCAGGTGCTGCCCGACCGGTACGCCGAGAACCGTGAACCACGGTCGTCTGCCATGATTGGCCTGGACCAGGGCGGCGACGGTAAAGTTCTGTCCATCGATGGCTACCTGGCGGGATGAGCTTCCGGTACCGCCCTTGAACTCGTAGCAGATCATGCCGGTGCCGCCACCCACGTTGCCTTCCATGATCGGGCCCGGTGCGGCTGTGCGCAGGGCTTCCAGGGCGTGGTGCTCGGTCAGGTGCTGGCCGTTGATGTCATTGAGAACGCCATCATAGGTCTCGGCGACCACGGGCATCGCCCACAGGTGTTCCTCACCCCATTGTTCTTTGTAGGTCTCGATGATCCAGCGTACGGCGGCATGGTGAACGATTCCCACGCTGTGTGTGTTGGTGATACAGACGGGTCCGACCAGATAGCCGCCATCGTGGATCCAGTGGGTACCGGTCATCTCGCCATTGCCGTTCAGAGCATAAGCACCGGCCCAGACCGGCGTTGGCGCCGGACTGTGGCCTTTGGGCAGGATCGCCGTGACACCGCTACGCACCGGGCCTTTGCCAGGCTCCAGGGGACCTTCACCCTCGATGACGGTACAGAATCCGACCTCGACTCCGGGTACGTCGGTGATCGCATTGTTCGAGCCCGAGGTGCCCGGAAAGTCGAGCCCAAGGTCCCGCGCTCTTGGTTTGTTCATGGTTGCTGCCTCTGTGGGAGAGCTGATCTAACGCCGCCGTGAACGAAGGTACAGGCCCAGCGAGGCGATGATCAGCGAAGACACTACCATCAGGGTGGCGATCGCGTTGATCTCAGGTTTGATGCCCCGTCGGACCATGCCGTAAATAAACAGCGGCAACGTGGTGGAGCCGACGCCTGCAGTGAAATAGGTAATGACGATGTCGTCAATCGAGATAATGAATGCCAGTAGTGCCCCGCCCACCACACCCGGAAGGATCTGTGGAAAGGTAACCCTTCGAAAAGTGACCCACTCGTTGGCACCCAGATCAGCCGATGCTTCTTCCAGCGTCGTGTCGGTGCCAGCCAGTCGGGCACTGACAACAATGAACACGTAGCTGATCAGGAACGTCAGGTGCCCGATGATGATTGTCGTCAGACCGAGTTTCATGCCGAAGTTAACAAAAAAGATCAGTAGAGCAATGCCGAGAACAATATCGGGCATCAGCATCGGCATGAACATCAATGCCTGGTAGAACTGTCGGAGCCGGAACCGGTATCGGTGCACGCCAATTGCGGTCGCGGTTCCTAGAATCGTGGCGATGGTGGTTGTAGTGAAGGCTACGGTAAGGCTGTTCTTCAGTGCAGTCACCAACTGGCTGGTCGATTCTACATAGAGCGAGTCCTCGGTCAGTGCAGTAGAGAGTCCGAAGATCGACCGGTACCAGTCGAGCGTGAAATCCTGCCAGATCATCATGTTGATCGGGTTGGAATTGAACGAGTAGAACATGATCAGCAATATGGGCAGGTAGATGAACAGAAAGAACAGGCAACCATAGACAAACAACAGCCATTTGTTGATCAGGCCCAGTCTGCCGATTACAGGTCCGGAGAGTTGCCTGCCCCTAGTCATCACCAGTCAGCCCCTGATCGTTTCCGAGGCCTGTTGCCGCGAGATTGACGTGATGTACACGAGTAGAAACACCAGCACGGCAGCCATCAGCAACATTGAAAGAGCAGCACCAAAAGGCCAGTTCCGGGCGTAGAGGAACTGCTGCTCTATCAGGTTCCCGATCATGACGACTTTCGCACCACCGAGCAGATCGGGGACGATGAAATTTCCAAGGCTGGGAATAAAAACAATGATAGAGCCCCCCACGATTCCAGGCAGGGTGAGGGGAACAATGATGCGGCGAAAAGTCTGGAATGTGCTTGCGCCAAGATCCTTGGATGCTTCAACCAGTGACATGTCAAGCTTCTCAATGCTTGCATAGATCGGTAGAAACATGAAGGGGACAAATATGTACACCATACCGATCAGGACAGCCGTTCTAGAAAAAAGAAGATCTAGTGGTTCCGCGACCAGTCCGAGTGAGGTCAACACATGATTTAGAAAACCCGTCGGCCTGAGAATGAGCAGCCATGCGTACAGCCTGACGATCAGGCTGGCAAAAAATGGAAGCGTGATCAGGAAGATACAGAATCCTTTCCACTTATCCGGCGATCTGCTGACCCAGTACGCTGCGGGGTAACAGATGATGAGTGATAACGCTACCGTGATCAGAGCTAATCTGAATGATCGGCCGAACACCTGGAGGTAGATAGGGTCGAACTCCTCGATAAGCCCATCTGCCCAGCCGAGCAGGCGACCATAGTTCCAGTGATAAAAATTCCATTCCACGCCCCCATAAAGACCTGGCTCGAGCAGACTGAAAACCAGCATGATTCCAAGTGGCCCGGCAAAGAAGATACCCAGGAAAAGGGTCACTGGTCCCAATAGGATGGTGAGCTGTTGGCGGGCTCTTGATTTAGGTGTGGACACGGCAGCTACGGCTCGCAGATGACGTGTGGCGTCAATGGCGAGTAAGTAAATTTAATATCCTGGCCATCAACCAGAGCAGAAATAGAGGCTCGTTCGGTATCACGGACCGAGGCTCTCATGATGCCTCCACCACTCAACTCGAAGATCAGCTGAAAATCGCTGCCGACGAACATGGTCTGCTGCAGCGTGCCACTGATCTGCAGGGCAGGGTGGTCTTTGCTCGAAGTGGCAGAGCTGGGGGTCGCAGCGAGTTGCAGGTGTTCGGGTCGAATCATGACGGTGACCCGGCTTCCAACGCGGGCATCGCAGTGTCTGACAGTAATGATCAGGCCGGAATCGGTTTTGATCCGTGTTCCTGAATGATCCTGGGAATGCACTTGCCCCGGCAGTAGGTTGCTCTCCCCCAGGAAATGTGCCACGAACGAATTGTCAGGATGATCGTAGACTTCTGTCGGCGTGCCGACCTGCTGAATTCGGCCCTCGTCCATCACTACGATCCTGTTCGACATGGTCAACGCTTCCTCCTGGTCATGGGTGACGAAGATGAACGAGATACCAAGCTCGTGCTGGAGGTTTTTGAGTTCCAGCCGCATCGACTGGCGCAGGTTGCGGTCGAGCGCTGACAAGGGCTCATCGAGAAGGAGTAACTTTGGCTGACTGATGATGGCCCGCGCCAGGGCGACTCGTTGCTGCTGGCCGCCGGAAAGCTGTTTAGGCCGACGTTGGGAGAGTCCGGAAAGGCCGACGACTTCCAGCGCTTTCGCGACCCGGCGGTCTCGGTCCTTTTTCTCGACGGCGGCAACGTCGAGGCTGTAACCGACGTTGTGGTCAACACTCATGTGTGGAAACAGTGCGTAGTTCTGAAAAACCGTGTTGACGGGCCTGTGATTCGGCGGAACATTCGAGACGAACTGACCGTCGATCAGAATCTCGCCCTCGTCGAGTTGTTCAAAACCACTGATAGTTCTCAGCAGGGTCGTTTTTCCGCAACCTGAGGGTCCGAGCAGGGTCAGAAATTCGTTATCGCGGACACTGAGCGAGACCTGGTCCAGTGCCTGAACCGTACCACCCTCGGGTGTATCGAAGGCTTTTGAGGCGTTGCGTACCTCAACGAAATCAGTAATGGCAGAACGAGCAACCATCCGTCAGTGCCGGGAGTAGGTTACAGAAGTCAATAAAGGCCCGGTGCGGGGGCACCGGGCCTTGCTTGAGTTGTCGAGGTTACTGGGCGGTCCGGACCTTGGTCCAGATCCGGTCGTACAGTTTCAGATCAGCGCCAAGATCCTCAAAAATCTGGAGCCGGCTCATCACATCCGCTGGTGGATTGATGATTTTGTTGTTTTTGAGCTCATCAGGAAGCAGGGCAATGGCCGGTATATTGGGGGTGCCGTTCATCTGCTGCTGCACATTGAGAGCGGGATTTTCGGGGCGAAGATAGAATTCCAGAAATTTCTTTGCATTTCCTTTGTTCGGGGCACTCTTGAGTACGCAGATATCTTCCTGGTACATCGTCGCACCTTCTTCTGGAATAACGAATCCGAGCTTCTCTGGATCTTGCATTACGAGAAACATGACACCGACGAACATGTGTGCGGCTGCCACATCTCCAGCCATTACCAGTGGCGGACTCTCATAGGAGAAAGCTGAGAT
Source organism: uncultured Acidiferrobacteraceae bacterium (assembly GCA_964630665.1). Classification (GTDB taxonomy): domain Bacteria; phylum Pseudomonadota; class Gammaproteobacteria; order Arenicellales; family UBA868; genus UBA9619. The sequence continues at coordinate 5,933 of CAZVVN010000062.1, read as the reverse complement.
TTTGGGCTTCTGTTCCAACAGGAAATCCCTGGCCAGCTTAAGGTCTTCCTTGCTGCGTGAGTTGACCGACTTGCCATTGACGATCAGACCAACCCCTATTGTTTCCCTCATGTCATCGAGTACGATGATTTTCTCGCCGGTTTTTTCAGGTATCGCGAAGAAATCGGCCCAGGACTTGATATCCTGCACTTTCTCTTTGTTGTAGAGGATGCCCACCGAACCCCACGCATAAGGCAGGCAGTACTCGCCCTTGGGGTCTGTTTTCGCCCGCAGCGCTTGCGGATCGATGTTCTTGAAATCAGGGTGCTTGTAAATATCCGTTTTTTCCAACAGGCCGAGTTTGTGCATGATGTCGTGCATGTGAACGGACGGAAAAATGATGTCGTAACCAGTCGCACCAGCCTGAATCTTGGCCAGCATTTCCTCGTTACTGGCATACGTGTCCAATGTCACCTCGACGTCGAATTCTTCTGAGAAGCGGGTAAGTACTTCTGGATTGATATAGTCTCCCCAGTTGTAGACGTTCAGTTTGCCGGCAGAATAAGCTGTCGTTGACAGCAGAGCGGCAGCGGAGAGCGTGATCGACACGATTGCAGTCCGGGCAAACGATTTAATATTTGTTTTCATCAGATTCCTCCTCCTCAGGGGTATTGTAGATTCGGCAGGTTTTGGAGCACCCGTTGGTACCTTATTTTGATATATCATAAATCAGAGGACATGGAAAAGATCTTATTTCCCGCGATTACCCAAGCGGCCCGTAAACAAGTGTGAATTTCGTTCAACGACAGCTGCTGGCCGGACGTTCGGGCCCGGCTGCACACGGCCCGCGCAATTGCGCCAAACGAACAGTCGGTTTTTTGTTAGATTACGTTTTACAGCGTTGTAGAACGCCGGGATTCAGTCATTAGATGAGTTATATCGTGCATGTGACCGCAGTGGTCGAGGGAGATCTCGACCGGATCGAGTTGTTGATCAATGAATACCGGTACAACTGTCTCGCCAACCAACCCGGTATGGAGCAGTTTCTGGTCTGCCGGCCGGCGGATCAGCCCAACGTGTTTCTTTATACCCAGATATTTAGGGATGCCGAAGCCCACAAGGCGCATATCGAAGGGAATGATCCGAGGGAATTCTTTGAGAAAATGGAAGAGGAGAATTTTCAGTTCCAGGGGCGTTGGATGGCTGGCCGGGAAATCGACTCGGTACCGAAGGGTCAGCTACTGAACTGACGCCTGCCCGATCAGGTGCCTGACACCCTCGATCGCTGCACGAATGGCATTGTCGCCGTGGAGTCCCGCCACCCCTTCGGGATCGTTCGGCACGCCCTGGTCTTTGCCCATCATCGTCATGACACCGCCGGCCCGTTTGCGGTGAATGCTGGCGATGATAAAGATCGCAGCGGCTTCCATTTCCGAGCAGATCGCCCCACCTGCCTCCCATGCCCGCCAGCGCTGCGTCAGTTCCGTGGACAGCGGCTGTCGCTCCGGTTCCACTTCACCGTAGAAAGAGTCCTTGGAATGAGAGACCCCTACTCTGAAGGTCAGGCCCAGTTTCAATGCTGCCTGCCGAAGAGCTATCACAACGTCCGGGTCGGCCACGGCAGGATACTCAATCGGCAGATACTGACGGGTGGTGCCCTCGTCCCGGATGGCTGCGCTGACGATCGCAATGTCGCCGGTCTTGGTACCCGGTTGAATGCCACCGGAGGTACCGACCCGAATAAAGGTGTCGGCCCCGATCCTGATCAACTCTTCCATGGCAATGGCAGTCGAGGGGCAGCCGATGCCGGTGGAGGTGACCGACACCCGTTCGCCCAGAAGCGTTCCGGTGTAGGTGACGTATTCACGGTTCTGCGCGATCAGTTTCGGATCATCGAAAAACTGAGCGATCTTTTCGCAGCGGCCAGGGTCACCGGGAAGCAGTACGTAGCGCCCGACATCGCCCTGTTTCAACTGGAGATGATATTGTATGGTCATTCAAGTTGCCTCTTGGCCACCTCGGGTCAGTTCGTAGCCATGCGGCTTGCAGCGGTGTTTTCAGTTGTCAGTATAGCGGTTAAACCTCGCCGTAATCCGGCTGGACCGGCGCAGGAGCGCCGGGACCACAACCACACTATGTTCCGGACTCTGCGCGATCGGCCAGGCTTCTCACGGTGTCGGCGGGTTCTCCGGCCTCGCCCATAATCACTGTAAGCACTTTGATCGTTTGCGTCAGGCTATCCTGGAGTGCCCTGAAATTCGCGTTTTTTTCCCGGCTGGCCTCGTCCATGTAAAGAGAACGATTGATCTCCAATTGGATCGAGTGCCGTAGATTGGCAGGATTGCTCCAGGCCTGAATCAGCTCTGCGCCCTTGTAGGGATCGTTTACCGTGACCTGGAAGCCTTCACCGGTCAGGGCCTGGTAGAGCGCTTGGGTCAGCGCCGGGTCACAGCTGGTTCCATCGCGATCACCGATGACGAAATCGGGGCGCGGAGTGCCCCTGGGCTGTGCTGACATGGCTGATGCTTTGTTCGCCATGGAATGGCAATTGATATGAAAGACCCGGCCGAACGTCAGATGGGTCTGGTCCAGACAGCGGCGCAGTGCGTCATGGTAGGGTTGGTGATAAGCGGTCAGGCGTTGTAACAGGGTTGCCGCGGTCAGAAGCCGTGGATACATCGGCTCGCCGTCCGGCGGTACCCGCATCCAGACCAGACCGATCCCCAGTTCGCTCTTGACCGTAGGCGCCAGCGCAAAGGGCAGTTCTATCGCATCGCCCGCGGCCAGGTCGGCTGGTAGAAAATCGGTCTTTGCCCGGTTCGGGTCGATGTAGCTGCGAGGGAAAAGCGCATCGACCAGGATAGCACCCTGGTCCAGTACGCCTTCAAAGAGCTCGTGAACGTGGGTGTCTTCAGCCGAGCGCAGCTTCGCTGGCTCAGCCTGGTGATCAAAATCCTGGGGATAGTCAGTGCCGCTGTGGGGGGAATCAAGGACCAGCGGCAGAACCTGGGACTCTGCTCCCCGAACCCGGACCACCTCCGATGTTGGCTGATCCAAGCTGGTCACCCGAATGAACACATTTGACCCGCAACACGGGCCGATGGTGGCGACACTATATCAGGATGACTAAGACTGTTTTAATAGGAACATCGTAGGGCTACTGCTATATCCGTAACTTTGCCAGGGTTGCGTTCGGTAGCGAGGGCTGAAAAGATGTCCCGACCCAATGAATGCCGACCTTTTTCAGTTCGACAACAGCTACGCCCAGCTTCCTGAGCGTTTCTATGCCAGGCTGCCACCAACGCCAGTAGCAGGGCCACAATTGGTTCGGTTGAACGAGCCACTGGCCCGGCATCTGGGCCTGGAGGTAGAACGACTCTGCTCTCCGGAAGGTATTGAGACTCTGGCCGGTAACCGGGTGCCGGAAGGTGCCGAACCGCTTGCCATGGCCTACGCGGGCTTCCAGTTCGGCACCTGGGTGCCGCAACTTGGTGACGGCCGCGCGATTCTGCTCGGAGAGTTGATCGACCGCGATGGTGTTCGCCGCGACCTTCAACTCAAAGGTGCGGGTCGCACCCCTTTCTCCAGAATGGGAGATGGCAGGGCGGTGCTGGGTCCGGTGCTGCGCGAGTACATCGTCAGCGAAGCCATGGCCGCGCTGGGTGTACCAACGACCCGATCACTGGCGGCGCTGCTTACAGGTGAGCAGATCATGCGTGAATCGCATCTGCCGGGTGCTGTACTGGTCCGGGTCGCCAAAAGTCATGTGCGTGTGGGTACGTTCCAGTTCTTCGCCGCGCAGCGCGATGTCGAGGCACTGCGTCTGCTTGCTGATCATGTCATTGCCCGGCACTACCCGTCGGCAGCTGAAAGCGACCAGCCTTACCTGGCCTTGCTGGATGTGGTGATCGATCGTCAGGCATCGCTGGTGGCGCACTGGCAGCTGGTCGGGTTTATCCACGGTGTGATGAACACCGACAACACCTCTATCGCCGGTGAGACCATCGACTATGGCCCATGTGCATTCATGGACACTTTTCATCCTGAGACGGTTTACAGCTCGATCGACCACATGGGTCGTTACGCTTATCGCAATCAGCCTCCGATCGTGCACTGGAACCTGGCAGGATTTGCCCAGGCTCTGTTACCGTTGCTGGATGACGACCCCGATGCAGCCGCTGCCGCGGCTACCGGAGTCATCAATACGTTCCAGGCCCGTTTCGAGGCGCACTATGGCGATGGGCTACAGCGCAAGCTCGGGTTCAGTGACTCGCAGTCCGGCGACAGTGACCTGGCGCAGACGCTGCTGGACCGTATGGCGGAAAACCATGCGGACTTCACGCTGACTTTCCGGCGAATGTGCGATGTGGCGACCCAAGACTCGCAGCACGACGGTCCGGTTCGTGGCTTGTTCGAGAACCCAGAAGCATTTGACCAATGGGCTGTGCACTGGCGTCGGCGCTTGTTAGCGGACAACCGTTCTGACAGTGAACGAGAAGCGGATATGTGCCAGGCCAACCCTGTGTTTATACCGCGCAACCACCGTGTGGAGGAAGTGATCCGAGCAGCAGAAGATGACAACGACCTGGCCCCTTTCGAAAAGCTTCTGAGTGTGCTCGCCAGACCTTATGACGACCAACCCGGGTCCGAGCGTTATGCGACGCCGCCGCAACCGGATGAGGTGGTTCAGCAGACATTTTGCGGTACTTGAAACTGCCGGCTTGAAGCTATCCAGCTCGGCGATTGCCTGGTAACGACGATCCAGACCCAAGCTGGATGTCAGTCGGCCGAACGAAGTGCAGCGGCACGCTCGATGCCGGCAAGGGTGTCCTCGAGCTCGGATCGGATGAACTTTCGGATCAGCCACACCCCGATAAAGGCCGGGGCCCGGGACGCGAACTTTATTTTCAGATCCGCTTGATAGTGCAGGACCGTGCCTGGGCCGGAAGCAACGAACACCAGCTTTTCATGGCCGGCAGAGAAATCACCAGTACCCGGTACGATCTCGAATTCAACCCCGGTGGGCGGTGTTTCAGTGACCCACGATATCTTAACGAGGTCCCGGCACAGCCACCAGATACACGCTCTGCCGATCACCGTGAGCACGGCGTCCGGGGTGTTTGGCAATGGTTGAAGTACACTGCGAATGATCCTCGGGGAATATTCGGTGTACCGCGGGTAGTCCGTGATCAGCGAGTACAACAAATCGCGACTGACGTTTGTGGTGGCCGTGAGCTCTACATGGTAGAAGAGATCGGCCTGCCTGACTTCGATGTGCTCGATCTCCGCTGCACAGGCGGCCGAACACCACAGCATGCCGAACAGCACCAGTATTGCGGACTTGGCGGTATGCCACAGCGATGCAAAACCGGAAGGGAAGGTAACCCTGGCCTGCACGGTCAGGTTCTAGCGGCCGACGGCGTAACCCTGCATCTGCCGCGGATTGGCGGCCGCGCGGAGTAATCGACCGTCTCGTGCTGCGGCTGAGCACCGGCCCAGACTCCAGTCGGCCTCGACCTCAATCTGGTGCCCACGTTGCCGAAGCGCTTCGACTGTCTGTGGGTCCAGACGCCCCTCGACAATGACCTGGCCGGGATTGCTGACACGCGGATAGAACGAACTTCGAAAATGAGTGCTGTGAAAATCAGGGCTATCGATCGCCTCCTGCAGGTTCATGCCGTAGTGCAGGTGTTTCAGGAACACGTGCAGCGACCACTGATCCTGCTGGTCGCCCCCGGGTGTGCCGAATGCCAGGTAGGGTTCACCATCGCGCAGCGCGAGTGACGGTGTCAGAGTGGTCCTTGGACGCTTGCCCGGCGCAAGGGAAGCAGCCGTATTCTCATCCAGCCAGAACATCTGGCCGCGTGTCGTCAGTGGAAAACCAAGTCCTGGAATCACGGGAGAGCTGGAAAGCCAGCCGCCACTCGGGGTGGCCGAGACCATGTTGCCCCAGC
>CAZVVN010000061.1:8548-19129 GCA_964630665.1 uncultured Acidiferrobacteraceae bacterium | reverse complement strand
CGGGCGACGTTGCCAAAGGCGCCGTCGCTGAAGACCACCACCACCACCGCGATGTTGTGCCGGACAGCGCTGGCCAGTTCCTGAGCATTGAACATGAACCCCCCGTCGCCGGCGATGGAGACCACCGCGCGGTCCGGACAGGCCACTTTTGCACCCAGCGCACTGGCATAACCCCAGCCCAGCGTGCCCTGGTAACCGCTGGTCAGAAACGTCCGGGGTTGGTACACGGGAAACGCGAAGCGACTGACGTAGCCCACCTGGGTCAGGTCTTCAACAAAGATTCCGTCTTCGGGCAGTGCATTGCGGATCGCCCCGAGGAACGACAACTGGGGCTCGAGGTGGGCGAGTCGCTCGGCCATCTGGGCCTTGCGTTCGGCCATCTCGGCCTGCCGATTCGGCCGGCTGCGGTTGTTCGCCGACAGGGCCTCAAGTAGAGCCTCGCTCGCAAGCCGGGCGTCGGCGAGAATGCCGATCGCAGGATCGGTATGCCGGCCAAGCGCAGCCTCGTCGATGTCGATATGGATGATCTTGAGCTGATCATCCGTACCCCAGGCCATCTGCTGCATCTGCAGTCGGGTACCGATCGCGAGCACCACGTCGCAGTCTTTCCACAGTTCGTTGCCGAGCGGTGACGTCACGCTGAGGTAATGACGGCTGTCGAGCACGCCGTGGCCGGTGCGAAAGGCCGAGACCGGCGCCTGCAGGATCTCGGCGAGTTGCGTGATCTCGGCACTGGCGTGCTGCGCACCCCCGCCGACGATGATCAGTGGTTGGGTACTCTTATCGAGCAGCGCTGCGGCCTGCTCGATCAAGGCAGGATCTGGTGCTACGGGTTGTGCCACCAGCGGCGCCAGGGTCTGCTCCGAGTCAACTTCGGCGCCCCAGACGTTCATCGGGCACTCGATGCCCACTGGCCGTGGCCGGCCGTTGATGAGTTCCGACAGCACGGCATGCACTTTGTCATGAGCCTCGCCGGCATCGAGGATGCGCGTGGCGGCTTTGGTCAGGCTCGCCAGAATGCCGTCCTGGTTGGGGATCTCGTGAAGCAGGCCGTAGTCCTTGTCGATCGCCGGGGTCGGTATCTGGCCGATGAGTGCCAGCACGGGCGCATTGACGGCATAGGCAGTCGACAAGGCGGCCGTAGTGTTCAGAAATCCCGGCCCCGGGACCACGCAATAGGCCTGTGGCCGACCCGTCGCCATGGCCGCGCCCAGTGCCATGTAGCCTGCGGCCTGTTCGTGGCGTACCTGTATCGGGCGGATTGTCCCCTGCTCGTTGTAAAGCGCGTCGAAAAAATCATCGTTCTGTACGCCTGGCAGGCAGAACAGATGGGCGATACCGAGCTCTTTGAGCCCTTGGAGAATGATGTCGGCTGTTTTAGTCATGAGTTTTGAAAGTAGCGATTGAAGTCTGTTGATTCAGCTCAGACGATGCCCCGTAGTTTAACCCGGTACTAGAATCACACTGACAACGCACGTCAATTTTCAGTAAAAGAACTTTTTATTCAGCGAAAAGAGCCAGCCATCGAAGGGATGCGATCAAAACGAACGAGCCGGACGTCGGTGTCACAGACACTCTACGGTGGGTAATAAAGGCCCAATCAGCGATCGACGGCGTCGGCACCGACCAGTTCGCGCTTGCGCCGTGCCACGTATTCTTCGAGATGCTCCAGTACGGCCGGGTCCAGCGGCGGTTCCTGGTAGTCCCGGAGCATCTGCTTCCAGAGTGCGTTGGCCCGCTGTGTGACGTCCTGGCTGCCGGCTTCCTGCCAGGCCTCGAAGTTCTGCCAGTCTGAAATCAGCGGGGTGTAGAATGCCGTGTCGTAGCGCACCATGGTATGACTGGCACCGAAATAGTGCCCAGCGGCGGGGACTTCGCGCATCGCCTCCAGGGCGAGGCTCTCGTCATCCACGGTCAGTGGCTCGAGGAACTTGGCCATCATCTGCATCATCTCGACGTCGATGATCAGTTTCTCAAATGAGGCGACCAGTCCGCCCTCCAGCCAGCCGCCGCCATGCACGACCAGGTTGGCATGCCCCATCACCGCCCCCCACAGCGACATCTCGCTTTCGTAAGCTGACTGGGCGTCGACACTGGTCGATGCATTGGTGTTGCTCGAGCGGAACGGAATACCGTAGCGGCGGCAGAGCTGTCCCGTGATGTGGCTGGCCTGGGTCTGTTCGGGGGTGCCGAATGCCGGGGATCCACTGCGCATGTCCACATTCGAGGTAAATCCCCCATAGACCACTGGAGTGCCCGGCCGGACCAGCTGGGTCAGCACGATCCCGGCCAGCGCTTCGGCGTTTTGTTGGGTCAGGGCACCGATGATAGTGACTGGTGCCATGGCGCCAGCCAGCGTGAAAGGCGTCACTGTCACCGGCTGCCCGGCCTTTGCAAACTGAATCAGGCCCTGGGCCATCGGACCGTCGAGCAGGCGCGGCGAATTGGTGTTGATGTTGCCAATGATGACCGGCTGTGTTGGCAGGTCTTCGAAGTCGATGCCGTGAACGATGCACGCCATGTGCAGCCCGTCCAGCGCGCGGTTACTACCGAGCAGCGATGATCCAACGACTTTGTCCGTGTAGCGCCACTGCGCGAGTCCGATGTCCAGGTGCCGGGTGGTCTCAGGCAGGTCCAGTGGTTCGAATCCGCCGAGGGCGTAATGGATGATGTCGAAACACTGAAACAGCCGCTTGTAATCACACAGTTCGGCGTACGTGCCTGTGCGGCGGCCCCGGTCAAGATCCGACACGAAGGCCGGGCCGCCGACGCCGGAGAACGTCAGGTGGTTGCCACCGATGGTTAGCGACCGGCTTGGGTTGCGGGCTTTCAGGATAAATTCGGACGGCGCGTGAGCGACGGTTTCCTCGACCATCTCGGGGTCCAGGAAAACAGTCTCTTCTGTCGCGTCGATTCGGGCACCACCCTGGGCAAGGATCTTGCGTGCTTCTGGATCAGTCACTTTCATACCGATCTCAGCCAGTACGGTCAGCGAGGCCCGGTGAATCGACTCGATCTGGTCAGCGCTGAGTGGTTCGATCGGTGGCAGGGGGTTGCGGATCTTCTGCCAGGGCGATGCGACAGGCTGGGTCGTTCTGCCGGATCGCCGCTGCCGGCGACGGCCTCTGGAGCTGGATGACTCACGCATGGGCGGGATGCCGGTCTATTTCTCGGCGCGTTCGGACCAGTGCCGCCAGGCAAGATTCGCCCGTACGCCCATATCCAGGAAAGGCCTGGGCGGCAGCCGCCGGGGTGTACCCAGGCTCTTCAGGTCGGCGATCAACGGGTTGTCCCGGCCGGTGGCAAGATCCGCGACCAGCATCCCGCTGATGGTGCCCTTGGTCACGCCGATGGCGTTCTGGCAGATCGCACTGTACACGTTCGGTGCGACCTGGCCGAATCCGTGGCCCTGATTGCGCGACACGCACACATATCCGGTCCAGGTGTGTTCGAGGGTGACGTCTGGCAGCATTGGGAAGCGGGTCCTGAACCGGCGTTCGTGTCCTTTTCGGATACCCGCGCGGTAGGCGTCGCTCCGGCGACAGCCAGGGCTGTACTCGACTTGTTGTCGGATCAGCAGCCGGTGATCCTGGGTGTAGCGCAGGGTCACACCGGGCATTCCGACCGGGGTCATCCCCCAGTCGTTCTGGCCGCCCAGGGCCTGTTGTTCTTCGCTTGTCAGTGGCCGCGACAGGCTCCCGGAAAGGGCGATGGGAATCAGCGACTGGCGGTAGAACCCGAAAGCTTCGGTGTAGATACCGGTGCCGAGCACCAGCCGCTTGGCAGTCACGCGCCCTTTGGCGGTCGCGAGTTCGATGTGCTCACCGTACACGGCATGGGTCACGGCGGAGTTCTCGTAGAGGATAACGTTCTCGGGCAGGCTGTCGGCGAGGCCGCGGACCAGTGCCGCCGGGTTCATCAGGAATGTCCCAGGAGCATATAGAGCACCGTGGTAGTACGACGTGCCGATTTGTTGGGTAAGCTGCTGGCGATTGAGCAAGTGGCACGGCTCTCCAAGATCATCGAGCACCCTGGCAAAGGGCTCAATCTCATTACGGTAGGCGTGTGCTGATACGGCACCGTGATACTGCCCGCGAGGACTCCACTGGCAGTCGATCTGGTGGTTGTCGACTTGCTGTTGGAGGTGGTCGATGGCGCTGCGGGCAAGGCGCATGTGGCGCCGCATGACCGGCAGGCCGTCATTGAGCTGCTGCCCGTGCGGCAGGTCGATCGCAAAACCGGCATTGCGGCCCGAGGCTGCGCCGGCGATTTCCTGGGCCTCCAGAAGAACGATCCGGTCACCGGGCCGGTTCTCTGCCAGGCGCCTGGCCGCAGCGAGGCCGGCAAACCCGGCGCCGACCACCACCCAGTCGGCCTGCAGGTCTCCGACGAGTTCAGGTTTGGCACACCGGGCCGGCAGAATATTGTTCCAACCGTTGGTTCGGTCGTCCTGCGGCAACAGTCTGATCGCAGTCATGGGTGCACAGGCCTCAGCCAAAGGCAGTGGTTTGGTGAGCGGTCGATCCGGTCTTCACCGTCCCGCTTGATGTTCGATACCGACCAGTTCGCTCAGAAAGCCGCGCAGCCAGGTCGCCTGCAGGTGGTCGTAGCGCGTGCCCAGCCGGTCCTGCTCGGCACGACTCTGGGCACCGGGTCGGCCGTAGGTGGAGATGTTCTGGGTCTGCCAGTGGGCAAAGTGTTCAAGGGTGCACTCGGGGTGAAACTGAAACCCGTAAGTGGTCTCAGCATAGCTAAAGGCCTGTTGGTAGTGCTCGGTCTCGGCCAGCAGTGTGGCGCCATCGGGCAGGGAAAATCCGTGGTAATGCGATTCGGTGCCATGGATGTCCTGCGGGAAGAACGCTTGACCGGCCTCGGTAAGGTGCAACGGGTAGAACCCGAATTCGTGCAGGCCCTCCGGGTGTGGTCCGATGGTGGCACCCAGCGCGTGGGCGATGATCTGTCCACCCAGACAGAAGCCGACCGTCGGGATGGATTTCGCCAGGCACTGTTCGGTCCAGCGGATCTCGTTCTGTAGCCAGGGGTAACGCCCCGTGTGCCAGTCTTTTTCATCTTCGGGTTTACCACCGCCGTAAATCACAGTCACGGCGACCGATTCATCAGGCTCACCCAGAGCATCGCCTGCATCGGGGTGCCGCCAGTCGAGTGTGTAACCGAGTTCGCCCAGACATGCCGAGGCACGGTCCCCGTCGGCCGGCCCATCGTCACCGTGAAGGATCAGCACTGCTCGGCGGGGCACGGATCTCTTCCTTTTTTGAGCATATCGCTGTCTGTGGCTTAACGGGTAACCGGGTCGTTCATTGAAGGCCAGAAGCGCCGAACCCCAATTTGACCTGGGGAGGCACAGTACAACAGGTCAGACCGGAAGCAAAGTTAAAAGTGCCTAGCCGGTCGGTTCGCCACCCGCAGAATCAGCCCGCCGTCTCTTCCGGATGACCTCGCCGGTTCCCGGCACAGGTGCAGGCAGCAGCTTTGATAGTATCTCATCTCACGGCACTGGGAGCTCAGCAGGTCACAGTGCTTGGGAGGAATGAGCTGAACTTTGGGTCTGTACCTGTGAGAAGGACCAACCCTCGATGCGACCGATAGATTTCTTTGACCGGGGTGCGCGCACCTATCCCGACCGCCCCTTTATGATCGCCGAGGACGGTTCGGTCACCAGCCACGCGGATGCACAGGCCCTCTCTCATCGTACTGCCCTCGCGATGTGCGCAGCGGGTTATCAGCGCGGCCGACACGCTGCTATCTACAGCCCCAACCACCCCCGCGCCTTCGCTGCACTGCTGGGTATCTTCCGCGCGGGGGGCGCCTGGGTGCCGATTAATGCCCGCAGTGCCATCGACGAGATTGCCTTTATCCTGGATCACAACGATGCCAGGTTTTTGTTCTACCACAGTCAATTTGCCGCCGACGTAGAGATCATCCGGGCACGCTGCAGAAAAATTCTGACCTTTGTCTGCCTCGATCGTGAGGATCCGGGCTCGGTATTTTTTGACACCTTCACGGCGCCGTTCGACGGTACTGCACCAGTCTTTCCAGACCACCCCGACGACGTCTGTGGGGTCTTCTCCTCCGGTGGCACGACCGGGCAACCTAAGGGCATCGTCTGGACCAACCGCGTACTTGAAACGATGATCGCGGCGCTGGCGGTACACATTGGGCCAAAGCCCGGAAAACCTCCGGTGCATCTGTGCGTGGCGCCGATGACTCACGCGGCAGGCGTCGTCGCCTTCAGCCTGATGGGGTTCGGTGCCACTCAGGTGATCATGGATGGCGTCAAATTGCCGATCCTGATGGAGAACATCCAAAAGTATGGCGTGACCCACCTGTTCCTGCCACCCACGGCGATCTACGTGATGCTGGCACACCCCGAGGTACGAAAATTCGACTATGCCTCCCTCGACCACTTTGTCTACGCGGCTGCACCGATGTCGGTCGACAAGCTGCGCGAGGCCATCGACGTGTTCGGCCCGGTGATGACCCAGACCTTTGGTCAGGCCGAGGCACCGATGATCTGCACCTGCCTGTCGCCACAGGCGCACCTTGATGCCATCCAGAATGACAAGCTTCAGCGGTTGACCAGCTGCGGGCAGCCGGCCCTGCTGACTCCGGTCGAGATCATGGACGACGGTGATAATGTCCTGCCGATCGGTGAACGTGGTGAGATCGTCGTGCGCGGTGGCCTGGTGATGAAAGAGTATTACAAGAATCCGCAGGCCACCCGCGAGATCACCACTGAGGACGGCTGGCATCGAACCGGGGACATCGGGTTCAAGGACGAAGAGGGCTATGTCTATATTGTCGACCGCAAGAAGGACATGATCATCTCGGGAGGCTTCAACATATTTCCTTCCGAAGTCGAACAGGTGATCTGGAGCCACCCGTCGGTCCAGGACTGCGCAGTTATCGGCATTCCCGATGACAAATGGGGTGAGGCCGTGACTGCGGTTGTGGAGACCAAGCCGGATGCCAGGGTTGCCGAAGATGAGTTAATCACCCTGTGCAAGGCGAAGCTCGGCAGCGTCAAGGCGCCGAAGTCCGTTCGGTTCTGGGATGAACTGCCGCGCAGTGCAGTGGGAAAAGTCCGCAAGAAGGACATTCGTGACCAATTCTGGCAGGGCCGGGAGCGGGTCATCTGATCGCCATTGCCGTTCGGGATCTGTGCTCCCCGACTTGCAGGCGGTTTTACATCGCCCTGCACTGAACCGAAGTCAGTCTAATGGTTGAATCTGAGGGTCGCCCGGGCATCCACGGCCAACGCGCCCTCGCCGCGGCGTTTGACCATGACGGGATTCAGGTCAAGTTCCAGCAATGAATCGCGGAGGTCGTGGGCCAGCCAGCTGAGCCGGCTGATCATGTCGCAGACAGCATCGGCATCCAGCTGCGGCCGGCCACGGGCGCCATCGAGCAGTGGCCACAGTTTCAGGGTTTGCAGCAGGGCCATAGCTCGCTGTGGGGTGACCGGCGCGGAGGTCAGGACCACGTCATCGACGATCTCTGCCACCAGGCCGCCAAGGCCGAACAGCACCATGGGTCCGAACTCAGGGTCGTGACTGACACCGAGAATCATTTCGGCGTCCGCAGATTCCATTCGGCAGACCAGGCACGATTCGAGATCTGCACCGAGGCGGCTGGTCATCTGTTCCCAGGCCGCGCGCAGCGCCTGCTCATTTTCGAGGTTCAGGACAACGCCGCCGGCCTCACTCTTGTGGATCAGGTTGCGGCTGCTCGCCTTCAGCACGACCGGGTAGCCGATCCTGCGGGCCGCGGCAACAGCAGCATCAGGCGAGTCAGCGGTTTCTTCCGGCACGGTCGCGATGCCGTAGTGGGCCGCCAGTGTCTTGACCTCGTGCTCGGTGGGTGATGGCGGCAGGTCGTCGCCTGCCGGCTGTTCAGGTACACCGACCGGGCGGTTCAGCGGCTCGCTCGAAGCAGCGGACGTTTGTCCCTTCATCCAGCATCCGAGCACACGGAAGGCCTCATCCAGGGTCTCGAAAACCGGCATGCCATCTTGTTTGAGGATCTCGCGGGCTCCATCATCCGCTTGGCCCTGGATCACGACGAACAGGGCCGGTTTGCCGCTGGCCTTGATCGATCCTGCCATCGCACGGGTGAAGTCACCGAGCATCGGTCCGGTGGTAATCGCCACCAGCACGGCACTCACGTCGGAGTCGGCCGCGGCAATGGCCAGGCCACCGTCGCCGACGTGGGTAAAGCTCTTTTCCTTGAGGGCTCCCATGTCCAGGGGATTGCCGAGTTGCGAGGGCTCAAAAAGTTCTTCCAGTTTCTCGCGCGTCTCCTGGCTGAAACTGGCGAGCCGCAGGCCCCGTTCGGCCAGCCGGTCTGCACAAAGGGCACCGGCACCGCCGGAGCCTGAGATCACGCAGATGCCATCACCCGCTGGAACGCCGAACCGGGCAAAGATCTCGGCGGTCTGCATCATGCCGCGTACGTCATCGAGCAGCAGTACGCCTTCTTCTCGGCAGATCGCTTCCAGTACCCGCTGTGTGGAGGCCAGGCTGGCGGTGTGACTGCGGGTCACCCTGGCGCCGGATTCCGTAGTGCCCGCCTTGACCATCAACAGGGGCTTACCGGCTGAACGGCAGCGACGGGCTGCACTGACGAACCGCTGTGGATCTTTGAAGCCTTCGACATACAGGGTGATTACCCGGGTCTCCGGGTCGTCGGCCAGGTGCTCGATGAAGTCACAGAGTTCAAGGTCCGCCTGGTTGCCCAGTGATACAGACGTGCTGAAATATGCTTGGTCTTCCACCCCGCGGTTGTAGGTGGTCGCCATCAGGGCACCGCTTTGGGAGACATGGCCAATGGCGCCTGCGTGAAAAGGTGTGACGCTCATGGCCGGGGAAGAGTTGAGCAGTAGGCGGGCGTGGGTGTTCAGCAACCCCAGGCAGTTAGGCCCGATCAGCCGCATTCCTGCCCCCCGGGCGATGTGCACGAGTTCGTCCTGCAGGGCAGCACCGGCCGCATCGATCTCACTGAAGCCTGCAGTGATGATCACGCAGCAGCCAACCTGCTGGGCAGCACACTGCAAGACCGCATCGCGGACCGCTCCGCGGGGTACTGCAATGACTGCCACATCAACCGGATCGTCCAGCTGGTCGAGCGACGCAACAGCCGGCAGGTCGAAAATCTGCCTGCGCCGGGGATTGACCGCGATGATCTCGCCGGCAAATCCGCCATGCAGCGTGTTGTTCAGCACCCGCGAGCCGAACTTGCGCAGGTCTTCCGAGGCCCCTACGACCGCCACCGAGCGGGGATTGAGGATCTCGGAAACCGACAGGCGCGGCGCCGGATAGCCTCTCATCGACCCTTGAATTGGGGCGTGCGTTTTTCGGCGAACGCGGACAGCCCTTCTTTGAGATCTTCGCTGGTGTAGGTCCGTTCGGTCATCTGCCGGGCATAGGCCGCTGCCTCACTGGGGCCGCGGGGCAGCGTGCGATCGACAAACTGCTTGAGGGTCTGTACCACCAGGGGAGAGTTCGCAGCGAGTTTCCCGGCAAACTTCATTGCTGTCTCCAGCAGTATCTCGCGCGGGACCACACGGTTGACCAGACCTACCTCGTAGGCCCGCTGCGCGCTCATCCGGTCGCCGACCAGGATCAGTTCCATCGCGATCTTATGTGGAATCCGGGCTGCGAGCGAAGTGATCAACCCGCCCGTGAAACCGATCTTGGCTTCCGGGTAGCTGAACCAGGCATCCTCGGCCATCACCGCCAGGTCGCAGAACTGAACGAGCACCAGCGCACCGCCGATACATAATCCATTGACCGCCGCGACAATCGGTTTGTCGACGGTGATCCCGACACCGGGGATAAACGGGTACATCTCGGCCGAGTCGTTGAGGTCTGCGCCTGCAGAGAAGGCGCGGTCTCCAGCACCGGTGATAATGCCGGCCCTGTCGTCACTGTCGTTGAGTCGCTTGAGGGCACTGCGCAGCCTCTCTCCGACGGCCTGACTGATGGCGTTCATTTTATCGGGGCGGTTGATCGTGATGATCGCGACCCGCTCACGGGATTCATAGCTGACGGCATCATCGGTCATGGTCGTTCCTCCCTGAATAAGATCTGGTGATGTCCCGAATCTAAATGTAGACCAAACCAGCAAGATGTGCGCAGACTTGATCAGTTGATGGCGGTGACAGTAGGGTGCCAGCGGAACATTCCCGGCGTTCTGAACGGTCAGTACGCGGCGCACGACTCTCGTGGCCAGCCAGAAATACAAAGCCCCGCTGGAGCGGGGCTCTCACCGTGGCTGGGCAGATCCCATTACGGAATCGGTGTGGGGATCGGCGAGATCGATACACGGTCAAGACCGAAACAGGCGGTCGGGTTCGGCACGGGCGAGATCGATACCCGCCCAGGCTTGTACTGCTCCTGAAGGGCGCCTCGTCGCGGCATGTAGTCCGGCACAATGATTCCGCCCCGGGCAGTATCGAGTTCGAGTTCTTTAAGTGTCTGGGTCATCTTCGTTTCTCCATCAATCAAGTTAAAGGGTTGAGCTGGTCTTGCCAGTCCGCACATGATCTCGCAAACCGGCATTGAG
>CAZVVN010000061.1:0-8448 GCA_964630665.1 uncultured Acidiferrobacteraceae bacterium | reverse complement strand
CGACGGCGGGGACGACGCGCGGCGCCTGTACCAGGTGTTCTGGAACAACTGCCCTGGACTCAGCCGCGGTACCTCGACCCGCCGACAGAACCGCTGGACGAAGAGGGACTCGAGCGTGTCCACGATGCGGCCATGCGCATCTGCGAGGAGATCGGCATCGACTTTCTCCACGATGAAGCGCGCGAGATTCTCAAACGGGCGGGCTGCGAAGTGCGGGGCGATTCGCCGACGGTTCGAATGGGCCGCGATTTCGTCATGGAACAGGTGGCAAAAGCGCCGGAGACCATCACGCTGACACCCAGAAACCCCGAGCGTGCAGTGGTCTTTGGCGGGCCCTGGGCGGCCTTCGGCCTGGTGGCGAGCCCGCCCAACGTGTCAGACCTGGATGGTGGGCGCCGGATCGGCAACCGCAAGGACTACCAGAACCTTCTCAAGCTGGCCCAGAGCTTCAACTGCATTCACTTTACCGGTGGCTACCCGGTTGAACCGGTGGACCTGCATGCGTCGACCCGACATCTGGACGCACTGTTCGACATATTGACCCTGACCGACAAGCTGGTCCATGCCTACTCGCTGGGCATCGAGCGCGTCGAAGATGCCATGGAAATGGTGCGGATCGCCGCGGGACTGACGGCCGAAGAGTTTGACGCAGCGCCGCGGATGTTTACCAACATCAATTCGTCCTCACCCCTGAAGCACGACTGGCCGATGCTGGACGGTGCCATGCGTCATGCCCGGCATAACCAGCTGGTGATCGTGACGCCGTTCACCCTCTCCGGTGCCATGGCGCCGGTCACTCTGGCTGGTGCACTCGCCCAGCAGACCGCCGAATGCCTGGCATGCCTTGCGCTACTTCAGCTGGTGCGGCCGGGGGCACCGGTCGCCTATGGGTCGTTCACCTCGAATGTAGATATGAAGTCCGGTGCACCTGCCTTTGGTACCCCGGAATACGTCCGCGCGACGCAGATCTCGGGTCAACTGGCTCGGCGTTATCGGTTGCCCTGGCGGGCGTCCAACGCCAATGCGGCCAACTGCCCAGACGCGCAGGCCACATGGGAAAGCGCGGCATCGTTGTGGGCCTGTTCCACTGCCAGGGCCAACATCGTCTACCACGCCGCGGGCTGGCTGGAGGGTGGGTTGTGTGCCAGTTTCGAGAAATTCGTGATCGACTGTGAAATGCTGCAGCAGCTGGCCGCATATCATCAGCCAGTCGGGGTGAGCGAGGAGGATCTTGCGGTCCATGCGATCCGCGAGGTGGGTCCTGCGGGACATTTCCTTGGTGCTGATCACACCCAGGCGCGCTACAAGACTGCCTTTTACAGCCCGTTCCTCTCGGACTGGAGCAACTTCGAGACCTGGGAAGAGAGCGGTAGCGTTGAGGCCCCGCTTCGGGCGAACCGGCTCTTCAAGCAGGTGCTGGAAGAGTACACACCACCGCCCATGGATCCCGGAGCCCTTGAAGCGCTAACCGCCTTTGTCGAGAAGCGACGGGCCGAGGGTGGTGCCCCCACCGATTTCTGAGCCTCTACTGCGGCACATTCAGCCGAGGTGCTCTACAGCCGGTCGCTGGCCGACGAGATGACAACTGGCTGTAGAATGCTTGGCCTCTCCGTGGGACGGCTGAAGCGGGCTCTGGCAGAGCCAGTGTGAGGCGGTGGTTGCGGTGAACGTTGAAAACTTTCCCTGGAGATGCCAGGCAAAACTCAGAACCTGACCTTGAGGCCACACTGATTTTGAATCCAGCCGACAGTTCGACCAGTCCGCAGCAGAAAATCCTCGGTAACCTCGCGTTCTGCTGCGGGGTGAGCATCTGGGCAACCATGTTTCCGGCTACGGAATATCTGCTCGACAACTGGGACCCGGTGGCGATCACCTTCGTGAGGATGGGCGGTGGCGGGATGATCCTACTGGTGGTATTTGCGTTCCGGGAAGACTTCAGATCGACTCTTCGCGCTGCTCCCTGGGGCAGGATCTTCCTTCTGGGAATTGTCGGTGTGGCCTTGTCCACCTTTCTCTTTGCCTGGGGCATTCAACGTTCCAACGCGGTGGCCGGCGCGCTGATCGCCGCGACCGGACCGATCGTCGCGGCTCTGATCACCGGGCTGGTCTATGCGCAGCCGCTGCAGAAGGGTATTGTGCTTGGCGTCACTCTGGCGGTCGCCGGTGGAGTCTGTGCGGTGTTCGCCAGCGGTGGCAGTGTTGATGAATTCCGGGGCGGCGAGATCATCGTACTGATCGCCATGGCGATCTGGGTCTGGTACTCGTACAACTGCCAGCGCTGGCTCAAGGGACTGCCACAGCTCGGTATTGCGGCGCTGACCGTGGCTGCCGGTACGATCGGTTTTGTGACCTACGTGGGCCTGGCTGAACTCGTGGGGTTTGACGATGTCCGGTTCGGCAGCGATGCCCGCGAGTGGTTGGTGATCGCCTGGCTGTCCGTAGGACCTGCTTCGACGTCTATCTTTCTCTGGCACTTCGGTGTCAGCCGGGTCGGGGTAACCATCGGCTCGATGTACCAGAACCTGGTACCGATCATCGTGGTTCTGATCACGGTCAGCTTAGGTCGTTACCCCACGCCACTGCATCTGGTCGCCGGGGCGCTGATCATCTCCGGGGTACTCTACACCCAGCTTCGGAGCGTACGGGCATCGCGCTGAGTCGCTGCTGGTGATGTGGCCACGCCCTACAATGCCCTCGGGACCGGGGAGGCGGTGAGACACTGACTGCCATTCAATGAAGGAGCGACATTATGCGGGTAGGTTTCATTGGTTTGGGCAACATGGGCGCACCGCTGGCACGGCGGCTGACCGCGGATCATCAACTGGTGGTTTACGACCGGGACCCGGCAGCACTTGCCGCCTTTGAATCCACCGGTGCGGTCACTGCCGGGTCGCCGTCGGATTTGGCACAGGGCGCCAATATCGTACTCACGTGCCTGCCGACCTCGGCGCAGCTTGAATCGCTGCTGTTCGGGGAGCAGTCGCTTGCCTCGGCTCTCGAACGCGGCACGCTGGTAATCGACATGACCACCGGTGATCCGGCTGCGACCTGCGAGATGGCGGCGCGGCTCCGTGAGCGCTCTATAGAGCTCATCGATGCCCCGGTCAGCGGCGGCCCGCGCGGAGCTGATGCCGGCACCATCGCGATCATCGTGGGTGGGACGACCGACCAGTTTGAACGGGCCTCACGGGTGCTTGATTCCATCAGCTGCAACGTCATGCACGCGGGCGGGGTTGGCACCGGTCATGCTGTCAAGGTGGGCAACAACCTGCTGAACCTGGTCTGCCGTCTGGCGACCTTCGAGGCCGTGTCGCTGCTGGTACGGGCCGGTGTAACGCCCGAGACAGCGGTTTCAATCATCCAGAAGAGTTCGGGGCGCAGTTACGCGACAGAGATCACCTTGCCCGACAATATTCTGTCGGGAAAAATGAAGCAGGGCTTCAGCATGGGTCTGATGCACAAGGACGCGAGCCTAGCGCTCGCCATCGCGGACGACTTGGCTGTGCGGATGCCCATCGGCCGGGAGGCCTTCGATGCTCTGGGTCAGGCACTTGCTGAACAAGGGCCGCAGGCTGATATGAGCGAAGTCGCGCTGACCTACGAGGCCCGTACGGGTGCGCGTATTCGTCCTTGAAAATCGGTGTCCGCTGGTTATGCCTGTTCTACAGCTGGACAAGCCAGCGGTGAACGGTGTCGAACAGGGCGGTCTGCTGTCCTTCATAGCCGTGGTTGGCACCCTCGATCACTTCGACCGATACGTTCGCTTGATCGGTCTGGCTCAGTTGCCGCATGGCGGCCCCGCAGACCGGTAATGCCTGGTCCCCGTCGGGTTCACACTCGAGCGTCCCGAAGATGAACAGCGTTGGGCAGGACACATACTTGATCCGCTGGCGGACGCTATAACGGTTATCGGCGTTGAAACAGTCGAGGAAGGCCGCGCTGCTCCAAGTGCAGCCCCAGGGAATGCCGGGCGTCAGCAGGTTGTCGGGACGGCCGGCCGCGATTTCGGACTCGGCCTGCTGGAAAGCATTGACGAACCGCTCTCCGTGTAGGTCGATCAATCCGGCGTGATCGTATTCCCCGGGCGAGACAGCCAGTACCGCAGCGACATCCGGAAACTGCTTGCGGGACTGGGCGTACACAGCCCGCACCGCCCCGCCACTGTGTCCGCCGAGCGCCAGCCGGCTGTGGCCTTTGCTGTGCAAAAACGCCAACCAGGCCGAGTAGTCCAGGGGAGATTCGGCCACCGACTCGAAGGCGTAACCCTTGGGCGGACCGCCGCGAGTGCCGTTGGCGATGGTGTCGTGGCCGCGGCGGTTGGCGGACAGCAGTGCGATGCCGTGTCCGGCAAGGTGCTCACCGAGCGCCAGATAAAGCGACCGGTAGAAATGCCCTGAGTCACCGTGGAAGAAACAAATGGCCTCTACGGGGCCTTGGCTGGGGCTGCTGCCGGTCGGTGCGAAGTAGGCGCCACCCAGCGCGATACCGTCTTCGGTCGTGACTTCAACGAGGTCAGCCAGCATGGTCGATCATTTTCCAAAGAACAAGAGGCGATCCATTATGCACAGGCGGAACGGGCGCGTATCTTTTGTGTTCCTGAGCAACGTCCCCTCGCAGATCGTGTAGAGTGACTGGGCGTCAGGGAACCCGCTGATCTAGAGTCACCAGATGGTCAATCAAACCTCCACCGTGAGCATGACCGAGCCGGATCGACATCGGGTCGAGATCTGTTTCCAGAGTAAAGCGCTCACCCCGTCGTTGAACCGGCGCCCTGCGCGCCGGACGCCCAGATGAGCGGGTCCTGGCTGGACACCCCGCCGGCGGCCGAGTGGCCGGTTCCCGATACCGGAATCAATCCTTTCGTACATTACCGCAAGCTGCTCTGGTCCTGGCATCGGGCGATGGCGGCCGGCTGGAGTGATGCGGCTTTCGTTGCAGTTGTTCATGACATCGACAGTGCCATTGCCAGAACCTGCGGCACCGGGTTTCGTGTCACGCCGTTTATCGAGGGCATCTCGCCCGCTGACGACACGTTGCCGGTGTTGTTGTCGGCCAAGGTGGAGACCGGCAATGTTGCCGGGTCGCATAAGGCCCGTCACCTGATGGGCTTGGTCCTGCACATGCTGGTTGACGAAGTGCCAGATAGTACTCGCCTGGCCATTTCCTCGTGCGGCAATGCGGCACTCGCCGCCGCCACGGTTGCGGGCGCGGTTGGTCGGCCGATCGACGTATTTATCCCGCCTTGGGCAGACGATATTGTGGTCGATGGTCTGGGTGCACTCGGCGCCACGATTCACATCTGTGAACGCACCGAGGGCCAGGCCGGTGATCCCTGCATGGCCCGCTTCCAGGCGGCTGTCGCCAGCGGCAGCTTTCCATTCAGTGTACAAGCCAGCGAGAGTCACTGGGTACTCGATGGCGGCCGGACCATCGGTTGGGAACTGGCGGATCAGATCGCGGATGCTGCAGTCGAGGTCGACGATCTGATGGTCCAGGTGGGTGGCGGCGCGCTGCTGGCCAGTTGTGCCATCGGTCTCATAGAAGCGGTCCAGCTCGGTAGGCTGGCGCATCTGCCAAGGGTCTGGGCTGTCCAGTCGGCTGGGTGTGCACCCTTTGACCGGGCCTGGAAGGGAGTGCGTCATCACGGCGCTCCGCAGGTTGTTCTGAACGATGCGCAAGATCGCGCCGACCAGCTGATGTACCCGTGGGAGAATCCACAGAGTGTGGCGACGGGGATACTCGACGACGTGACCTACGACTGGCTGGGTGTAGTCCGGGCGTTGCTGGAAACCGGAGGTGGCAGTATTGTCGCGACGGAAAACGAGATCGGGCAGGCGCAGCGGTTAACTGATGGCCAGCCGATCGCCGTGGACCCCACGGGGTCGGCCGGCCTTGCCGGGGTGCTGGCGGCCCGTCGCATGGGTCAGCTGGTTGAGACAGGCCGGGCGGCGGTGCTTCTCACCGGACGTTCCAGAAGCAGTTAGAAAACTGACGGCATGTTTACATCTGGCAGGCCTGTTGTTGAGTGATCGATAATAGGCCCGTGCAGATTATTCTTGATCACTGGAGACGGTGCAGCGCCCGAATCGTGTATCCAGGCCGTTATTTATTGTGCGCAATGGTTGCCGCGGCGCTCATTACACACGGTAATGCCCGCCGGCTTTTTCACTAAGCCGACCCTCGATTTTACGGCCGCTGGGCTCAATCTCCCGGGAACCCGTAAATCCTGCTAGATTCCCGGGTCCCCTCGATCGAGCCACACATTCAAGACACAAGACATATGGAAGTAAATGACAGACCGATCAGCCGATTCCCGGTGCCGGCGCTCAGTGATCTACCGGATGATATCCGGGAGCGGATTCTCGAAGTTCAGGAAAAATCAGGCTTTGTGCCCAACGTGTTCCTGGCTCTTGCGCATCGGCCTGGTGAATTCCGGGCATTCTTTGATTATTACGACGCGCTGATGCTCAGCGACGGTGGCCTCACCAAGGCCGAGCGCGAAATGATCGTGGTCTCCACGTCCGGGGCCAACAACTGCCAGTACTGCGTCATTGCGCACGGTGCGATCCTTCGCATCTACGCCAAGGATCCGCTAGTGGCTGATCAGGTCGCGATCAACTATCGCAAGGCGGACATCAGTACCCGTCAGTCTGCAATGCTCGCCTTTGCCCACAAGGTAGCCGCCGACTCGGCTGCCCTTGACGAAGCCGATTACGCGTTGTTGCAAGAACACGGCTTCAGCGAAGAGGACATCTGGGACATCGGCGCTATCACGGCGTTCTTTGCTCTGTCGAACCGGATGGCGAACTTGGTTGCTATGCGTCCGAACGAAGAGTTCTACACGCTGGGTCGGGCCGGCAAACCGGAGCCCGGTTCATGACAGTGTCTGATACCCGGAAGCAAGAGGGGGTCAGCTATGCGTTCGAGACCCGGCCCGAGACCGGCGAGAGCATTCGGGTTGCACCCGGTATTGTCTGGCTGCGATCGCCGCTGCCGTTCAAGCTCGACCACATCAACCTGTGGCTGCTCGAGGACAGTGATGGCTGGACCGTAGCTGACACCGGCGTGTGTTTTGACGGGGCCAAGGCAGCCTGGCACAAAGCCTTTGACGGCCCGATGGCCGGACGTCCTATCGATCGCATTGTGGTGACGCATCTTCACCCCGACCACATCGGTTGTGCCGGCTGGCTGTCAGAGATGTTTGACGCGCCGCTCTGGATGACCCGCAGTGAATACCTGCTGTGCCGTGTACTTGTCGCCGATACCGGGCGCACGACGCCCGAAGCTGGCAATCGCTTCTACCGGGGGGCGGGTTTCCCGCTCGAGGCGATGGACTATTACCACAAAATGTTCGGTATGTTCGGCAAGTATGTCTCGCCAGTTCCCGAAGCCTACCGCCGGTTGCAGGACGGTGATTGCTTTGAGATCGGATCCGATCAATGGCAGGTGATTATCGGCCGGGGGCATTCGCCGGAGCACGCTTGTCTTTACTGTGCCGAACGCAATCTGCTGATCTCCGGCGATCAACTGTTACCGACCATCTCCCCGAACGTCAGTGTTTATCCGACTGAACCCGAGGCCAATCCACTGGGTGACTGGTTGGAGTCGCTCAAAATGCTGAAAGCATCGATCCCCGAGGATGTGCTGGTGTTACCCGCCCACGGCCGGCCGTTCCGTGGTGCACACGAGCGTCTGGACGTTCTGATTGCCGAGCACAATGACGGCTTGGACAAGCTTCAGGTCCTGTGCCGCGAGCCGCGGCGGGCGGTCGACGTTTTTCCTGTTCTGTTCAAGAGTGAGATCAACAAGCACAATCTGATCTTGGCCACGGGCGAGTCGGTTGCACACCTGAATTATCTCCTGGATGAGGGTCGCATCGAGGTCGAATCCGACACTGACGGCGTCAACTGGTACAGGGCCGCGGGTTAAGCCGTTCGTCGGCCAAGGACGAGCCTTATCACCCGGTCTGCTGTCCGGCCCGGCATGGTAGACTGACGAAGAGTGGGGTTATCGGCATCGTTCGGGTGCCGTTCCCCGGGTGAGCTCGGGTACTGGGTCTGCCATCATGACTAATGGGTCTCGTCGGCAGGCGCCGTATCACCCTTAGTCTTTAAGGGGGTGCAGATTTGGCTGACGTGCCGCCAGGTTCAGGTGAGAAGGGCAGTCTCCGGACCACGGTCAGACGGGTACTGTGCAGGATCGGTGTGCACGATTACCGGGTGATCAGCATCACGGGCAGTTTCGGCGGTGGCGGCACGGTTGAAAAGCGCGAGTGCCGCAGGTGCCAGAAACTGACCGTACGTAGCGGCAGCTGATTCGTACCATCAGAATTCTTACTATCGACTGCAGTTCGGAAAAGGTTCCCGATGTGCCCGGGGAGTCAGGTCAACGGATCTTCAGCTTGTAAGGCGTTGCCTGGGAAGGTCAGGCCGGCCAGCGCATAAAGCA
>CAZVVN010000060.1:0-19570 GCA_964630665.1 uncultured Acidiferrobacteraceae bacterium | reverse complement strand
ACAGCTAGCGACACCACCTACGAGCGTCAAATTCGTCGAGCTTTGGTGGTCTGGAAATAGGCGTAAAGTCCAGCAGAAAGGATCAACGCAATACCCACCCATGACAGTGCATCAGGCCAGTCGCCAAAGAACAAAATACTCCACAAAATAGCTAAAGGAAGCCCTGCATACTCGAAAGGAGCGACCAGACTCGCCTCGCTGATTCGGTAACCCTGGCTGATCAGGTAGGCTCCCAGGCCGCTGAGACAGCCGATACCACACAACAGCAGCAGGTCAGCTGTTTCAGGCCAGACCCAGGCGCGCAACAGGAAATCCAGCGTGGGATTGTCGACCACGGCGAAACGCCCATCTCCTACCAGCAGCCCGATGACGGCACTGAGTGAAACGAACATTACCTGCACATAAAAAGCCATGGAAGATGCGCGCTCGGTACTGCCAAGATTACGCGACATGATCTGGAACAGGGCGTAGCACAGCGCTGCCATCAAGGGCAGAAACATCATTGGGTTGAACAGACTGCTCCCGGGCCGGATCATCACCAGGGTGCCAAGCATACCGATTCCCACTGCGATCCAGCGCCGAAAACTGATTTTCTCGTGCAGAAAAACCACAGCGAGTATTGTGATCAACAAAGGTGAGACGAAAACCAGCGCCACGGTCTCGCCCAGGGGAAGGGTCGCCAGCCCGGTGAAGAAAAACAGGTTAGCCATCACGACTGCGAAACCTCGCGTCAGATGGAGGCCTAGCCGGTGGGTATAGAGCGACCGCAAACCACCTTCAAAGGGAACGAATACGACTAGGGTAAAAACGAGTGCGATCACGGCCCTGATCAGGATGATCTGGTGAAGGGCGTAATCACCACTCAGCAGCTTGATGACACTGTCCTGTGTCGTAAAACAAGACACACCCCCCATGACACAGAAAATTCCAGCTAGCCCTGGTGTTGAGCGGACGAATTGGAGCAGAGTCTTCACCATCGGTTTTAATGCATTGAGAATATAGTGAGTGAATTGCGCAGACGGTCGCGGCTGCGCAAGTATTACGACATAGGCTCAGCGTCTGCTCATTCGGCCCGGGCGAGTCGAAAA
Organism: uncultured Acidiferrobacteraceae bacterium; assembly: GCA_964630665.1. Taxonomy (GTDB): domain Bacteria; phylum Pseudomonadota; class Gammaproteobacteria; order Arenicellales; family UBA868; genus UBA9619. The sequence continues at coordinate 18,482 of CAZVVN010000060.1, read as the reverse complement.
TAATATCTTCAGTTGCCCGTATCCGAGGCCGGTTCTATTCGATTAACACGCTGACGCCTTGTTTGAGGTTTTCCAGGTTGCAACTGTCGTCAACAGCACGGCTTAGAATAGTCACAGGGCCCGCTGAGCCCGGCAGCCACTCGTAAAACCAGGTTTCCCTCCCCATCGCTGGATGCCATTGAATACCATTGTCAACGGAGACCTCCACCGCGGCCACCGCACCACCACCCTCATCTGCCGCAGTACCTCTGATTACCACAGGCTCTCTAGGCAGAACTGATCCGTCAACCGGGAATTCTACCTGTGAGGTCGGTGGTATATCGTCGCTAGAAGCCGTTGCTGGAACCAGACTGTCCTGCAGCGTCGTCGGCTGGATTCCCATATCAGCGAACAGATTCACGGTCGCCTGCTGGATGTTCCGGTCCGGACCACTTAGATCGACACTCACCCGGGTAGAGTCTGAACTCGCACGTTCCGGCGGCACGCCTGAGTCAGTGTCGTGGTGGGCATCCAGGCCCCAGCCCCACTGGCACGTGCCGGCACCAAATACCAATGCGCCGCTTGCATGTCGATAAAGTGTCAGATGATGGGTCGCCGTACCTGAGTCAAACACCGAACCCTCATCCTGAACATACTGCAGATTATTCACGGTCGTTTCGGAGAGACGGATCAATCCCGGTGGGCGGAACCCATTGTCCAGGTCTTCGTCCCACTCATGGCCGAGCAACCCTTTGGGCAGAACGGCTTGCTCGCCGGGACCGAGACCTGCGACGTCTGTATCGCGCCAGAACCGCAATCCGGCGTACTCAGCCGGCACGATAAGAGGATCATTTCGCCAGGCGTTGACCGTGAATATGGTTCCGGTCAGCGCGTTCTCAGGTTGTGCACCTTCCGGATTGAATGGTCGGGAGTCACGCCAGGTGCCAGTCCAGACATCAGCCACTGGATCGATCTTGGCGCCGGCATGGGTTTCCTTGTAGGTCACCATCGTCCGGTGCGAGGTGCTGCTGCCATCGATGGCGTTCTCCCAGCGGACCTTCCAGAACACCTCGTTACCGCTGAAAAACGCCAGGTGGACACCCGAGTCACGCGCGGCTTCCACATGCTGCCTCTGCTCCAAAGCCCAGTATTCATCATGCCCGACCGACAGGAACAACCGATGGTTAAGAATCTGTTCACCGCGCCTGGCGGTATCCACTCCGGTGAAATAACTGACATCGTAGCCATTGGCTTCCAGCCAACGAACAAACGGATACTCGCAGGTAAAGACCGTGTTGACCGCCCGGTAGTGACGGGTCTCCAGCGGCCGGTTGTAACTCACCTTGTAGGCCCGCGGCGGGCCACCGTGCGCCCTGGGGTTGTCGGGATCGAGCCGGCCATAGGTACTGTGACCACCGTAGCGGTTGTAAGCCTGCCAAGTCGTGTCGGCGGTCTGAAAAAGAATCTCAGATCTGCTGAGGTCATCTCTGATCACAAAATAGATATGGCTGGCGCGCGGTTCAATCAAGGCATTGGCCAGGCGCCCGTGGCCCAGTACACCGTAGGCATGAGCTGAGGATTTTGGCCTTTCTGCAGGTTCGGCGCGGCTGTTGTCTGCGCGCCACCCGCACGGTGCAGAATCCTGCCGAACCAGTCGAGCAAAGTAGATTCCGGATGTCGCATCTTCGGGCGCCTGCCACGACGCCGAGACCGCCCAGTTGCCACAGTCATAAAGCCGCGTCTCCGGGTCCCGCAGACCTTCTGGCTGTACCTGTGGAAGTTCTACCGACGGATGTACCGTGTCGACCCGCCGCGCACCCATGCCGCTGTAATAGCCCATACGGTAGATGTCTATTCGGTAATCGTCTGAGACCGTTCTGATCTTGAAATCAATCGTCTCCCCTCGATTGATACTGATATCGTGACCGAACCCCTGTATTTCGGGATCACCCCACCCATTAACGTCCCACTCGGTGGCCGGATTACCGGGTAACCGGTTTTCTTTCTCGATCTGATTCATTGCGCTTATCCATCTCCTGTTTGGTTTTCCACAAAGACTGGACGTACGGGTAACTTTCACCGATATCATCCCCTGTATCTGGCCCGTATATTCCTGGCTCCCCCTTTTGTCAGTCCTACTCCATGGGCCTGGCCGGGGATTGCTCGCAAACAGAGTTTTCACGGCAAGGGCCACGGCTGGATCTAACAAGTGCAATTAAACAAGACAACCTTGTAATCATACCCCTAGAACTCGGATATCTCCCTCACTCCTGCTATACACACTACATAAATTCGGTTAAACAGCAGATGTGACAATTAATCGGGATGGAGAACAGCACCGACCGAGATGCACAACACTCAAAAGCTCAATGGAAAATTGATCCAATTATGAGTAAATAACTGAAATCCATGACATTCGACTGACGCAACGCTTGACGCCACATCAGAAATCTGTCGATCCGGAGTTAACCCAAATTCTCTAGACACAGTGTTTCCATCGCAAAAAAGCTGCAAGTACGAGATATAACATCTATCTGATCAATAAAAGGCACCCATGAATAACCAGCGAAACGTCACTTCTTCGGCGAATTGTTCATCCTGGACAGAATTTCTGGGAAGTTTAAGAGCACTACTCCCTGCAAGAGAACCCGCCGTGCTTCGCTCTGCTCTGAACAGAAAAGCTGCTCAGATATTCTCAAGTTCTGATCTGTTGAGTTATATACAGAGAAATCACGATTGGCTGGAAAATAGCCCGAAACTACAGATCGTCAGCGGTGAGACTCACTCGAAGAGAAATGAACTAAGGCCACTGTTTGACTCGATTCTTAAGGACGACGGTCCGGATGCAGCGGCAGTGTTCCTGCTTGATTATTATTGCTCAGGCAGTACGGTTGTGATCAATCACCATCAGCGCCGGGGATATTTCAAGCTAATCGAGCTTACCGACCGTTACCTCACCAATCCCGGACTCTGGGATGGTCTCGCTGGAATAGGCCTGGCCCTACTTTTTGATGAGCAACCGGGAGTCTGCCAGGCGATAATCACGGCTGGTCTTTCCGAAGATCTCCGCAGCTAGCAGGCGCCGGGTTCGAAAGCCCATCTGAGTAAGACCGTTCCTTATCCGACTCTACAAAAATGGAACGCTCCAACCCAGAATTCTAGTAAAAACTACAGCGCAGCCTCGTTTTCGATCTCAACCGAATCGATGTTGCCAGCGGGCTCGAACCCCAGAACCCGGCCGTAGAAGTACAGCTCCGCCATCAGCGAACGCCTGATGTTACTGGACTGGCGAAAACCGTGCTGTTCGCCTTCAAACATAATCAGCGAGAACGGTATGTTCTTGTCCCGCAACGCACTGGCCATGATTTCGGCCTGTGACGGTGGGACGATCTTGTCCTCGAGACCCTGAAGGATAATCATCGGACAGGACAGGCGCTCGGTAAAATTGATCGCTGATCGGTCATGGTACAACTGTTTTGATTCCGGGTATGGGCCGATCAGGCTGTCCAGGTAACGCGATTCGAACTTGTGGGTATCGCCCACAAACACGCCGAGGTCGGCGATCCCGTAGTAGGTTGCACCCACTGCAAAACGATCATGAAAGGTCAGCGCATTGATGGTCGTGTAGCCACCGGCCGAACCGCCTCTGATCGCAACCCTGTTGGTGTCGGCCTGACCCCGCCCGACCAGGAAATCAGCCGCCGCGATGCAGTCGTCCGTATCATAAACGCCCCAGTTACCCTTCAGTGCATCACGGAACGTCCGGCCATATCCTGTTGATCCCCGATAATTGACATCAGCGACGGCAAAACCCCGGCTGGTCCAGAACTGGATCGAAAGGCTCAGCGATGCGCTGGTTGCACTGGTGGGCCCGCCATGGCTGATCACCAGCAGCGGTGGCACTTCAGCGCCTCCAGGCTCGAAATCAGGGTTGGTCGGTGGATAGTAAAACGCGTGAGCCGTACCGTCGTCGGTTGTCGGAAACGTGATGCCCTCAGGCACCGACAGCCAGTCCGTATCCAGAACCACGCTGCTGGACAACCGGAAAGTGTCTGTCTCTCCGGAACCCAGGTCTACCGAGACCACTTCGGCCACCGAGGTGGGAGAGGCACCCACATACGCGACGCTATCGCCAAAAACAGTCACGTCGGCGATGGACGAATGCGCCACCGGCAGCTGGCCCGACTCCCGGCCGTCCAGCCCGATGGTCCGGAAACAGCCCCGGCTGCCCTGGGTGTCTTTCAGCACGACCTCACCGGATGAACTGAACGAATAGGTTCGGAGGCCAAAGACCCAGGCTGGCCCGCCGTGGTCTACTGTTTCGCTCAGCACCGGCGAGATCTCAGCCCCCGCCCATCTGGTCAGGTTCCACCATCCCGATTCGTCACTGATGAATACCAAAGACCCGTCCGGTGCCCACTCGGGTTGAACGATGCTGACATCCTGGCCACCGGTCAGGCATCGTGGATCTGAAACCGTACCGGCCACCGAATCGAAATCGGCCACCCACAACTCGCACCCGTCCCACGGCAGATTGGGGTGGTTCCATGAGAGCCAGCAGATCTGGTCTCCTGCGCCAGACTGCCGTGGAGATGAGTAGAAATCGTAGCCGGCAGCGAGTACTTTGACACCACCGGAACCGTCAACTGGCACAATTACCAATTCATTGTCGGCTTGCTTGTCCGAATAATGACGCTCCCGCACAGACATGATCCAGCGCGAGTCGTTACTCACCGTCAGGTCGGCGTAGCGCTCACCTCGCTCGATCGCCGGCTCACCCGTGATGGCTGAGATCTCGCCATGCTCTGATCGATAGACTCTCTGGTCATCCCAGTTCGAAAAATAGACCACACCACCCCGGACTGCATACGCACCACCACCGTACTCGTGAACAGCGTTTCTGGCATTGAACCCTTCGGGCACGATATCGACTGTTTCACCATCAGCAGTCCGGCGTACCACCACATAACGTCCTGCCTCATCAGGCCGTCCTTCCAGCCAATAAAGATCCGACCCGTCGACCCGTACTTCGCCGAGCTTCAGACCACCCTTCGTAATCAGTTCCGCGGTAATGGGCGAATTCCACGACCCGTAAGGAGAAACGGTTTTGGATGACATCTAAAACTCCAAGTAGGACCGGTACGAATAAAATGAGATTCGCAGATTATCGGCAGGCAATCAACCGGCGCGATCCACAGGCTGGCCTAACGAGCCTGCCAGCGGCCGATTGCCAGACCCAACCAGGGGCCGATAGCCAAACCAACCCGAGATCCTCCGGCGCTGCAGAGTATCCCAGCTTCTCAGCTTGATTTGCCGCAGCGCTTCCCAGATCATTGCACGACCCTCAATCGTGTGAGTTGGCCTTGAACCGTATGACATCACTGTCAGCCGAGCAAATTTCGGAAACTGCAAAGCGGTTGCTAGAAGAGTTCCACCTGCCAGGTTTGTCGGTCGGGGTGGTCTCCGGCAACGAACTCGTCTATGCAGAAGGGTTCGGCTGGGCTGATATTTCCAGGCGAAGACCACAGGATCCGATACTTCACCAACGAATTGGATCCATCACCAAGACCATGGTGTGCCTGTGCGCGTTGGCCCTGGTTGACGAGCAGCGACTACGGCTCGACGCGCGCGTTGCGGAGCTGCTGCCAGACCTCAAATTCAACGGCTACGGCGATGAACTGACGCTCTGGCACCTGCTTACCCACACCGGTGGCATCGGCGAAGCACCAACAAGTGCCGACGTTGCCGACCCGATCAGAGTTCTGTGGGCAGACGGCCCGGAGACACCGCCTTTGGCCGAGAAATACCCAGACGGCATCACGATCGACGTCAGACCCGGCAGCAAGTGGCACTATGCAAACCACGGCTGGATGCTCGTTGGGGAGATCATCGCCCGCCTGGAAGGGGCCACCATTGAGCAGGTGCTTCACCGCCGGGTCTTCAATCCGCTGGGAATGCACACCACGGACAATCTGGACCTGCCTGGCGAACGCCTGACCACAGGCTACCTGCATGCACCGAGCCCCGAGGCCCTGGATCAACTCGAACTGCTCGGCAAAGCGCCCCCTTCGCGCGGACCCATTGACGGTCACAACATCCCCGGCGACTGGGTGTACATCAATGGACGGGCAGCCGGTGCGGTGCAGTCGAACATCCCGGATATGGCCCTTTATGCAGCCGCACTCCTGAACAGCGGCGGCGGCATCGTCAGTCCTGAGACTTTTAAAGAGATGCTCAAACCACACTGGTGTCCCGACGAGCGCCTGATCAGTATCGGCCTGGCGTTCTTCCGCTCGCAGCAGTTTAGCGAATTCACCTTCGGCCACAACGGCGGCGTGGACGGCGGCTGGAACACCAACCTGACGGTGATACCGGGGCGGAATCTCGCGATGCTGGTTCACCTCAACGCCTACCTGGACACCTCCGAAGACGTGTACAGCCAACTGTTACAGGTGATTCTCGACGCACCCACACCGCCTCTACCAGGCACACCGCTCGACGCAACGGTCCGGTCGTCTGCAACCGGGGTATACACTTTTCCTAGCGGGACCCTCACCAACTCACGTCCGATACGCTTACATGGCCGGCTGCAGATCACCGAGGAAGACGGAGAGCTCATTCTCAGGTCTCGCCGGGGAGCGTGGCGCAATGGCATCCGACTTCTGCCAGTTGATGCAGACGACCCGTTTTTCCTGGCACTGGACACGGCATCGGTCGTTAAACCGAAGATCGCCCTGATTTTGGATAGCGGCGGCCAGGTCAGCGGCCTCAGGCTGGACAGACTGACACTGATGGAACGGGACGACACCCTATCGCCCTGGGCATGATGACATTCCGCTACCTGCCGGCCAGACCTGAAACCTCAAGCAGAGACCCATCTCGGCCAGATGGGCTATCGCCGGTGGTGCAATTCTGCGGGACGGTACGACACAGCCCACCCCAGTGACCGAATTCGACTTCATCATTGTGGGCGCAGGCTCCGCCGGTTGCGTCCTGGCGAACCGCTTATCTGCCGATGCCCAGACCCGGGTTCTGCTGCTCGAAGCAGGACCGAGAGACCGATACCCGTGGATACATATCCCAATCGGTTACGCCAAGACCATGTTCCATCCACGTTACAACTGGCAGTACTACACCCGGCCGGACCCGGGCCTGCATAACCGATCGATCTACTGGCCGAGAGGCAAGGTACTCGGTGGTTCCAGTGCCATCAACGGTCTGATCTACATTCGCGGCCAGCCACAGGACTACGACAACTGGGCTGCACTAGGAAACGTTGGCTGGAGCTGGGATGACGTACTCCCTTATTTCATCCGCTCCGAACGAAACCAGCGGGGGGCCGACGCCTATCACGGCAAGCTCGGCCCGGTAGGCGTGTCGGATGTCGGCAGGCCGAATCCATTGGCCAAGGCGTTTATTGAGAGCTGTGTTGAAGCCGGCTACCCGGCGAACGGCGACTTCAACGGTGCAGTACAGGAAGGTGCCGGCTACTACCAGCTGCACACCTGGCAGGGACGGCGCTGCAGTTCGGCGAGCGGCTATCTGCGCCCCACATTAAAGAGGGCAAACCTCTCGGTCCAGACCGAGGCCCATGTCTGCCGGATCGGTTTCTCAGGTTGCCGGGCTGATACGGTGTACTACCTTCACGGCGGTCAACACAAGCAGGTGCGTGCTCGGCGCGAGATCCTGCTCTGTGCGGGCACAGTGCAGTCCCCGCAAATCCTGCAGCTTTCCGGAATTGGTAATACCGATCTTCTGCGGCGACACGGAATCGAAGTGCTGTGTGACCGGCCGCAGGTCGGTGAGAATCTTCAGGATCACCTCCAGGTGCGGGTCATACACCGTTGTTCCAGACCGATAACCACCAATGATGACCTGCGAAGCTCCTGGCGAAAACTGCGCATGGGGCTTCAGTACGTCTTGCAACGGTCGGGCCCTATGGCGGTCGGCATCAACCAGGCCGGCGCTTTCCTGAAGACCCGTGAAGACCTGGAAACGCCAGATATCCAGTTTCATTTCGGCGCTCTTTCCGCCGACCTGCCCGGCGCACCGCTCCACCGGTTCTCCGGCTTTACAACTTCAGTCTGTCAGCTCAGACCGACCAGCCGCGGCCGCATCAGCATCACGTCAAGCGATCCCCTGGAAAAGCCGGAGATTCACCCGGAGTACCTGTCGACTGAGATCGATCGCCGAACGGTCGTCGAGGGACTTAAAGTCGCCCGCCGGATCACCACCCAGCCTGCATTGACACCTTACATCATCGAGGAATACAAACCTGGCAGCGCGGTACAGACGGATGCCGAACTCCTGGATTTTGCACGCCAGAGTGGAGTGACTATTTTTCATCCCGCGGGAACCTGCCGGATGGGCAACGACTCCGAGGCCGTGGTGGACCATCAACTGCGGGTCAGAGGTGTACAAAGCCTGCGGGTGGTGGACTGCTCCATCATGCCTGCGCTGGTATCCGGTAATACCCACGCACCGGCCGTGATGATCGCGGAGAAGGCAGCAGATCTGATACTCGGTGCTGCTGCGCCCTGATCGTGTCCGACAACAATCTCCAGCCGCTGACCGCCGACCTTTCGACTGATCGCCCGGTAAATACTTGCCAGGTTGATCCAGATCACATTCCGACTTGCTGGCTTGTCGGAAAGTACAACCTACGATCTGGCACACGGGGCTTCGGTCCAAGAAGACCCAGATTTCACTCGCCGATCGCATCAGTGTTATCTTGAAACAGGCAAGAAGCAGCACACCTGGAATGAATCCCGATCTGATCATCGTAGGCGGCGGTCCTGCTGGACTGGCCTTTGCTCTATCTCTGGCCGGAGTGGGCCTTCACATCACGGTCATCGAAACACATCCGGACGAGGAACTGGCGAACCCCCCGTTTGATGGTCGCGACATCGCCCTTACTCATGGCTCAAAACGCATCCTGAGCAACCTCGGAATCTGGCAACGCCTCCCTCGCGATCAGGTCTTCGCGATCCGCGATGCGAGAGTCCTGGATGGGCATTCTCCGTACGCTCTAGAGTTCCGTCACCAGGAAGCCGGGGTCGACGCCCTTGGCTTTCTGGTCTCCAATCATATTATTCGTCGAGCCCTCTACGAGGCCGTGTCGGTTACCGAAGAAGTGACACTCCAAACCAACCACAGCGTATCTTCCGTATACCCGGAGCAAGACTCTGTTACTGTTACTATGTGCAGTGGAGAGAGCCTTGAAGCCTCGCTTCTCGTTGCAGCCGACAGCCGGTTTTCGAGTGTGCGCCGCCGGGTCGGCATTGCCGCTCGAAATCGTGATTTTGGGCGTGCGGCCCTGGTCTGCCGAATGAGTCACCAGCAGGACAACTCGGGAATTGCCAGCGAATGCTTTCAATACGGTCAGACCGTTGCCGTGCTGCCGCTGACAAACCAGTCGTCCTCAATCGTGATTACCGTACCGACCGATCGTGCCCAGGCTCTCTCGGAAATGACCGCGGATAACTTTTCCGAGTGGATCAGCGCCAAGCTGGACAGCAGACTAGGATCCATGGATCTGATCAGCGAACGGTTTGTCTACCCGCTGATTGCCGTTCTCGCTGATCGCTTTGACGGACCTCGTACGGCCCTCATTGGTGACGCAGCAGTGGGCATGCACCCGGTCACCGCCCATGGCTACAACCTTGGATTAAGCGGCCAGCAACTGCTGGCACAGGCAGTGTTAACTGCCCGGCATCAAGGACAGGACATCGGTACCCCAAAACTGCTGCAACAGTACAGTCAGCGTCACCGCAGGGTCGTGCTGCCCATGTACCTCGGAACCAATACACTGGTTGATCTTTACACGACAGAAAATCTGCCCATCAAGATCCTGCGCAAAGCCCTACTGCATGCCGCGAATCACCTTCCGCCGATACGAAGAGTGGTCACTGACCGCCTGGTGAGTCATTAAGCACTCTGGTCATGGATCATTATGCTCTGATCAAGAGCGTCCACATCGCCTGTGCTGCGATCTCCATCAGTGGATTCGTAGTGCGTGGTGTGTGGATGCTGACCGGCTCGGCCCTGCTGACACATCATCTGACCCGACTACTACCGCACCTGGTCGACATCGGTTTGCTACTGAGTGCCCTTTGGCTGGTGATTACTTCGGAACAGTATCCGTCTGGTCGCGACTGGCTGACCGTTAAGCTGGTCGCTGTTGTACTTTACGTCCTAGTCGGCACCGTGGCTCTGAAACGTGGCCGTACGGCTCGAGTCCGCTCACTCGCATTTATGATTGCGGTCGGGATGTTCGGCTACATCGTCGCAGTCGCGCTGACCCGGCAGCCATGGCCGCTGACTTAATCTGCTCGAGAAAAAGCTGAACGGTTGCGATTACTGACGTCATTTGCTTTGTTCTTCTCCGATCAGTCGGTTGGTACTCCCGAGCCAGATCCCGATACCGGGTTGTCATTGATAGATGTGACCGTGATTGCCGGGGGATCCGTAATGCAGGCTTCCCGGCACAAGCTGCAGCCCAGGCAGAACTGAGGGTCAATGCGAGGTTTTGCTGATACCAAGGCCAATGCCCCGCTTACCGGGCAGCTGTCGGCACAGGCACCACATTCCGGTCCCTGATAGGGCAGACAGCGGCTTTGGTCTATACCGATCATGGCCAGGGGCCTCGGCAACGGCCCGCTGCTTGACGCGTCGCCGGCTGACGGCTCTGTATCGATACCTGATCCGAAAGCAAGAGCGCCGGTCTGACAGGACACTACACACGGCCAGTCCTCACACAGGCGACAGCCTTTGTGCAACAGATCCAGGGCCGGGGTACCCGTAAGGGGGCCAAGATGCCCCGCCAGGGGAAAAATCACATCGTTGGGGCAAGCGCTGACACAGGCATCACAACGGGTGCAGGCAAGCAGAAATTCAAGCTCCTCCAGTGCAAACGGTGGCCGGATCCATTGTCCGGCGTTCTGATCGATCCACCCATCGGCGTATCGCACAGCGGCTTGGGTGGCCCGTTCCAGTCCGTGACGGAAAAAGGTACGTCGGTCCATTACAAACAGACCAACAACGGTCGCGTCAGCATCCAGAGGCGAAAGCCGGTAAAACCAGCGACAACCTCTCCCAGGATAAACAGGAGCGGAATACTCAGTGCCGCCACCGCAATATTCGCCGGTACTGAACTCATGACGAGCCCCTCGAGTCATCAAACGACCTGGCATCTGTGCTGCTCTCACCTTTAGCTCTTCGCACCTTGGCGCCGGTCAGGCGTTTGCGCTGGACAAGGCTCACACCAAGGAGTACGGCAGCGATAATGGCGACCGCTGTGCCCAGGAAACCGATCGGCGCTGGAGAACCGACCGCCAGCGGAAAATCAATGGTGTAAGGCTCTCCACCGGCCTCGAATGTAGCGGAGATTGTGTAATCACCTTCTTCACTGAACATGAAACCCTGCCGGTAGACGCTGTCATCGGGTAACTGGGTACCAATAATCTCGGTTTCCTCGGTCACCAGCCAGCTGTCGTTGCGTACTTTGAAAGTCACCTCACCCGCTAAGGGAATACCGGTATCCTGGTGAGTCAGGTAAAGGTTGATGCGGCCAGGCACATTCGGCCGGGGAAAAGCGGGAAAGACCATATAGGAAACCATGTATTCACCGATCTGCGTCTCGACCTGCCTGCTCGGCGGTGTGTTCGAATCTTCGTTGAGACTGTATGCCGGGCGGCCCAGCACATGATGCGCCTGCCCCGGTCCACACCAGCACAATATCGTCGCGGCAAGAATCAGCCCGATGGCATATCTCATAACTTCGGACCCCCGTGTCGCATCAGGCTCCCATCCCGTCTTGTAGTTGCCGGCGGTAACGCGGACCCAGATGCCCTGGTCCCTGGTTCGGCACGTCTTTCAGCTGCCATCTGAAACTGAGTGCATCTGTCGGACAGGAGGCTATACAGGCGCTGCAGTTGTTGCATTCCTGGCCGTAGTCGTCACGAAGAGGGTTCAGTCCAAACTCACACACGGCATTACATTTGGTGCAATCGTTGCACTCGGAGACATTGCGTTGAATGCGTAAAAGACGGTAGCGTCCTAGCCACGAATACAGCGCCCCGCCCGGGCACAGGTAGCGACAAAACCCGCGGCGTGCTACCAACAAGTCGAACAGCAAGGTGGCGATAAAGAATACTGCTCCGGCGCCAAACCCGCCATGGGCCACGGCGTAGTAGAACTCACGACCGAGAATCGCTGGTGGATAGATCGCCGCCACTAGAACCGAACCGCTTAGGGCTGACAACGCCAGACCGATCCCCAGTACAACATACTTGAGTCGCCGATCGAAACGCCTCTGGCCAACTCTAAATCCAAGCCGGTTCAGCCAGATCCCCAAATTGGTATTCAACTCGTAAACCAGCGTTGCCGGGCATAGCCAGCCACAGAAAAAACGTCCCAACACGATTGTGACAAGCACCGGAACCAGCGCAGTGACGAGAAACGGGCTGTAAACGGTCAGTCCGGCAGCCCCCTGACCGGCTACCGCCAGGGGATCACTAAGCTTGACCCCGAACAGCGTCCCGGACCAGGTGGTGCCTTTTATGGCATCCAGGTCCTCGGCAGGATCATCGACAAACGGTCCTGTGAGAGTCTCCATGACGTCATAAAGCTGACGTTCACTTGGAGCGAGCAAATCATAGGCGTGTGCGGCGACGTAGGACTGGTAGACATGAACGATCGGCAACAACACGAGCAATGCCAATACCAGGCTGAGAACGAGCCAACGCAGCTTGTTCAGATGCCGCTGGATAAAAGTAAAGGTATTGCGGAGCTCAGCCATAGGGTCTCATTCGACTCATCCACGATCGGGGACGACACGGATCGCCTGCGGCATCTGTATGCAGGAGCGTTCACACAGCCCACAGCCGACACAAGCGTCCAGAACTTCCGGCTGCTCCAACATCCCTACGCGGAGAGCCAGGTCGGGCAACGGGCAGGCGCGATAACACACACCGCAGGTCTTGCCCTGGTAGGACAAGCAGAGGCGTTTGTCGACATGGGCACGCCCCATCCGCACGTTTTCAGTGATCGCCTTGGCCGTGCGTGGGATTGATGTAATCGCACCACTAGGACAGACATCTCCACATTTCATGCACAAAATACAGGCCTTTTCCCTCGGCACTATATAGGGCGTGTCCAGTGATGACAGGCTGTTTTCAAGCCCGAAATACATGATACAACGGTTTGGGCAGACTTCTCCACACTGACCACAGTGAATACAACGACTGAGAAACTCAGGCTCGGGCAACGCGCCTGGAGGACGAAGATATCGCAGATCCATCTGCTGGGTTGTGGCCGCTCGAGCCGAACTCGTGCGTAATACACTCACAACGCCCAAGATCAGTCCCCGGATAAAGGATCTTCGCCGCATCGCTCCTAAATTACCGATCTGGTCACATTTTCGGCACACTCACGACTAGCCGCGGTCGGGAGGCCATCAGATTGATCGGTCAGGCTCCTTAAATTTTTTCTATTCGGGCTGCAGATTTCTTGAAGTCTACCTGCCCCGACACCGGGTCCCAGACGCGACTGGTAACCCGATTTGCCAACCACTTGTTTTTCTTCGGATCAGCACTGTCAGCCACCGACAGGTTCCAGGGTCCAAACATGTAACCGCGCGGCACATTGTTTCGCGACGGTTTGACGAGACTGTTTGTGCCGACCTGTGCCCGCGCTTCGAGCGACCCTCGCGGTGTAATGACCCGTACTTTGTCGCCATCCTTGATACCGAGGTCCTTAGCATCGTCCGGATGCATCTCAACATACATCTCCGGCACCAGGCGGCGCGTGGTTGGACTGCGATTTGATTTCGCCGTATGGAAATGCTCATACACAACCCCCAACCCGAACCAGTAGGGATACTTGTCCCGAGGCACATCCTTCCAGTGCCTGCCGCGGAATTGCTCGTCTGGAATGTCCGGCGTCAGACCCCTGTCACGTGCCAGGTTGATCAGATCGAGGTGATCGATTGTGTACAAATCCTTCTTGACACCAAATTCCATCAACTTGCGGGTCCACTTCTCCCGATCCGTATAGTCCTGCTGGCAAAGTTTCATATGAACCTTTCCGTCCTTGGTGCGGAAGTAACCGTAGGGCCTGGTTTTCCACTGGCCTTCCTGAAGCATGTAGCGCCGCTTGGTGCCACCGTTCTTGGCGATCTCGTAAGTCGGTGCGGGCCACTGGATACCGCGCAATTTCCGCAACTGCTCGTAAGGAGAGATCCCATCGATCTTTTCGCGCTCCAGGATACCAGTCAAGTCGGTATCCGTTCCCGCCGAGGCACGAATCACGTCGCGGAAGACCTCTTCAGTATCGATGAAACCATTCTTGTCCTTCTTCCAGGGAAAAATCGCATCACCATCCATCCCCAACAAGTGGGCAATTTCCTTTCCCTTATCAACCACCATGTCCAGGTCCGGCAGACATCCAGCAGGCGGTAAGGCGGCCTGATCACAGATATTGATTCGCCGCTCGGAACTGATGTAGGTACCCGATACCTCACCCCAGGTCGCTGCTGGAAAGATCACATCGGCGTAGAGATTGTTCGGTGCGTGGCGGTAGATCTCCTGCACCACGTTGAAGGTCTTGCTCAAAGCCGGGCGGACAAGATTCTCCTGATCCGGCAAATCGATATGGGTGGCGTAGACCAAGAACATAGCCTTTACCTCGCCCTTCAACGCCCGCTCCATCATGCCCACAGCGTAACCTGGATTCTTGGAGTTCATGGCGTTGATCAGGTTGCCCTCCGGCACATGCCAGTGTTTGGCCATATGGGCACGGTGGATGTCATTTTTCAACGGCATGTTGAATGGCAACCGCCCGGTCAGGCCACCGGTGAAGCGCTCACCCATGGCATTGGGCTGGCCGGTCATGGAGAAAGGCCCACAACCGGGTTTAGCCAGATTACCGGTCAAGGTCAGCAGGTTGATGATGGAGATCACATTGTGCTGACCGTGGATATGCTGGTTGTAGCCAATTCCCCACATGATGATAACGCCGCCGTAACCACCTTCGACACCGGCACCCGAACTCGCTTGTTTGCCCTTGCTGCGGGCCAAACGCTTACGAGTCGCATCGGCGAACATACCAGCCACCTTGCGAATCAGTTGCGGTGAAACATCGTGGTTCGGTCCGCCCATGCGGTCCTGTACCTGCTCCGGGCTGTAATTGGCTAACACACCCTCGGTGTACTCCTGCCAACCCGAGGTGTGTTGCTTAAGAAAATCCCAGTCGATAACGTCAGGATGATCCTTCAACAACACGTGGGCGAGTGAGTTCAAAAAGCTGATATCCCCATTGAGAATCGGTACGTGTACGGAGTTCTCGGGTTTAATATCCTCATATCCCATCTGCGTACCGGTCCTGCGCGGATCGGCAACCACGGTCGGAATTCCAGTTTTTTTCTTGTGATCAGCTGCGCGCCAGAAAATGATGGGATGTGACTCACGGGCATTGTGGCCAAAGTGCATGATCATGTCGGACAATTCAATATCGTCGTACGCCAATGGCGGCGTATCAGAGCCAAGCGTAGCAAAATAGCCGGTCACGGCCGAGGTCATGCACATGCGGGCATTTGCCTCGATGGTATTCGAGCCCAGTACTCCCTTCATGAAAAGATTCTCCAGGTACTGACCTTCCATAGTGAGCTGTCCCGAACCGTAGAGTGCGATCGAATTGCCGCCGTATTTCTTGGCGAGGTGTACGATCTTGTACGCCACCATTTCTGAAGCCTGATGGTAAGGAACCCGCACAAAGTGTTCCTCATCAAAGGAGCCCTTGCTCTTCGTGATAAATCCTAGATCTCCATGCCCGGGCTTGCTCCACTCGGCCCACACATCCTTGCGTACGTAGGAATCTCCTTCCATGCGATCGACATAGATGGGCTCGGCTGCCGTCAACCCCTTGATGCACTGCAACCCATAATTGGTCGGGTGATCCTTATCTGGGCGCATCGAGACGATCTTGCCATTCTCTGTCTGAATAATGGTGCCGCAGCCGACACCGCAGTACGGACACTGTGCCAACGCCGTTCCGCGCTCGACACCAGTCGACGCTTCGGCCGCCTCGAGTTCCGGGTTATGACCCACAAACAGGCTTGCTCCAGCAGCAGATCCTGTGAGGAAAGCACTGGACTTGAGAAAGTCCCGTCGCGACAGCTTGTTCTTGATGCGCTTCATATCTGCTTCTCCTTCATTGCGCCGCCAGGGTGCGCATATATACAACAATGTCGTCGATCTCACGATCAGTCAGATTGGCCAGTGCGTCCGCGCCCTGGAAGCCGCGCATACGAGTATTGCTTCTGCCCTCCTTGATGGTGGTACGGATAAATCCGTCCGACACCTTATCCAGAAACCCACGCTGACCGATCGCCGTGCCGGTGCCCCCGGCTAGATAGCCATCCCCCTTGACTCCGTGACAGGTGGCACAAATCTGCTCGAACCAGAATTGACCCAGCCGGGGGTCGCCATACGCGTTGGGTTGGCTATCTACCTCGTTCGATCGATTGGGTAGAATTTCAAACGAGCGAAGGTAGGCTACGATCTCTTTTAGCTGTTTACGCCCAAGATGGGCAAACGGCGGCATACCTGTTCCAAAACGCCCATCGCGTATCGTGCCCATAAAGAACTTGTCCGTGGCAAGACTGAGTAATTCCGCGTTGGTCAGCGACGGTGCAAAACCGGCTTTGCCAATAGCATCGGCCTGATGACAGAAAACGCAGTTTGCCTGATATAACGCCTGACCCTGTTGCACCGCTGCCGAATAGGTCGACCTGTCTGAATCTGCGGAACTAACAGTGTTAGCGGTCAACGCGATCAGCAGCAGCACAATACCTGTACACCGCTGGCTCTTCCTGTTCATTGTCAGACTCCTTTCTCTTTGTGCACCGTCTAATGGACCTAAACGATCGGTATGGCCTGAGTAACCGTTAAGCCTCGTCAGCAGGTGGCTGCCACATTCCAGCGTGACAGTCGGCACACGGCACCCTGTCCTTCTCGATACGGTCGTGCTCGGCATCGACGAATGCCTCTGGCAGTTCGTGGGCGACACCCTTGTGACAGTCAATACAGGTTTTCCCTACCTGCCGGGCCTGCGCGTGACGCTGTCGTCCTGCAGGCGACTGTCTGGCCAACTCCATCGACCGAATGCTATGGCAGTTTCGGCACTCCTGCGAGTCGGTTTGCTCCATGTTTGCCCAGACCTTTTTAGCCAGAAACCAACGCTTAGCCAGAAATTTCTCACGCGTATTGATCGACCCTGCTAAGGCATAGAAAAGCTCGTTGGTGGCACCTATCTTTCTTACGGTCATGGGCCACCACTCCCTGGGTACGTGACAATCCGGGCAAGTTGCAGCCACTCCGGACGCATTTGAAAAGTGGCTTGTTGTCTTGTATTCCTCGTACACGTTGTTACGCATTTCATGACAGCTAATGCAAAACTCTTCCGTATTGGTTAGGGCCAGAGCCCAGTTGAAGCCCCCCCAAAGGGCGACCCCAAGAATGATTCCAGCGACGAGGACCCACAATGGCCAGCGCCGTATCAGACAAGTTAACACCTACCACATCCATAGTGGCACACATGGGGAGTATGCACAATTGACGTTGGATTATTGATGGAACACCCTGATAAGCCTTGAATTGACGCTCGTCAAAACAAAGGGATGGCCTGAAGTTACACAAATCGAGACTCTACCCATCGTGGGTCGACTTTTCCTCCGCCTCTTGGGTCACGAGACACCAGTTCATTGACGGAAACAAGATTCGCATCGCACTTACCGAATTCTCCGCTAAGCGGTTCTCAATTACGAATAGTGGCGCTACGACACCAGACGCGGCTTGACGCAGATCAGCCTTCATCTGGATCAACAAATTTGATACCCCGATAGAAAACCAGATCCAACATGACGACCGGCACACACCGGCACTAACAAACACGCAGAACTGGCCAGACCGACTGTGCCAGCGTTAAACCTCGAGTCGCTCAGTCGCCCCGAACGGGTGCCAACTGCAGGGCCGGCATCTCGGAAGCAATCGTACGACACAGCGCCCGATCATTTTTTGCAGCAGCGTGGCAGAGCAGATAGCGCTCGAAACACCCAAGATTACCCCAGTCGACTACTACTCCGGCATGGGCACAAATAGCAGTCACACAGCCGGGTTCTGAGTCATCCAGACAGGCTAGTGTTTTCGCTGTGGCGGCCACTTTCTGTTCGATCTTCGATCGTCCTGCCGCCGTCAACATCTGCTGCAGAGTAACGAGGAAATGATCCCTCGCTGTTGGGTCAGCCACGGGAACCTGGGCTAGCGTTTGCCGTTCTTTGTTCGACAGTGCCTGCCAGTCCGCCAAGTGAATTCGTACACCGGTAAGATCGAGCGTCATGCGCACGACCAGAGGAATAAATTGCCCATCTGGATCTTTCGTGCGCTCAAAATCGAGCACCTGTTCCATCTCCTGACTCCGGTCACTCCTATGCAACTGGCCTAGTT
>CAZVVN010000059.1:0-21898 GCA_964630665.1 uncultured Acidiferrobacteraceae bacterium | reverse complement strand
GATACGCGGCCCGTGTCGAAACAGCTGAAACCCGACATCAGGAGCTCCCCGGATATAGTCTGGGATGAGCCGCTGGCCGACGTGATCTGCAGTCGGGCAACGCCGTCTTCGGGATCGAGCTGGGTAGTGGCGTCCTCGGTGTCGTTGATGAGGTCGGTGAGCGTCGTGTTTCTGGACCAGCTGCCGGTCCAATAGCCAGCGAGCGGCACCACGATCGTGCCGTTGCCTCCGGTGGTCCCGGAGGAACTGCTGTTGCTGCAGCCGCCGAGTGCAACTGATGCACAAATCAACGCGCAAATCTGAGAACCTGTTCCGAACTGCAAATTCTGTTCCCCACCAATAATTCCCTAACTTCCATAGTAGAGCACTTGCTTTATCGGGTCTAGCCCAAAGGATCGAATAGTAGCTCTGGAGGGTGGATAGAGCGAGTCGGATGGATCCTTCCCTTGAATATCATCTCAGACCAGCCTGAAAAAAGCCGGAGGATTAACAGGACACAAGAGATCTGCGATCGAGGATCTGCTTGTAACGGGCAAGATGGCCAATGCGGGATTCATCGCCGGATCGCAGGTGCTGTTTCCGGCTTGATAACAAACGCCCGAGGCTTCACACTGGATGGGTGAAGAAATACTGAAAGCGTGTCTAGGCTTCAGGGCCTTCCGGCGTCATTTAAGCAAGAGGAGTCAAAAAATGGCAACACCCATTCCGGTGGAAAACTCTTTAAGCACGGATCCCGAATCCGTAATCAGTCAGGGGCGGGTGGATCTTGCGGTCGCACTGCGCTGGGCGGCACGACTGGGGCTGTCGGAGGGGGTCGACAATCATTTTTCAATGGCCGTTCCCGATGAAGACGGGCGGGTCCGCGGAGACCGGTTCCTGATCAACCCTTACGGTTGGCACTGGTCGGAGATCACTGCGTCGTCGCTGGTCCTTGCTGACGCCGAAGGGAACGTGCTCGAGGGTCAAAACACGGTGGAAGACACCGCATTTTTCATCCACAGCAGGGTTCATGTGAATGTACCGAGTGCGACGGTGGTGTTGCACAACCACATGCCGTACACCACGGCTTTGACGCTGCTCGAGAACGGTCGCCTGGAGATGTGTGAGCAGAATGCCCTGCAGTTCGATGGTCGGATCGCCTACGACGATGACTACACTGGCCTCGCGCTTGACCGGGAAGAAGGTGATCGACTTGCAGGCCTGATGGGTGATGCGAATGTCCTGTTCATGGCAAGTCATGGCGTCACAGTGGTCGGTGAATCGGTTGCGCGGGCGTTCACCGACCTTTATTACCTGGAACGGGCGTCAATGTTTCAGGTGCTGGCCCGATCAACCGGTGGAAAATTGCGCACGATCAGTGAGTCGGTGCTGGCCGCGACCCGGAAACAGATGAACTCGGAACTGCCGTTGATTGCGGATCGCCATTTCAAGGCACTGAGGCGTATTCTCGACCGCGAAGAGCCCGACTATCGTTCCTGAGTCACCGCTCTTCCGATGGCCGAATATGACCACATTGCAGTAGAACCGATCTCCACTGCTCTGGGCGCAGTGATCCATGGGGTGGACTGCGCGAGCGAGTTGCCGCAGTCCATCATAGAAGAAGTACGCGCAGCCTGGCTGAAACACCTGGTCGTGTTTTTTCCGGATCAGGCAATGACGCCTGAGCAGCAACTGGCATTTGCCTGCCGCTTTGGAAAGCCGACCGAATATCCGATGGTTAAGGGGCTTGACGGGACCCCGGAGGTGGTGGCAGTAGTCAAACTTCCGCACGAGCGGCATAACTTTGGCGGTATCTGGCATGCGGACACGACTTATCTGCAAGTGCCGCCGATCGGTGCTCTACTGCTGGCAAGAGAAATACCTCCTGTCGGAGGGGATACACTGTTTGCCAATATGTATATGGCTTACGAGGCTCTTTCCGAAGGTATGAAGCAGATGCTGGCTGAATTGACCGTCGTCCAGAGTTCTGCCAAGGCCGGTGCTGCGCGCAGTCGGGCTGACCGGCTTGAAGCGGCATCAGCTCCGGAGCCGGACGTCCTGGAAGCCGAGCATCCTGTGGTCCGAATCCATCCCGAAACCGGGCGCAGGACGCTGTTTGTCAACTACGGTCACTCGGTGCGGTTCCAGGGGATGACTGAAGAAGAGAGCGAACCGGTACTGTCGTATCTTTTTCGTCACCAGACACGACCCGAGTTCACCTGCCGGTTTCAGTGGGCAGTCGGATCTATGGCCATGTGGGACAATCGCTGTACCCAGCACAATCCCGTCAATGATTATCACGGGTTCAGGCGAGAGATGCATCGCGTCTCCATCAACTGATAGGGAGAATTTCCTGATCGTTGTATATCGACTGAAGCCGAACAGTCAGGGCACAGGCTAGCCGGATGTTGGCTGGAATTTGTCAAGATTTCGCGAGTTAAACAATGGGCATCAAGAAAATCTTCTACGGCCATTACATCGTCGGTGCCTGCATGGTCACGCAGATGATGTACCTGGGTCTGTTCTTCACGTTCAGCGTACTGTTTCCGGAATTCGAACGGGAGTTCGGCTGGTCACGTGCCCAGATAGCTGGTGCCCACTCGACGATGTTTGTCGTCATGGGGGTCGTGGGTGTGTTCATGGGCAGTGTCAATGACCAGATAGGGCCGAGATTGCTGCTGACCGTATCGACAGTAGTATTTGCGCTCGGCTTCGCCCTGATGTCTAGGATCGACACTGTGCTGGAGTTGTACCTGTTCTACGGGTTGCTGGGAGGGTTGGGGCTTGCAGCGCATGATGTCGCCACGCTCTCTACGGTCGCACGCTGGTTCAGACGGGGTCGGGGTCTGATGTCGGGATTCGTCAAATCAGGGGCGGGTATTGGCCAAGTCGTCGTACCACTGCTGGCGGCTGTTCTTATCGTTCAATTCGGCTGGCGCAATGCCTGCCTAATAGCCGGGATTGTCGCTATGGTCGTCATGGTTGTTGCTTCCCAGGTGATGCGGCGCGATCCAGCGGCGCTGGGTCTGCGACCCTGGGGTGAGACGGACTCCGAGGCGTTGGATAGAGCAACAGAGGAGGAGGGATTGACATTGCGTGAGGCGATTCGCACCCGTCAGTTCTGGCTCATCTGCCTGGCGAAACTGGCAGACTGGTACTGCCTGTTCACGATCATCGTCCATATCGTGCCTTATGCGATCGATCAGGGCCTGGAAAAGGCGACTGCGGTCGGGGTGCTTTCAGCTGTCGGTGGCTGCAGTATCCTCGGTCGTTTGACCATGGGCGGTGTGTTTGACATCCTGGGCGCCAGGCGGTCGCTGATGATCTGTTTTGCTTTGCTTTTTTCAAGCTTCATCCTGTTACAGCAATTGCCCAACCCGTCGTGGTTGTTCCTATTTGCACTTTTCTACGGGGTGGCGCACGGCGGATTGTTTGCGGTGGCATCTCCGACGGTGGCCGAGTTTTTCGGAACACGGTCCCATGGTCTGATCTTTGGAATTGTCCTGCTGATTGGCACCATCGGTGGTACAGCGGGGCCGTGGATCAGCGGAAAAATGTTCGATCTCGCGCACAACTACGACGGTGCCTTTCTTGTCCTGACGGGGTTCACTGTTTTCGGTTTTCTGCTGGCCTTTAGTCTTCGCAGTCTGGTAACGCCTGGCGCGGTGCGGGCTTCCTGACCTGTGTGGAACTTTTCCTTGATGGCCAACATTTACTTCGCAGGCAAACGCTCTTCGGCACCATTTTGAACGGCATTGCGGCCTTTCGGTTGATCAGCGAGTCAGATTGAGGTGAAGTGGATCATTCAGCGTCTACGGAAACGCAAATCAGTATGACCAGATCACTGGCAATTGAAGCCATCGAACGTTATTTCGATGATGACGGGTTTTTTACGGACCTCAAACGGCGTGTGGGCTATCGTACGGAGAGTCAGGAACCGGCGCAGCGGCCTGAGCTGTACCGGTACCTTGAGCAGGAGATGTCTGGGTATCTTGTTGAGTTGGGTTTTTCATGCCACATCGAAGAAAACCCGGATCACGGTGGTGGGCCGTTTCTGATCGCCGAGCGGATCGAGGACCCGGTCCTGCCAACGGTTCTGAGTTATGGTCACGGCGATGTCGTCCGGGGCTACGACGACCAGTGGCGGGAAGGGCTGAACCCCTGGTCGGTGATACGGGAATCCGACCGGTGGTACGGACGCGGTACCGCCGACAACAAGGGACAGCACACGATCAATCTTGCGGCACTTGGAACTGTGCTGACGCAGCGCGGAAGTCTTGGGTTCAACATCAAGGTGTTGATCGAGACCGGTGAGGAACGCGGCTCGCCGGGTCTGCGAGAGTTCTGTCAACAAAATGCCGATCGCCTCACTGCGGATGTGTTTATTGCCTCCGATGGACCCCGGCTGGCGCCGCATCGTCCGACCGTCTTTATGGGGTCCCGCGGCGCATTCAACTTCGACATGACGGTCGACCTGCGGGAAGGCGGTCATCATTCCGGCAACTGGGGCGGGTTACTGGCCAATCCTGGAATCATTCTGGCGCATGCAATCGCGGCGATCACTTCGGTGAGCGGTGAGGTACAGGTGCCCGAGTGGCGCCCGGCAGGTATACCGGAGTCGGTCCGTTCTGCATTGAACCGGTTGACCATCGACGAGGATGACAACACGCCGAAGATCGATCCGAACTGGGGTGAACCCGGCCTGACCGCGCCGGAAAAAGTCTTTGGCTGGAACACCTTCGAAGTGCTTGCCTTTGAGACCGGCAACCCGCGCAATCCCGCCAATGCCGTGCCGCCGAAGGCTTCGGCCCACTGCCAGATCCGCTTCGTTGTGCCGACCGATCCGGCATGTTTTTTGCCCTCGCTCCGGCAGTACCTGGATGCCAGAGGCCTGGCGAGTGTGGAGTTGTCGGCTACCCGGGACCATATGTATGCCACACGGCTCGACCCGGAGCATCCCTGGGCGAGATGGGTGATTGGGTCGATGGCGGCGACTACCGGTGAAGAAGTCGCAGTCATTCCCAATCTTGGCGGTACGCTACCCAACGATGTATTTGCCGACGTGCTGGGCCTGCCGACGATCTGGGTGCCGCATTCTTATGCGGCCTGTTCGCAACATGCCCCGAACGAGCATCTTCTGGGCAGCATCAGTCGAGAGGCGTTGCGGATCATGACGGCACTGTGGTGGGACCTCGGAGAAGGCCAGACCCCGCCTGTCAGCTAAACCTGAAAGCGCCTTCAGAGTTACCCTGGATCAGTTCCCGAGTGATCGGCAGATGCTCTCGAAGGCCCGGTAACTCGAATCTTTGTCGGCCGGATCCAGGGCTCTGGGCCGGGAGGAAAATCGCGCGATCACCACGTTTGACGCCGGGTCCAGGTAGAGGAACTGACCGAAGACACCGAGTCCCCCATAGGCGCCGGCTTCTGATACGTACCACTGGCTGCGATAGCGCCACCCCGGCATGAACTCTGCAAAGTTGCCCGCGTCCCATGCGGCCTGATCGCCATTCTCCTGCATGTCGCGAATCCACCAGGCAGGGGCCACACGCCGGCCGCTGGAGAGCCCTGAGTCAAGGCACATCTGGCCGAATCGCGCAAAATCCCGCAAGGTGATGCAGATGCCCCCGGCAGCCCGGGGTGCTCCCAGTGGGTCGACATTGACGTACGCATCGTATTCTGCTCCGAGCGGTTGCCAGATCTCTTTGCTGAACAGCTCTGGGAACGGTAATCCCCCCGCGCGTTCCAGGACCCAGCCCAGCAGGTCGGTGTTTGGTGAGACGTAGTGGAACGCCGTACCGTGCGGGCCATCGGGTTTGAGCGTCGGCAGGAAGGCCCTCAGACCCATCGGAGCATTGTCGTCAGTGCGGGGCAACCACCCAGTCGCCATGCGGTAGCGGGCAAAGTCCCCGGTCTCGTTTTCGTAGTCTTCATCGAATAGCACCCCGACCGTCATGTCGAGAAGGTGCCGGACGGTCGCCCCGCTGTAAGCCGAGTCTGCGACCTCCGGGATGTAATGGGCGACGGCGCTACCCGGGTCGAGCAGGCCTTTGTCTGCCAGAACCCCAGCCAGTATGGCAGTCAGAGATTTGGAGACCGAGAACAGGATGTGGGGGGTGTGCGGCAGGAGTCCGTTTTCGTAGCGCTCGAAAACGACAGTGCCTCGATGCAGGACGATGAAACCATCGGTATGGGTGTCAAGCAGGAACTCGCCGATCGAGGTCTCTTGGCCCTGGGTATCCTCGAAACGCAATTCGCCAAGCGCGCGCGGGTTCCTGTCCAGAACCGCGGTACTGCCGTCGCCGCGGTAGATCGCTGCCGTCGGCAGCAACTGGCGGATATTGCGGAACGCCCAGCTGCTGAACGGCGCCGATCGCCAGTTCTCGATCGTGACCTGGTGTTCCGGTGGTGGGGGAAAACCGTCCATGATTCTGGTGGCTGTCATCGTCAGTAAAGCCTTGTCTATCTTTCGGCCTGCCGGGTGATCTCAGCGGATCGGTCGGCCGTCATGGCGGGGAAAGAACTGCCCTCGATGACGCGGATGGGCGCGCAGGTATCTCTTCGGCCAGGGGGTGTCATCGCCCAGTGCCATCGCCGCGTGCCAGGCCCAGCGGGGATCTGCCATTATTGCCCGGGCCAACGCGACCATATCGGCCTTTCCGCTGGCAACGATCTCGTCAGCCTGTTGCGGTTCGGTAATCATGCCGACCGCCCACGTGTGCAGGCCGGTCTCCCGCCGGACCCGCTCGGCAAACGGCACCTGGTAGCCAGACCCGACTGTGATGTTCTGTCTTGGATCCAGTCCCCCGGAGCTGACATCCACAAAATCACAGCCCAGCACCTTTAAGGCGTTGGCAAAGTAAATGCAGTCATCCAGATCCCAGCCACCGTCGACCCAGTCCTGCGCCGTGATACGCATACCCATTGGTTTGTCCGGAGGCCATACGGCCCGCATGGCCTCGAAGACCTCGAGTGGAAAGCGGATCCGGTTGTCCAGAGAACCACCGTATTCATCCGTCCGGTGGTTCGATAGTGAAGAACAGAACTGATGGATCAGGTAACCGTGCGCACCGTGTACCTCGACCAGGTCGAATCCTATCCGATCTGCGCGCAGGGTGGCATCGACAAACTGCGCCTTCACCTGGTTGAGTCCGCCCCGGTCCAGTTCCGAGGGTGTGTGCCAGTCGCCATAAGCCAGGGCTGAAGGGGCGACCGTCTGCCAGCCACCTTCCTCCAGGCCCAGGCTGCCCCCACCGTCCAGTGGCGGTCGGGTCGATGCCTTGCGTCCGGCGTGGGCCAGCTGAGTGCCGAGCGCAACGACACCGTGCTCCCGGCAGAATTCAATCACATGGCTGATGGTTCGCTCGTTGTCATCGTTGTAAAGACCCAGGCAGTGCGGTGAGATCCGGCCGGCAGGACTGACATGGGTCGCTTCGGTGATCAGCAGGCCGCCGGCGCCCATTGCGAATTGACCCAGGTGCATCAGGTGCCAGTCCGATGCCGAGCCGCCTTCAGCGGCATACTGGCACATTGGTGAGACCACGATGCGGTTGCTTACGGTCAGTCCACGGAGTGACACCTCGGTGAATAGTGCACTGCTCATGGTTTTCGTTTCTCCGGTGGACCCTGATCGATCGCTTGTCTCGGCGTGAGTCCCGGAACCGTGTCGCCGCTCGGGCAGAGCCGGTTCTGGCACAGCTGCACCTACTGTACCGGCCGGAGGCGGTTTCCGTCTACTTCCCGGATTGCGCTGCCGGCAGCAGGACGAGATCGCCAGGAAGATCGCCGATATCCATAGCCAAAGGTTCGCGGAGAGTTGAGAGGCTTTCAGGTTCGTGCCGGGTCAGTGATATGGAGGCAGTTGAATTGTCCAAAGGGAGGCGATATAAGACCAGCCAGGAGGCGCTATGACTCAGACCATGACATCCGACCCGGTCACACTGGAGCTTTTTAAGAACGCTCTGTTCTCGATCGCCGATGAGATGGCCGTGACGATCTGCCGTACGACCTATTCGGGTGTGCTGCGCGACAATATGGATTTTTCCACGGCCTTCACCGATGCCAACGGCAAGCTGGTGGCTCAGGGCCTGACTATACCTTTACACCTGGGATCGATACCCACAGCGCTGGAGGCGGTGCTGACGCATTTCGAAGGTGACATCAAGCCCGGCGACATGTTCATCATGAATGACCCGTTCGAGGGCGGCATGCATCTGCCGGATGTTTTTATCTTCAAACCGATCTTCATTGAAGGCGAAAGGCTCGCCATTGCAGCGACGATCTCGCATCAGGCCGACATGGGCGGGCGCGTGCCGGGCTCGAATGCATCGGACTCCACCGAGATATACCAGGAGGGGCTGCGTATTCCTCCGGTCAAGCTGTACAGCGAAGGTGAACTGAATACCACGATGTGGCGGCTGATCGAGAAAAACGTGCGCATCCCGGTGCAGGTGTTCGGCGACATGCGGGCCCAGATGTCGGCCTGCTCTATCGCCGAGCACCAGTTCGGTGAACTGGTCGAGCGATTCGGGGTGGATACCACACGTTTCTACATGCAGGAGGTGATCAACCACACGGAGCGGCTGACCCGTGCGGCAGTCCGAAAACTGCCCGACGGGGCGTATGCCTTCGAGGACTGGATCGATGACGACGGTATCGACAGGGATCAGCCAATCCGCCTGAACTGCCGGATCGAGAAAGAGGGCGACAGCGTCAAAGTAGACTGGACCGGTAGTTCGGCGCAGGTGAAAGGCGCTATTAACTGTACGTTGTCGTTTACCAAAGCGGTGTCCTATGCGGCGATCCGCTCGGTGCTCGATTTTGATATCCCTTGCAACGAAGGGTTGTTTCGAGCGATCGAGGTGACGGCCCCGCCGGGCACGGTGACCAACATGCTGTTGCCGGGGGCCTGTGCGGCCCGCGGACTGACCGGGTTCCGAATGGGGGACTGTGCGTTCGGCGCACTGGCGATGATGCTCAAAGATGAAGTCGGCGCGGCATCCGATGGTGGTAACACGGGAATCAGTATCGGGGGTTACGACAAATCCCGCCAGCCGTTCATCTTCGTCGATTTTGCCTGTGGTAGCTGGGGCGGTCGGCCGTGGAGTGACGGTGTTCAAGGTAACTCCAACATGTTCGCGAACATGGCGTCCCAGTCGGTTGAGCTGATCGAATCCCAGAATCCACTGCAGATCCTGCGTTATGAACTGATTGCTGATCGGGCAGGGGCAGGCAAGTACCGTGGCGGTGCGCCCTACCGAAGGGACTACCGATTCACGGAAGAAGAAGCGGTACTGCAGGTTCGTTCTGATCGGCGGCGGTTCAGGCCCTACGGGCTCTACGGCGGGCGGCCGGGTAAACCATCGCGGAACGTCATGAACCCGGATAACGGAGCACGAACCCTGGATTCCAAGCTGACCATGACCTTGCGTCGCGGTGATGTATTCCGTCACGAGTTGGCTGGCGGTGGCGGCTGGGGTGATCCGCTGGAACGGGATCCAGGGCATGTGTTAGCCGACGTGCGGAACGAATATGTCAGTGTCGAAGGTGCCAGGTGCGATTATGGGGTCGTGATCGACGACAGCAACTGGTCAGTGGACCTGGCTGCGACCGGGGAACTGCGAAAGACAAGACTCGAGGCACGGAGCAGTGACTCGCTTCCTGCCGTGGTCTGGGAGGACGAATGAGTCCGGTGGCCGAATTGGCCGGGGCTGCTGCTCAGCAGTATCGACTGGGTGTCGACATTGGGGGCACGTTTACCGATATCGTACTGGTCGCACCCGATGGGCGTCTCCACAACCGCAAGGTGTCGTCGACCGAAGACGACTACGCCCAGGGGATCCTGGCGGGTATTGAACAGGTTCTGTCCGCGGCCGGCTTGAGCGATGTTCCGGTTTCAGAAATCATGCACGGTACCACCGTGGCTTCCAACACCATTCTGCAGATGAGCGGTGCCCGCACGGGTCTGATCACCACAGACGGGTTCCGTGACGTGCTGGAACTGCGCACCCTGCGGATGCCAAGACTGTACGATCTAAAGTGGGAGAAACCGCCTCCGCTGGTGGAGCGTTATCTGCGCGTCGAGGTCGATGAACGCCTCGACAGTAACGGTAGAGTTGAGAAGCCCCTGCGCAGGGCAGACGCTCAGCGGGCGGTAGATCGTCTGCTCTCGGAGGGTGTTGAGGCGATTGCGGTGTGCCTGATAAATGCCTACGCCAACCCGGAACACGAGCGCCTGTTGCTCGAGGTCATCAACGAGAGAGCACCAGGCCTGCCCTGCTGTGCCAGTTGTGACGTGTTGCCTGAGATCAAGGAGTATGAACGCACATCGACCACAGTCATTAATGCCTACCTGCTGCCGGTAGTCGCCGGTTATCTTGATTCCCTGGTTGCCAGGCTCAAAGACGAGGGGCTGGATGCACCGCTGCTGCTCATGCAGTCAAACGGTGGATTGACCACCGTAGACCAGACGCGCCGCCTGCCGTGTCACATCATTGAATCGGGACCGGCGGGTGGTGTGGTCGGTGCGCACGCACTCAGCCAGAAGCTCGGCCTTGGTGATATCGTCACGTTCGACATGGGCGGCACTACTGCCAAAGCATCGCTGGTTGAGAATGGGCAGTATTCCAGAGCGGTCGAGTACAGTGTGGGGGCCGGGATCATGATCGGTTCCCGTCTGCTGACCGGTGCCGGTTACCGGCTCAAGGTGCCGGCGATCGATCTCGCTGAAGTCGGTGCTGGTGGTGGCTCGATGGTGTGGATCGACCCGGCCGGTGCGCTGCAGATCGGGCCCCGCAGTGCCGGTGCAGACCCAGGACCGGTCTGTTACGGGACCGGAGGGACCGAGCCGACGGTCACCGATGCCTGCGCGATCCTGGGTTACCTGAACCCGGACCATCTGGTCGGTGGTGATCTCGCAATTGATACTGATTTGAGTCGCCAGGTTTTTTCCGAGACGATCGCTGAACCCCTGGGTCTTACGCTCGAGCGCGCGGCCTTCGGGGCCTACGAGATCGCTTCAGCCAACATGATCCGGGCGATCAAGTCGGTGTCCAGCGAACGCGGTCGTGATCCCCGTGAATATGTACTGTTTGCCTTTGGTGGCAATGGGCCCCTGTTTGCGGCTGCCATAGCGATGGTGCTGGGTATGCGCCGGATCCTGGTGCCGCCAGCACCCGGCGTATTCTCGGCATTCGGTCTGCTGTGTGCAGAGGTAGAGCACCATTATTCACAGACGCTACGCCGGGTGCTGTGTGAAGCCGATCCGGCCGAACTCGAATCCGGTTGGCAGGCCCTGGAACGACAAGCCGATACCCAGCTCTCGGCCGATGGCTTTCCAGCGGATCGCCGCCGGCTGCTTCGCCACGCAAACATGCATTATCAGGGCCAGATTTACGAACTCAGCGTACCAGTACCGGGCGGTCCAATCGACCCGGCCGCTATCGAGGCCCTGCAGAGAGCCTTTGGCGACGAGCACGAAAGAACCTACGGTCATCGGGCCGGGCCCGATGAGCCGGTCGAGCTGGTGAATCTGGAGCTTGTTGGTCAGGGGGTGTCCGAAGGATCACGCGTGCCGGAGGGTCTGCACACCGAGACCGGCGGCGGACAGACATTTGTTACCCGACAGGCTTATCTGGGTCCCGAGCAGGGTTGGCTGGACGTTCCGGTCCTGGAACGTGCGGCGCTGTGTGACGACCGGCCGGGTCCCTGTATCATCGAGGAATACGACGCTACCTGCCTGGTGCCTCCGAATGCCACGGCCGGTCTGGACGAGCACGGCAATATCGTGATCGATCTGGAGCAGGCCGGTTCGCCGCGTTCTGCCGACCGGTAACTGTTCCTCCTGAAAACGACTGGAAAATCTTCACCGCCCAGGACTGTTTCAGGGCGGGAAACGACAGGGATGCACATGGCACGCGGCTTCAGACGGAGTCATACGCTGCAGGCGCGAGTGATCAGATCAGGGTCTCACGGAGGTGGATGATGGCAAAGATCGGCTATCTGGACCGTCAGGCGGAATCGAAAAAGCTCTATGACCGGGCGCTGGCCGTTATGCCCGGCGGGAATTCCCGCCACACGATCGTTATGGATCCTTATCCGGTTTATGCCCGGTCGGGACGGGGATGCCGAGTAACCGACGTGGAAGGCGAGGAGCGGATCGATTTTATCAACAACTACACCGCGCTGATCCGGGGACACTCGGATCCCGCTGTCACAGCGGCCGTTGGCCAGGTGATCCGGAACGGCACCGCCTTTTCACTGCCGACTGAATACGACATTCGATTGGCTGAACTGCTGGTGGAGCGCATCCCGGCCGCCGATCAGGTGCGTTTCTGCAATTCCGGCAGCGAAGCAGTGCTGCTTGCGATCCGGGCATCCCGTGCCCACACCGGCCGTTCAAAGATTGCAAAGTTTGAGGGGTGTTACCACGGCATCTACGACTATGCCCAGGCCAGTGATTCTTCCAGGCCCGGCAACTGGGGGACGGTGAGCAGTCCGCAGACCACCCTGGAAACCAGCATGGTCCCGACCCTTGAGAAAGACGTCGTGACGTTGCCTTGGAACCGACTGGATATCTGCCGTGAGCTGATCGAAGACTGCTGCAGCGAACTGGCGGCCGTGTTGCTGGACCCTTTACCTGCCGCCCTGGGCCTGCTGGCACCGGCGGAGGGTTTTCTCGAGGCACTGCGAGAACTGACTCGAGAGCTGGGTGTGGTTCTGATCTTTGATGAGGTCATGTCGTTCCGAATCGGTTACCACGGAGCGGGGCACGCCAATGGTGTGATGCCTGACCTGATGTCGATGGGCAAGATCATCGGCGGTGGCTTTCCCGTCGGGGCGGTCGCCGGTAACGAGGCGATCATGGCGGTGTTCGACCATCGGCTGGGAGAGAAAGTCCACCATGGCGGCACCTACAATGGCAATCCCGTGACGATGGCAGCCGGCTACGAGACGATGCGGTTGATGACGCCCGGCGAGTATGAGCACCTGGACCAACTGGGTGACATGCTGCGCGAGAGAACTACCGAGATGCTCCAACGACACGGCATTGCCCACCAGGTCAGTGGGCGCAGTTCGATGTTCGGCGTGCTGTTGAGTGACATCCAGCCGGTAGATTTTCGCGACCTTCTTGAGGCTCGGTCCACCGGTCCCGATCTCACCGGTCTCGATCGCGAGATGCTGGGGCGGGGCGTGCTGCTCGGCAGCAGAGGCCTTTTCGGTGTGCTCTCGACCCCGATGGGTGAGACTGAAGTGAATCAGTTCGTCGCCGCCTTGGAGGGGTCCCTCGCAGCACTCAAGGTCTACTGACACTGGCCGCCGATCGTAGGGTCAGTGGGAAATTACACGGGCGTTGTTCCGGCTGGCCAGGTTGCCAGGTGGTCAGGATCCGGTCGGACTCCCTAGTCCCGGCGTACCGGCGGCAGATACGTAGACGTGACCGTCCATCAGGCGCCTTGCACTGCGCTGGATCGTAACTGACGCAGCGAACCAGGCGCCCTGGCGTTGCTCGACACGCGCGTCGACCGTTGCCACACCGGACGGATGGGCGAGCCGGAGATCATGGCCGGGCTTTCTGGAGCCCACAGTGTCGCTCACCAGTGACCCATCAATACGGGCCGCGACCGCTGTGCACAATGCACCGGTGACAGGGATCGCCTGATGCGGTTGGCCGACCGAGATCATGCGCAGCGTAAGGTCACAGTCAGCTGCCGCGATTTTGACGCCTGACAGACTGATGCTGTCCTGCGCTGGTGAGATAAAAGCCACCTTGGGTATGCCCGGGATACCAGAAGCTTGTTCGAGATCACCGGCGATACCCATCCGGACGCTGGCCTGACAGCGGATCGCTTCCAGGGCCTGCATGATTCCGGTATCCTGCTCCAGGTCCTGGGGCATTTCTGTACCGGTCAGTCCCAGGTCACTGGCCAGGACAAAAACACAGGGGTTGCCGGCGTCTGCCATCGATGTACTGAGGGACCCTGACCCCGGTAGTTTGAGCACATCACGGACCTTTCCGCTGGGCAGCAGCCGGCCGGTCGCACCGCCCCCGGGCTCGCCGAACTCCAGCCGGACCGGTGATCCCCGGCCGGCAACGCCGGGCAGGGCCAGGTCGCCATCGACAGCCGCTTGGTCTTGGTCAAGGAAGAAAGTCGAGCAGATGATCCGCCCTGTGTTGACGTTGAAAATTCTTACGCTGGCTTCGGCCCCAGCGACCTGCAGCAGTCCTTCATCGACGGCAAAGGGGCCCACCGCTGCCGCCATGTTGCCGCAACTGGCCGAGGAATCAACGACATCCGTTGTCGGGGTGAGCTGGAAAAACGCATAGTCGATATCGGCGTCCGCCCGGTCGGATTCAGAGATGACACAGACCTTGGACAGCGAGGAGACGCCGCCGCCCATGCCGTCGAGTTGCCGGCCATAGGGGTCGTTCGCCCCCAGTGCTGAAACGAACAGTTCCGGCCACAGGCTGGTGTCGGCCGGCAGGTGGTGGCGGTGAAACATCAGTGCCTTGCTGGTGCCGCCGCGCATGAACACGGCCGGTATCTTCCGCTGCTGCATGGTCTGGTGCTGACAAATCAGGTCTACTGGCAGATTGGGCACAAAATCTGACTCAAAGGCAAGTCTTGGCGTATGCTTGTCGTATCAGACACCGAACCAAACCGCTGAGGAGAAGCCCGTGACTTGGTTGACAGCCGCCGATCTTGAAAATGAGCCCGCTGGTGAACGTCTCGCCAAGCTGATGGCACAACCGGGCATTGTCCGCATTCCCGGGGCCCACAACGCGGTCGCCGGCCTGCTCGCCCGCCGGGCCGGGTTCGAATGCCTTTACGTCTCCGGTGCGGCCGTATCAGGCGGCATGGGATTGCCGGACCTGGGTATACTGACTTTGGAAGAGCTGTGTTTCCAGGTGCGAACCATCTACCGGGCGACCCAGTTGCCGCTGGTGGTGGATGCCGATACCGGTTATGGAGAGGTCATGAATGTCATGCGAACCGTCCGGGAGCTGGAAACAGCTGGTGCTGCAGCCATGCAGATGGAAGACCAGGTGCTGCCCAAGAAATGTGGTCACCTAAACGACAAGCGCCTGGTGTCCAGCGGAGAGATGTGTGCCAAGGTCGCAGCTGCCAGGCAGGCCCGCTCTCACCTGAAGATCATCGCGCGGACAGATTCGGCGGAATCAGAAGGCGTAGACTCAGCCATCGACCGTTTGAACTGCTATGTCGATGCCGGTGCTGATATTGTATTCGCCGATGCCCTGACCGATGCCACTATGATTCGACAGGTGACCGACAGTGTGTCGGCACCGTTCATGGCGAACATGACGGAGTTCGGGCGTACACCACATTTTTCTGCGCAGCAGTTCGAAGAGATGGGTTGCGAGCTTGTGATTTGGCCGGCTTCTTCACTGCGGGTCGCGGCACACGCCATGGAGCACCTCTACGCCAGTCTGGCAGAGACCGGTAGTACGCAGCAACTGACCGACTCGATGATGACCCGGGCCGAGTTCTACGACCTGATCGGTTATTTTGATTATGAGTCTTTGGACGAATCGGTCGCCCGTAGCGCAATTCCGTAGGTCCTGCGAGCGCGGCGATGGAGACTGGCTCCAGCTGTCTGCGTGAGAGACATCCCCGGGAGAGCTGAGATGCCAAAGTTTGCTGCCAATCTGTCGA
This sequence comes from uncultured Acidiferrobacteraceae bacterium, assembly GCA_964630665.1. Taxonomy (GTDB): domain Bacteria; phylum Pseudomonadota; class Gammaproteobacteria; order Arenicellales; family UBA868; genus UBA9619. The sequence continues at coordinate 6,248 of CAZVVN010000059.1, read as the reverse complement.
CTTTGTTCTGTGAGTACCCGTTTCTTGATCGGTTTGAAGCAGCGGCGGCGGCTGGATTCCGTGCCGTGGAGTGTCAGTTTCCCTACCGGCACGAGGCCGTCGAGATCGCAGAACGGCTGCAAGCCCTGGAGTTGAGCCTGGTGCTGCTCAATCTACCGGCAGGCGATCTGGAGTCCGGTGACATTGGAATTGCTGCTGACCCTGCTCGGGAGGTTGAATGCCGGTCGGCAATAGACCAGGGTCTCGCTTATGCAGCCGCACTGGACTGCCCCATGGTGCACCTGCTGTCGGGTTGGGTATCTCCAGACCTGGATTCAGAGCTTGCGGTCGGGACTTACGTCGACAACCTGCTCTATGCCGCGGATCAATCTGCCGGTACCGCCCGGAAGGTGCTCATTGAACCGTTTAACGCCACTGACGTGCCGGGCTATCTAGTCGGCAGCACAGCCAAGGCGAGTGAGATCATCGACCAAGCGGCGAGCTCCCGGGTCGCACTCCAGTTTGACTTCTACCACGCCCAGATGGGGCAGGGTGATCTTGCGGAGACCTTCAGCCGGCACCTCGATCAGATCGCCCATATCCAGATCTCGGGCGTGCCGGGGCGGCATGAGCCCGATGAAGGTGAGATCAATTACCCTTTCCTGTTCGAGCTGATTGATGCACTGGGTTATGAGGGTTACATCGGCTGCGAGTACCGTCCAGTTGCCGCTACGCTGGATGGTTTGGGCTGGCTTGAGCCGTACCGGCCGCTCTGATGGACTGTCCTGGGGGTTGGACTCAGCCGTCTGAAGCCCTCCCGTCGACCACTGTTCAAGGCAAGCGATTCGAAACTGGCGCAGTCACTCGCGGGGCCCCGCCGAGGCGGATGCCGGTGCCGGTCAGCCGGATATGAACCCTAGCGGCCGGCTACGCAACGGTCTTCACTATGGCTGGATTATTCTGGTGGTGGCGACGCTGGTCGCTTTTGGCGCATTGGGGCTGGCCCGGTTTGGTTACTCCGTGCTCTTGCCTGCGATGCAGGCCGACCTTGGGATGGGCAATACCGAGGCTGGGTTCCTTGCCACCGCACATGTGATCGGATACCTGCTGGCGAGCCTCATCGGCGGTGCCCTGGCGTCCCGCTTCGGGCCCCGCCGGGTCATCACTGTTGGGCTCGCGATCGCCGGTAGCAGTATGCTGATGACCGGGCTGGCCGGTGACTATGCCGAGATCGCCTTGTGGCGGGGACTGGCTGGTGTTGGCAGTGGTATGAGCAACATCCCCATTTACGGGGTGCTGGCTGCTTGGTTCGGCACCCGGCGGCGCGGGCTGGCAACCGGCATCGCGGTCTCCGGCGCTTCTGTGGCATTCATTGCCCTGGGCCCGCTGGTGCCGATTGTACTGGACGAATTTGGTGCGCTCGGGTGGCGAATCTGCTGGTACGGTTTTGGTGGTTTCACGATCTTCCTGGCGGTGACCGGTGCCTGGTTGTTACGCGACCAGCCGCAAGACAAAGGTCTGCAGGCTATTTCAGCTGGACCCGCCGATGATGCGGGCGGCCAGCAGTTTCAGAGGCAGGGTCTTGAGTGGCGTCGAGTCTACCGTTCAGCCGTCGCCTGGAAACTGGGTCTGGTCTACATTGCGTTCGGTTTTTCCTACATCATATTTATCACGTTTTTCTTCAAGATGCTGGTAGCCGAAGGCGGTTATTCGACGGCCGAGGCTGGAACGTTGTTCATGTTCATGGGTTGGTGCAGTCTGTTCTGTGGGCTGATCTGGGGCACGTTGTCCGATGTAGTCGGGCGGAGATTCGCCCTGGTGATGGTTTATCTGGTGCAGGCGAGTGCTTACGGCCTGGTCTCACTGTGGCCGGTCACTACAGGATTCATTCTGGCGACGGTACTGTTCGGCCTGACAGCGTGGAGTATCCCGGGGATCATGGCAGCCGCCTGCGGGGATCTGTTCGGCCATCGCCTGGCGCCGGCCGCACTTGGCTTCATCACGCTCTTCTTCGGCCTCGGTCAGGCTGTCTCGCCGGCCGTGGCCGGTGCAATGGCAGATGCATCGGGGTCGTTTACCTCGGCTTTCCTGTTGGCGAGCACTGTGGCGATATTGGGTGCTGTTGGCTCTTCGTTACTGCCCGGTGACAGGCGACCAAACAGTGCCACGGTTTCTCGCGCCTGAGTACTCTCGGCAGACCAGGCCGGTCGGTTGTGAGGGCTGGCCGGCAGCGCTATATTGCTCTCCAGTCACCTCGATAACAGCCGCGATTCCCATACGATGCCAATTGAATCGGTTCGTTCACGAAGACGAAATGCCGTACCGCGTCAGCATGGCGCTATGGAGTATTCCGAGGCACCAGTCGATCTTGATATCGTCAGACGCTACAGACTCTCGCGTTTGCGCGAGCAGATGCGGTTGGCGGATGTTGCCGGCCTGTTGCTGTTTGATCAGATCAACACACGCTATGCGACTGATGCCACCAACATGCAGGTCTGGTGTTCGCATTACGAGACGCGCTGCGTGTTTATTGCAGTTGAAGGACCAGTGGTGCTGTTCGACTATGCAGATCACCCCCATCTGGCTGAAGACCTGCCCGGGGTCGACGACTATCGGGTCATCCCGTCTTTTTATTTTTTCGCCGCTGCACACCTGGGAGAGGAACGGGCTCGCGAGTTCGCCCGCCAGATCGACGACCTGATGCGGCAGCATGCTGGTACCAACCGGCGCCTGGCGGTGGATCGTCTGTCATTTATTGCCACCGATGCCCTGCGCGAACGCGGCCTGATTCTGGCCGATGGTGAAGCAGTCGCCGAGAAGGCACGGGTCATCAAGTCGCCGGAGGAGTTGGTGCTGATGCGCACATCGATGGCGGTCTGTGAGGCCGCCTGCCGCGATATGCGCGATACCCTGCAGCCCGGTATCAGCGAAAATGCCCTCTGGGCCAAGCTGCACGAGACCAATATCCGACTGGGCGGGGAATGGATAGAGACCCGGCTGTTGTCGTCAGGCCCTCGGACCAACCCGTGGTTCCGTGAATGCTCGATGCGGCAGATCGAGAAAGGGGATCTGGTGAGTTTCGATACAGACCTGATTGGGCCGTATGGCTACTGTTCGGATATCTCGCGGTCATGGCTGTGCGGCGACAAGCCAACTGATGAGCAGCGCCGGCTCTACGCGGCAGCCTATGAGCAGGTTCAGACCAACATCGAAGTGCTCAAGCCCGGCCTGACTCTGGCGGAAGTCTCGGAACGCTGCTGGAAGATACCCGACGAATTCCTCTCACACCGCTATCCAGCACTGATTCATGGTGTAGGACTGGCCGACGAGTACCCGAGTATCAAGCACTGGGTAGATTTTCCGGCCACAGGCTATGATGCGGTCCTTGAGCCCGGTATGACCCTCTGTGTGGAATCGTTCATCGGTTCGGAGGGTGGACGCGAAGGCGTGAAACTGGAAGAGCAGGTGATCGTCACTGAGGCCGGGGTCGAACTGATGTCGAGTTACCCGTTTGAGCTGGACTGGCTCTAGGCCGTTGTTATGAGCGTGGTGCTGTGGTGAGTCAGCCCGGTTTGTGAACCAGGCCGCCAGCGGGGGGATAACCTCAGAAAAGCCGAATTCGGAGCACCCTTCACAGCGCTGGTGGATGCTGGCGGGAGTCTGGCTGCTTTACCTTGCGTTCGGCTTGAATATTGCCGGATTGGCCCCGCTGGTGCCGGTCATCGAGCATGACCTCGGCATGAGTCATTCGGCTATGGGTCGGGTACTCGGGGTCTGGCAGCTCGTTTACATCGCGGCATCGATTCCCTGTGGTGTGTTACTGGATCGCCTGGGGAGTCGCTGGTCAATGCTGGTGGGTGCGGGCCTGATCACGGTCTCGGCATTTTGGCGCAGCATTGCCGATGACCCGTACAGTCTGCTGCTCGCGGTGGGCGTATTTGGTCTCGGTGGTCCGATCATCTCTGCCGGTGCCCCCAAGGTCGTCAGCACCTGGTTTCAGGGGAAACAGCGGGGACTCGCCATGGGGATATACATCACCGGCCCCGGCATTGGTGCACTCATCAGCCTGCTGTTGACCAATGCCTGGTTGATGCCATTGTTTGACGGCGACTGGCGACTGGTACTGCGCCTGTGGGGTGGTGTCGCGATCATTGCTGCACTGGCCTGGCTAGTGATATCCAGATTTTCCGACCGAACTGAGGTGAACAAAGGTCAGGTACAGGTGTTTCAGGTCGGGATCACAGCACTGTTGCGGGTGCCGGCGGTACGCCTGTTGCTGCTGATGAGCATTGGTGTCTTTACCATCAACCATGGCCTGGCCAACTGGTTGCCTGAGTTGATCCGCTCCAGTGGCTGGGACATCAGGCAGGCCAGTAACCTGGCCGCACTGATGGTGGCTTGCGCTATTGCCAGTGCTCTGGTCGTGCCGCGGCTGGCGGTACGGGAACGTCGGCTGTTGGTGTTGCTGGCTTTGTTTCTATGTACCAGTGTCGCCAGTGTGCTGCTGCGGAGTCCCGCCGGTCCTGGGCTTTTTGCTGGTTTGATTCTGCAGGGGATCGCGAGCGGCTCGATGATGACGCTGCTGATACTGATACTCGTGGAACTGCCGGCCGTGGGTGAGCACCGGGCGGGAACAGCCAGCGGCTTGTTCTTTTCAGCCGCCGAGATCGGCGGCGTGGGAGGACCGGTGATGCTGGGGGTGCTCTACGATTCAACCGGGGGGTTCGGGGCGGGCCTTGGCGTGCTCACAGTGACCGGCTTGTTGCTGGCGGGATCCGTACTGCTACTGCGAAACTACGTTGAATTGCCGCGAGACGCTACAGGGCCCTGAATTATTCGCAGCTGCGAAGAGCGATTATTTGCGACGCGTGATCTTTCGCTGTGGTAGATGAAAGCACAATTATCTCTGGTCGACCCGGGCCAGGCTACTGGACCGATATCGCTTACTGAAAGGCTGACAAAACGGCTGAGACGATTTCTCCCCCGGCGTGGCTCCGTTAAGTCCCCTGGGAAGCCGCTGTCGTCTGACCCAGGGTCTCCAAAGGCCCGAGTTCCTTCTCGACCATCGGCTTGATGTCGGTCATCAGCTTTTCCATCGTCAACAGTGCATGAGCATGTGCCGAAGCGCCGACCTGGAAATGGAACATCATGTGCAGCGGGCGGCACGCCTGGATCTCGTTGCACAACCGTTCGGCGATCGTTTCGCAATCGCCGACCAGCAACTGGTCGGCGATCTCTTCCAGCGGGGGCTCGTCAGGGATTGGAATCTCGCGCATCATCGCGCCGTCGGTGACTTCGGCACGACGCCGCAACGCCGACGCCAGGCGCATCTGGTGGCGGGCATTATCAACATAGGCGAGCGTTTCCTCGCGGTTTTTGGTCACCCCCATGAAGCGTTGAACGGCAAGCGGCATGGTGTCGGGATCGCGACCTTCGGCGACATAGGACTTGGCGATGTATTCACGCTGCTGGCGCTGGTAGTCGGGTCCAAGCCAGCGGCCGGTAAACATAGGCACATAGCCTTTGCGTGCACACAAGCGGTGGCCATATTCATGATCACCGGCAATCCAGATCTCCGGCAGGCCGTTTATGGGCCGAGCGCTGATGTGGGTTGATGGCAAATCGTAGTGTTGACCGTGATACTCGAAGGTATCCTCGAGGAACGCGAGGTCGAGCATGTCGAGGAACTCACCCAGCATCGGCCGGGCGTGAGCGAGTTCCTGGTGGAAGCGCTCGAATTCATACGGTTGATAACCACTCCCAAGGCCGAGGACGAGGCGCCCGCCAGACAGACAATCGGCCATGCCGATCTCGGCGAGAAGCCGGGCAGGGTCATAAAGCGGCGTCACCAAAACGGCGGGTGCCAGCTTGATCCGGTCGGTCTTACCGGCGCAGTGCGCGACCATGATCAACGGTGAAGGGCAGATACAATAATTGGAAAAATGATGCTCGGCGAACCATGCCGTCTCGAAACCGAGTTGATCAGCATGCCTGACCTGCTCGACGTGTTCTTCGAATACCTTGCTGGCTGGAATACCCCGTTCCCGATAGCCCATCAGGCCAAAATAACCAAAATGCATCGTTACGCCTCCTCGCTGCTCACCGAAAACGTAGTATAAGGGAGCCCCTCAATTCGGGTGCACGATTTTGTCTGGAGCGGTCCAGAGCCGGTCGAGTGCTCGCGGGGCAGGGTCGGCACATTGAATTGAAGAGTTGGCGCTCCCTAGGGGAATCGAACCCCTGTTTCCGGCGTGAGAGGCCAGCGTCCT
>CAZVVN010000058.1:0-22439 GCA_964630665.1 uncultured Acidiferrobacteraceae bacterium | reverse complement strand
AATCGATAAATACGACTCAGGGACCATATACGAATACGGCGATGACTACGGCAAGAAACCTCACGGGGATAAATAATCTCTAGGCAACGATCCCGCAACCTATTTACCCTTATTCTTTGTGAAGATCACGCTTAAACTATTTGGTGGGCTTTCCGAATATCTACCGGAAGGTGCTTATCGGAATTCAGTCGAGGTTGCCTTGGATAATGAGCAGAGTATCAGTCAAGTGATTGATCGGTTTAGAGTGCCCGCTGAAAAAGTGCATAACGTGCTTGTAAATGGCGTGTATTGTGCACCGCCAGATAGAGATCAGAATCAGTTAAGAGACGGCGATACACTGGCGATTTGGCCACCAGTCTAAGTTGGAATCAGCAGCCCCTTAATAATGGCCAGTAACAGCCACTAAAGTTCACAACAAATCCCATATTTAAAGGAGCTTCTCCCATTCTTGGGTATGTCCTCCACAGGGAGGCTTGTTCTAAAAAGCTACTAGCAACAGGTCGGTTATAGTGTTAGTGGCGTGCTGGAAGTCGGTAGCACTATCTCCAGATTCCCACGAAAAGAACCGAATCAGCGTGTTAGTTGAGTGTTTGCGACGAAACTTAAGGGTCCACACAAACGTACCATCGAGTAGTGGCAGAGACAACTCGGTATCTCAGAATGTGCACTACTTCAGCCTCACTCAGTCGTGGTGGTTTCTGTCAAACAGGCATAGGATAGCGGTAGGAAGCAAATCTACACATAAGCGATAAGACTATTTAAGACTAGAACTTATTTAGATGCCGATCCTTTACCTTTATGTCCATTAAGACTGCTGATCAGATGATTAGATTATCGTTACATTCCCTCAACCAATAGCAAATCGGTATCTGCTGCTAACTCACGCACTGCCTTTGCTGCAGTGTACTCGCTTGATTCATAGAAATTCCGAGCATTCTCAATGCTCTCAAACTCTATAACGATAACAAGCCCGGAATCACTTCCTTCTCTTATTTCGGGGTTGGGACTTCGAACAAGAATCTTACCGCCGTATTCGGCAATTGTCGGCATTGCCATTTCGGCAAATTTCTTAAATCCCTCTGCATCATGCACCCTAATATGTGCGACTAAATAACCTTTTGGCATTGGTAACTCCTTCCATGTAAATGTTCTTGCTTGTATCTTACATTCTAGCCAAACATTAATACTAGCCATCGCACTAGGGATTCGACAGCTCGAAGAGGAGCGATACTGTTCGGGGCTACCCGATAGTGCCCAATACCGGTGACGATATGTTTGGGTGCTGCCCCTTATCAAGCTGCTGAGGGGTGCTCCAGTGCTCAGGTCCTGGTCTCTACCAACAACAAGATCGCAACTGCCTCGAAATGTGACGACCGTCACATTTCCCAGTTGAGCCAGCAACATGACAGGGGTATTCTTGTGGTTGCATCAGCAGCGGAACAACTATGAACAAAAATTCTGTCGGCCGCGGAATGAAATCTCTGTTGGCGGTTTTCTTGATGTTAGTCGCCGTGCCACCTGCGCTGGCAACGGAAACACACTCGGCGGTCTACTGGGATGAACTGATAGCCACTTCCAAAGAGGCGATTCTGAGAGATCCTCAATCAGCGGTTGCACATTACAACCTGGCGGTTGGTTATCTGAAAAAGGGGCAGGCGGATATCGCAATCCCGCTATTGCAGAAAGCCCACCGGCTTGACCGGAATGACCCTTTCGCGCTTGCAGCGCTGGGCAGTGCCTACCAAAGGAAAGGGCAAGCCAAACTGGCGGTGCGGGCATTTAAGAAGGCGCTGAGACTCAAACCGGACTTTGCCAAGGCCCACGGCAATCTAGGAGTGGCGTATATCGATCAGGGCCGCCTTGATCCGGCTATACGCTCTTTAGGTAAGGCAATTGCGTTAATCCCAGAAGATGCGATGTTTCAATACAACCTTGGTGTGGCGTTACTGTACAGGGGCAGTATCAGGGCATCGATTGCGGCATTTAAAGTGTCGATCGAGATTGACCCTGACTATGCCAATGCTCGCCACGGTCTGGGGGTTGCTTATATAGAGACGAGACGGCTTAGGGGTGCTGCGGATGCCCTGAAAGATGCAATTCGACTGGATTGGGACCAGGCCAAGGCGCATTACAACCTGGGTGTGGTGTACCAGTTACAAGGAGATGAGGGTGCCGCTGAGGCAGCTTACCGTGAGGCAGCACGACTTGATCCGGACTATGCGCAGACTCAATCGACCGATGAGGACAGCATGCTCAAGCGCACCGCCGAGGCGCCCAAAGCAGCGATTATGGATTCTGGCGCCGTACCCGGCGACCGCGTTCAGATTACTCGCGTGGGTGGCGTTCGACCACTGCACGACGTGAACCGGGGTCGAGCAGTCTTTGCTGACGTCATGCTCGTGGGTGAAGACAAGGTGTTGGTTACTTATCAGCTCGCGGGTTTCGAAGAGTTTTGCCAGGGCAAGTCCCTCTATTTTCAGGAGTTTACCCGCGACCTGCGATCAATCCAGCCCGAGACGATGGTGATCGATGTCGATGCAGAGGGCAGCATCTTCAGGACAATGCCGAATTCGGTCGGTGACCTGGGCGACCACAAATTTACGGTGATGAACGACACCATCTACATGCTTACCACGGTGCCGGGCGAGCCCCAGGGCCGACTGCTGCGTTTCGACACGAATTTTCGCCCCATAGACGACTTGTTCAATGACGCCAACCTGGTGCGGATAGGTGACGAAGGTCGAGCCGACCGCCTCCTCGATATGGGCTTTGGTAACGACGGCACTCATCTCTACGCACAGTTCTTCGAGCAACCCATGGGCGCTCGCTCCTCGGATTGGGGTGCGCAGCTCTACAAGGTCAACGCACAGCTGGAGGTCATCGCCGAGGCGGTGGTTCAGCCAGAGCAAGGGACCTTCGTTACGGGCACCTCCATTGTGCATGTACCCACCGGTGCCTCTGCAGAGCGGCTTCAGCTCTTCAGTCCCAACCAAGACTACGGTAATCCCGTTCGATCCAATATTCACACCTTCGCCGTGAACCCAAGTGACCTGAGTCAAATTCAAGAATCGACTCGGGTGATCACCGACGCGGAGCTGGATGTATATTTTCCGACGGGAGCGGATTGGAACCAGACCCACCAACTGTGGGTGGTGGGCTACACCCAGGAGATCAGCGAAGGCAACCACGGTTCGGTCGTGCAAGGAACCAACGCTTGTGCCCGAAAACCAGTCCGGCCGTCGGGCGAAGAATTTCGTGAACTGGGGCCCAGTTTTATCACCGTGTACGACGCTCAGTGGAGACCCGTAAAGACGATCCCCTTGAACGATGGCGAATACGCCTTTCGGGTGATGCTCGAGACCAAAGGCGACGACATCTACGTGGTCTACGACGAGATGGATAAGTACGCGTGGCACGAGACGTCCCAGGCGAAGATCGAACATTTCCGCATCGAGCGCATTCGCTAACCGGTGCAGCCTGAAGCTTAGCGGCACACGTCGTACAAGAGTAGGGGAGTAGGGTAGGCTTCTGGATTGGCGGAGAAGGCAGAGAGATTTACGGTGTGAGTGGGGCGTTGGGAACAAATATTGGTGGGTAAATTCCGCTCAGACCCGTGACTCGACAACACAACCTCATTTGTTGAAGAGCAGTTCATCCCAGGACAGGCGGCCAGTCGGGCCACCTGCAAGAGGTTCCAGAACGTTGACTGAGTTATCCCCCGCGCCCCCGCCGAGGTTGGCGGCGTCATCTATCCCTGTGCCGGCCGTCACACGCCGGTTGCCGATGAGCATCGAGCCGGCGGGCACACCGCCGGAATTTTGGTATTTAATACCCGCATAACCTGCCGATTGATAATCGGTCGCATCGGCCGGGTTCGCGACACCGGTCGACCCGGCGCTCGTCAGGGTAGGAGAGTCAGAGTCGTCGAGAACGCCGTCGCCGTCGAAATCAAATGCTGGGGTTTTTGGACTGCCCCCGGTAACGGCATCCACTGACATCATCCAGCCGGCGCCGCCGGACGTACAGGGCATGGGATTGGTCGGGACCAGAGTGTTGAAATACAGCACTTTACCCCGAATATTGGCATCAGTAACCACCCGCTCACCTAGATCTGGCAGATCCAGGTACCAGCCGTAACGGTCGCCACCAGTCACACCGTTGTAGTTGACCCCGAGTGTTGTCCAGCGATCTGAATCGGTCACCCGACCATTCGCTTGATCATTGGCTAATAGAGTCTGTTGGACAAGGTCACTTGACGTGACGTCAAGGTCGCCTCGATCCCAGACCGCATAGAATCTCTGGGGGAGGGTGGTGCTGTAGTCGTTCGCCACCAGGTATTGCCCGGTGCCGAAAAATACCAGTGTGCTTGGGGCATTACTACTCTTTGGTGCTCCAGGATGGCCAATGACCTCAGGCTTGACGGTAATCGGCCGAGTGCTGTCCCCAGAAAAAAGCGGTTCAGGCGTAGCGCCCCCGAATGAGGCGCCGGCTACAGACCACCGTGTATGCAGCTCGTTGCTCAGGTCAAACGCCCACATGTTACCAAGGATATCACCGGCATAGACCCGGTCTGACATTCTGTCGCCGTCGGTATCGATTACCGCTGGCGTCGAAAGCCCATTGCGGTTTGTGGGCGAGCCAACACCGGTACTGATCCGCACGTAATCCGTCCCTTCGGTCCATCTTCCGTCCAGACCTCCGTCAAGAAAAACGATGAAGAGTTCGGCCTGTCCAGCCGTTGCGCTGGTCGTATCCGTACTGTTATATCCGTTGCCAAAGATCGCAGCCCAGCGGCCGTTTGGTAACAGGGCGACCGTGGGTTTCGCGAAGGTGAATCCCAGGTGCGGGTCGTCTTCATCGGTAAATTCCCACAGCACTATTTTCCCCGCGTTGCGTTCGTGGAATCTGCCAGGATCTGTTATGTCGAGCGCAAACACACCCCGTCCGCCGGCACCCTCGCCACTCACCAGGACGGTACGCCAGGACTCAGCCGTGCTGAAGTGGCTCCTGATATACGCCTCTGACACCGTCGGCGTGGCATCGACATAGAAGCGATGGTTGTAGTACGGATCGGTCAGGTAATGGTAACCCTCATGCCTGGCATTGGTGAAGAGGTTGCCCGGCAAATAGGCCAGCAATTCCTCGCCGGTCCTGGCGTCGAAGGCATGCAGCATGCCATCGTTAGCACCGACGTACATCACTCTCCGGCGCAACCTGTTACTTTGAACAAATTGCGAATACGCATTTGCCCCTGTGGGGAACTCCCCGCCTGTCGGCCACTTGAGGTTCAACTGCCCCACGTGTACTGCGGATGAGTGGACGATATCGCCTAGAAGACTATCGCGTTTTCTAAATTGATAGCCGCTTTGGTCTTCGTTACTGCGTTCACCCCGAAGATAGCCCAGTCTGGCTATCCCGGGAGCCTCGTCGGCGTTCAACGTATTATCCGCAGAGTATTTGACCACCCGGTTGTTGTAACCGTCAGCGACAAAAAAACTTACATCCTCACATGCTCCTGCTTGATCATAGACCGCAATCCCCCGGGGGAAACCAAGCTCGTCGTCTCCGGAGCCAAAGGTATCGCCATAACTTGCAATATGCACACCATCGGATCTGAACTCCTGCACCCGTTTCTCGTATTCCAATACAAAGACGTGGCCATTACTGTCGACATCGATGCCGTAGGGATATTGAAAACTGCCATCTGCGGTACCAAACCCGCCCCACTTTGCGAGGAACGTTCCCTCCGAATCGAACTTCTGAATCCGATGATTGAGGTAGTCGGAGACATAGACATTGTTCTCATGGTCAATAGCGATACGGTTCGGATACTTGAATTCACCGTCTCCAGACCCGTAACTGCCGAAGGTGCGTACGAAATTCCCATTCTCATTTAACACCTTGATTCGATGGTTCTGCAGCTCGACCACGTAGATATTATTCTGTGCATCTACGGCGACGTCGAACGGATAGTCGAGGTGGTTCTCCCCAGCGCTGGTGGTAAGTTGTGGAGGGTGTCGGGCGCCGTCCATCTGCTCGGGTGCCGTAGCATCCCCAGAGCCGTAACCTCCGTAAGTCGCAACGCGTACGCCGTTGTAATTGAATTTCTTGACCGTGTGGGTAGCGTGCTGGGCAACATAAAGGTTTCCATCTTGGTCGGTTCCTATGCCCGATGGATAAACCAGGTTGTCCTCTCCATACCCAAACAATCCGATAAATCTCTCGAAATTTCCATCCGGATTAAACACCTGAATCCGATGGTTGTGATAATCGGCCACGTAAACATAGTAGTCCTGAAGACCCATGCCGACAGCAACATCGAAGGCCAGGCCGAACTGCCCAGGTCCGTTGGCTGGTTTCCATGGAGCACCCGCCTGGTACCCACCATCACCCCACGATAACGCATACTGAAACCGGCCTCGTGACTCTGTCGTGGCATCAAAAATCAGGTCCTGCCGGTGGGCTTTGTCCATATTGTTCCAGCGAAAGGGCACCCCGCCGCTCGGGAGAGCGGTATCTCCGCTTGTCTTCCTCGAGGCTCCCGGACACAACGAAAGATCAACCTTGGGAGGGGTGTTGTAAGTGATCATGGTTCGCATTGCAGGTGATTTGGTTCCTGAATCGAGTTGCTCAGCCGCTGACCACGCTCGAGTGCCCGCACCAGCTGAAAGACTGAAAGGTGCAGCGGTCAAATCACCGGTCCAGTTCTCACTGTTGAACCGTGTCAGGTAGACTATGCTATCGCTTTTCAGCGAGGAAGTATTGAACGAGGCACCCGATGACGAACCACTGATCTTGGTCACCATGTCCCTGGTGATCTCCTGGTAGGCCGCCAAGAGGGTCGCGGTATTATGGGCTTCAAGATAAATCCCGCCCCCTGCCTGGGCAATATCTCGAAGAAGGGTCTGACTCGTGTTAAAGCCAATCGTGTAGAGGGTGACGTTGTTCTTGACTGGCTCACCCTTGAAATTCTTGATATCCGGGCGAAGGTCCATCTCGTGGAGCGCCTTGGCCACGGTGACCCCATTGTGATAACACTCGGGGCAGTAATGGTAATCGCCCCAGCCCCCTCCGGGATGTCTCCATCCAGGCCCATCTAATAACCCGAGCGCTGAAGTGCCCAGGCGGCCACCTCCCTTGCCGTCAGTCATATAGATTGCGAAGTTCTGCTGGCACCAGTGACAGATCGGCGACTCGGACTGCTCGGCTCCCAAGGGTCCGTTGGGCCACACGCTGTCGACCGAGGCGCTCCATTCGCCTCTTTCAGGTTGGAGAACTATGTTGCCGGTGTACTGGCCATTAGCCGTACAGTGGGAAGACGGATGGCTCCCGGGGTTTTCCTGGCCCGCCTGGCCAATGAAATAGCGCCCGAGATCCTCCAGCGTATCGACCAGTGGCGTGTCTCCTTCGGGTGTAAGTACCCCGATGGCGTCGTAGATCGATTCTCGGTTATCTTTAAGGTTGACCATCTCATGGTTTAGTTCGCTCCCGGTGTAACTGTTCCCAGCATAGTAGCCGTCCTGCCGCCCTCTGTAGGCATTGAACGACATCACACCGACGTTCACGTCCTCTAGCTCGTCGAGCAGCGCAATGATGGCTGTCTTGGCTTTCCCTATATCCCCCATCCACGGCCGGCCGGTCCATCCCATCGAACCAGAATCGTCGAATATGAACATCAGATTCGGCAGAGAGCTGGCTGCGGAGAGAATTGGCGCCTGCGTCAGCGTTCCCGGTGCAGTCAACCCGGCCAGCGGCCACAGCAGTGCCGCAACACTGACCAGCCAAGTGAAAAACGGCAGGGATCTTCGTCGCACTCGGGTCAGTCCTTTGCCGCAGGCGCTGTGGTGGCTGCCTGCTGGCCACGTAATGATTCGATATAGCGTTGCTCGAGATCTATGAGTTCAGCAGTGATCGTATCGAGGGCGTCGTTCAGGTCGTCTATGGCGCCTTGGCGCCTACCTCCCGTGGTTGACCTCTCCAGGCGATCAAGTTCTTGATTGATATCAAGAATCATTGCTTTGTGCGACTGTATCCCCTTGTGCAGAATGACCATGTCGTCCTCTGATATGGCGCCGGATACCAAAAACAACATGACCACAGCAGATAGCCCGGCCACCAGGCGTCTGATCACATTACGCACCTTGTCTTTGTACTCATGTTCTGTATCAACCTGGATTTCTCCAACCACTCAGTTCGACTACCTATAATCACTTTTGCCTAGAACCACTTGTGGCGCGGCAGCCATTCCCCATCATTCCTAAGGCTAGACCGGTTAATTCCCGGCATATTGCAATTCGTCTCACCGTTCTCTAAGAACTTGATGGCGCTGCGCAGATTGATGCGGTTCCTGCTGATACTCCAGCGGTGGTAGATGGGTTGGCCGGTGCACTTGAGCGCGGTCACCAGTTGATCCACCGTGGCATCGGGCTTGTAACCTTTGAGTACGGCAATGGCTCCGGCGACATGGGGCGCAGCCATTGAAGTACCGGCATGCCGGACAGTCCCAGAAGGAGGAACTCCGGCCAGGACGCCCTTGGCTGACTCAGGCTGCTCCCCACCCGGCGCCAGCAGGTCGACCATGAGCGCGTGTTGGGAGAAACCAGACAAATAGTCGTCTGGCTCCCTGTAATTCCCAAGGTACAGAGACGTACTGCCAACTGCTATTGCTTTTGAGAAACAGGCCGGCTGCTGGATACTTTTTTCGTGATCGGGATCAAGACCTTTGTTGCCGGTAGCCGCCACAACTGCGATGCCGGCACTGTGAAGCGCATTGACACGATCCTTCAGAAACAGGTCACCCCCGTCGCAGTAATTTGTGAAGGAACCAGAGCCTAGGCTGAGATTGACAGCAGCAATGTCGTACGTATTCCTGAGTTCGTATACCCTTGCCAGAGCTTTGCGAAGTCCCCTTGAAGAGAAGCCCACTTTGACAATCGGCCCACCTTTCCAAGTTTGCCGGCCCAAGCCGGCCGCCTGCCAGTCTACGAGGTGGTGACCCAACTGCATGCGGATGATATTGGCCTTCCAGGCAACTCCTTTAGTGTTCGGACTGTCGGCGGCCGCGATGGTCGCCACGTGAGTGCCATGGTTATAGGCAGCGTAGTATTCCTGTTGGGTATGGTATTGATCTTGTTGTGGAGGTTTGCCCGCCTCGCTTCCTTGGATCAATCTTGACCTCCCACACGCGCTTACGATTCCCACCCACCTTTGTCCAGGCCCGAGTACTTTTCTCGTTTCCCAGTTGTTCTGGGTCCGGGGCGGGCTCCAGTTATTGAGAAACCTTTCGGTAAGGCAGTCCCCTGGGTGGCATAGGCAATTCATCGTCGCGCTGAAGGTTGCGCACGAGAAGTTCAGGTAATTGAAACATGCACCATCAACAATCCGGCTCTCATCAATCAAGGTGGGATGATAGACACCGGAGTCGATGATGACGATCGTCTGACCCTCACCCGCGAGCTCCATCATCTGACCTCCACGTATCACGTTTTCGCTGGGCCACCAGACCTTATCGGCCCCGATCACCTCGGTGCTGTGACCTAGGTCGGCTTCATAATCAGGACCTACTTCCTGGATAGCCCTGACCCAGCGGTTATTCAGAAGGCTGCGCAGCTGAGGCTCATTGACGGCGAGCGCCAGGTGTGGAAAGTCTGAAGAATCCATGTCCACGAATTCTTCATCCAGGGCCGGCTTCATAGCCGACACTATTTTGTTCTGGAGCGCCCTGATCTTGACAGCCTGAGTCGCCTGCGCGGATTCGCTGAGAAGGTGGGGATACTCCCAGTCCATATGAAGCATGACATTCACACTCAGTGGATTGCGCTCTCGAAGTCTTGCCATCAAAGTGGCAGGGGAATCCCCCAACTCACCTACCAATGGACCCTGGGTGTAAACAAGCACGGGCTTACGGGGTGGGTCACTCGCCTCAGTCGGTAGAGCGGTGTAGCCAGCATAAAACACAAAGCATGCGCTCAGAATTCTCAGAAATCTTTGCATTCGGGGCATGACCAGGCAGCGCCTCAGGCGGTTATCTTGTCGAAGGATAACACCCTAATTCGGTAGGTGGTTTCCAAGACCACGATATCAATATTCGCGCAGATATGGACGGGATCACCTGGCGAATTATGGTTCTGATGAAGGAGCTCTCGTTTGTCATGGGGCGATAGGTTCTGGTTGGCTCGGTTGAATATCAGAACTCTACCACCGTCCGGTAGCGGTTAGCACTGTACCTTCACTGCCCGTGGGCGACCAGGCAAAGATTATCGCCACATCCTTATCGTTTTGAATGTGGCGGGCATCACATCCAAACGTTTGGGATATCCTTACTTACAACAAGGTTGTACCGCCGTCGACCATAATCGTCTGGCCGGTAATGAAACGCGATGCGTCGGAGACCAGGAACAGGATTGTGCCTACCATATCTTTGGGTTCGAGGTTTGCGCGTAATGACTGATTTCCGGCAATCACCTCCAGCGCCTTTTCCTGTTTCTCCCCCATGTAGTCTTCGGTGCCTTCTGTCAGGACCGCGGAAGGCGCCACCGAATTCACCCGGATCCAGTCTCGGCCGAGTTCCCGGGCAAGACTCCGGGTCATGCCGATCACGGCGGCCTTGGACATCGCATAATCCAGCGCATAAGGCATACCGTAGGTGGCCGCCAGAGAAGAGATGTTGACAATGGTGCCACCCCCGGCAGTGCGGATATGCGGAACACACGCTTTGCAGCACTGCCAGATCCCCTTGATATTGACATTCATGACCTTGTTCCACTGTTCATCCGGGATCTGGTCAAATCTCCCGCCGGAGATATCCCCGTAAAGTGCGGCATTGTTGATCAGCGAGTCGATCCCCCCAAACGACTCGACCGCGGCCTGGGCCATCGCCTCGCAACTGTCCATCTGTGCCACATCGAGGTCTACGCCGATGGCGCTGCCGCCTGCCGACGTCACGCTGTCCACAGTTGCCTGGGTATCCCGAATATCTGCTGCGACCACGTTAGCACCCTCAGCCGCCAGGGACTCACAGTAGGCCCGGCCGAGGCCACGGGCTCCTCCGGTGACGACCACCGTTTTATCATTGAGTTGCATGGAATCTCTCCAATTGTGTAAGGGCCATGTCATGGCCCTTATTAGGTTGGTGATTTCAGAGCCGGCATCTCACGAGGCCACTTCTGGGCCGGACCGTCACGAATAAAATGATTCAGAACGGTCGCAGCTGACGGTATAGTAGCGTGACAGTCAAGGTCACAACAACTCAAGCGCAACTCCCCCAATGGCCCACCACAACGAGATGCCCAATGACCGCTACGGTTGATTATTACTTCGCTGTTGTCTCGCCCTGGAGCTATCTCGGTGACGCGCGTCTGAGGGAGATCGCAGACCGTTACGGGGCGACCTTGAAGCACAAACCGGTTAACACCGCGCTGATCTTCTCGCGTACCGGTGGTCTGCAACTGAAAGACCGTTCGGATCAACGCAAAGCGTACCGCATGCAGGAGCTCAGCCGCTGGAGGGATCACCTAGGCGTCGAACTGACCCTTGAACCCCGTTATTTTCCAACCAACGACCAATTGGCGGCACGCACGGTCGCTGCAGTGCGGCAGTCCGGGGAAGACCCGTCAGAGCTGGTTCATGCGCTGATGCGTGCCTGCTGGGTCGAAGACCGGGATGTTGCTGAAGCCTCGGTCGTCAAAAGCGTACTCGACACGGTAGGCCTGGAATCGGAGACACTGTTGGCCCGGGCGGAAAGTGAGGAATGCCAGAATGAAGTTGAAACCAACACCGAAGAGGCCTTTTCCCGGGGCGTGTTCGGTGTGCCCACCTACCTGATCGGCGATCAGCTGTTCTGGGGACAGGACCGACTCGACTTCGTCGAGCGGGCGCTCGCCAGGTAAGACCCTTTCTTTTTTACTGACTGGAGCACCTGGACCCATGCCAACAAACACCCCTGACTTCACTGTAATCGCCACAGGGCTTGAATTCCCCGAAGGGCCTGTGGCTATGCTCGATGGCAGCGTACTGGTGGTTGAGATCAAGCGGGGGATCATCACCCGGGTGCTGCCGGACGGTAGTAAAGAGACCGTGGCGACGCCTGGCGGCGGCCCCAACGGCCTTGCCATGGGACCGGCCGATCGGTGCTTCGTCTGCAACAACGGCGGCTTCCAGTGGCATGTCGATGAGATGGGGATACGACCGACCCTGCAACCCGCCGACTACAGCGGGGGGCGGATCGAAGTGGTTGACCTTGAGACCGGACGGGTGGAGGTCTTATACACCGAGGCCGATGGTGTGCCGCTGTCTGGGCCCAATGACATGGTCTTCGATGCACATGGCGGGTTCTATTTCTCGGATCTCGGCAAGGTGCGGCCCAACGATCAGGATCGAGGGCGTGTGCTCTACGGGCTTGCCGATGGCAGCGGCGTCAGAACAGTGGCGCAGCCGGTGGAGATGCCCAATGGCGTGGGCCTCTCGCCCGATGGCCAGACCCTTTACGTTGCAGAGACGCCGCCGGCAAGGCTGTGGGCTTTCGATCTCTCTGCGCCCGGGGAAATTGCCGCCGAGCCTTGGCCTTCGCCGCATGGCGGGCGGTTCGTCGCCGGGTCTGCGGGGTATCAGCGTTTCGACAGTCTGGCCGTGGAAGCGGATGGGCGGGTCTGCGTCGCGACCCTGATCAACGGCGGTATCAGCGTGATCTCTCCCGAGTCCGGCGAAGTAGAGCACATCGCGTTTCCGGACCGCTATACCACCAACATCTGTTTTGGTGGTCCAGACCTTAAAACGGCCTACATCACACTCTCGCAAAGCGGGCAGCTGATCGAGGTGCCGTGGCCGAGAAGCGGCCTGGGACTCGCCCACTTGAACAGCTGACGGCCGTTCCGACCGCTGCCAGTTAGATCCGGGGGATAGAGTACGAGCCTGCAGCACAACAGGACGCGGCGGCGGGTGAGGACGCCTCTTCAGGTTCTATGGGACTTCCACTCGGTGCCGTGGTAGAGAATCTGGCGCCGGACCTCTTCGGACTCCCTGTGAAACTCGACCGCGACCGGATCAAAGTCATACCGCGGCTCCGGCTCCGGCTCAAAGCTGCCGAAGCGGTCGTTGCCGCGAACCAGGGCGGCGCTGTCCTGGTCTGAATAGGCCTGGCGCGTATCTGGGGGAATGTAACGAATAGCCAACCCGATCCGCCGGTCATCAGTTTGATTAGGATGCGATGCATGGGCGATGCGGAACGCGAATAATGTCGCCTCGCCGGTGTCGACCTCAAGGTTCACGGCCTTACCCTCATCGATGCCGGTGATCTGCTGTCCGCGGGTCAGCATGTTGTTATCGTGAAAGGTCTCTTCATGCTGCAGATCAGGACCGGTGTGACTGCCCGGTAATACACGCATACAGCCACTTTCTTCGGTAGACGGCGACAGTGCCACCCATACGGTCAGCAGTTTGTCCGTATCCAGACCCCAGTACTGGCTGTCCTGATGCCAGGAGACGAACTGCGGGGATCGGGGCTCTTTGATCCACCAGTCGGTCGACCAGACCAAAATGTCGGGTCCAATAATATCCTCGACAGCATCGAGAATCGTCGGCGTACGGATGAAATCCGACAGCCATTTGAAGAGTAGGTGGTTCTTGAAACGGTTCGAACCCCGCAGCACGCCGCCGCTGTCATTCTCGAATTCTTCAAGTTTGGAGCGCATGTGTGCGATCTGATCTGGCGACGCCACCGGGAAGGCCGGCAGGTACCCGTCTTCGTTAAACCGCAGGATCTGTTCTTCGCTGAGATGTTTGCCCATAAGCCTGAATCCCTGTAGTGATAATGGTCCGAGGTGACCAAAGGTACTTTTCGCCGACTGGGGAATCGGATAGATTTGGCCATCATTATCGTCAAGTCTACCTCTATGATCCAGCGAATCCAGCCAGCCGCCGTACCCCGCTCCGCGGCCCCTTTCAGCCAGGTCGTACTGGATGACCGTTATGCCTACCTCGCGGGCCTGGTGGCTGCTGATTTTCCGGCTGGTAATGCCGTTCTAGGTGATGTCGGTCAGGAGACCGACGCTGTCATGACTGTCGTCTCGAGCATTCTTGACGAACTGGGCCTGTCGATGACGGACATTGTGCGTGCAGATGTGCACCTCTCAAACCTCGACGATTTCGACGCGATGGACGCTGCCTATAAGCTCTTTTTCGAACCGGCTGAGTACCCGGCACGCACCACCACCGAATCGCCGCGGCTTTTCGGCGGCAGCAAGGTGGAGATCACCATCCAGGCCAGGCTCAAGGCCTGACCATCGGGGGCAATATGGGCATCGACTGGCGTATCACAATACTTCTGATCGCACTGCTGTGGATGGGCTATGCGATCGTCCAATGGATCCAGGGCTGAAAATCTGATTCCAGATCAGGATGGCCAGAAACGAATCAAATCCGCCATTTGACTGGCAAGCCTGGTATGCCGCCTGCGGGGGTCGGGTGGATCACACGCCCGGTGCCAGCGAGATCGTCGCCGAGATCTACACCAAGCAGTCCCTCGAGTTCCAGGGGCCTGCAGCCGAAGAGAGAACACCGTTCGATACCGCTTCGCAGGCCGCCGAGTTCGTTAAGGCCGCTGCCCGGGCCGCCGGTGCAGCTGCTGTGGGCATCACCCGCATAGAACCATCGGATGTCTACCACGGGAGAACGGTCTCGGAGACCTATGCCATCGCCATCGGACAGCGGATGCGCTGGAAGCACTTTCAGACCGTACCCTCGATCGACAGCGGTGTGGAATGCTGCCGGGTCTACCAGGACCTGGGGGAGATCTGTATCAGCGTTGCCAGGGCCCTGCGGGATCGCGGATACCCGGCCCGGGTCGAGGACCCGGTCGGTGATTCGGATCTGATGCACGTTCCGATCGCCCTCAGGGCCGGTTTCGGAGAACTCGGTCGGCACGGCTCTATCATTCACCCGGAGCTCGGCCCGTTGTTCCGGCTGGGTACCGTGGTCACCGATCTGCCGATGGCCTGTGATTCGCCGGTCGATATCGGTATTGCCGCCTTCTGTGACCGCTGCAAAGCCTGCCGGAAGTTCTGCCCGGCCGATGCTATTCCCGATGACCGAGACCCCCGGGCCGGGATGGACCCGATCGGAAAGCCCCGTTACGTGATCGATACAGGCCGCTGTTTCCCTTACTTTGCCAGGCAGCACTACTGCTCGATATGTCTTGCCGTGTGTACCTATAAACACAAAGTATGGGCCAGAGACCTCGGCGGTGCCCAGACCAAACTCAGGCCGCAGACTGTACTGGCAGATCCACCGCCGACCGTGGACCCCGATCCCCCGGCCAAGGTCCACGACTACCCTCGGTTCAAAGTGCTGTACAACCGTAAGCAGCCCGATAGGAAAACTCCTGCCTGATGATTTTGGCGGAGGTCTTGTCTACGAGTTTTGAGTTCTCTCATTGAGATTAACTCCTCCCTGAAACCTTCGGGACGAGTCCGGTCTTTTGAATCGCCATCATTTCTTTGCTTTAGTAGCGCCGGTGTTCTGGAGTATCTCGGGTGTTACGGTTCGGTTGATGGAGAGCGCCACGGAATGGCAGATCAACTTCTACCGCTGTGCCTCGCTGGCTGGATTCGTTGTCGTGGTACTGCTTCTGCGTTACAAGTACCGCCTGTTTCAAGTCATCAGAGCCGCCGGTACAAAAGGGCTGGGGGCCGGCGTTCTTTTAAGCGGCGCGATGCTCTGCAACATCGTCGCGCTGATCCACACCAGTGTTGCCAACGCGGTGTTGCTGATGGCAACCGGTCCTATTTTCGCAGCGGTCCTCGGGCGGTTTGTTCTGGGTGAGAGAACCACGTGGAAACTGTGGATCAGCATCGGGTTGGCCCTGACCGGCATTGTGGTCATGGTCGGCGGGGGAATTGGACGCGGCAGTCTTTACGGTGATCTGATTGCCCTGCTCGGTGTTGGCTTTTTCGGTTGTTACGCGGTCACGCTCAGGCTCGGCAAGGCGACCGATATGTCTCCGGCCGTTCTCCATGCCGGACTCAGCGGGGCGCTCGCAGCGGGGTTGGTCGTTCTGATCGGCGGGCAGGGTTTTAATGCACCTACGCTGGACATCGCTCTTTGTATCATGCTCGGCATCTTTCAGCTGGGCATCGGCAGTGTACTGTTTGCTGTGGCTGCGCAATCTGTGCCTGCCGTCAATCTGACGCTTTATGCGCTGGGTGAACCGGTGCTCGCACCCCTGTGGACTTTTGTCGGGGTGGGAGAGATACCGGCGACTGCCACGTTTCTGGGCGGCGGCATTTTGTTCGTGGCATTGCTTTTCCAGGTGCTGGCCGACTGGAAAAGTGCTCGGGCAGGCACCTGAACCTGCTGTTCAAGCGGCTGTCAGACCACCGTCGACCACCAGTTCCGAGCCCGTCACATGGCGTGATTCGTCAGAGGCCAGAAATAGGATGCACTGGGCCACATCTATCGGTTCCCCGGTCTCACCGATAGGAACCCGCTTGCGCGCCGTCTGCCAGTTGGTCTCGATGTCGGGGCCGTCGATATAACCCTTGAGCCCCATCAACTCGTCTCCCATGTCGGTTCGAATGGGATCCGGGTGAACAGAATTGCAGCGAATCCGATACTTTTTCTGACCGCAGTGAATCGCCACGGACTTGGTCAACTGCCGGACCGCTGCCTTGGAGGCGCCGTAGGCCACCAGGCTTGGCGTAGCCACCAGGCCGGCGACCGAAGAGAGATTGACGATCGACCCCCCGGAATCTTTCATGGCCTGCACACCCGCCCGGCAGCCGAGAAAGACCCCTTCGACATTCACCGACTGGATCGCCTGCCACTGTCCCAGGGAGGTCTGTTCAATATCCTGAAAGGGCTCGGTACTCAGGATGCCAGCATTGTTGACCAGGATATCGAGCCTGCCGTAGAGATCCTGCACGGCTTCCATCACTGCATTCCACGATTCTTCGTCGCAGACCTCCTGCTGGACGAAATGCGATCGAGCCCCCAGTTGGTCCGCAGCAAGTTGTCCGGCTGCAACATTACGGTCCGTGATGACCACCTGGGCCCCTTCATCGATCATCAACCGTGCCGTACAGAACCCGATGCCGGTTGCAGCCCCCGTGATCAACGCCACCTTGTCATTCAGTCTTGCCATGATGCCTCCAAGTCTTAGATACAGGTCCGGCGGCAGAACTGTTGCCGAGATCAGATTCTATTAGAATCGGTCACCGCTTCCTGCTGTTCTACCGAGACACTTAGTCGGGATTCTCCCAGAAAACTGCATCAGCGCCTCCAGAGGACCGATACCCCATGCATCGGCCACTTCGGCCAGGGTGATTTTCTCCAGCCGATCACGGCCAATGAGTGTTACGGTATCGCCGGTCGCGGCATGACCAACACCGTCAAGGTCGATCGTGGTGTGCTCCAGGGATACCGACAGTACCTGACAGCGACGACCACCGACCAGGGCCGCCAGATCCTTGCCCGGTAGCGGCCTGCAGAGGCCGTGCGCCAACCCGAGCGGCAGAACGCCAACCGTACGCGGCGTTTTCAGACCGTAGAGCCCACCGACTGCGACATCAGAGCCCACGTTATGATGTCCGATATGGATCAGTGTTGATTGCAACCCGCTCAGCACTGGTTTCAGGTCAAGGGCGCCTTCAGGAGTACCAACTGAAAAGGGCGACAGTCCGTAGAGGACGTGGCCGACGCACACTGCTGAGCAGTTATCCCGCAGCCCGGCAAGCAGACAGCAGCTGGCCATCGCCTGGGTGACCGAAAAGACATAACCGGCCCTGTGGAGCGATGCAAGAAAATCTTCAAAAGCGTTGAGTTTCTCGGCAGCCCAGTCTGATCCGGATACTTGTGCGAACGGGACATGGGTGTAGATACCGTCAATCTGTAGCTGCTTGAGAGCCGATGCTTTCTCGACAAATTCCCCGGCTGTGGCGAGAGGCTCGCCCAGACGCCCAAGACCGGCATCGATTTTAAGATAGACCGAAACCGGCTCTGTGACCGCACTGGCGAGCGTCTCAGCTGATGGTAAAGAGGTCAAGGTAGGCACAAACCCTTCCTTGGCGGCCTGTACGGTGAGCTCGGTTGTTGAAAACGCAAACAACAGTATAGGCAGCGTGATCCCGTGGGATCTCAAGTCCCGGGCCTCATCGAGACTGCCGGTTGCGAGAGCATAAACACCCGCTTCCTGGAGCGCTTGGGCAACGGCCAGCACACCGTGCCCGTACGCGTTGCCCTTGACCGAGGCGATGACTTGTTTATCTGGACCCGCAAGCTGCCGCGTGCGGCCAAGATTATGAATCAAGGCATCGAGATCGATCTCAGCATGGCTGGGAGGCCTGGCGTTCATTATTCTCAGATGTTCTGGACGTTTTTGTTCAGTTGAAATCGGAAACAAGTCAGATATTGTACGATCCTGCCGTCTCTCTACAATTCCTCCCAAACAGAGGTTCTTTGCTACGATTGTTGAATGTAACCGGTCTTAGGCCAGGCAGAACACGACAGTACCACTGCAGGAACCGATCTTAGATGAGAAAACTTATTGGCATTAACACGATCGTGTTGCTGGCCCTTATTGCCGCCGGGGCAGTTGGCGCCCAGGCAGCCGATCGGCTCGTTCTGACTCGCGGCGCTCTCACCGCGTTGCCAGTGGGTACACATCGGCCGGAGATCCGTACGACCAGTGACAAAAGCCTGGTAATCGCTGTCGTCCAGCCGGATCCCGGCCCCTCTCGTGAAGGGCAGGTAAAGCATCGGGTGTACCAGCTGGACAGCAATCTAAAGCGATTGGGTAAAGTCTTTACCATCACTCGGGTAGCTCGTCCCTATGGGGAACCCGCGGATCATCGGATGCGCCTGGTCGACGACCAAATTGTCGTGGTCTACCAGACATTGAACTATCGCGAGGGCGCCCGTCCCAAAGGTGGTCCGATGGAGGATTTCGCCCTCGACCAGTCCCTGCTCCTGGCACGCTTTACCCTTGGGGGCAAAGAGCTTTTCCGTGCTCCGATTATCGAGCGCAACAAGGACTTCAAAAAGGACAATTTTCCGGACCATTGCATGACCTGGCAGTCTGACCGACTGCTGGTGAGCTCCGGTAGTCGATCACGACAACTGCATATCCGTGAAGTGTCCTTGAATGCCAGGGTCCTGGCCGATCACGTTCTACAAACGCGCGGGGATGGAATCTCAGGTTCGATCGGCAACAGCATGCATCTGCGTGGTGACCAAATCGGATTCATGTCCAGTAATTCACCGGCTGGTAACGGTGCTTTGACACTGACGGCCATCGACAATGAATTCAGGCCGAATCGAATAGCCCAACTGGGCGGTGATGATGGGCTGGAACGACATTTCCCAACCGATGCCCTGGTCATCAGAGGACATACGCTGGTCACCTACATCGCCCGACTGACAGCTGGGGGCAGGAACATGCGCAGTAACCCGTATCACCCGCGGCTGATGGTGCTTGATCCGGATTTGCGGATCATCGAAGACCTTAAACTCGGCAGCCACGGTTTTGCCCACGTCCACCCGACCCTGGCTGCGCTCGACAACAAGCTGTACATTGCCTGGAGCAAACGGAGTAATCGCGGCGCGCCTCAGGTGCAACTCGAACGACTGTCGATATCCTGGGCGAGTGACGATTAGGAACTGAGACTTGTAAGGCGTCGGCAACCGCCGGAGCAGCTGATTCGAACTGCTCGCTCAAACCCGGGTTTAATTGGTTTGATTGCAGTTCACCCTTAGGGTGTTTATTCTTGCGGGACTTGATATCTACTCGAACCAAGGAGAGAAACCATGCGCCTTAAAGGAAAGACGGCAATTGTTAGCGGCGCTGCATCGGGTATGGGCGCATCGACGGCGGAGATTTTCGCCAGCGAGGGAGCCCGGGTGGTTCTGACAGACATCCTGGAGGACGAGGGAGCCGAAGTCACCGAGCGGATTTGCGGAGCAGGGGGCGAGGCCCGGTTTTTTGTACACGATGTCACCAGTGAATCAGATTGGGAAAAGGCGGTTTCCGGCACGGTTTCAGCTTATGGACAGGTCGACATCCTGATCAACAACGCGGGAGTCAGCGGCAGTCATCCCGATCGGCTCAACACCGAGACCTGGGATCAGCAGATGAGCGTCAACGCCCGGGGTGTTTTCCTCGGAATGCGCGCCGTAATTCCCCTGATGCAGAAATCAGGTGGTGGCTCGATCGTCAATATCTCATCGATCTCGGGCGTGACCGGACAGAGCTTCGTACATATGGGCTACAACGCCGCCAAGGGGGCCGTTCGGATGGCAACCAAGGCGGCCGCCGTACAGTTTGCAGCGGACGGGATCCGGGTCAACTCTGTACACCCCGGACTGATGCCCGCGATGCGCAGCTCGATGATGACGGCGGACCCGGCGGTTCGGGAGAAGATGCTCTCGGCAGTTCCGGCCGGGCGAGTCGGCCGGGTTGAAGAGGTGGCTTATGCGAACCTTTTTCTCGCCTGCGACGAATCGTCTTATGTCACCGGGGTCGAGCTTCCCGTGGACGGTGGTTTCCTGGCCATGTAAAAGACCAAGAATGCTGCTTGCCTGAGTTCAACAGGGCTAGTTCGCTAACATGGTGACCTCGGTAGACTCGAGAATATGGCCCGACTTTGCAACTTCTTCTCCGGCTTGGGTAAAGAAACTGTCCATGGCTTCTTTTGAAGGCACATGGCATAGAACAAAGCAAGTTTGCGGGTCGTCTTCGACCCTCCCGTGAAAGAGTTCAATGATTCCGGCGCTCCGTGCCATAGGCTGCGCAGCATAGAAAGCCTGCTCCCACTCACTGAAGTTATTACTGATCTTAAATTTGATTAAAGCGTAAGAAGCCATGCCGATTCTCCGTTGTAGAGGTTATGTCGTGCAAAACAAAGAAGCATGGGAGTATAGAAAGTGCTGTCTTTTTTGCGCAAGCCCTCGGAAGAGCTGCAGGAAAAGATAGGTGAAGAGACTGATATGGACGTTATGATGGCCCCGTCTTTTGTTCAAGCTCCAACCGCTTCTCTGTCAGGATAAGGTCAGCTCGTATTACCGATCCGCAATTTTGATCGAGCTCCAGAATCTGACTCAGACGATGTGATACCTCCCTTGCGCGTGACCAGTCCCTGAAGTCCTGCGTGCAGTTATCGTTTTGTGTATCACCCTTACTGGTAACACCTTTCTACTGTGACGGGGATTCCGTTGTGGGTGTGACGTAGATCACATAGTGTTGTAAATTTGTCTGGCAACGCAATCGAAAATGTGGTTATTACAGATAGAGATGCATTCATACCCATCCATTCTGGGAGGTGTCAGATGATGAAACTGATTCATGGGATCCTGAGTACGGCTTTGGTGATGCTGTTCGGTTTAAGTACACCGGTACACGCGGTGACCCCGGCGGGTAGTCTATCCCTCACGGTTGAGGTAACCCATTCAGGTCTTGCACCTGGTGCCGAGCCGAATAAAGTCTCTGCTGGTGTCACCTTTCCATTAATACCGGCTGCCCCGGATTTGTCAGCACCAGTCAACCAACAGCAGGAGGTGAACGAGAACGAAACCATAGATATCACCTACAGCTACACCGTTACCTCTATGGCAAATGGCCCCGACCTGTACTTACTCAGAATAATGGGTGGTTCGTTAGTGAATGTTCCAGTCCAACCTATCTTAAAGTTGAGAGACCATCAGCCAGGGTCAGGGAGTTGGGAAATTAGCGGCGGACAAACCCAAGAAATTACTCTGGGTGCGACGGCTTTGAGCGTTGACGCTCAGGCGAATTCACAGGAGGTGTCACCTGAGTTGATCGTGCCATCTGATGGTACTGCTGATGATACCGTCAATGAAATTCAAGCTGGTGACAAGGTTGTCATTGAAAACACGGTATACGATGTCATCGGTGTCGTTGATGACGGTGTCACAGGCAAAATCACTTTGGGTGCGCCTCTGGCCCAGGATGCATCCGTGGGCACATTAATTGCCGAGCAACAAGCGTTCGACATGCTTCTTTTTGGTGCGAACGTAGACGACCCTACCCTACCGGCGACCTATAGGATTTCAGTCATAGCCAAAACGGCTGCCAGCGCAATGGGTGAGGGTGATATCCATGAGACGCTTACCAGTGTCTACCGGCCAACTGAAGCTGAATTTGCCATCTATGTACGAAACGTTACGTCACCGATTGCCGCGAGTAGCGTGGCATATACCTCTATCTCGGGCCAAGAATATTTTGACACCGGTATCGTTCAAACCAGTCCTGGAGAGATTGTAGAGTACGCGCTGGTACAAACAGCGGGTAGTGGTCCGGCGTTAACCGGTGTCGAGTTTAAGACCAACATACCCGCATTTATGGTTTATGAGGACGGCAGCACGATCCTGAATAATGATAAACCGGTGGCCGATATTGAAGGGAATAGTCCTCTAATAGCCGGGATGGCAGTGAG
>CAZVVN010000057.1:0-22504 GCA_964630665.1 uncultured Acidiferrobacteraceae bacterium | reverse complement strand
TTGATCCTCCGTTTACTCACTATAAGAGTGGACCAATTTAGTGGGGGAGGATCAATATCTCTACTACAAAGGGGCGACTAGAGGAAGTATGGGTCAGTGAAACATCATCTCTATCAACGCACTTATTCAACATGTGCCTCAATATCTCCGGCGGATTTACCGCTATTGAAAGAGGTTCTCTCCTCTCAAGTGTAAATTTGGGATTTGGAAGCATTGAATGGAGAAATCTATGAACCGGAACATCAATCTTTCCGCTGAGTTTCATGAAGATTGACGGGAATGTATTCAAGAAGTTGCTAGTAGAGCCAACTTGGATATTGCCCTCACAATGTGCCTCGCTCGCCATGAAGAAAGTGATGATGTCGGTGAAGCTACACTAATCTGGAGAGAAGTCGTCATTTTGACGTGGCCATAAGGCAGCAAGAAATCAATCGATACGAATTCAGAAGGCTATAATTGGGTAGTACTCATGCAGCGGAAAAGAAAACAGTATGACCGAGGTTCAAGGACGTCCAATTTACTTTGATTTGACGGACGAATCCCGTGAAATTTTTGAGAGCATTATCATATCTCGATTTTCGGTACGGGATGACGATGACGAAGTCTTAAGAACCGATGGTGGTTTGACGTTCATTGAGCAAGGAACGACAAACTGGAAACTGGCGCTCGCTGAAACTGAGGTATTCGTTCACAACACTTACCAACCTCTGGCAGATGGCAACGACCCTGACAGACCGGATCTGGTGGCAGTCAAGGCTGCATGGTGTACACCTGAAGACTCCCGCAAAGCCCACGTCAACGTACAGGCGGGCGGGAACGCCAACGTGTTTTACGGGCTGGGTGCTATCTTAGTGCCAGACGGTTTTCGTATCCCGGTCGTAACAGCGAGCAAGGAAAATGTCATGTACTATGGCCTTACGCTGATTGAGAACGACCAGGCGTTCGAACTTCTGTCAGACGAGTTCGCCATGGTACTGGCGAAATACCGTTACGGCAAAAACTATCGGGAAGACTTTTTGACCGAAGCAGCAGGAGGCGGTGGTTATTTTGTCGAGACCCATAATTTCCCGCATGTTCATGCGCCTCTGTCCCCCGATTGCGGCGGCTACATAACAATCGGGAAAAGGCTCTCAGCCGACGAGTTCAACTTCACCGCGTTCAGTATCCCCTATGGATATGCGCTGCATACACCCGCCAATACCATTCACGGCGATGGGGCAATAGTCGGTGAGCATGCGATCACCGTAGCGATAACGTCGGCCGAAGCCGACACGGTGCTTTTCTACAACGAGCACACCAAAGCTATGGCGCGGGACCTCTTTTCGGCGGCGTAAATCTATAGCTCTTTCGCGGGACGTTACTCCGTTGGCAGGCCAGCAGCTTTCCAGGCTTCCATGCCTCCATCCATTAGGGAAACATTGGTGAAGCCCATGTCTTTGAGAAGCTTGGCCCCTCTGGCGGCATTCCCACCAGTCTGGCAGGTGACGATCAGCTGGCGAGAACGGTCTTGAAGCCGAGAATCGCGCCACTCTTCAGGCGGCTCCTGGTCCGCTCTGACCGGGAGCATACCAAGAGAAATGTTGACGCCGCCCGGCGTCAGGCCGGTGGACGGAACATCCGCAGCATCCCGGACATCTACCACTAGAGCATCGAGGTCCTGCGCCAGTCGCTTCTGAGCTTCATCCGGACCGACACCGTCAACTTCGGCCCTCGCCTCTTCGACCATTTGCATAAAAGACTTAGTCACTGCGATCTCCCTTGTTGGTTGTTCGGCGCACGCTGAAAGTTTGTACGCGATCGCGTACCTGTAGAGTATAGGCCAAGGTTCGCATTGACCCGAATCACGGTATCGACTGAACTACTTGAGCCGCACCGACTTTCAAAGCGCCCTGCGCCTGAACCGAAGGTTCCTCAACGAGACGCTGGATCTGACGTTTCTTGCTTTAACCCACGGCCTGGACGGCAGCAACGGGGCCGTGCAGCGGCTGCAGGCATCGTACGACTTCAACGACTCGCTGACCATCACCGGCGGGCTGATCAATTACCTGAACGGTGACAAACTCGGGTTCCGCACTGTCGGCGATAACGATCGTCTGTTTGCGGAATTCGTCTTCTACTTCTGATGCGCCAGCAGAACCGTTACTGTGGCAACCCAACAGCTGTCGGACGGTATCGCTGGACGCCGGTGCTAGACGGGCATCGCCTGACGAGTTAATTTGCCTGTAACCAGGCGCCTGGCTTCCGGATGAATCGGAGAAACAGGGTGTTTATACTTCTCTAGGCTCGACGAGCCTATCTTATGATCGATCTACGTTCAAAGGTCCTAGGCGACCAAGCGCTGCCAGACGTATCTGAACTCATCCAGCAAGGTCGCGAAAAAGCCGCGTACTGGACGGTAGGCTCGTGCGCCTTCCTCGAACACTACGGGGTATCCAGCGAATTTGAATACAAGGAAAAAAGTATTCTGCAGGGCCGGGTGATGAGACACGCCCAGATTGGCTACCGCAGCATACAGAAGACCTGCACGGCCTATCGGGAAATCTTCGAGCATTTGCAGTTGCAAGGGTGCACGGTCGATCGTTATGGCATCTGCCTTGATTGGAGCATGGGCTACCCGCAGGCCGAAAGACCAACCCGGCCCACCGGGACCGGGCTCATCCTCGACTCCTGCGATTCATACACACAGCTCACGACTCAAGCGCCAGTGGCACCGCATTTTGGCGACTTCGTCATGGGCATGCCAGCCGCATTCGACAACACCTCGGCCGCCCTGTCTGCTGGTGCGACCAGCATCGGAAATCTCGGACAATATTTCACATTCCGCCTTCCCGGCTGGGATGACGATGTCGCCACTACCGCAGAAACGATCAAGGCGATTGCCCTGTGTGCGGCTCAACCGGTTCCCGTACTGATTCACTCAAATCTGGACGATGGCTTCGCCGCACTGTTTACGGATCTGGCCTGCGCACTGGGGGCAGTCCTGCTGGAACAACACATCGTGGACGGACTGCTCGGGGCGAGATCAAGTCATTGTTACGGACACACTTACTCGGAACCGCTGGCAAGGCTGGCATTTCAACGCGCCCTGGCAGAAGTCAGCAAGACTCCAGGAACGATGGTATACGGCAACACGACCTTATACGGCAGTGAAGCAACCCCAAACTACGCCGGCCTGGGAAGCTACCTGTTGATCGATGCGCTGGCTCAAATCCTGAGACCCAGTGGACACGCCGTCAATCCGGTGCCGGTAACCGAAGCCCGACGTATTCCAGACATCGAGGAGATTGTGGACGCCCATCTGTTCGCTGATCGATCGATCGAAAGAGCGAGAGGATTCACCTCACTGATCGACATCGAACATGTAGACGAGGCTGCTGCAAAGATCGTGTCGGGTGCGAAACAATTCAAGAACAATATACTCGGCGGCTTTGAAAAGGGTGGTATAGACATCAGAAACCCACTGGAAATGCTTCTTTCCATACGCCGACTGGGAGCCCGTTTCCTGGAGCGATACTTCGGCCCTGGAAAAGCGGACCCGGGCAACCCGGCCGGCAGAAAACCCGTTTTCCTGGCATCCACCATCTCTGAACTCGAGCGGCAGGCGAGTACCTGCATCGATGCCCTGTCGGATGAGCAAAAGTACCAGCTCGGTAACCAGGATCTCAAGATCTGTGTCGCCACGACGGACGTCCATGAATACGGAAAACTTTTGCTGGAAAACGTATTCACCAGGCTCGGGATCTCGACGGTTGACTGTGGCGTGTGCACCGACCCCGAAGACCTTGTCGCCCGCTTCCAAACTGAACAAGCGAACATCATTGCAATAAGCACCTACAATGGGATAGCACTCGACTACCTGCACAACCTGCAAACAGAACTGCTCAAGACCGGACTGCAAAACACACGGATCTATATCGGCGGTAAATTGAATCAAATTACCGATTCAGATTCACCCCTACACGACGATCTGCCGGTAGACGTAAGCCAGCAGCTGCTTGCCGCAGGGGCGACACCCTGCCCGCGCATCGAGGACATGTTGGTGGATCTTTGCACCGCACCTGCGGAAATAACGTTGGAATCTGCGAATCGACACAGCTCACTGGAGAGCCCGGCCGGTGGCTGATTCGGCTTTCTCCACACTTCACTACCGGGTCGAGAATCATATCGCCCACCTGGTTCTGGATCGCCCGCCGGCCAACCTTATAGATCGGGAATCCACCCTGGAACTGCACTGTGCCCTGGGTATGGCGGCGAAGAATTCCGATGCCCGGGTTGTCGTGCTGTCGGGCAAGGGTAAAGGACTCTCCGGCGGCGTTGACCTCAACTACCTGGCATCCTTTGGTGCGACCGAGATGCGAGATTTCCTGCGCTTGTTCTACGTTGAGACCCTGGACGTGATGCGCGAGCTGGGTAAACCGGCCATTGCAGCTGTACACGGGTACGCCCGCGAGGGAGCCTGCACCCTGGCTTTCGCCTGCGACATGATCATCGCGGCGGACGACGCCAGTTTTGGCTACCCCGGCGTGCCGAACCTTGCAGCCCCGCCCGGCATGCACGTGTGGTTCCTGCAAAAGCTGATCGGCCGGATGCGTGCCGCAGAACTGATATTTACCGGCGATCCTGTTAATGCCGAAGAAGCTGCGCGACTGGGCCTGATTACGCGTGTGGTCCCTACGCGGGACCTGCAAACAGAAACGCTGCGATTGGCCTCCAGAATCGCCGCCATGTCACCGCTCGCCCTCAGACGAACCCGTGAAGCGCTTTACCGGATGGAAAGCATGGATTACTCCGCGGTCCCCGAGGCGGCGCTCGAGGCCTTGGCCTCGGCATTCGACAGCGAAGACAGCCGGGAAGCCCGCCGCGCCTTTCTGGAGAAGCGGGCGCCCCGTTGGGTGGGCAGATAAGGACACGGATTTACGGATACCCTGCCCCGTATAAAGCCAGTTGCTCTATCGAACAGTAACCAAAGCTGTAGGTGGGTTTACCTGTCTACGGAGCAACAAACTTGAGCAGCGTAATCCGGGAGCTGATCCCTCAGTATCGAATCAATACAGCCTTCTACCGGGACCGGTTATGAACGACGCTTGGAAAACCATTTCGCGATGGAGGTGCTGAACAGTCCGAAGAACGCGAGCACGAAGAACAGTGCCGCCAGTGGCTGGGTCAGAATCTGCCACCAGTCGCCCTCGAACATCTTCAATGAGTTCTGAAAGTTGGTCTCAACCATCTCCCCAAGGATCAGCCCAACGGCAATCGGCGCAACTGCGAAGCCATGACGTCGCGCCAGGAACCCGATGACCCCGAATATCAACGCAATCCAAACGTCGAGCAGTGAGGAACTGAGCGCATAGGCTCCGATTACGGCGAGTGCAAAAACAGTCGGCCAGAGCATCTGCAGGGGAACCAGAGAAATGCGTGCAAACAACTTTGATGCATAGAGCCCCATGGCCATAAACATCAGGTTGGCCAGCAGCATCGCCCCGAATATCTGGTAGACCTTGTCGACCTGCTCAGTAAACAGGTAAGGGCCAGGGCGCAAGCCATGTACCATCAGACCGACCAGAATGACTGCCGTCGTCCCGCTCCCGGGGATGCCAAGCACCATCGTCGGCACCATGGCACCTCCGGTCGCAGCATTGTTCGCCGCCTCAGCGCCAGCGATACCTTCGATCGCACCCTTTCCGAATTCTTCCTTGTTCTTTGACCACCTGCGCGCCTCCGCATAGCCGATCATCGAAGCCACGGTTGCCCCTTCGGCTGGAAGGATACCGATAAACGTACCGATTCCGCAGGAGCGGAGCACGGTCTTCCAGATCCGTTTGTAGTCCTCTCGCGAGGGTAATTTGACCGCCTTCATGGCGATCTTGTCGACGATCCGATTGAGTTGATTCGACTGGACCAGTAATTCTGACATTGCGAACAACCCGATGAAGACCGGCACGAAGGACAACCCTTCATAAAGCTCGTAATTGCCGAACATGAACCGTTCGATCCCAGTCGTGGGTTCGGCTCCGATCGTTGCCAGCCACACCCCGAAAACACCGCCAATTAGGTTTCTCACGGTGCCGCCGGCGCTGATCGAGGCAAGCATCGAGAGGCCGAATAGAGCTAAAGCAAAATATTCCGGTGGTCGAAACTCATAAGCGACCCGCGCCAGCATTGGAGCCGCGATACAGAGAACGATTATCGAAAACACACCGCCGATCGTGCTCGATACCACGGCGACCCCCAGCGCTCGGCCCGCCTCGCCTCGCTGCGCGAGGGGATAGCCGTCGAAAGTCGTCGCAGCGGCAGCGGATGTCCCGGGCGTATTGATCAATATCGCTGTGATGGAGCCGGCGAAGGTGGCCGACACGTAAATCGTCGCCAACACGGCAATCGCATGAACGGGCTCCATGGTCAGCGTGAATGGCAGCAGCAGAGCAGCACCGGTAGTGGCGCCGAGACCAGGTAGCACTCCGATAACCACACCCATTACTGTGGTGATCAGGATCAAAACAATGAGGTACGGATCCAAAACAACCGATCCCATCGCCTGTAGGGCATCGACCATGGTAACGCCGCTTAACCGTAATACCAGTTGGTGAATAAGCCGCGTGGAAAACGAACTCTCAAAACCATGTCAAACAGAAAAAAGATCGCGGCCGGTGTGGCGAGCGCTAACATCCCTGCGACCAGTATGCGCCGCTCACCCCACAACAGACACATAGCAAACATCACGACTGCGATCCCTATCATCATATCGACATAGACTGTAATGGGGAAAAAGATCACGAACAGTGCAATCGAACCCCAGGTCTGGAGTCCTTCCCAGTGGATTATTCCAGGCCGGTCCTTCCAGTACCTGGAGGCAAGAAGCGCTGCCAGTATCAGGTTGATCACCATCAGGAGAATCGGGAAAACACGCGGCTGCAGGCTGTCCCCGACGATCATCGGGGGCGACAGGTCAAGTTGGAGGGCAGCGTAAATCACTGCGACTGAAAAAGCCGCAATGATCCCGGGGATGATTAGAAACCGCATGACAGGAAAAGAACGGTGCTTCCTGAAGGAAGCACCGTCTCCTTGCGTTGCAGTGAAGCCTACTTAAGCCCCATTTCCTCGAGCGCCGGACCAAACTCCCCGACCATAGACTTGATCTGCTCGCCCCAGGGACCAGAGGCCTGTGGTGAAGTCTCATCGAGACCGGAGTTCTTCAGATAAGCCTGATACATCGAATGCTTCATCGCCTTCATCATGCCTTTTTCGAGCTCATCGCGTCGGGCCTGATCGACACCAGCGTGAGTCACGAAGCCACGGGTGGTCGAGAGCACCAAATCGATGCCCATCGATTTTGCGGTCTTTGCCTTCGGAATGGGCGCCATGCCGGCTTCAGCCAGAATTACCAGAGGGCAGATGTCGCCAGCCTCGACCGGGGCCGCAGCCTCAGAAAGGTTCAGCGTTCCGACGTCGACCGAACCCGCAACCAGCTGCGTCGCCAGTTCTCCGCCGCCTTTGAACGGAATGTAGGTCGGCATCGGCACACCCAGGCGTTTGGCCCAAAGAAACACTGTGATGTGATCGATCGTCCCGGTCTGGGTACCGCCAAACTTCAACTTATCACCGTTCTTCATTCCCGCTACGAAATCCTCGGGCGTTTTGTAGGCAGTGGTCTTGCAGTTGACCATCAGGATCTGTGGATCATTGGTGCCACGCGCAAGCGGAGCCATGTCCTCAACCTTGAGCTTGGTTTTGCCCTTGCCCATGGTGATCGCGTGACCCACCGTGAAGGTCATTATCGTGTTGCCATCGGCCGGTCGGGTCATAAAGTAGTTCATCGCCAAGGCTCCGCCACCGCCCCGTTTGTTGACCACGACCATGTCTTGCTTAAGTGTCCGGCGGCTTCGCAGCATCATCATCCGCGAGTTAACGTCGGTACCGCCACCGGCTCCGGCATGAGTGATGACTTCAATGGCGGGTTTGTCGTCCGCATTTGCAGCAACGCTTGTCAGCGCCACCAAGCCAAGACCGGCAGTCATGGCGGTTATAATCGCGAAACTCTTTCGCATAAACTTTAGACTCATAATAGCTCCTCCAGGATTCCTCATTAAAACAAAGTTATAGACTGACAAACTGCAGACCGAGACTAACATGGTGACCAGATATATGAAAAGCAGACCATTGATCCAAGCTGAAAGACATCGTCTGCCAGACTGATTCTGAAGAGCACCTGAACACCTAGATTAACTTTATGGACGTTTGAGCATGCAATCCAATCTTGAAAAGCGCATCGGTGTCGACGTCGGCCGGAGAGCCAAACTGGAAGACGGCTTGGCATGGGCCGCCGCTAACGGAGTCTTTTTTATCGACATTCAACTTGATAGTGGCGCGAATGCTATGGAGACGTTTGACGAGACGCGCTGCGAATCCGTGAAGGAACTCTGCAAAAACAACAACATTCATCTCGGACTGCACACACTGTCCGGGGTAAACATGGCGGAATACAGTAATTTCTTTCGCCAGGCCGCTGACGAGTACCTCCGGGCCTACATTGACATGGCAACTCGACTTGACGCCGAATGGATCGTCGTTCACGGCGGATTCCATTTCACTGCCGATTATGAGCAACGCAAGCAAGCAAGTCTCGAACGGTTACAACGCGCCTCAGCCTATGCCGAAGATAAAGGTGTTCATTTATTATTGGAGAACATGAACCGCGAACCGAAAGATGCGGAAGTGAATTATCTTGGTTATACCCTGGAGGAGTGCGCCTTTTATTTTGACAACCTGAAGTCACCCAATCTGCACTGGACCTTCACCATCAATCACGCAACGCTTGTACCGGAGGGGGTTGATGGATTTCTGGATGCCTTTGGAATCGACCGAATGCGCGAGGTTCGCGTTGCCGACAATCTAGGAGACAAAGAACATCACATGTTCCCAGGTGAAGGCAGCATCGACTTCCGGTCGTTATTCTCACGTCTGGAAGGCCTGGGGTATAAAGGCCACTACACTAATGGATTCGGAACATTAGACGACATGATCCGCGGCCGAGACTACCTGGTTGCCGAAGCAAAAGCAGCTGGTGTGCCATCGGCACAATAAACAGACTCGAAGGGCCAGAAGCACCAAGCGCCTTAAACCAATGGTGAATCTGTATTGCAGTATTCGACTCACAGATAGAGTA
Organism: uncultured Acidiferrobacteraceae bacterium; assembly: GCA_964630665.1. Lineage (GTDB taxonomy): Bacteria > Pseudomonadota > Gammaproteobacteria > Arenicellales > UBA868 > UBA9619. The sequence goes on along the minus strand of CAZVVN010000057.1, from coordinate 13,341 downwards.
GCAATCGCCCGGCGGAACCTGATCAGCGACCTGTTCGATCCCGCTCCAGCCTGGTCGACCCGCCAACGCGAACCAGCGACAAATTGGAACCTTCGCAGGGCAAAGTCCCGCAGGCGACCCAATACTTGTCGGTATAATCAACGGGTTTCCAATACGCCCCACCCTCGGTCTGATCAACCACCATTCACATCAACTAAAATAGGTAAGACACCATGCCCCATAAACATGCCGGAGGATGTGACCATATTCATACTCATTCAGTAAACGGGCCCATTGACTGCCACACCTGTCATTGCTCAGTCTGTAAACGCGTTACGGGTCAGGACACGACTCATGTCGCTCTGTTTAACTACAAAGACCTTGAGGTCGACGACGAAGGCAGCCTGAATCGCCAACCGTTCAACGAAGAAAATCCGGAAGGGCCGTTGGAATTATGTACCTGCTCCAGTTGTGGCACACCCATCCTGCTTGATGATAAACAACGACGAATTCGCATAATCGTCCCCAATCTGATGGGGCATGATCCAGCAAGCATGCCGGCGACCTACCATGCTTTCTTTGACCCATCCGCCGGTGCTGAAACTCCTGACGACGGACGGCCCGTCCACGAAGGCTTGCATCCGAGTTTCGTAATGCCAGATCCCGCTTGAGCTGAAATTGCACAGCTATTCAATTTCCCAGCATCCGTCAATTGGTGTTGGCGCCCCTATGTCTGGCCCCGAGGTCGGTAGTCAGGCGTTCAAATTTATTCGCCCACACGAGATCAAATAGCATCGCCATGAATATCGTCGGTTACAGCGATCTCCTCACTGTCAGACCCGGGCAAACGATTCGTTTTATGGTGAGTAGCCAGGCAGCCTCCTATGAAGCCACGCTCGTACGCCTGCGACATACCGACAGGAATCCCGCCGGGCCGGGATTCAAGACTGAACCGCTCGAAAGTACTTTCGCCGGTGAATACCCGGGTCATGAACAAGCGATTCAAGCCGGTTCCTATGTTGAGGTGCCACACAACGACACATTGACGCTATCGGATGGATTTACCTTGGAGGCCTGGATCTACCCCACCACTCCCGACAGTGGAACTCAGGGACTGGTAACCCGGTTCTCCGGCACACAGGGCTACGGACTCATGATCGATGAAGACGGTTCCCTGGCGCTTTGGCTCGGCAATGGTACAGAGATCGAAAAGATCGGCCTGGGCGTGCCACTCCTCGCCAGACACTGGTACTTTGTCTCTGCGAGTTATGACGCTCGCCACCACGAGGCCACTGTGCAGCACAAGCTTTTGTCGCAGTGGCCGATCCAAGACAAGGAAATGACCGTTCGTGCCAAGGTAAAGTCTCCCATGCGCTGCAGCGAGCCTGCCCCTTTGCTGATGGCTTCCAGCGCTCATGATCCGAATGTCCTTAAGGCTCCAGGGTCTTACTTCAATGGCAAAATCGATAATCCTCGTATCTATGCCGGAGCATTCCCGCCCCCGGAGAACCCGGAGTCCTCTACCCTGGTAGCCAGCTGGGATTTCTCCTGTGATATCGCGACTTCGCTTGTGCGTGATACCGGGCCTTCAGCGTTTCATGGCCGGGCCGTCAATCTTCCTACCCGAGCGGTGACCGGCCACAACTGGACCGGAGAAGTAGCCGATTTCAAAGTGGCTCCCGCCCAGTACGGCGCGATTCACTTCCATGACGATGACCTTGAAGATGCCGGTTGGGATGTCGCATTCGAGTGGTCCGTTCCAGCTCGATGGGAGAGTGGTTTCTACGCAGTGCATCTCAGCACCTGTGAAGGTGAGGACTATGTGCCATTCATCGTTACCACAGAATCGGCGCGCGCCCCCATTGCCTTCCTTGCCCCCACACTCAGCTACCTGGTTTATGCCAATCAACGATTCATCGACCCCATCCGTGCTTCACTTGAATTGCAAGAGAGCGAAGAGTCGGCTCCTCAGGACAGTTATATGCGCGAGCAAGGACTGCTGAGCTGTTATGACCTGCACAGCGATGGTAGTGGCGTCTGCTACAGCTCAAGATTGCGACCTATCCTTAATTTCAGGCCCGGTTATGTCATGCCCTCTCGTTCCCTTGCCGCATCCTGGCCACGGCACCTGAATGCAGACCTGCACCTTCTCGACTGGCTTGATGCCAAAGGATTTGATTACGACGTGATCAGCGATGATGACCTGCATCGGGAGGGCGCTGCACTGCTCGCGTCTTACCGTGTCGTGCTCACAGGCTCGCACCCGGAGTACTGGACCGGCTCCATGTTGAATGCTCTCGAGTCATACCAGGTACAGGGTGGCCGGTTGATGTATCTGGGAGGCAACGGCTTTTACTGGATCACTACTTTCGATCCCGAACGCCCGCACGTCGCGGAAGTCCGCCGCTGGCGCGGAACCCGTGTCTGGGAAGCGGCACCTGGCGAGTGCCACCACTCCAGTACCGGGGAGATGGGTGGCCTATGGCGATACCGAAACCGGGCAGCACAGAAAATGGTCGGTGTGGGTTTCACATCCCAGGGCGGCGGACACAACCGACCCTACCGGAGACTAGATGACAGTTTCGATGCCCGCGCAGGGTTCATCTTTGAAGGCATTGGCACAGATGAGCCTATCGGAGACTTTCCTGCCCTGGTCCTTGAGTACGGTGCTGCCGGTTTTGAGATCGACCGGGCCGATCGTGCTCTGGGGACCCCTGCACACGCACTGGTACTCGCCACCGCAGATGGCTTCACGGACCTCTATCAGGTCGCCATAGAAGATCAACTGGTCTCGACACCCAATACCGGGGGAAGCCGGAATTCACTGATCCGCTCAGACATGGTCTATTATGAGGGCCCTGGTGGGGGGGCGGTGTTTTCTGTCGGTTCCATAAGCTGGTGCAGCTGCCTCTCCTATAACCGTGGCCAGAACAATGTCTCGCGCATTACCGAAAACGTGCTTCGCCGCTTCACCAGTGACAAGTCGATCTCTGGATGAGAAACTCAACCGAACCCTGCCGTAGAGACAGCCAAGGGAGTCTTTTTTCGACCGCAACCACGTCTGTACTTCTCGCTATCCCGTATTTCAAACCACAAAAGGACCGTCATGACGAGCCCGCCCGCCCTTATTGAAAATCGCGCCAAGTCAGTACTCAAAAGTGGCAGCCCAATTATTGTGTTCAATGTCTTTGAGTCCCTGCGTCCCTCGGTAATCAAGATCACATCTCAGCTTGGTTTCGACATGCTGTTGGTGGAAACCGAGCACATGCAGCACAACCCTGAAACTTTAACGAGTTTTCTGGTGATGGCGAGAGACAACGGATTGAGCCCGATCGTGACCATTCCGAGCGCGACGCGCGCCGGGGTCGCCAGACTGCTCGACGCGGGGGCGCTGGGTTTCTGCCTGTGCCATGCCGAGACCTCCGAACAGGTCGACGACATCGCACGATGGATGAAGTATCCCCCACTGGGTGAGCGAGCCCTAGCCCACGGCCCCAATGCCGATTACCGTATTGACGATGCCGCGCAATACTGTGCACAGGCCAATGAGGCAACGATGCTGATCCTGAAAATAGAGTCCCGACTGGGCATAGAAAATGCCGCAGCCATGATGACCAACGATGCCGTCGACGCCATTGTCTTCGGACCAGGCGATCTTGCCTCGGACATGGGTATGCATGGAAACTGGGAACGGCCCGAGGTAATCGGCGCCATGGAAGGTGTGATCGAACAAGCGCTTGAAAAAAAGATACCCATCGAGGCAGCCGTGGGTCCACGAAACGGGGCGGAATACGAGAGCCAGCGTGCCCGCGGAATCCAGATATTCGGCCCGGCACGGGTCACCGAGTACGATCACCTTCGAGCCGGTGCCGAAGCAGCAATCGCGCCGTTCGTGGATAGCCCGTAAGGCCATTGACGCTGCCCGCACATCTTCCACTGACGGATGTGATCTGCACGGAGATAGTTGAAACCCTACCCGACCAGATGGCCTGCCCGTTTAACACTTTCGGCCCATGTAGCGAGTCATGGGTCACATGAATAACGGTTCCGGTATTCTCGCCCTGTGGAACGACTGTACAGCCGGAAGCGAAGACCTCTACGAGCGCTGGTACCACGGCGAGCATCTTTCAGATCGGGTGAGTATTGAAGGGTTCCGGCTTGGCCGTCGCCACGAAGCGGTCGATGCAAGGTCCCGCTTCTTCACCTACTATGAAACCGACTCTCCTGAGGTGTTGTTCTCGCCAGCTTACTTCCACCAGTTGGACAACCCTTCGCCGTTGACACGGCGGATAATGAATGGGGTATTCATCAATGCGACGCGGTCGGTCTGTACCCGGGTGCAACAAATTGGTGTGGAGAGAGGAGGCTTTGTGGTGGCCGTTCGGTCTCCCTCAATCGAAACTGAACCATTGCTGGCAGGTTGTTTAGATACTCTGTGTAAGCAACCCGGTGTTGTTCGAATCGAACTGTGGCGACGGGCAGCTGTCGGACCTGGGTCTACGGGGCACGATCCTCGGCAGGAAGAACAGATCCGGGGGCCGGACGAACAGATCGGATGCTGCCTGGTCATCCATGCGACACGCCCAGAAGAAGCAGACAGTATCGTACGATACCTCCGGGAGCCCAGTCACCAGGACCTGGAGATCGGCCTCTACCGCTTTCTGTGCGAACTCCGCCATGAAGAGTGCCAGGCGTAAGCTGGTTCGTCTTCAAGTCAGCTAGTGAAAGCGGGATTCCCGGGATAAGGATGACGCGAATTGCGTGACCTGATCAAAACATCAACAAACAAGGTGAGTGCGATCGCAACTTGAGATCAACAGTTACTGGCGCTGGTCAATTGCAGTACCACCAGCATCGGCCAGCCAAGATATTTCTTGGCCCGCGGAAACCGGGCCACGAGTTTTTGGTCTGCGGCATATTCGTCTACCCCGATAAGATCGAGCCTGGCCAGAACGGCAGCCATGATCATTTCGCTTAACTGGTGCGGCAGACTGCCAGGGCGAACAATCTCGCCGGAGGCTGGGTCCGTGAACTGGGCCTGACTGTCGCGCAGGAACATCGCCGGGTGCATGGCAGAGATGACGGCACGGCCTCTAGATTTGAGCACCCGGCGAGCCTCGCTGAAAAACGCCGGCAGATCACGTAGATGTTCCAGCACCAGTCCACTGACGACGATGTCAAATGTTCCACTTGCAAAGGGCAGTCGGTCATGCAGGTCGTGAACCATAAAACACACACCGTCGGCAGCGGGTTTCGAACGCGCTACGGCCAACATGTCTTGGGAGAAATCAATGGCCGTCACGTGGGCCCCGGCTTCGGCCAGCCACAGGGCATGGCGGCCGGTTCCACAACCAAGATCAAGCACCGAGCACCCGCACACATCGCCTAGAGCTTTCTGCAACAACGGCCCCTCAAGGGCCAGCAGGGGGTTTTCATCGTGATCATAGACAGCGGCCCAGCGATCGTAACCCGATTGAACATCGGTCATTTCAGACATCGTTGCAGGTGATCTTGGCAATTGATTTCATACCTTGACTGGAGCGCTAGGGTGGTGCTGCGTCAAAAATCCAAACCCTCACTATAGAGCCAGAAACACGACCCCGGTTGCGACCACTACCACTGCCACTGTCAGGGACAAACTGAAAACAAGTCCTTTCTGCCCTGCACTGCGGGCTTTCACGATCTCCTTGACCAGAATCAGGAGGACCATTGCGACAACCAGCAACAGGAAGTACACGGATCCGAAAAATTCTTTCATAAAAGCGATAACCAGTTCAAAGATGGATCCGAAGATCTGCCCTCCGATTGATTATAGTCCGAGCAACGATCTGAGCCACAGACGAGCAGCAACTGTCTTACCCGTTGCGGAATCGTTGCCTTATCACTCAACCTGGCCGATACAGTCTTAAAAAGAGACCGGTCAGGTCAGCCGGATCACCTGCCAATGCAGGGACCATCCAGTGCAACGGCCTAGAAGATCTATAATGGGCTGACCATTCGCCGGTCACACCCTGTGAATGTAAAGGACGATGGACCAGCTCTTGAACGATGATGACAGATGCTTTGCCGCTGATACCTAACTAGGTGCTCAGGGTCACCGGGTCATGATTTCGGTAAACTCGCACTTTTGCATCAAGAACTGTGATTTAGCAACCGGAGTCAGCGATGAATTTTGAGGGTAACTCAGCAATTGTCTATGGCGCCGGTGGCGGCATGGGGCTGAATATTGCCAACGATCTGCTGGCGGCCGGTTGTGACGTATCGTTGGCCGATCTGAAGCCACAGCCGAATGCCATCAGTACCGGACCAGGGAAAGCCGAGTATTTCCAGGGAGATGTGACCGACGAGGCGTTCGTCGCCGATGTGACCTCAAGCACGGTCTCGCAAAACAAGGGGCTGGATCACCTGGTCAATGCGACCGGGGTTCTGTGGTTTGATCGCGACCGGTCGGTGGTGGACATCGACATGGACCTGTGGGACCGCGTGATTGATATCAACCTACGGTCGTTTGCGCTAACGACCCGGCACGCCGTACCGGCCATGCGCCTTAGCGGCGGTGGATCGATGGTTCACATTGCATCGATCGATGCATTGCGCGGAGACGACAAACCCCAGGATGCTTACGGTGTGTCGAAGGCAGCCATCCTCCGTCTTTCAAAATCCCTGGCGATCCAGTTTGCAGCCGACGGAATCCGGTCCAATGTCATCCTGCCAGGTCCGGTGCGCTCGCCCATGCAGGCCCGCTGGGAGGCCAGCGAAGAAATCCTGGCCGCAGTCGAACAGTACGTTCCGCTGGGCCGCGTAGGGAAAACGCAGGACATCGCTAATGCTTGTCTGTTCCTGCTCTCCGGCCAGGCATCATTCATTACGGGGACTGAGTTGGCCGTTGACGGCGGCTGTCTGGCAAAGCCATGACTGCTTGCGTTTACTGATTTGCAGGCACGACCTTGGGGATAAACACGACCAGAGGAAAACAACCTGCCGCTATCGGTGGGACAACGCCCGATTCGTATCGCGACCAGCCAGGCACACCGAACCAGAGCCCAGAACGTAGACAGAACAAACGACGGGGCAAGATGTACTGGAAATTTGCGTCAAAAAGAATGGTGGAATCCATGGAGATGGACTGAGTTTCATAAGCCTGCCCTTCAAACCGCGCAATTCTCACCAGACAATTTCAAAAAGAGGTCTCTATGGCAACGAAACACTCCCGCATAGCCCGCATTCGCGAGACGGCGCAGCGCTACATCGACGCTGAGACCTTCAGTGGCATTGAGTGGCTGATCCAGCACCACGGATCAATCCTGGATAACGGTTCAGCTGGTTATGCCTGCAAGGCACAGCAAACACCGATCCCAGCCAACGCGATCTACCGGATCTACTCCATGACCAAGCCGATCGTCTCGATCATGGGACTCATGGCAATCGAGCAGGGTCGGATGCACCTGTTCGACCCCGTTGCCCGCTACCTGCCCGGGTTCGCTAATGCGCAGATTCTGAGCAGTGACGGCACCCTGACGCCAACGGCAGGACCCATCACCGTCGAGCATCTGTTCATGCATCAGTCGGGGCTCTCCTATGGTTTCATGCCGGATTGCCCGGTTGGCGTGCTCTATCGGGAGCACAACCTTGCTGAAGATGGAAGTCGCTCATTGTCCGATTACGTCGAAGTCCTATCGACTCTGCCGATCGCATTCGAACCTGGCTCGCGCTGGCACTACAGCTGCTCGACCGATGTGCTGGCCCGAATCATCGAGATCGTTCTCGACGACTCGATAGCTGCACTTCTGGGCAAATACATATTTGGACCGCTTGGCATGAGCGACAGCGGCTTCAGTGTCAATGTGGAAGATTCAAACCGGCTGATGCCGATGTACGGCAAATCACTGGATGAGATCTACCATGATCCGTTCTCGGAAACACCGCTTAAGGAGCGAGAGTGCGAGACTGCTTATCCATCCCACCCGGATGCGGCAATCGGCCGCGGGGGGCATGGATTGTTCTCTACCGCCAGGGACTATCTCGAATTTGCACTCATGACGAAAACCGGCTGCAGCCGCCAGGGCGAACCACTGGTCTCGCGCAAAGTGCTGGAATTCGCCTGGCACAACAGACTCCCGCAGCAGCTCATGCCAATCGCTGTGGGACCGTTTCCACAGCCTGGCTACGGCTGGAACCTGCTGGGTCGAGTGATGACCGACCTCGGCCAGGCTATCCACCCGACCGGAATGGATGAAGGCGGCTGGGCGGGCGCCGCCGCAACTTATTACTGGGTGGACAGAAACGAGGATCTTGTCGGTGTCATCATGACACAAAATCTCGGCACCCTTTCGCCGATGCGAAATGACATGCAGACCGCGACCTATCAGGCAGTGACCTGAACCTGAGTCATCCCGTTTTTCCTGGTTCACTGCCAGCTTCGACAGGAGGGTGCGGCTTGACAATGTTCAGAATGCCGTCCGTTGTGATGGCCAGGAAGATAATTGAACCACCGAGAATCGTAGCGAAAGCAGGCACCTCTCCGACTCCCAGCCAGGCCCAGATCGGTGCGAGAATCGGTTCAACCAGGGCCAGCAGTCCCACCTGAGCAGCAGGAATATAGCGTGTGCCAAGAACCATCAATCCAAACCCGGCACCCACCTGAAACACCCCAAGGTACAGGGAGATACCCAGATCAAGAGTGGTCAGGCTGAATTCCCGAACGAAGATGGCCGACAGGGCAGCCGCCACGAGTCCTGCCAGGCAAAGCCCAGACAGCATGTTCTGACGCTCCGACCGCCGAACCAGAACAATCGTTGCCGCATAGGAGATCGGGATCCACAAGGCGATCAGATTGCCCAGATAACGCCCTGCGGCAAGGCCACTGGCGACCATAATGGCGAGCCCGGCCATGGCACCAGCGATACAGCCCCAGGTGCGCAGCGCCACCCGTTCCCCAAGCACGATCCAACCCAGCAGTGCAGCAACAAAGGGAGCAGAACTGAAGATAAACAAGGCATTGGCAATAGTGTTGTAGAGCAGTGCAAAAACGTAAGCAACGAATCCGGTCCCCAGAAATATGGCAAGCAGTGCATCGTTCCAGCCCAGGCCGCGGAAATCATCCAGTACAGCAGAACCTTTCTGGTAGGCGAGGAACAAGAAAATCGTCAAGCTCAGTGACAGGGCCCGGTAGAAGAGGATCTGCCAGCCGTCTGCCTGCTCAACGATACGAAGCGCGATACCAGCGGTGCTCAGAAAGAATCCAGAAGCCACCAGCATGATGATGCCCTTACGGTAGAGTCTGGAACTGCTCTTCATCTGTTGCTCACTCGGCTCACCGCAAATCGCATTAACTGCCCCGGAACCGGCTTATACCATTCCTGGACACCTTCAGAGCACTCATGCAACGTCCAGCCGGTGTCCCAAACAATCGACGCTGGCGGCGCATCAGGAAGCCGCTTCCAGGGCCGCGCGAATATCTTCAAGCTCAGTCCAGCGCGCTAAGGCCTGGTCCAGCGCTGCCGATTGCCGTTCCAGTTCATCAAGAACCGGTTGAGTATCAGTAAAGGGCTGCTCGTAAAACCCCTGGATCGCAATCCGGCTCTGCAGTTCGCTGACCTTGTTCTCCAACTCTTCAATATGATCGGGCAGGCCTTCAAGCTCGTGCTGCAACTTGTAGGTCAGCTTCTTGGCCGTAGAGCGAACGGCTATCGAGCCCTGGCTACTGGACTTGGCTCGTTTATTGACCTGCTGAGGATCGTCCACTGTTGCCAGTACCTGGCCACGCCTAGCCCAGTCACTGTATCCGCCCAGGTGGTACCTGATCCGACCTTGTTCCTCGAAAACCAGGACACTGGACACGACGTTGTCCAAGAATGCTCGATCATGGCTGACCACTATTAAGGTGCCACTGTACCGCGCCAGCTGCGCTTCCAGCACTTCCAGTGTTTCCACATCAAGATCGTTGGTTGGCTCGTCCAGAACCAGAAGATTGGCCGGCTGTACGAACAACCGCGCCAGCAGGACCCGGTTACGCTCGCCACCGGACAATGCGCGGACCGGAGTCAGTGCCCGTTTGGCAGAAAACAGAAAGCCCCGAAGATAACCCACGACATGTCGTGGGCGACCATCAAGTAAAACATAATCCTGGCCATCGCCGACAGCCTCAGCCACGGTCTTGTCCAAGTCAAGTTCCCGCCGGTACTGCCCGAAGTAGCCAACTTCAACATTGACACCCCGCTTTATGGTTCCGCTGTCGGGCAGAAGATCACCCATCAGCAAGCTCAATAAGGTACTTTTCCCGACGCCGTTGTTTCCAACAAGACCGATCCGATCGCCCCGGGTGATGTTCAGTGAGAACTGTTTGACCAGTTTCTCTTCGGCGTAGCCAAAACTGACGTTGCGCACGCGAAGAACCTTTCGGCCGGACGACTCTGCCTGTTCGATATGAATGCGGGGCTTGTCATCCGGCCTGACCCGTTCGGCCCGCTGCTGACGCATTCCGGCCAGTGCTCGTACTCGTCCCTCATTGCGGGTCCTGCGAGCTTGGATTCCTTCCCGAATCCAGGCTTCCTCCTTGGCCAGCTTGCGGTCAAACACCCGGTTGTCGCGTTCTTCACTGTCCAGGGCTTTCTGTCTGGCCCTCAGATAACCTGCGTAATCTCCAGGCCAGCTGACCAGCCCGCCTCTATCGATCTCGACGATCCGGCTGGCGAGCCCCTGGAGAAAGGTCCTGTCATGGGTAATGAACAGCACCGCGCCCGGGAACGTCATGATGCGCTGCTCAAGCCAATCGATTGCAGCAAAATCGAGATGGTTTGTCGGTTCATCCAGCAACAGCAGATCCGGGCTGGACACTAGAGCCCGGGCCAGGGCGACGCGCCGGCACCACCCCCCGGAGAGCTCTTTCAGCAGGCGTTCAGTCGGTAAGGCCATCTCGGAACAGACCGACGCGACCCGCTGGCCCAGATTCCAGCCACCATGGGTCTCGATATGACTGTGCAGGGCCTCCAGGTCGCGCAAACCACTCGCATCAAGGTTCAGCTGTGAGCGCCGCTGATACTCAGCGCAAAGACTTTCCATATCCGCGAGACCCGTGGCAACGAACTCTGCGACACTCAAGTCCATTTCCCGGGGAAGCGCCTGGTCCAACTGGCCAATGCAAAGATCGCTCTGCCGAATCACAAGGCCTGCGTCTGGCTCGACCTGGCCAGTGATCAGCTTGAGCATGGACGTCTTACCCGCCCCGTTTCGTCCGATCAGACAAACGCGCTCACCTGGCTCGATGGAAAACTCTGTTTCCCGCAACAATTTGTGTGCGCCAAAATCCAGGCTGACACTGTCAAATCGCACGAGAGCCATGGGCGAGGTCCAGAAGTAGGTCAACGGTCATCTGCGGCATGGCTGGCGAAGCCACTGCCGATGCGGCATCTTACCCGAGCAGGCGTATCGATAGATAGCTCAGGATGGGATTTATCTGTTCACGCCGTCGTTTCAAAAGATTGAAAATTTCAACTGCGCCGACGAGAGACCACAAATGATTCATCGTTGAACCATAATCCGTTGTGCTGCTGTAGCATCCTAGATGTAATGTCCAGGTACTCACCAGTCGAAATCACCGATTCCAGCCGTTCATCCTCGATCTGCGCGGCGTAGATAGCCGCATTCCAGGCGGCAAACAGCGTCGATGTGCCGATGCTGCTCGAAATCTCCTCCGGAAGGGTGTGCATCTGATAACTGAATACGGAACGGGCATCCGAGCCGGCATTGAAGTTGAAAGCCCGGGCCTCCCTGCCCAGTTCTTCTTTCAACGATGCGATCAGTTGGTGCCGGCTCTGTCCAACGATCTGCTCCTCTGGCCAGATCTCATTGATCAGGTCGACGCAGGGATCCTGACCATAAGATTGAACAGCCAGTAGCCGTCCTCCGGGGCCCAGACTACGGGTCAGAGGTGCAAGAATTTTTCCAACCTTGAAATCAAGGCTCATCCGGTTACGCCAGGGTTGTGAAGCCAACAGTAAATCGTAATCACCGGTGACGTGCCCGCGACGTGGAATCACGCTGTCAAGGAGGAATCGGTTGTCCGCCCTGTATAACACCAGCACTGAAGGTCGAACATAAATTGGATTGCCGGTCTTTTCACTGGCCTTGGTCTGCCAGCCATCAACCAGCAGGTCGTCAAGAGCGCGAAGTTGTTCACCGTATTCATAAGCAGAAGCCCCCTCCAGCTCGACCTCCTGCCAATTCAGTGCTGCTGCCTTGGTAACATCCCGCGGCATCAACCAGGGAGCTTCGGAGTAATAGAGGTTGGTTAGCACAATGACGCTTGCCGGGTGCTCAACGAAACGGTCGGGCAGTTTTTCCAGGCACAAGCGCACATCCTCCAGGCTGATTTCCTTGCCGACCACGAAAAACGGCAAAGTTGGAAATCGCCGATGCATTGCCCGCATGAGGTGGCTCAACAAAGTGCCATCACCGACGCCGGCGTCGAACAGGCGAAACGCCGGCGGCCTGGGCTGAACATGAGCCAGCTCAGCTGCGGCCCGTTCAGCGATTTTCCATTTCTCATTACAGGTATTTATAAACGCGAGGTACTTCTGCCTGTTATCGTAGAAACGAAATGGCCGACCCGAATCTACCGGTGCGGCACCGTTTGACCTGGGAATATCGCCACTCAGCGCCTGACTGTCATAACAAGGTCCGCCTGGAACAGGCCCACCTGAAACAGGATCGCCTGGAAACGCGCTTTGGTGATCCTGGATAAATGCCTCGATCTTCTGCGCGGTAGCCAGAGTGACATCCTTACCGCTTCGTAGACGATTGCACAGCTTGCCGTCATTAACGGCCAGAAACCCAAAGGTCGACTCGGCTATGTTGGCTTCCCTGCAATAGGCCTGGATTTGCCTGAGAAGCGTGCTTTTCTGGTTAGTGGTCAAACGGTTCCTCCATAACAGTAGCGGAACCCTACACTCTGAAATGCGCTCAGGTAAAGTCATTTCTCCCATTTATTGGCCTATACCTGTCAATGGGAGATCGCCCAATATTAACTTCTATTAATTATCAATTATATAAAGACTATCGATCGAGTAAGCAAAAGGATTGTTATTCCATAAATGATTCTTACCACTCAGGCATCTTCAAATAATGGGCTATTGCCCATGTTTGCCTTACACATCAACCGTTTGTTCGAAAATGTGCCTCATCAAAAACAGCAGAGAAAAGCAGACCAGGCCGGAGCCTGGGGTGTAACAATCTAACCGACTCCTATTTCGCCCAACACCTGCCGACAGATACCCCTGCCCCGGGTGCGAAGAAGCCCGATCCCCAGCACAGCAACCACAACAACCTGGAAACTCGATAAAGGAACCAGAAGTAAATGCGGCA
>CAZVVN010000056.1:0-23180 GCA_964630665.1 uncultured Acidiferrobacteraceae bacterium | reverse complement strand
AAGCATTTGGAAAGACTAACGACTCAATAGCTGCTGATCCTGAGTTCCAGGCATTAGTTGCTAAAACGGCTTCGTTGGGCGGCCAATGGGTACGGCACAATCTTGCCCGTGCGGTATTTTGAAAAAAGTTCGATTCAAATAGAAAGTAATGAAGAGCCTCACTCGCTGGGGCTTTTTTTTAGGGCCTGAATTGGGATGCTGATGAGAATAATGTGTACCTTACTCGTTCATACGTTCACACGTATTAACTAAAATCTGGAATATCTAGACGACTCTTACAAGGGTGATTTTTTGTTTACCAAGCTGGTCTCGATTTTTCGTAAGTGGTTATCCTGGGGTCGACGGGGGTGTTCGGTATTTTCTTGTTAGCATATAGGTAAGCGTCTGGCTTAAATTAACTGGCGTCGTCAATACTACCCACTCTTAATTTTCTTGCGCGTCGTAGTGTTGTGGTCGCAATTTCCAAGCCTGGACAAAAGGAGGGCAGCACCCGGAGATGCTGCCCTCGACTTTTTTATGATTATTTAGAGAACATTTTCTTTAATTCATTCAGATCATACTGATTGCCGTAGAGAACCGTACTGTTTATTGCAACAACACCGGCGGCCATGATGGCAGTCTTGACCTGCTCATCTGTCGCGCCAGCCCCCTTCGCCATCGCTGTGTGTGCAATTATGCAGTATTCACACTTCATGCCTGCGGCAGCAGCCAGGTGGATCAACTGCATGGTTTTTGCATCAAAGCCTGAATTCTTCGCAAAAGCAGGCTGGGCAAGCAGAAACTCGGTATAGGCCCGACTCATGGATTCGGGCTCCATGGGGGTTAAGATGGGATGGTCGTTCCCGGCAAAGGCGATGGTGGTCGCTCCGAGAGCCAAAGCAGCAAGCATTGTTTTGATTAATTTCATTATTACCTCCTTTTATGAGTAGTGATGATGAATGTATGTCCATTATCCACCAATATGCCCGGCATTTGTTGTAGGTCGTGTTTGATTATCCAGAACAGCAGACTGCTTCGGTTTTGTTCCATTGTTTGAGGCCAGTGCTCCCGAGACGCTGGCTATCGGGTCTGGGATTCGACCCTCAATCTATTAAACGATGTAAATAGCCAGAGCAAACGGGGGATGCATCTGCGTGCCCCGCACATCCCTAACCCAATCTGGCCGGCAAAGATCCTAGCCTGCGTGTGCTCAAGTAGACGACGACCCTAAGATGATTTGGGTGCAACGATATAGACACAGCACTTTACCACTCGACTTAGCTACAACCTCAGCATCCCATACCTGCGTACTACGCCCTTTGTGCAGGGGTCGGGCTATACATTCAATCAGACCAGAACGAACTGTGGCGAGATAGTTTATCTTTGACTCAACCGTCGTAAAGCCAGATGCACCATCAGGCAACGACTTAACACAGCCGTAACCGGCACATGAATCGGCTAGAGAAAACAATGTTCCAGCGTGAAGATAATCATGCCATCCTGAATGGTGTTGTTGAAGATCGATGTGCGCGACGACCTCTGTCGCTTCGACTCGAGTAAACACCATTCCAAGGTGTTCAAACAGGAATCCTTCGCCATAGCGGTTAAAGTCTTCTAGGGTATGTGGGAACTCGCGCTCCATCACTGCCTCTTATATGCGTATTACCTACAAAAGTGAACTTTCCCTCGAAATACGAAAATCTGTTCCGATTTCCTGTGCTTTCCAACAAGAGACACAAAGTTCTTTTGTTGTGTCTCGAACACACCGGCACACACCCAACCCAGAGAATATTCTGATTTAATGTGGCTATAGCTCTACAGTCCCCGGGTAACTCGCGTAGGATCTTCAATGACATCGAAATCCTTGGACACAATGTTTGTCAAAGCTGGATTGGCTCCAACTCCAGCAAAAAGATCGGACTTCAAATACGCTTCATAGGAATCCTTTGATTCCCAGATATAGACACCGCCATAGGTATTGTTCTCGTCATCGGCAAGCCAGTGTTTCGAAATGAGTCCCGGCAGTGCGGCGAAAGCTTCAGCAAGTTCGTTACATACTGCTTCATACTCAGCTCGATTAATACCCTCTAGGTTGAAATTAATGACTTGGATATGCATATATTTTCTCTGCAATGTTGATTGTGATTGTCGTAAAAAGTCTAACTCAATCGCGAGACAAAAGTCTTGATTCAGAACAGTGCCAAGCAACTCAGAATCCTCAATTAAAGTGTGGCTGAACATAGGGGCGCTCATGTTGAACAACACAGAACTACACGTTAGCCGCACAACTTGGCTGTAGGTGAGCTAGAGGCTGACCAGCCCAAACATCAGGGGAGGTAGGGTCAAGCGGTGGTATTGCCCTGGTCCAGAATACGACCCCAAATACCTTAAGACCAGAGGAAAGGACTGATATATAGGAGCGGCGTCAGGAAAAGAGTATTCCAGTCAGGTATAAATCCTATAGACGATGTATAACAGGCCCGCGGCGGCGCTGAGTTCCATCAGAAGCACGCCCATGATCATCCATCGATTGAGTTTACGTTTGGGCAGATAGGTATTGTTCTTCTGGGCAATCTGCCGTTCCTGCTCATAGGTCAATTCACTTTCTGGTTTGCCGTCGCTCATCGTGGCTTCAAGTTAACCGGTTCATCGTTCGAAAACAAGCACCGCGGCGTACGGGTAACGGCAGGTGTGAAGGCGGTTGAAATTTCTTCTTCAGGAAAATGAATTTGAGGTTGCAACGCTTTTCCAGTATGTTGTTCTTTCCAACAATGACCTGAGGCAGGAGAGCAAACATGACCGTAGTAACGACTAACATGGTTAAACCTATCACTGGCAAATCACAGCTTGCACAAGATCGAATGCGCCGAGCTGCAAAAATATATGAAAAGCATGGTGGTAAAGTGCGCATTGTACGGTTTCTGATGGGCGCGTATGCTGGAAACATGGCGTTGCAATCGGCTGCGTCGGATTTTACGACTTCAATGTCAGTTGCCGATGGGGTCATCAACGACTCGTCTTTTGTCGATCTGATGCAGGAACGCGAATCAGAACCAGCGGCTGAGATGATTGGCCCGTTCCTGTTTCGCACGATCTATGGCGACATTGCCTGGGATACCCATCCGGTGTCGCAGATGCGCGCTTACCAGATGCCGAGAAAGAACGTGCCGGCGGCTGTGCAGATTCTGGGAGAAGTCGACCAGCTGACCGATGAAGTCGAAGTGGCTGGAGTGGCCCCGGTCGTGAGTGAAGACATGACGCTTATCCTTGCGACTTATCAGTTCACATCTATAGCCGACTATGGCGTACAGCTGGACAAGGTCGGGATGTCGGATGCATTCCAGCAGATCGTCAACAAAGCCAGTGAGTTGGGCACGCTGGTAAGTTCGAGTGTCTACATGACCATCTAGATCCGTGACCGGACAGTTCTCCCGGCACTTCGTCACGAAGGCAGGGATTCAGGGCTCCACTCGGATGGGGCCCTTACTTTGTCAGGATACAAGCGCCAATCGCGAACCAGCCATACCGCCCTGCGTGGTGTGACGATAGAATGAGACGGTCATGCCCGGTATCGCCACAGTGTTCATTCTGCCTGGAATATTCAGTGACCGGTCTGACCCGCCAGGCCCTGTTCAATTGCTCTGATGACAGCAAAAAGCAGGCCCTCCATCTACACCTTTGATCGGGTTATCCGGCAGAACGCCAGCCGATATCCTGATAAGACCGCATCGATCTTTCGCGATCGCAGGGTCACCTACGGAACCCTGGACCTGCGCCTCAACCGCCTGGTCAACGCACTGCAGCGGCTTGGATTGGTGCCGGGCGACCGCATCGCTGTTCTTTCACGTAACAGCCACATCTACATTGAGACTCTGCTCGGCGCGGCCAAGGGCGGTTTCGTTCTGACAACGCTGAATTTCATGCTGGACCCGCTTGGGTTGTCCTACATCCTGCGCCACTCGGACGCGAGGGTGATCCTTTTTCAGTCGGAGTTCTCGGCAGTTGTGGAACTGATCGCGCCAGATTGTCCCGCACTTGAGCACTGTATCGACCTGGATGGTGTCACAGAGTTTGCAGAGGGATACGAAGATCTGCTGACTGCATCCTCGGATGAGGATCCGAAGGTCCGTGTCCACGAATCCGACTTGTGGCTGCTGGTCTACACCAGTGGGACCACCGGCCGGCCTAAAGGTGTAATGCTGAGTCACCGTAACATCTGTACTAATGTTGTCGACTCTGCCAGCGGTGTCGGGTTGACCGTCTCGACAATCAACCTGAATGTCTGCCCGCTCTATCACGTTGCCGCGAGTGTTTTTCAGACCCTGACAACATTCTACCTGGGTGGAAAAAGCGTGACTCTTGAGAGTTTCGATCCGGTCGCCGTACTGGAGGCGATCGCACGCGAACGTATCACCTATACCTTCTTCGTCCCGACCATGATTTTCCGGATCCTGGAATTGAAAGATGCTGGCTGCCACGATCTTTCCAGTCTCGAGCGGGTCGGTTATGGTGCTGCGCCTATGCCGATCGATCGCCTGAAAAAAGCAATCGATCTTTTTGGGATGACGCTGTTTCAGGGGTATGGGCTGACTGAAAGCACGGCCAACATTGTCATCTTAAGCCCCGAAGATCACGATCTGACTGCCTCCGGTGACAGATTGATCCGCCTGCAATCCTGTGGTCGTGGCCATTCCGGGCACGAGTTGCGTGTTCTGGATGACCTCGGAAACGAACTGCCCCCCGGAGAGACCGGTGAGATCTGTGTGCGCAGCGAGAGCGTCATGGAAGGGTACTGGAAGGATCCAGACAATACCTGCAAGGCCATCCGGTCGGGCTGGTTGCATTCTGGTGACATGGGATACATGGATCAAGACCGGTATATCTACATCGCCGGACGCCGAAACGACATGATCAAGAGTGGCGGGGAGAAGATCTACCCACAGGAGATCGAGGAATTGCTGTTCGGGCATTCCGCGGTGCTGGAGGCGGCCGTCTGCGGCGTGCCGCACCCGGACTGGGGAGAGGTGCCTCGGGCTTATGTCGTGCTGCGACCCGGCTCATCCCTGTCGGCAGAGGAGATTCTGGCTTATTGCGCATCAGTACTGCCGGGCTTCAAGTGTCCGAAGGACGTGGTCTTTCTGTCCGAGCTGCCCAAGACCGCTTCAGGGAAAATCACCCGGGCCGCTCTGCAAGTGGGCCCATTGGGATCGGCGCCCGAATGAGTTCGGTGGGTAACGCCAGCCGCTGTCCGCCCATGAAACTTCTGGAGTCCATCACGATAGGCTCGTTGAAACTCCGTAACCGGATCGTGATGCCACCTATGGCGACCCTGTACGGGTCCGCGGACGGAACGGTCTCCTCGAGGCTCTATGAGTACTACCTCCGCAGGGCCCGCGGGGGCGCAGGCTTGGTGGTTGTTGAAAATACCGCACCCTCTCCGGGTGCGATCAACTACCCGAACACCCTCGAGATACACGATCCCGCCTCGGAACCGGGCTTTGCTCGGCTGGCTCGTGGAATAAAGGCGGCAGGTGCGGCGGCGGCGATACAGCTTTTTCATCCCGGCCGGCAGATGCATCCCAAGTACACGGGAAACGTGCCGGTTGCACCATCGGCGATTCCGTGCCCGGTCATGCGGGCTGTGCCCCGGCCGCTGGATGTTGAGGATATCCAGCGGCTGGTCAAACACTTTGTTCAGGGCTCAGTTCGCGCGCGTGCTGCCGGTTTCGACGCGGTTGAAATCCACGCGGCCCACGGCTACCTGGTGGGACAGTTTCTATCTCCTCTGGCCAATCAGCGCAGCGACGCTTATGGCGGCGATACCGTGCGCAGGGCCCGTTTCGCTGTTGAGATCGGCAGTGCTATTCGCGAGCAACTGGGTGATGATTTCCCGCTGTTGCTCCGCTTCTCGGCCGACGAAAAGATCGCCGGTGGGCTGACCCTGGCAGAAACACGGCGCCTGGTCCCGTTATTTGAAAAAGCCGGGTATTCTGCGCTGCACGTCTCTGCGGGTTGCTACCCCAGCATGGAGTGGATCGTGCAGCCTTACCTCCAGACCCCGGGCTGCCTGGCAGAGTTGGCTGCTGCAGTCCGCAAAGAGACGAATCTGCCCGTGATCGCGGTCGGGCGTATCAGCGATCCGAAGATCGCCGAAGCGATCCTGCGCGATGGCAGTGCCGACCTTGTGTCGATGGGCCGGGCACTTATCGCCGACCCTGATCTACCGCATAAGACGCTGGCCGGGAGACAGGACAGCATCCGGCCATGCCTCGCCTGCAATGTCTGTATTCAGGCTGTGGGGCACGGTCCGACTCGTTGCGCAGTCAACCCGGAGATGGGGCACGAGGCCGAGCAGGGCAGGGCTTTGCCGGCTGCGGCACGGATCTTGGTCGTAGGTGGTGGTCCCGCGGGAATGGAGGCTGCACGGGTGGCAACCATCAAGGGTCACCAGGTGACACTGATCGAGCGTTCCATGGAGCTCGGGGGGCAGCTCAGACTGGCGGCGGACTTTCCATCGAAGTCTGAGTTGGGCAAGCTGCTGAAATACTACCAGGCCAGCCTGGCACGGTCGCCGGTCGATGTGATCCTGAATACCGAAGCCGATGTTCGACTCCTTGAAGGCTTCGAGGCCGATCGGTTGGTCGTAGCAACCGGAGCCATCCCGAGGCCACCGGCCCTGGTTGAGCCTGCGACACATCCCCGTATCTGTCAGGCACTCGAGATCCTTGAGAAACGCACACCTTTGCGGGGCGACATTCTTGTTGTTGGCGGTGGTCTGCTGGGTCTGGACGCAGCGGAGTTCCTGTCATCGAGCGCCGACCGGGTAACGGTTCTCGAGTCCGGCCGACGCGTTGGCGATGAGCTCGAGTGGAACGTACGCAGGATGCGGCTGAGATCTTTACAGACCCGTGGTGTCCGAATTGTGGATCAGATCCGGTTGGTCAGGTTAGATGACCAGAGTGCCGTATACCGAGATCGGGAAGAGGTTGAGCACACGATGCGGGCCGATGCCGTGGTACTCGCACTGGGTCTTGTGCCTTACAACCCGTTCGGTAACGCCGGATCCAGGTTGCCTTTTGAGGTCACACTGATCGGGGACTGCCGTCATCCTGGCGGGATCACCGCGGCAGTCAGTCAGGGTCGAGTAGCAGGATCTGAATAATGCGCCGGCCGAGGACCGGCTCGGAGAGATTCGATAGACTTTGCAGGCTGAATGAGTCGGGGATACTCTGACGGCTATAGCACTCGCTCTATCAGGCGCTCGTTGTGGCGAAAGGCCCGCCCGATCTTGGACATCGGCTTGTCGTCCACCTTCACTACGTCGGCCGTGAAGTCACAACTGCCCTTCATGAAAGCTGAGCCTACCCCATAAGCATCGGTCGGGACTTGTTCGGATTCGAAGCGCGCGATTTTCTTGGAATCAAACCCACCGGAGACCACGATGTGAACGCTCGTGAACCCAGCCTTATCCAGCGCCTGTCGTACGTTCCGGACCAATGCCGGGGTGACACCGGTCTGTCGGTCGGCGTCAGGGGCATGGATCAGCGACGCGTCGATCATCGTCTCAGAAGTATCGAGCCGTACACCCCAGAGCCGGTCACCCATGGCTTCTGCAACCTCCAGCGAGGTTTGGACACAGTCGTTTTGGAAGTCGACCAGTGCGACCAGCGGGGTCTCTGGAAAAGCGTCGGCAAATGCACGTGTCGCCTCGACGGTGTTGCCGTCACAGGCCGCGATCAGGCAGTGGGGAATGGTACCGCCGCCTTTCATACCCCACCATTCTCCCTGCGCGTCGGTTGAGACTGCCGTGGCCCCGCCGATTGACGCAGCGTAACCGTCACCGCCCTGTACCGCCCAGTGGTCAAACCGGGCTGGGAAAAAAAATACTGGCTTGCCGTTAGCTGCCCGAGCGACTTCCGCGACGTTGGTGGCGATTCGAGTGCGTCGGGCCAGAACGCCGAGATAAAGAGTCTCCAGGTGGACGAATTCCGATAGCGGCCCTTCGATCAGTAGAACCGTCTCCCGAGGGTCGGCCATATCACCGTCGCGAAGGGAGTACACCCGAACACAACCGGGCTCACTGACCCACTCATCATCGAGCGCTGTCTCGATGCGTTTTCTTTCATCGAGAGCCTGCCTGAGTTGCTCCGGGTCGCCCCGGTACAGGGCCCGAATTCTTCTTTTCTGCTCGATGTGTTGGTCGAAGAGGGCAAAGGCTCGGCTGGTGTCTTGGTAGTGTCCGACCCCCACAGTTAATATTGCCAGGGCTTCCTCGATGCCGCAGACCACGGCGTGTTGCTTTTGAAACACCTGTATGGTGGCAGTCCGGTGCCGATTACTTGCTTCCAGCGCCCGTTTGGCCCGCCAGAAGTAGACGTCACTTCGGTATCCGCGCCGAATCTCGTGAACCGGGAGGTCGAACACTTCCGTTGGAATGGTAATGGCCAGTGGTGCTTGCTGGGAACTATTCACTTGTATTGTTCCGTTTCGAAGGGCTCAGACATTCTTTCGGTAGTAGGCATCTCGTCTCAGGTTGGCACTACGCGCCGGGCTTCAATGATAGCCAGTCCGGCAACCATGGGGAATCCGTAAAGTGTAATCGGAAAAGGCGCTCACGGCTCGGTCTCGGCCGATTCTGTATGACGAAGGCCCCGGGGCCTATGGTTACCAGGAGGTGAATATGGCGTATCATTCAGTCAGTTAAGCTGGTTTCAGGAATTGATTAAAGGCGTTTTGTTTTCACGGTCAGTTTCTGCCCCTGGTAGCCGGGCGGCCCTATTCCGACAGGAGAAAATGAAGTGGTTTTCAGTCTCAAAGAGTTTGTTCTCGAAGCGCGATCGGCTGCTGCGGAGGAACACCCTGTTGCTGAGGTCAACAATCTGATGGTACGGACGTTTGCCAACCCCGATGCGATCGCTGCAGCGGTCAGACCCTTCGGAACCGGGGATGAAACGTTGTACGAGGATGAGCAGGTCTCCGTCTACTGGGTCTGTTTCGCCCCGCACGAACTGGTGCCGCCGCACAACCACAAAATGCCGGCGTTTCTGGGGGTCTATCAGGGTATAGAGATCAATCGGTTGTACCGACGGTCAAGAACCGGGTCATTGGAAGAAATCAAGCAGAAACGCCTGCTACCCGGCGATACCCTGTCACTTGGTGGCGAGGGAATACACGCGGTGTACGCTGAAGGCGATGCACCCAGCCTTGGCCTGCATGTCTATCTTGGATCGTTGAGCACGATCGAAAGGGAGCTGTTCGATAGCGAGACCGGTGAGTCGATGCCCTTCACGACCGAAAACTATCACAAACTCGTAGGGCCTCTCGAGTGAAAGCTCTTTCGTGGCGCAATACTGAGGTTGATCGATGGTGAGCGAAGCTCTGAGTGAAAGAAGACCAACTCGACCGGATTCCGGCGCAGTGCCGGAACCGATCGGCGTACAGCCGCTGTCGGTGCACACCGGTGCGCTGATCGATGGTGTTGACCTTACCCGACCCTTGCAACCGAAGACGATCGATGCGATCAGGCAGGCCCTTCTGAAGTGGAAAGTCGTCTTCTTTCGCGGTCAGAATCTTGACCATGCCCAGCACGTACAGTTTGCCCGCCAGTTCGGCGCACTGACTCCCGGGCACGTGGTGTTTGGTCATGACGACACCTACCCGGAGATCTATTCGATCGCCAAGTTCCGCCCTGCCAACCAGAACCAGGCTCCACCCGTTACCCGATTGTGGTCCGGCTGGCACACTGACGTCACGGCCGCAATCAATCCACCTGCGGCCTCGGTGCTGCGCGGCGACGTTGTGCCACCTTATGGTGGAGACACGCAATGGACCAATCTGGTCGCGGCCTACCAGAGTCTCTCTCCAGCGCTGCAGGCCATCGTGGTCAAGCTGTGGGGTGTCCACCGTTTTTCAGCAACTGGTACAGGAAAAGGCGCAAAAGAATTCGAAAGGTCTGTAAACAACCGACCCATGGTGAGTGAGCACCCGATCGTCACCATGCACCCCGAGACCGGTGAACGCGTACTCTTCGTCAGCCCGAGTTATGTCAAGTCGATCTCAGGTATGACTGACCGTGAGAGCCAGCAGTTCCTTGAACTGCTTTGGGAGCAAGCACTACGCCCCGAATTCACCGTGCGTTTCAGGTGGGAGCCGGGAAGTGTCGCGTTCTGGGACAATCGCGCTACGGCTCATCTGGCTCCAACCGATATTTACCAGACTGATTTTGACCGGCAGTTCTACCGTGTCACTCTGCTCGGCGAGGTCCCAAGGGCGGTTGACGGAACGCCGTCGCGGCCGATTGAAGGTGATCCGATCGGGCCCGTCTAACGTCAGCGAATCGTGTGGCTGCATCTAGACCTCCCGGGGACAACATGAATCTGCTGCGTGCGTTCTTTCGGCCCGCCAGAGCGGTGCCGGTGACGACCTGGAGCGCGGAGCATCCGATGACCTTCAGGCCTCCGCTGTTGAGTCTGATGTTCCTTCTTGCAGGATTATGGATCTTTGGTACGGGCCATGCCGTTCTGATCGCAGCCGGGTTGGGTGTCAGTCCGTGGACTACCCTGGCCCAGGGCGTTGCGGCGCAGACCGGCTGGACGATTGGGTTTTCCGTTCTGGCGATAGGTGTGCTGGTGCTGGTCGCCTGGATCCCCATGCGCGAATGGCCGGGCCTGGGCACGATACTGAACGTCGTTCTTGTGGCGGTCGCCATAGACACGACGGTCCCGCATCTGCCGGTCCCTGATAGCCGGGTTTTTGGCTTGTTGCAGAGTGCCATTGGGGTGATCCTGCTGGCAGTCGGAAGCGCCTTCTATCTGACCGCCAATCTGGGTCCCGGTCCGCGGGACGGATTGATGACCGGCCTGCAGAGACTGACAAAGCTTCCCATCGGCTGGGTCAGGACCGGTCTCGAGGTAACGGTGCTGACTGCCGGTTGGCTGTTGGGCGGGGTGATCGGTATTGCCACTTTGATGGTGGCCCTCGGCGTGGGTCCACTGCTGGCCCGCTGTCTTTCGGTCGTCGATAGTATCGGTGGTGCGCCAGGGGCGGGTTCGGAGCGTGGCGGCTGATGCCAGGTTCATCACACCAGGGTCTTTCAGGAAAGCCTTGAACTCCCGATCCCACAGCTCACCAGGCACAGCGCTGCTAAAAGGCCTTTTGACGGGAATCTTATTGCTGGTACACGACGTTGTGGGTGCGGCCTGCCCATGTACTTATACCCCGGTTACCCTGGACCGGGTTGTTGACGGCAACACGGCATGGTTTTTTGTCGAGGGTGTCTCAACCGAGGTCCACTTTGCCTTGACCGATGTGCCGGCTCTCAGGCCCGGAGAGTCCGGTGAAGCGTGGTGCTCCGAAGAAGGTGTGAAGGCGATTAAAGCCAAAGCCCTGACCGAGCGCCTGCTGCAATCAGCTGAGAAACTGACACTCGAGATTACGGCAACCGATCCAGACGGCAGGACCCTGGCTGTTGTTTACGCAGACGGCTTCAGCGTCGGGCAGGAACTGATGTACAAGGGCCTGGCCGTCGAGAACAGCGAGCCCAGCAGCTGGTGCGACTGACTGCGTGTCTTGCTGATAGTGTCGGGCCTGCGATTTTTTAGCTCGTGCTCGGGTTGCAGTACCGTGTAGCGCTGGATTTTTCGCTGTAAGACAGGGACGGGCAGGGTTGACGCCAGTTGATTGGCGTGGCGATCATCGGTGTTAACCGGTCTTGAGAGATATGTGTAGAGGGCAGACATGCTGACTGACAGGATTGAAAGTAAGTGGATCGATTCGTTCTCCCGGGTTTTTGATCTTTGCGGCGTGGAGCAGAGCACACTGGTCGGTATCGTGTCGGAAAGCCAGAGCCGTGCGGTCAGCGTTCACCTGGCGGAACTTGCCTGTCACCGGCTGGGTGCGGTCTTTCATCACATCATACTGCCGACCCCGCCACAGTCGGCACCCGTGCCGGTCCGTTCCACCGGTGCGACGATGGCGTTGACCGGGCAGAGCGCTGCAGTTGCTTCACTGAGGGCCTGTGAGGTGGTCATCGACCTGACTGTCGAGGGCATGGTGCACGCCGAGGAACTTTTCGAGATCCAGTCAGAAGGCGCGCGGTTGATGATGATCAGCAATGAGCACCCGGAAGTGCTTGAACGCCTTGAGCCCGACCCGGGCCTGGAACAAGTCGTTGACCTGGGAATCAGCCTGCTCAAGAAGGCCAAAACCATGAAGGTCACCTCTGCCGCCGGTACGGACCTGACGATTGATGTAACGGATGCACCGACTGGTGGAACTCCCGGCTTTACCCGCGCTCGATCGGGGGTCGCCCACTGGCCGGGCGGGCTTTGTCTTTGTTTCCCGCAGGAGGGCACGATCAACGGAAAAATCGTGATGGCGCCCGGGGACATGAATCTCACGTTCAAGCGCTATCTGGAGCAGTCCATCGTGTTGCAGATTGAAGACGATTACCTGACGGGCATCGCGGGCGACAACCTCGACGCCGACCTTTTCCGTTCTTATTTAGCAGCTTGGGATGATCCGGTGGCCTACGGGTTCTCCCACGTAGGCTGGGGATTGAACCCCAGGGCCCGGTGGGAATCGTTGGTGTGCTACGACCGAGGGGATATTCACTGTACGGAGTTCCGCGCTTTTGCGGGTAATTTCCTGTTCTCGACCGGTTCCAACCAGGAGGCGGGGCGGTTTACCCAGGGGCACTTCGACCTGCCCCTGCGGAACTGCAGCATCAGCCTTGACGGCCTCGAGGTCGTTGATCGGGGCATGCTGTCAGGGCCGTTCAGTCAAGCTGTATAAGGATCAAACATGAAGAACGATTGGACCGCTTTGCAGAAAGAGTTGATCGGTCTGGTCGACGAGTTGGGACCTGTCTTTGCAGATCGCGCCGCCGAATTTGACACTGCTGCCCGGTTTCCGACTGAGAACTACCAAGATCTGCGGGATGCCGGCCTGCTGAAACTGTGCATACCCGTTGCCTCCGGCGGCGCAGGTGCTGATTATGAGACCTATTGCCTGGTCGGTGCACAGATCGGCCGGTACTGTGGTGCGACTGCACTGACCTTCAATATGCACACCTGCAGCATGCTCTGGTCGGCGCTGTTTTGTGATGATCAGAAGATGCCATTGACTGAAACACAAAGGAGCGAGTTCGAGCAGTTGAGAGAGCTTCATTTTGGGCGTGTCGTCGATCAAGGTGCGCTTTACGCCCAGCCATTCTCGGAAGGCGGTGAGAACTGGACTTCCCGTCCCATTGGTACCGTGGCGACACCGATCGCCGGTGGCTGGCGGCTGAACGGCCGTAAGAAGTTCGCCTCGCTGGCCGGTGCAGCAGACTACTATTCCATCATGTGTACGGAAGCGGTCGATGGCCGGGTGCTCAGTAATGATGACGTGATGTGCCTCGCGGTCTCCAGCGATGCGCCAGGGCTCAAGTTCGACGGTGACTGGGACACCCTGGGGATGCGTGCGACGAGCTCTCTGGATCTGGTACTCAAGGACGTTTTTGTGGGTCATGAGAATGCCCTGATGCCGCCCGGAGTTCTCGGGGTCTGTCTCGCCAACTATCCGCATATGTTCATGCTGCTCGCACCGACCTACATGGGAATCAGTGAGGGCGCCCATGACTTCACCATCCGCTATCTGAGGGGCGAAATAGAAGGTCTGCCGCCGGTCAAGAGAAGGATGTTCGGCACCAAGCGAATGGGCGCCGCCCGCATGCAGTTGCTGCTGGAACAGTCGCGCTCGATGTTCTGGCGGGCTATTGCCGAGGCTGGGTCGTTTCCGACCCGGGAACAGGTGCTGCACTGCTACGCCACCCAGTACACGGTGATGGAGAATGCCAACGAGATCTGTGCTCTGGCGATCCGTACCTGCGGGGGGCAGACGATCGATCGCAAGCTGCCGCTTGAGCGACTCTACAGGGACAGCCGCTGTGGGGCGTTGATGCTGCCTTACACCAGCGAGATCTGTTTTGACTACCTCGGCATTCTGGGCCTTTACACACCGGATGAATTCGACCTGATCGAACAGGAAGAGGCGGGTCTGGCCCGCAGTTCCCTGTGGCGCCCCGGGACACCGGCTTGAGCAGCCAGGCTGCGAAGCTGTCCGTTTCCAGACCCGATGGGCACGTGACGCCTTGCCATGAACGATAAGGTCTCCGTCAACGTGACGGGTGTGATTCGTGCCCGGGTTTCGGATGTATGGTCGATCGCCCGGGAGTTCACTACCGCGTGGCACCCCGCAATGGCGTCGTGCGAGCTGGCAGGTGGTGCAAATCCTTTCGTGCCCGGCGCCCTGCGCCGCTTTACGGTCCACGGTGAGTCGCAGCGCTATGCCGAACGCCTGACCGATTTCAGCGACGATCAACGATATCTGGCCTACACGCTCGAAGAAGGGCCCGCTGGTCTCGAAGCCTACAGCGCTACCTTTGAGTTAACACCGGCACCCTGGCAGGACTGGACCCGTGTGTGCTGGTCGGGGATGTTTTCCTGTGCCCGTGACCAGGCGTCAAGGTTCTGGGCCGGCACCGATCAGGTTTATCGGAGCGGTATCGACGAGCTGGCGCAGCGGTTCGGTGTGCCCCGGGCTCCAGAACCCGATGCATTGGAGCATGTCCGGTTAGACGGTGTTCCACGGATCGCCGTCACTTCGGCCGGCCGCGGTGATCTTTGTCTTTTCCTGCACGGTATTGGCGGCAGCCGGGTGGTGTGGCAGGACCAGCTGGCGGCATTACCGGCGGGAATTGCCGGGGCGGCAATGGATTATCGGGGTTACAACGGCAGTGAAGATTATTCGGGGCCTCTGACCGAAGAACGGCTGTGCAACGATATTGAACGTGTCCGTGAGTATTTTGGTATCGAAAGGCTTCACCTGGTCGGTCAGTCCATGGGCAGTTGGTTGGCATTGGTCTACCATGCCCGGTTTCCACAGCGGGTCAGCAGCCTGGTATTGACGTCCGGAAGCCTGGGGATGACACGGGCGTCGGATGAAAAAAGATCCAGGTTCCTGAACCTTCGTGAAGAACCGTTGCTGGGCGGAATCGAGCCCTATGAGAATGCCGGCAATGTTCTGCCGGTGATTCTCTCGGAAGCGGCTGCTGATACCGGCAGAGCCGCAGTACTCGAGTCACTGTGTGCTTTACGTAAAGACAGCTACCTGAAATCGCTGCGCTGTTATACGAACCCGGTTAGCATTTTTGATACCGGCAAGGTCAGTGTGCCGGTCACGATGATCGCCGCGGCCCTTGACCCCCTGGCCCCGGTCGAGGAGATGGCTGCTGTTGCAGCCGAGATCCCCGACGCGCAATTTCACGTCATCCCCGGTGTCGGACACATCGCCAACATAGAAAGCCCCGGTGCTTTCAACACTCTGATCACAGGACACTTCTCAGCTTTTTTGCGCTGACGGTACGGCGATCCTTTCCAGCCAAGGAAAGCAGCGAGAAGTCATTCAGCAGGAAGTGGGACGCTCCACTGCGGGTGTGGAGAGGGCCGCGCTAATGAGTTCCAGTTGATTGCAGCGGGGTTGCCAGGATCTCGTCTACCCGGGTGCCGCGCCAGCCCTGCTCGCGTTTTCCCCAGTAGCTGGCCTGCAGTCGACGGGTGACTGGACCAGCTTCGCCGTTGGCCACGGGCTGATTGCTGATCCGGGTCACCGGCATCACACCGCCCGCCGTTGTGCTCGCGAACACCTCGTCCGCCTCGGCGAGCTCATCGGGGAGGATTTTGCGCAGTTCAAATGGAATATTTTCGAGCTTACACAGCTCGGACAATGCACCGCGTGTGACGCCTTCCAGCACGTTGTAGTCAGGACTGGCAACCCGCCCGTTCTTGACCACCAGAACGTTATATCCTGAGCCTTCAGTCAGGTAGCCATCCGGGCCGCAGAGGATCGAGTCGTCGCAGCCTGCATCGAGCGCCTGGAAGCGGGCCTGGACGAGATCGGCACGGTTGTAGTTCTTGATCCGTTGGTCGACGGCCCTGGAGGACACGCGCTCGAAACTGCTGAGGTAGAGGTTGGCACCGTTTCGGCACTTTTCCTCTCCCCAGATCCAGACGTAAGGTATGGCATAGGCGACGAACGCACTGTCGGACAAGCGGGGATCGACGCTGCGGTCCGTCACCACGCCGCGGGACATCTGCAGCTTGACGTAAGTGTCTTCGAATCCCGAGCGCTCAACACACTCGGCACAGATCTGGCGGATCTCGTCGCGGCTGTACGGACTTTTCAGCTGGAAGCGATCGCAGGAGTGCTGAAACCGGTCAAGGTGTTCTTCGAGCATGAAGAACCAGTTCTTCCAGGTCGAGGTCACATCGTAAGCCGTGTCACCCGAGACGAAGCCGACGTCAAAGATCGACATTCTGGCGTACTCTGGTGAAACAAACTCATTATCGATAAAAACGATTCCGTCAGGCATGGCGATCTCCTTCTGTTTTGGCGTGAAGACTCAGCTGGCCGTGCTCTCTATAAGTGGTCATCCCGGGCAGGTCGAACCACATCATAACAGAGCCCACCAGTCCCGGCCCTCTGTAAGGTCCGGTCGCAGCCCGGTGAGCTCCCGACGGATCTTCTGGCGCGCACCGCGCGTGCCTACTGCCACCAGCAGCAGGTCGAAGTCCAGCTCAGCCAGCGCACCCGGCGGACGAACCGGGGTACCGTTTCGGGCTGTTGCACCGGTGATGTCGATTACGGCGACGACAGTGTGCCCACAGGTTTTCAACCAGCGCAGCCATGGTCTGCCGCCGCGCGGGCCCGCCCATAGGAGTACTCTTTTGGGGTTTCGGAGCACGGTTGAATTCAGAAAATCCCGTCGGCAGCGATCGAAACCGGCGCGCTGATACCGGGCGTCGGTACGGGTCAAACGGTCCGGGTGGTCACGAATGGCAACAACCTCCCGGTCCACGCGGGCAATCCGGTTGCCATGGGCCACCAGTCTCAGCCAGAGGTCGTAGTCCTCCGGCATATCGCCTTCACGGTATCCACCGACCTCGCTCACGGCCGCAGCCCGGAAGGTCACCGCGGGGTGCAGCAGCGGGCTTTCTACCAGCAGTTCCCGGTGCAGGTCATCCAGACCATTGATCCAGGCGATGTAACGCTGCATACCCATGGGTATAGAGCCAGTATCGACGAACAACGTGGCCCGGCCACCGACGACGGCGAGCCCGGGATCGGCCTCGAGCGCAGCGACCTGAGAGTCGACTCGGCCAGGCTGGGCGAGGTCGTCGGCATCGAGCCGAGCGACGAAACGGCCCCTGCAGCATGAGCGGCCGAGTTCCAGTGCCGCTACCAGACCTCGTGCATCCTGCCTGAAAGACCGCAGCCGTGGATGAGGCGGCAGTCCCTCTACACCACCATCGCTGCTGCCGTCGTCCACCACGACGACCTCGTCCTGGTCACGACATTCACCCAGCGCCGAGGCGACAGCATCGGCCAGCCAGGGTGCGCCATTGCGCACGGGAATCAGCCACGAGCAACGCAACATCCAGCCTCGGTGACGGGGGTCGTGATCAGTCCAGACTCAGTAGTTGTGAAACCCCAGCAGACCATCGACCTCATCCAGTTTCTCCACCAGCGCTCGCCCGACGAGATTTGAGAGCGTCTCCGTGGTGCCGCCACCAAGTGATCCATAGCGGGCACAACAGTACTGTCGAGCCACCAGAAACTCTTCGACGAAACCATAGCCGCCGTGGATCTGCACTGCTTCGCTGGTGACCCGCAGCGACATCTGGTTGCAGGTCATCTTGGCCAGCGCAGCGAGGATGGGGTCCGGAAAGGGATTGGCACTGGCACAGGCGCGGTACAGCAGACTCCGCGACGACTCTATGTCGCGGTACATCTCGGCCACCTTCCAGCGCATGCCCTGGAAATCGCCGATTCGCTTCTCGTACGCCTTGCGGCTGCGCATGTAACGGATCGATTCTTCCAGCCCGCCTACCCCAAGGCCGAGAGAAATACTGGCATTCATGCAGCGCTGAATGTTGAAGGCGGAAATCAGGTCGCGAAAGCCACCGCTGTCCACGAGCAGGTGCGATTCGGGGATTCTGCACTTGTCGAACACCACCTCCGAGAGGTATTCACCTCCAATGGTGTGGTAGGCCGTGTTCACGGTCATCCCGGGGGTATCCCGTTTGACGTAAACCCCCCCCAGGCCGTCGATGCCCGGTATGTCGCCGATTCTGGCGAATACCACGAAGCCTTCGGCGACATCGGCGCGGCTGATCAGTGTTTTGGTGCCCGATAGAATTAACTCACCGTCACTTCGAATGGCTTTAGTGCGGATTCGGCCAAGGTCGGTGCCGGCGTCGGGTTCGGTCATACAGATCGAAAGTACTGCGTCACCGGAGGCGACCCGGGGCAGGATATCCTGCTTGATGTCCTCGGGGGCAAAGTGGGCAATCATTCGGGTCTGGGTACCGACCTCGCCCAGCACGGCCATGGCCGTGACATAGCAGACCTTGGCCAGTTCCTCCAACACCAGGGCAGCGTCCAGTACCGACATTGCCAGCCCCCCGTAAGCCTGCGGTACGGACATGCTCAGTACCCCGATCTCGGCCAGGTCGTGCATGTTCTGCCACGGAAAAGCACCATCCTGCCACTGACGCCAGCGGTCCCGGAAGCGTTCCTGCGCCAGGCGACGAACGGACATCACCATCTCACGCTGGGTGGCGCTCAACTCAAAAGAAATCGTGTCTTCAGTCATCAACGTGTCCCCATACGCCAGGGTGGTCTTTCAGACTGTGGCCAGTGAAGTCTGGATGTCAGCGATCAACTCGTCGACGGTGTGCCGGACACGCACACCAGCCTGGCTGAGTGCATCGACCTTGGCGTCAAAACTGCCGTGATGGCCGTGTACCAGCGCGCCGGCATGCCCCAGTGTCTTTCCTGCCGGTGCACTGGCGCCCGCGACCAGGCAGTGGCAAGGCTTGCCGAACCCGTTGTCTTCAATCGCCTGGGCGAGTTCCTCCTCTTCCATACCGCCAATCTCGCCGATCGCCACAACTGATTTGGTGCGCGGATCAGCGCTGAAGTAGTCTAGCAGTTCCGAAAACCGGGTCCCCTTGACTGGGTCGCCACCGACGCCGATCCAGGTGCTTTGCCCCAGACCTGCACGGACCAGTCGGTGACAGACCTCGTAAGCCAGGGTGCCGCTCTTGGACATGACTCCAATGGGCCCAGGGTTGAGCGAGACGTCGGGCATGAATCCGAGCTTGATCACACCTGGAATCGTGACGCCCGGTGTGGACGGACCGATCCATATTGCACCCCGCTCCCTGGCAAATCGCATGATGCGGGCGCTGTCGTGAACCGGTACACCTTCGGTCACGGTCACAAGGAGTCGGATTCCGGATTCAAGTGCCTCACGCGCCGCTTCCGCAACCTGCCGGGCGGGTACAAACTGGATGGCGATAACTGCTGCGCTTGCTGCCCTCGCGGCTGCGCACGTGGAATGAATGTCGATTCCGTCGACTGCCTCACCGGCACGACCGGGCGACACGCCAGCCACAATGTTGGTGCCGTGTCGCCGCATCAGGGCCATGTGGCGGCGGGCTGCCTGCCCGGTCGCGCCCTGGACCATGACCGGCGTATCGGCACAGAGCAGCTCAGAGAGTTTCATAGGCTGCTCGTTGTGAGTAGCCGATCGACCGCATCCAGTGTCGGTCCAAGGTCGGGATAGACGCTGATATCGAACTGCGAACTGTCCAGGATCCTGGTTGCTCGGGCTGCGTTGGGCCCAATCAGCCGGGCGATCACGGGTAATACCGGTGCCGACAGTTCATCCAAGGCCCGCACGAGCAGTGCTGCAAATACAGCCAGGTCGGTGATCCCGGCGAAGATGTTGACCAGGATGACCCGGGTGTGGGATGCGCAACAAAGCCAATCCAGAACGTCGACCAGCCGTTGCGGGTCATCACGCAGACCGCCGGTGCGAATGTCGCAGAAGTTGTAGGGCTGTAGAGATCGTGCTTTCAGTTCATCACAGAGCATCATGCTGAGTCCTGCGCCAGTGGTCAGCAGTCCCACTGCTCCGTTTGGATCGGTGACGATGAAATCGAACCCGTGGCGTTGTTTCAGATGCGCCTCCGGGTAGTCCACTGAACGATCTTCGATCAGCGACTTGATCTGTGGCTGCCGGCTGAAAACGTTGCCATCGAGCACCAGCTTGGCATCACCAAGCAGACAGCCACCGTCAGGCAGTATGAACAGTGGATTGATTTCGAGCAGCATCGCTTCCAGGTCGAGAAAGGCAGCGGCCAGGTCTTCAAGGACTTTATGCAGTGCTTGTGGATCTCCCTCCAGGGTGTCGATTAACGGTGTGCCGGCAGCGATAATTGCAGTGCGTTCGGGCAGCGCCGATGTCCGGTGCAGCGGTGCACCGCCGGCAACGGCGGATTCGACCTGCACCCCGCCGACGGGCGAGACCAGGATGTCGACATGCCCCGTGACAGTGTTCAAAGAAAGGCTGACGTAGCCCTCGTGCTCGAATTTAACCCTGGATTCCACTCTGCAGCCGTGTACCGGTAGGTTGCTGATCGTGAGACCCTCAAGATCGCGTCGTACCCGGTCGAGATTTTCCATCTGCTCGCAGGCCCGAATGCCACCGGCGTTGCCGCGACCGCCGGTCGCCGTCTGGGCTTTGACCATCCAGGGTCCAGGCGGCAGTGTGTCCTTTGAATAATTCTGGCCGGCCTTGAGATAGATACCCGATGGGATCGGCAGGCCGTACCGGCCGAGCAGCGTTTTGGCATCGTGTTCGAGTAGCAGCATCCAGGGTTCCCCTGAGTTCCTCCGGAATTCAGTATCATCCACTCCGGAATCAATGCCTGATACACGCCATGGGCAGATCGTTTCGAATCCGGGAACGAGTAATGCTAACCTGCGCGTTGCATCAGTGCGATACCGCTTTTAATCAAGGGGAGAGACATGCCGAAGCTCAATGGCGCTGAAGCGATCGTTGAAGGGTTGCTCGCACACGGTGTAGATACCGTGTTTGGTATTCCCGGTATCCAGCTGGATCCGCTTTTTGATGCGCTTCACGCGCGCCAGGGGCAGATTCGGACCCTGCACACCCGTCACGAACAGGGTGCTGCTTTTATGGCCATGGGGTATGCCCAGGTCAGTGGAAGAACCGGCGTCTTTGCGGCCGTGCCGGGGCCCGGGCTGCTCAACGCGATGGCGGCGGTATCGACAGCCGTAGCCGGAGGACTGCCTGTTCTGGGTCTGACCGGGCAGATTCCGTCTTATCAGATCGGTCAAGGCTTGGGTATGGCTCACGAGTTGCGGGATCAACTGGCAGCGGCGCGCGGCGTTGTCGAGTGGGCGGAGCGGGCTGATCACCCGCATCAGGTGCCGGCACTGATGGAGGACGCGTTCCGCGCGATGCTGAGCGGCAGGCCGGGCCCGGCGATTCTAGAAATGGCACCGGATCGCCTGGCACTGTCAGAAGAAGTCGCAGTACGTGAGTCGCCAGCCGCTGAGCGAGCACCGAAGCCGGATCAGGAGCTGATCAGCCAGGCCGCAGCCCGGCTGAACAACGCCCGCTGCCCTGCCATCCTGATTGGTGGGGGCACACTATCGGCGACAGGGCCGCTAAAGCGGCTGGCCGAGCAACTCCAGGCACCCGTGATCTCGACAATCAGTGCCCGCGGTGTACTGCCCGACGATCACCCGTTGTCATACACGATACTGGCCGGTCAGCACATCTGGGAGCGCGTCGATGTGGCGCTGGTGATCGGCACCCGGTTTACGGCACCGGCACTGGCCTGGGGCCGCCAGGATGAGGTGGATGTGATCCGAATCGACATAGACCAGGAGGCCGTCAGCCGGCCGGTTTCCGCGGCTGTGGAGATCGTGACCTCTGCCGACAAAGGTCTGCTGGCGCTGCTCGACACTCTCGAGCCGGGTTCCGTTGACCGGGGTGCTTACCTCGCGTTCTGTGCCGAGGCCGACCGATCAGTGCAGGAACAACTTGCCACCCTGGGGTCATTGCCCGAACTTGCCAGCACCCTGCGTTCAACGCTGCCGGCAGACGGCATCGTTGTCGCCGATGTGACGCAGCTGGGTTCATTTGTACGTTACGCGATGCCGGCATATGCACCACGGACGATCATGGGTCCTGGTTTTCAGGCGACCCTGGGCTACGCGCTGCCGGCCGCACTGGGTGTCAAGACCGCTGAGCCAGGACGGCCCGTGGTTGCAGTCTGTGGTGACGGCGGGTTCATGTTCACGGTGCAGGAACTCGCCACCGCCGTTCATCACCGGATTCCGGTCGTGGCGGTGGTCCTGGACAACGCAAGTTTCGGCAACGTCAAGACCATACAGGCCAACAGTTACGGTGGGCGGCACATCGCAGTCGACCTGACCAACCCGGATTTCGTAGCGCTGGGCAGATCCTTTGGAATCGACTCGTGCCGTGTTGATTCCCCGGATGCGTTCGGGGAGGCGCTGACACGGGCACTTCAGGCCGATTCACCGCAGTTGATCGTAGTGCCCATCGGGGAGGTGCCGAGCATCTGGGACATGATCAAACGGCCCCCGTCCCAGGGCGTCCCGCGACACTGAGGGCACCGGGCAGGACCTATGGGCGAGTGGCCGGGAGCCGGCCATTTCGGTTAGCTGTCTAACGCATGACGAAGGGGTTGGCCGGATTCGACTGTTGGGCGATCCACACGGACTTGACCTGCATGTAGCCCTTGATTGCCTCAAGCCCGCTTTCCCGGCCGATACCGCTTCTCTTGTAGCCGCCAAACGGTGACGTAAAGCTGACTGCCCGGTAGGTATTGACCCAGACTGTGCCCACCCGTAGTTTTTCCGACATCCGGATTGCACGGCCGATGTCCTTTGTCCACACCCCAGCGGCAAGGCCGAAGTCCACGTCGTTGCCAATCGAAATGGCTTCTTCTTCAGTGTCGAAAGGAATCACCGAAAGCAGTGGCCCGAAGACTTCCTCCTGTGCGATCCGCATTTTATTGTCGACGCCGGTGAAGATCGTGGGTTCAACGAACTGTCCGCCTTTGGCTTCAGGACCGGTGTAAGCCTTACCGCCAAGCACACACTTGGCCCCGTCTTGCCGGGCAATATCGATGTAATCCATGATCTTCTGATACTGCGGTGGTGTCGTGACCGGCCCAACGTGGGTGTCAGGTGACATCGGATCCCCGATGTGTGCTGTTTTTGCGACTTCGATCAGCCGTTCAACAAATTGATCG
>CAZVVN010000055.1:0-23491 GCA_964630665.1 uncultured Acidiferrobacteraceae bacterium | reverse complement strand
GCACCGGCCAGCAGGCCGGCGGTTGGAAAAGACAACAGAAATGGCCAGCCGGCTTCAATAAGCACCGCCTCGGTGTAGGCGCCGACCCCAAAAAATGCGGCGTGTCCCAGTGAGATCTGTCCCGTATAGCCCGTCAGCAGCATCAGCCCAACCCCGGCAATGGCAAAGATTGCCATCAGCGTCAACTCCCCGATGTAATACACATCAAGCACGGCAGGTGCCGTCAGTAGCGCCAGGAGCAGCAAGCCGTACCAAAAGACGTCACCGCCGTGGCGATACAGCCGAATGTCCTGCTGGTAGCTAGTCTTGAATATGAAGCGCATGGCAACTGATCCTCAGACGCGTTTTCGGGTAGAGGTCCCGAACAGCCCTTCCGGCCGCACGATCAGGACCACCAGCAATACGAGAAAGGCCGCTATGTCCTTGAACCCGGCCGGCAGATAGAAACCGGACAGAGATTCGATGACACCGATGATCACACCCCCGACCAGCGCGCCTGGAATGCTGCCGAATCCACCCAGCACCGCTGCTGGGAACGCTTTCAAGCCTATAAATCCCATCGAGGTATCGATCAGGCTGACCGGCGCCAGCAGAATACCGGCAACCGCCGCCACCGAAGCACTGATTCCCCAGATCATCGAAAACATACTCTTCACCGGAATCCCCATGTAGTAGGCGGCCAACTGATTCTGGGAAGATGCCTGCATGGCAACACCGAGCCGGGTAAAGGAAAAAAATCCGTACAGCACCGCCACCAGCAGACAGGTTGCGATCACGATAAACAGATACTCCACGCTGATCACCAGGCCCGCCACGTTGATCACAGCGTTGCTGTACGGCGTGTCTATCGAATAGGTCTCTACTCCCCAGCCCGGGATCATGCTGGCTACAGCACGAATAATGATTCCAAGCCCGATGGTCAGCATCACGTAGGCAAAGGTCGGCTGACCAACGACCGGGCGCATCACTACCCGGTCGAGCAGTCCCCCGAAAATCGCCATCGAAGCAATTGCGAGCAACGCACCCAACCAGTACGGCAACCCCAGAATTCCGATGTAGGTATAGGCAAAGAACGCCCCCAGCATCAGCAGTTCACCTTGGGCGAAGTTGACCACTTCCGTGGCCTTGTAGATGAGCACGAACCCCAGCGCTACCAACCCATAGATGCAACCCACAGCGACACCATTGAAAATCAGCTGGGTGTTGAGAAGAACCGGTTCCATGCTGGTGCTACATCGCGACAGTACGCGTTCCGGGCTCAGGCGGTGTTTCCGGTGGGCCGGCAAAACACTGGGCGTTGGCCATCCAACGCCCGGCGACCTTACCCGTGACCGTCAGGCCGGTATCGGCAATGTTGCGGGTCTGGGTGACGACCTGGCAGAACTCGGTTGCAGAACCGGTAATACGGTCATCGCTGTTGGATTCATTCCAGCACCAGGATCCACCGGATGGCGCAGTCAGCCGAACCTGCGGCACATTCTCCGGGACTTCCCACTGCCGATTGACGAACGTCCACTTGAAGGTATTGACGCCTAATACGGCGATGTTCCGGATCCGATCACTGTCGATCCGCTCGATCCCGAGCAGATCGTAGACCGCCTGCCCGTGTGCCCAGGTTTCCATCAATCGAGCAGTAATGCTGGAGAGAACACTCATGTCCGGGCCCGCCCACTTGAGCCTGGCCTTGGGATCAGTCAGCGTCCAACGCTGTGCCATCTCGACATAGTAAGTGCGCCACTTCTCTACAAGTTCCGTCCCTGAGAGCCCATCGATCCACTTGTTCTCAAACTGCCGCATCCCCCCGGCAGGAATTGCCGCGTGGACCTTCTGAATAAATTCGAGTAGCGCTTTTTCGTCCGTCAGCGACAGGTCAGCGGCCCAGTTCCACATGTGCAGGTGGGTGATGATATCGTTGATGGACCAGTTCTTGAACCCGGTCTCACGGCCAAGATCATCATCGCCCAGCGGTGCCAGTAACTCGTACAACGCATTGCTTTCGTCAAGAAAATCCAGAGGTTGCTGGAACATCGTCCAGGTCTCCTGTTACGGTTCGCCGAGGCTTTCAGCCAGACGTTCACAGGCCAGCAGAAAATCCGCCTTGAATTCCTGAACGACGGCAGCGGCCGACATTTCCTGGTTCATCAGTCCCACCCCCTGCCCTACCCAGTAGGTGGCAAGATCCCGGGCACCCGCATGACCGCTTTGTGCGAGCTTGTCGATGCGCAGCAGGGCCGGCTCCACCAGCAGGGACTGCAACGGCATGGGCAGCGGTGTGGGTCCGTTGGCTTCCCAAGCATCGGTCCACGGTGAGCGCAGCTGCCGCGAATGCTTACCGGTGCGCGAACGGCTGCGGACAGTGTCACTGGAACTCGCCGCCAGTAGTTTTTCCTTGACGGCGGGTGAGGGCTCAGCCTCGACCGTGGTCAGCCACACTGAGCCACACCAGGCACCTGCTGCACCCATGGCCATTGCCGCTGCCATCTGACGGCCTGTCACGATCCCGCCGGCTGCAAGCACCGGCGTCTCACCGGCCACTGAGACGACTTCCGGAACGAGAACCATGGTCGACACGTCACCGCAGTGCCCACCCGCCTCACCACCGGCCGCCACCAGAATATCCACACCAGATGCGATCTGGGTCGCTGCGTGGGCCCGGGTACCGACCAGGGCTGCGACCGGTACCCCGTGCACCTTGGCCTGATCGATCATGACAGGTGGTGGAGTGCCCAGGGCATTTGCGATCAGCCGAATTGGAAAGGAAAATGCCACTTCCAGCATCTCTGCGGCACCGGATTCCTCGAGGTTGCGGACGAAATTGAGTCGCCCGTTTTCCTCTTCTTCAAGTTCAGAACCGTCGATTCCGTAATCTTCCAGGACGGTACTCATAAAGTCGCGATGGCTGCCCGGCAGCGATTCGAGCAGGCGCTCT
The DNA here is from genome assembly GCA_964630665.1 of uncultured Acidiferrobacteraceae bacterium. Lineage (GTDB taxonomy): Bacteria > Pseudomonadota > Gammaproteobacteria > Arenicellales > UBA868 > UBA9619. The sequence continues at coordinate 20,562 of CAZVVN010000055.1, read as the reverse complement.
GCTTCGATCTCTTCACCCTTGCCCTCGAATCGGTTCGGCACGATCAGATCGACACCGTAGGACTTGCCAGCGCAATGCTCGTTGATCCAAGTCAGTTCTTCGCGCAGTTGCGCGGGGGAATAGCGCACCGCACCGAAAACCCCCATGCCACCGGCACGCGACACGGCGGCAACAACATCGCGGCAGTGGCTGAAGGCCAGCAGCGGAAACTCGATGCCTAACATCTCACAGACCGTCGAATTCATGATGTTCTCCCTTGGATGACGGATGCGCCCCGCTTTGGGATCAATTTTTCTCGAGTGTGATTTCGAACAGCAGGTCATCAACACCAACCTGCCCTTGAATTGTGCAGGCAACCTGCTGCACCGTACCCTCTACCGGCGCAAGGATTTCATGTTCCATTTTCATGGCTTCGAGTATCGCCAGACGGCGACCCTGCTGGACGCGTTGACCTTTCTTGACAGAGATCTCCGTGACCCGGCCATGCATGGGCGCCAGAACCCGGCCATCGGCACCCTGGATTTCATCCGGCTCGGGCCTCCCGGAAAGGTCCTCGAAAACCCAGTTCTCACCGGCCATAGACAGATGCATTCGTCTGCTATCGATCGGTGCACTGAAGACCTCTGTGACATGGCCGGCGAGTTCAAGGCGAGTCAAACCCGCTTTAGTTGTGACGACCCGAACGTCAATCTGCTGCTCATGACAACGAACTCTGTAGGTCCCGCCGCCGTCAGTACAGACGGTCAGATCGAAACTGGCCTCACCGCTCGCATAGCGGTAACACGACACCAAAGAGCCAGCGCTCGACCACTCCATCAACGCCTCCGGAACCAAAACAGCCCGTGTCAACGCGAGGTCGCGCTGGGCACGGTAGTGCACGACGGCTGCTGCTGCAGCCTGTTCAAATGTCGGCTCTGCCCGGGCCAGATCATTTTCTGAGAACTCGCTATCGATGAATGCCGTGGTTGCCTCCCCTGCAGCAAAAGTCGGTTTTCTCAGGGCATCAGCCAGAAACTTGCAGTTGGTCGTCAAACCGAACAACACGGTCTTGTTAAGGGCCTCGACCAGCCGTCTGCGTGCCGTCTCACGGTCAGGTCCCCAGGCAATCACCTTGGCGAGCATGGGATCGTAATATGGTGTGATCTCAAGCCCAGCGGTAATCCCACTGTCGACCCGGAGAGCGTCGCCAACCGGTGGCCGCCAGCGCTCCACCTTGCCTGTGCAAGGCAGGAAACCACGTGCCGGATCTTCGGCGTACAAGCGCGCCTCGATCGCGTGGCCGTCGTAGGTAACGTCGTCCTGCTTCAGGGTCAGTGGCCTGCCCTGGGCGATGTCGATCTGTAGAGCCACTAGATCGATCCCTGTGATCATCTCGGTGACCGGGTGTTCGACCTGCAGCCGGGTGTTCATCTCGAGAAAATAGAACTGGCCGTTGTCATCCAGCAGGAATTCGACGGTGCCGGCACCGCGGTAGCCAATGCTCTGCGCAACATTGACCGCGGTATATCCCATATCTTGGCGCAGCTGATCGGTCATCACCGGACACGGTGATTCTTCGATGACTTTCTGGTGGCGCCGCTGGATCGAACAGTCCCGCTCCCCCAGATGGATGACATGGCCGTGAGAATCGGCCATCACCTGAATCTCGACATGCCGGGGTCCGATAAACGCTTTCTCGAGAATCAGTTGATCACAGCCAAAGGCGTGTTGTGCCTCCGACCGTGCCCGGCTCAGTGCTTTGGCCAGCCCGGCGGGATCATCGACCTGGCGCATGCCGCGGCCGCCGCCGCCGGCAGCGGCCTTGACCATGACTGGAAAGCCGATTTGGTATGCTGCCCGCTGCAAAGCCTCGTCCGAGACGTCCTCGCCTTCGTAACCCGGAACGCACGGCACCCCTGCCGCCAGCATCTGCTGCCTGGCCTTTGCCTTGTTTCCCATCAGTTCCACCGCTGACGCGGTGGGCCCAATGAAAACAATCCCGGCTGCTTCACAGGCCCTAACAAACGAGGCGTTCTCGGACAGAAACCCGTAACCTGGGTGTATGGCGCCGGCACCGCTCTGACGGGCAGCCAGGATCAGCTGCTCGACATTCAAGTAGGACGCTGCCACAGGCGGCGGGCCGATACAGAGGGCCTCGTCTGCGAGTTTGACATGCGGGGCATCCGCGTCTGTCTCAGAATAAACAGCAATTGTCCGGTATCCCTGCGCTGCTGCCGTGCGCAAAACCCGGACCGCGATCTCGCCCCGGTTTGCTATCAATATGCTGTCAAACATAGCAGGACTTCATTCAGACCAGCCAGGCCGGCGTTTTTCAATGAATGCCGAGATGCCTTCACGACCTTCATCGCTCAGCAGGCATTCGGCGAATGACCGGGACGCAAAGTCGATCAGCGACTGCCGATCGAGTTCTCCGCACGCCCGCAGGATGTTTTTGGTGGCAGCGTTGGCACCGGGTGCACAACGCATTACAGCTGTCCTGACCTGCTGTTCCACTCTTTCAAGTTCATCCGCATCAGCGACGACGTAATCAGCAAGACCCATGTTGCCTGCCTCCTGACCGTCGAAGCGAGCGGCGGTCAGCATGATCCGTCGGGCGGTGGCTGTGCCCAGACGGTGCACGACAAACGGTGCGATCTGCGCCGCTGGAATACCGAGCGTAGTCTCAGTGAGCGAGAAACGGGCGTCACCGGTTACCGCCACCACATCCCCGGCACAGGCAAGACCCAGACCCCCTGCGATCGCTGCGCCCTCCACCAGGATGACCACGATCTGCGGCATGTTGTAAACCAGATCGAACAGTTCCCCGGCTTTGCGGCTGGCTGCAGCCACGGCTTCGATCCCGCCGCTGCCGGCCTGGAAGTCTGCACGGAAAGCTTTGAGATCACCCCCTGCGCAGAACACTCCATCCTTGCCCCGCAGGGTGATTCCACGGACCGAGCGCTCATCGTGAACTGCCTCAAGAGTGCTGCGCAGCTCGGCACTCATCTGCTCGGACAGCGCGTTGCGGGACTCAGGTCGATTGAGCCAGATGGTCAACCAGCCGTTGTCGGCCTCAAGCAAAAGCTGTTCGGTGTCGGGTAGAGAAACCATTGTTCACATCCGCGCGATACCGAAACTATTGGGCCGGAGCGTCCGACGGCGTGACTCCCAGCAGGTCTGAAGGACAAATCCCAGCACCTTGCGGGTATCGCGCGGGTCGATGATGCCATGATCCAGCAGCCGCCCGGACGTGTAGAAGGCATCAGACTGGCGATCGTAGTGCTCGACAATCGCATTCTTCTGAGCCTTGAGCACCGCCCGGTCCACTTCTTTCCCCCGTCTCCTGGCCGAGTTGATCATGACGTGCTCCATGGTCAGTGCGGCCTGTTCCCCACCCATCACACCGGTGGTCGCATTCGGCCAAGCAAACAGAAAATCGGGCTCGTAGGCATAGCCGCACATGCCGTAATTACCAGCCCCGAAACTGGCGCCGATATAAAGCGAGATCTTTGTGACCTGAACATTCGAGACTGCCTGGATCATTTTCGAGCCATGCTTGATCATGCCGGCCCGTTCGTATTCACTTCCAACCATATAGCCGGTCGTGTTGTTCAGAAAAACCAAGGGCATGTTGGACTGATCGCAAAGCTGGAAGAACTGAGCTGCCTTGGTCGCACCGGCCGGATCGATCGGCCCGTTATTTCCGATCAGGCCACACGCCTGACCAAAGATTCTGGACTGGATACAGACCGTGGAGGCTCCGTATCGCGGTTTGAATTCGACGAAGTCAGAGTCATCCACAATGCGGGCGACAACTTCGCGTACATCGTAGGGCTTGCGATAGTCAACCGGCACAACACCGGCGATCTCGTCAGCACTGTAACGCGGTTCACCGAATGAATGAGGTTGCGACTTGGGGCAGGCTGCATTCCAGTCCAGCCGCTCCACCAGATCGCGCGCGATCTCAAGACCGTGGGCATCGTCCTCGGCAAGATACTCGACCAGGCCGGAGACCGAGGCATGCATCTCTGAACCACCGAGCTCGGCGTCTTCAGCGATCTCACCGGTTGCCGCCTTCACCAGCGCCGCACCAGCGAGCGCAGCCATCCCGTTCTTGCGAACCCCGATCACATAATCGCTCATTCCAGGCTGGTAGGCGCCACCGGCAGTAGACGGGCCGTGCAAGACAACAAAGGTCGGAATACCCGCTGCACTGAGGCGGGCGAGCCCGTGGAACATCCCACCGCCATTGGCCCAGAGCTCCACGGTGTACTGCATCAGATTGGCGCCGGCGCTTTCAACCAGGTGAATAAGCGGCAGCTTCTGCGTCATCGCCAGGTGCAGGACCCCGAGCGCCTTACTCACCGAAGTGGTGGTAGACGCACCTGCGTTGATGCCGCTGTCATCGACAAACACCATGCACCGGACCCCGCTGACAAATCCGATACCGCAGATCATGCTGGCTCCGGGGATGCTGCTCTGGGGATCATCGTCGTCTACCAGATAGTTGGCCATGTTGTAGAGTTCCAGAAACGGCATGCCGGGGTCCAGCAGTCCCGACAGACGCTCCCGCGGGGTGAGCTGCCCGCGCTCCTCGAATCGTGGCCGGCGGCGTTCTGAAAGCTCGGCAGCGCGTTTTTCGAGTCCGCGCAGTTTCTCAATCAATGCGAGCATCTCCGCCCGGTTCTCTGCAAAGACCTGCGCATTCACATCGATGCGCGATCGGAAAGCACTCACGTCCGCTCTCCGATCATTTGCACAGGCACGCTCACGGATTGCGCCAGTAGAATCTGTGCAAAACCCTTGCCCTGAGCATCATTTCGAAGACTCGCAATACCGCCGCCGCCAAGCACGTCGTGCAATACGAAATTGACCGCATGAATCCCCGGCAGAAAAAATCGCTCTACCTCGCCCTTGAGGTAGCCTGAGAAACACCGGGCCACCGTGTCCGGGCTGAGCGCCGCCCAAATAAAAGGCAGATACTCCGGTCGGCGCGCGATGATCCCGATGTTGGCCTTGTTGCCTTTGTCACCGCTTCGACCAAACGCCAATCTGACCAGCGGCACCTCGGTCATCTGCACGCCCTGTTCAGGTTCTGCCGGTTCCGGGTGCGGCTTCGCAGCAGTTACTGCCGGCGATTTTGCAGCTCCCGGCATATGCACAATGCTCTGACCGTCAAACTCGATCTGGATCCTGACTTCCGCTCTGGATATCAGGAATGAGAACAATCGGATCACCGGTGAGGGCCGGGGTCGGCCCCCGGCGAAGACTGACAGACCCGGTGGAGTTGCCAGACCCAGACCCGTCACCTCTTTCAACAGGATCGCGACGCCAGCGGCTGCCGGATGACGAGCCGCGATCTTCAGCGCTACTTCCTGGTAGTTCACGAGCGGGGTTTGCTGGTATTCCTGCGGCACCCCGCCAAGAACTTCGACACTTGTTTCACTGAATTCAGCAAGATTCATCGCACTCAACCGCTCTGTCGCCCGGGCAATGCCGGCCTCGGCAAAAACCAGGGCTTTTGCCCTGGCATCGAATCCATTGAAGGTCAGCAGCAGCCCGCCCCGGAACCCGTCCGCGTAGGTTGCGCAGACCTTGTACTCTTCCGGTGCGGGATAGCCGAGTGCTCCTCTGACCCGTACACGGTCGGGCCCTGACTGATCAATACTAATAGCCGAAAAGTCACAGACAACGTCAGGCAGCACATAGGCCTGGGGATCACCAATTTCGTAGAGCGCTTGCTCGGCAACCGAACCGACCGTCACCACTCCCCCGCTCGATTCGGGCTTGGTACAGACAAACGAACCGTCGTTTGAGACCTCGGCAATGGGATAACCGATATCGACCAGTGAATCGGCGACCTCATGCCAGTCGGTGAAGTTTCCACCGGTTGCCTGCGGACCACACTCAAGAATATGTCCGGCAAGAGATCCACCGGCCAGACAATCAAGTGCATCGGCCTGCCATCCGAAAGCGTGGATACACGCCCCGAGTGTCACCGCGCTGTCCACACAGCGTCCGGTGATCACGATGTCGGCACCAAGGTCAAGCGCCTCAGCAATCGGAAACGCCCCGAGATAGGCATTGACACTCGCAACGCTCTCGGGCGCAGGAAACGACTGCCCGGAAAACATCTCGGTCAGACCTCGATCTGCAAACTGCGTTTTGTGCCCGGTCAGGTCATCACCGGTGACCACCGCGACCTTGAGGTCGAGCCCGATCTTGGCTATGGCGTCACTTGCAGCAATGGCACAGGCCCCCGGGTTCAAGCCTCCCGCATTCGAGATGAGTTTCACACCCTGGCTCGCGATCTCAGCAAGATTCGGGCAAAGCGTGGACTCGATAAAGTCCGTCGCATAACCAAGATTCTGATCCCTGTTACGAGCCCTGGCCATGATCGACATGGTGATCTCGGCCAGGTAGTCATAGACCAGGTAATCCAGCCCACCGGCCTTGAGCAACTGAGGAGTCGCCAAGGCAGCTTCGCCCCAGAAACCACTGGCTCCTCCAATACGGATCGTTGTATCTGCCATGTATGCCTGCCGGTGATCAGACAGCGGTCGTGCTGTCGAGTTTACTGCATGATCGCCAGTCAATTGATAGGGGGATTGATCCGATAGCCTGGGCAACCGGAACAGGAGATCTGTACCAAATACCGAATGCGGTTTATCGATTGCCCAATGTGCTTGCCATCGCCCATGCTGCTAACGATTTTGCCGTCACAGTGTACGGCCTGCCAAATGACGCTACTTCTGCCAGAATTGTCACGGCCAGGTTACCGACACCGTTTGATATCGAACAGAAAATATGTCGAAATATTTTGCTATGATGCACGCGCCTATCGCGAAAAATGAACACATATGATTGTGTCCCGCCTAACATCCCGAGAAATCGCTGACTACAACGAGGACGGATTTATTTTTCTCCGCGGCCTGTTTGATGCTGGGGAGACCGACCTTCTCAGACGCGCCATGGAAGAAGACCCTGCCATCGCTGCGCACTCACTGCTACGCGCAGATCAAGAGGGCGGTGCGACACGGATCTCACTGTGGAACCGCCCCGGTAACAGCGTCTATGGTCTTGCCGCTCGCAGCCGGAAAATCGTTGACATCGCCGAAGCACTGATTGGCGAGCCGGTCTATCACTTTCAGTCGAAGCTGACCGCAAAAGACCCCTACGTGGGTGGTGCCTGGGAGTGGCATCAGGACTACGGCTACTGGTACTACAACGGCTGCCTGGAGCCCAAGATGCTGAGTTTTATGATTGCCCTGGACCACACCGACGCATCGAACGGCTGCTTGAAACTGGTCAGAGGCTCTCATCGACTGGGACGGCTCGATCACGTCCAGGTCACACCCGAGCAGAACACGGCTGATCCCGAACGCATAGAACACATCCTGGCATCACACGAAGTGGTCGACTGTGTGCTGGATCCTGGGGATGCGGTTGTCTTCCATGGGAACACACTGCACCGCTCAGATCAGAACCGCTCGGCAAACAGGCGCTGGACCTTCATCTGCTGCTACAACGCCGTCAGCAACGATACCTTCAATAAGAATGACGACCGTTACTACGTGCCGCTCGAGAAAGTGGACGACGAAGCCATCAAACAAGCCGGGCTGAAATTCGCTTCCGGCGATATTGAACACTTCACGTCCAAGCCTTATGTACCGGCTGTCGGGAAGGCATCCTGAGAAAACATCACAGTTTAGCCAGGTGGCATCCGGTCGACAGCTCTTCTGTGTCGGGCCACAGCCCGCCCGGAATCGATTACAGCCTGCTTGTCCAGGAGCCTTCAGCAGGACCTGGTCAAGCGCGCCTTAAAGCGGCTTTGCTGATGCTTTCTGAGGCCCAGTCCACTGCCGGCGGCCAACTGCAACCCAACGCACGGCCATGACCGACCACCCCGCACGATCCTGCTCGGTAGTGGAGCATCGTTTGATACCCTTGAGCGACGGCCGGCGCCTCGCCTGCCGACTGTGGCTGCCGCACTCATCTGAAAGCACACCGGTGCCCGCGATACTGGAATACCTCCCGTACCGCAAGCGCGACGGTACCAGTCAACGCGATGAAGCCACTTACCCGGGGCTCGCTGCCGTCGGCTATGCCGGCGTCAGGGTGGACATCTCCGGCACCGGTGAATCCGACGGTGAATTCGATGACGAGTATTCCCCCCGTGAGCTCGCAGATGGCGTTGAGGTCATCGAGTGGATCGCTGCGCAGAACTGGTGTGATGGCAACATTGGCATGATGGGCATCTCATGGGGTGGCTTCAACAGCCTCCAGATCGCAGCCCTCAAACCGCCGGCCCTGAAGGCGGTGATTGCGATCGGCGCCACAGTCGACCGCTACAACGATGACATCCACTACAAGAACGGCTGCCTGCTGTATTCCAACTTCTGGTGGTCGAGCGTGATGCTGTGTTACGCCTCCAGACCACCAGACCCGCTTCTGGTCGGCGACAGCTGGCGCAGGTCCTGGCTAAAGCGGCTTCAGACGCAGCCCTTTCCACTCGAGAAGTGGCTGGCACACCAGCGCCGTGACGATTACTGGCGACACGGCTCGGTCTGCGAGTGCTATGAAGCGATGACTGTACCGGCACTGGTCATCAGCGGCTGGGCTGACGGCTATATCAACGCACCGCCCGCTGCTGCAGCACATTTCCCTGGCAAGACCAAGGCCATCAATGGTCCATGGGTTCACCAGTACCCGCATTTCGCTTATCCGCATCCCCGCATGGACTTCGTTGCCGAAGCCCGGCGATGGTGGGACCGATGGCTCAAGGGGATCGAAAACGATGCTGAATCCTTACCCGCCTACCGCGCATACATCTCGGAAAACGTGCGCCCGGGCCCGTGGCGCGAACATGAAGCGGGCCGCTGGGTCGCCGAAAACACCTGGCCGTCAGAGACAATTCAGGCAAAAACCTATTACCCGGATATCGGTGGTCGACTGAGCTTGGCCCTGGCGGAGGAGGCCACAGCGTCGATCTGTTCACCGCTCGACTGTGGCACTGCATCCGGCGAGTATTTCACGTTGAAACCCGACTCGGAACTTGCCGGTGATCAACGCCCCGACGACGCCGGATCGCTGCTCTTTGACAGCGAGAGACTGACAACTGCCGTCGAGATCCTGGGCCGGCCCGTAATGCGTCTTCGGGTCTCGATCGACAGGCCCATAGGCCTGCTCGCGATCCGGTTGCTCGACGTACACCCCGACGGCACCAGTTTCCGGGTGAGTTGGGGCGTGGTCAATCTTACCCACCGGAAGGCTAACGACCGGCCCGAACCGATGGTCCCGGATCAAGCCGTCGATGTCCAGGTCCGCCTTGACGAGTGCGGCTACCGTTTCCTGCCGGGCCACAGTATTCGCATCGCTATCTCCACGGCCTACTGGCCGATGGTGATGCCGCCACCACAGATCACAACAGCCACGGTGCATCTTGGCCGACACTGTGTACTGGAACTGCCCGAAAGGAACGGTACCGACACCATCACTGTCACCGGCCCCACGGTCGCTGACCCACTGCCCGAATACCCGCTTCACAGCAAGGCAGACTACCAGCGTCGGGTCGAGCGCGACCTGCAGAACCAGGTGACCCGGCTGCAGGTGATCGACGACACGGGTGAGATCGAGATCCCAGGTCATAGCCTGCATACCCGGCACCGCCACGAAGACTGCTGGACCATCGACCTCAACGACCCGTTGAGTGCGCGCGCCACCAGTCGCTACATCTGCTGGATGAACCGTGACGACTGGACAATCCGCACCGAATCGGACAGCTCAATTGAGTGTGATGAAGATTCTTTTCATGTCCGGGCCAAGGTGACGGCTTTTGAGAACGATCAGGTTGTCAGTAAACGGGAGTGGCTGCGTTCGATCCCAAGAGACCTGATGTGAGCTGGCAGTGTGCCGATCCATCCGACCATCCGGGTCGGCCCCCGAAGACCAAGATGAGACCTGGAGGAAATACCCGATGACCCAGAACACTTACCCAGTCGAACTGAGTGCACCGGACATTGAGCCCTACCGCAAGGGCAACACCGGCGTTGAATTCGTCACCACATTTGACAGCGGTGCAGCTGGTCCTCATGTGATGATCAATGCCCTCACCCACGGCAACGAGATCTGCGGCGCCATTGCACTGGACGCGTTGCTCAAAGCCGACGTTCGACCACTCCGGGGCCAGCTGACCCTGGGATTCATCAACCACAGGGCTTTTCATCATTTTGATCCACTGAATCCGGACGACTCGCGCTTCGTCGACGAAGACTTCAACCGGGTCTGGGTCGAGGACCGGCTGGACTCAGACGAAGACACTGCTGAACTTCGTCGCGCCCGCGAGTTGCGCCCGGTCTTTGATTCTGTTGATCTGCTGCTGGACATTCACTCCATGGGAACCCGCTCGGCGGCTCTGATGATCTGCAACGGGCTGGGAAAGGAGCGTGAATTTGCCACGGCGGTCAATTTTCCGGCTTTCATCATGTGCGGGTCGGGACATATCGTTGGCAAAAGGCTGATCGAGTACACACCGTTTCACGATGCCTCCAACAATAAAGTCGCCATGCTGGTCGAGTGTGGCCAGCACTGGGCAACTGCGACCGGGACTGCGGCACTGGACACGGCGCTGCATTTTCTGCGTGCAGCAGACGCTGTGTCAGCCGAATTCATCAAGCAGCACCTGTCCGATGCGGCCAGTGATCCGCCGACAGCCGAAATGTGGGATGTCACAGACGGTGTGACGGCTCAGACCGACGACTTCGCCTTCGTTGAGCCCTTCGCTGGTATGGAAGTGATCGAGAAAGCGGGAACCCTGATCGCCAATGACGGTGACGTGCCGATCGTCACACCCTATGACAACTGCCTGTTGATGATGCCCAATTACAAGCCGGGCAAGGGTACGCGTAAGGTCCGCCTCTGCCGACGCACCGGATGACCCCCTTCCTGAGCACAACCAGGAAGATTGAAATCAACCGAAGACGATCTTCGGGAAATACAGCGAGACCACCCAGTTGGGCTGGTCAACAATTTCACTGATCCGAAGATCGGCACAGACGCTGCAGAGCATGTAGGCTTCGGTCGGAGACAGACCATACTGGCTACCCAGGAGATCGATCATGCCGCTCACCGCATCTCGGGCCCCCTGCATCAGGTCAGGACCGATTCCGGTCGTAACCTGATATCCCATCTGGTCAAAGTGACTCGACACCGGGCCCGGTGTCTCGTAGCGGGGGAATCTGATCGGTGACTGCTTGACGAGGTCAAAAGTTAAACCCACCGTCATCGGGCTCTCGATCGCGGTACCACACACCTCACCGTCACCCTGAGCCGCGTGGGTATCCCCAAGAGACAACAGGGCACCGTCGACCTCGACCGGCAGATACAACACGGTCCCGGCTGACAGATCGCGTATATCCATGTTGCCGCCAACACGGCGTGGGGGTACCACACTGTGCAGCCCCGTTTCAGCCGGCGCCAGACCGATGGTGCCGCAGAACGGCTTGAGCGGAACCTGGCCTGCAGGACTGTAGACGGCCGGTACCAGAGCGCTGGCGTCGTACGACCAGGTGTGAAGTGCCGCATCAGTAAACTGATCGGCCAACAGACCGAAACCGGGAATGACAGCGGTCCATCCCCAGCCCGAGGGCTCAAAAGCTTCGAGAGTCACCTTGAGCAGATCACCGGCTTCGGCCCCATCGACCTTTATCGGGCCTGTCACTGGATTGACCTTGCCAAAATCCATTGCAACAACGTCGCCAACGTCTGAGTCGACTGTCAATTGTCCGCCTGACGAGTCGACCGTTTCAATTTCGATCGAATCGCCAGGTGCAACCGTCATCACGGGTGCCAAGGAATTGTCCCAGCCAAAATGGTGATGGGCCGAATGAATGGTGTGTGACGCTGACATGGTAATTCCCTCAGACAGCTGGGTTACATATTTATAATATATTAAGTGTAAACTCTCCGCACATAACAAATGACCTCGATTCGACTCTGTTCCCGCGTTCAAACGCGACGTTTCGGGGCCCAGCGGGCACAGTCATATCACTAAGGCGCGCTGGAATCACTACCATGGGGGGTGCCTTGGCTGACTCGTCGCTGCTTCAAGTCAATAATCTCTCGGTCGAATTCTCCACACCACTGGGGACCGTGAAAGCCGTCACCGATGTCTCTTGGCTTGTCTCCCCCGGCCAGATCCTCGCGATTGTCGGTGAGTCTGGCAGCGGGAAATCAGTGACCGCATTATCGATCCTGCAACTGATCCCGACTCCGCCTGGCCGGATCGTCAGCGGACAGGTCCTATTTGGTCAAACCGATCTTCTGCGCCTTTCCGAAGACCAGATCCGCACATTCCGTGGTCGTAAGATCAGTATGGTTTTTCAGGAACCAATGACTTCTCTTAACCCTGTGTTGTCTATCGGTCGCCAGATCACCGAACAGATGAAATTGCACCTGGGACTGGATGCGGCACAAGCCAGGGAGCGGGCCATCGAATTACTGACCCGTGTCGGCATTTCCGAGCCCAGGGATCGCCTACGCCAGTATCCTCACCATTTCAGCGGGGGCATGAGGCAAAGGGTGATGATCGCCATGGCACTGAGCTGTAACCCCGAGTTGATCATCGCCGACGAGCCCACCACCGCCCTGGACGTCACAATCCAGGCGCAGATTCTGCAACTCATGCAGCGCCTGTGTCGGGAAATGAACGTCGGACTGGTCATCATTACGCACAATCTGGGCGTGGTGGCACGCTATGCGGACCGGGTCAATGTCATGTACGCGGGCCGCATCGTCGAGGAAGGTGACGCAGGTGAGATTTATGCCCGCCCGCAACACCCGTATACCTATGGCCTCCTGAACTCGGTCCCACGGCTGGATTCGGCCCACGGCTCGAATCTCATCCCCATACCCGGGAATCCACCCGATCTGGTTGACCTTCCCCCAGGCTGCTCGTTCCGTCCACGATGCTCCATCGGCAGGTCAAGCTGTGAACGAGATATACCGGAACTGGTTGCGGCGCTATCCGGGCATCAGGTCGCCTGCCCACACAGTTCTGAGATCACAACCTGAAAATCCCACTGATGGAAGCCTCTCGACAAACTCCAACAAACGCGGAACCACTGATTGAGGTCCGCGGCCTGCGCAAAGTCTTTCCCGGATCCGGTGGTTTCTTGACACGAAAGAGGACCGGGGATGTCAAAGCTGTTGACGACGTGACCTTTGAGGTTCTCAAGGGTGAAACACTGGGGCTGGTCGGTGAATCGGGCTGCGGAAAATCCACTGTGGGCCGCTGCATCTTGAAACTTGAAGATCCCACCGGCGGCAGTGTTCTTTTTGACGGCCGCGATCTCAGCGAAATCAACAAATCCGAAGCCTCTGATTACCGGCGGCGGGCCCAGGCGGTGTTCCAGGATCCGTTCAGTTCCCTTAACCCCCGGATGACGGTGGCCGAGATCGTCGGCGAACCCCTACTGGTCCATGGCATTACCCCGGACGCGGCGAACCGCCGTCAGCGGGTCGCAACCATTCTCGAACTGTGCGGTCTTCCTGAGAGGATTCTGGACAGTTACCCGCACGAGATGAGCGGTGGCCAGCGGCAACGGACTGGAATCGCACGGGCGCTGATACTGAATCCCGACTTTATCTTGTGTGACGAAGCCGTATCGGCACTGGATGTCTCGATCCAGGCCCAGATCATCAAGCTGCTTGAGGATCTACGCCAAGAACTGGGCCTGACTTATCTTTTTATCGCCCATGACCTCAGTGTCGTACGCCACATATCCCACCGCGTTGCCGTGATGTATCTGGGACATCTGGTGGAGCTTGGAGATGCCGATCAACTGTTTGACAACCCACAACACCCCTATACCCAGGCACTGCTGTCAGCGGTTCCGATCCCCGACCCTGCGATCGAGCGCAAACGCACTCTGAAGCTCATCGAGGGGGAAATTCCCAGTCCAATCAATCCACCGTCCGGTTGTGTCTTTCATCCGCGTTGCCCGATCGCCGATGACGGATGCCGGAGCGGTGTACCGGAAACACAGAATCTTGGTGCAGGCCATTATGTGGCCTGCAAAAAGATCAGTCAGGCGGGACAGAATTAATGCGCCCGACTGGCTCGTTAACCACCAGCTTAAAAGGAGAGAACTATGTCTAGTAATAAGCTACCTGACGACCCTCAAGCGATTCTTCAAAAAGAGCTCGGAGACGCCTACGACTTCGATCCTCGTGACCCCATGGCCGGCCTGACTGGTGCGGACCTATCCAGTGATGGGATGAGCCGCCGGACAGTCCTCCGGCTTATGGCCGCATCCGGAGTGCTAACAACGGCAAGCATGCTACCTGGAATTCTGACACCCGGACGGGTAGAAGCAGCCGGCCATTCGGGTGGCACTCTGCGTTGTGGATGGGCCGGCACGCCTGAACTGCCGACTCTGGACCCAGCCCAGATCAATATGGTGCTGCTGTTCCAGGTCTCGTCCAACGTGCTCAGCGGTCTGACCCATATCGACGCGGACCTTGTTCCCCGCGGCGATCTTGCCGAAAGCTGGGAAGTCTCGGCAGATGGCACCCAGTATGTGTTCAAACTGCGGCAGGGCGTGACGTTCCACAACGGTGATGCCTTCACCGCTGACGACGTTCTCTTCACCTACAACCGCTCCAAAGATCCGGAAAAATCGATCCACTCGAGGGTCCTCAACAACGTCGATGCGGTCGAGAAGATCGACGACCACACGGTGCGTTTCAAACTGGCCAAACCGCAGGCGTCGTTCCTGACCAAGACATTGGAACGGGCCAGTGGCCGTGCCATGACCATTGTGAGCCGCGGTGCTCTAGAGAGCATGGGCACAGCGCAGTACGGTCTGACTCCGGTCGGCACGGGCCCCTTCAAGGTCACCGAACATACGCTCGGTCAGAGACTGACTCTCGAGAAGTTTGAGAACTACTATGACCCGGAACGTCCGAAACTGGACAAGGTCACCATCCAGCCCATCATCGATTCCGAGCCGCTCGCCGCTGCCCTTGAAGCCGGTGACATTCAGCTCATTGGCGGAAACCCTGTGGCACCGGAACTGGTGGACCGTTTCGTCGAAAATCCTGATCTGGTGGTCAGCGAAATTGCGGGACCCGGATTTCAGTCCGTGTGGCTCAATCCCTGGCGTGACCCGTTCAAGGTTCCTGACTTCAACAAACCGGTCTCTGAACTCATGAAAGAGAGCGGCTTCAAGGTGCGCCTGGCCATAGCCAAAGGATTGGACCGAGATCGCTACATCCGGCAGGCGCAGTTCGGCCGCGGTATTCCCGCTTATGGCTCGATCAATCCGGCGATGGGGTATTACTTCGATAAGGACCTGCCCAATGTCAGCAACCAACGCTATGACTTGGAAGAAGCCAGACAATTACTCGCCGACGCCGGCTATCCGGACGGTAAAGGGTTCCCTGAACTGAGTCTGATCTGTACCGCTTCCGCCCGTCGTGAAGTCACGGTGATATCGAATATCTTGAAGAAGAACCTGAATATCACAGTCAAACCGGAAGTCCAGGACTGGCCAGTGCTGCTGGAGCACTTCCAGACGATGAACTTCGATGCGCTTCGTGTGGGCAGCGGCGGCGACTATGATCCGGACGACGGCGTTGTCGACTGGATGCAAACCTCGTCCAAGTTCAACGGCCGCAAGCGGGACAAGGAGAAAATGCCATTTGGATTTTTCTCAGATGCCGAGGTCGATGCGCTGATCACGGAACAGAGCGCGATGGCCGACATCGAGAAGCGCCGTGATATCGTTCGCCGGGCTGACAGGCTCACGTCCGATAAGGTCGCCTCTGTTTTTCTCTTTCATCCCAAGGACATTCTGGTCCATCACAAATCTGTGAACTTCCCGGCAGTCAGTCGCATCCCGGGACTGGTGGACCTGGATCGGACCACCGTTTCGTAACCCTGCCTAAAGGTCGGGCTCCCTTGGGGAGTCCGACCTTTTCTATTTCCAACAAGCCCAGTTACTTCAATGCTACGGTATCTCTCCAGACGCGTGATCGGTGCAATTTTCGTTATGTGGGCGGTCGCCACACTGGTGTTCTTCATGATGCGCGTCGTTCCGGGTGATCCATTCGAGGCGATGTTGTTTGACTCGGGCGACCCGGCTGCCGCCCAGGAACTGCGCAAGAAATTCGGGCTCGATCAACCGGTCTATATCCAGTATCTCATCTGGCAGCGAAACATGCTCCAGGGTGAGTTCGGCTTTTCCATTTACGGCAGCCACCAACCGGTTGCTCGACTTGTCTCTGAAGCGCTGCCTCGCACGTTGTCACTCGCCGCGTTGTCGTTTTTTCTTGCCATATTGATCGCTGTCCCCGCGGGTCTGATTGCCGCCACCCGGCGCAATACCGCCGCTGACTACACCGTGACCTTTCTGGCCTTTCTTGGGCTTTCGATGCCTGAATTCTGGGTCGCCATTCTGCTGATCATCTTTTTCGCAGCGCACCTTCACTGGCTACCGGCAATCGGTTACGTCCCGATCTCAGAAGGATTCTGGCCCTGGCTATCACACCTGATACTTCCCGCTGTTGCCGTAGGCACGGGATTCTCTGCGATCATCGCCAGAATGATCCGCTCGTCCATGATCGAGGTGCTGAAAACCGATTACATGCGACTAGCCCGGTCCAAAGGCCTTTCCCGACAAGTCCTGACCATGCACCACGCCTTTCCAAACGCACTGATCCCCGTGGTCACCGTCGTGGGAATTGCATTCGCTCTGTTGATGGCAGGCGCAGTGGTTGTTGAAAACGTATTTGCCATCAAGGGCCTGGGTCGTCTGTTGATCCAGGGCATCCTGAACCGCGACTATCCCGTTGTACAGGGCACGATCATCGTCGTATCCGCGATTTTCGTGTTCAGCAACCTACTCGTTGACCTGCTGTACACCGCCATCGACCCTAGGATCCGGTACGACGAATGACCTCTCACACTGACATCGCGCCTGCTGGAGGAACAAAATCCAGTCGCCAGGGTCTGGCCCAGCTACGCTCGGCACTGTGGCGCGACAAAAAGGCGCTGGTCGGCGCAGTCATATTGACAGTGTTTGTGTTTGCCGCGCTGTTCGGCGGCGTGATCTCTCCTTACGACCCCAACGACATGGCGTTTGACATGATGGAACCGCCGAGCTGGGCACACCCCCTGGGGACCGATGACCTGGGCCGGGATCTTCTCAGTCGGATCATCGTCGGCGCCCAGATCTCGTTGTTCGTCGGTATCTCGACAGTGGTCATCGCCCTGGTCTCCGGCCTGGGCCTGGGGATACTGGCAGGCTACCTCGGGGGCTGGGTCGACC
The DNA here is from genome assembly GCA_964630665.1 of uncultured Acidiferrobacteraceae bacterium. Taxonomy (GTDB): domain Bacteria; phylum Pseudomonadota; class Gammaproteobacteria; order Arenicellales; family UBA868; genus UBA9619. Next base: position 3,253 of record CAZVVN010000055.1, on the reverse strand, counting down.
ACGTCATCATGCGTTACATCGACCTGCAGTGGGCGTTTCCAAATTTCATCATCGCCGTGTACCTCGTGGCCGTGTTCGGCACCGGTCTTGCGAACGTTATCGTCGCAATATCACTCGCCTTCGTTGATGATTTTGCCCGCATTGCCCGCAGCATGGTGCTGTCGATCAAAGAAGAACAGTACGTCGCCGCGGCACGTACCGTCGGTGTGTCTGATTTCCGCATCATGTGGCGACACATTCTCCCCAATGCGGCTGCACCGATCATCGTGCAGGCCACGGTCAGCGTCTCCTACGCAATACTGGGTGAGGCCAGTCTGTCCTTTCTGGGGCTTGGCGTAGAAGCTGACACCCCGACCTGGGGCCTGATCCTAGCTGATGCGCGGAGCTTCATCTCCCGCGCCTGGTGGCTGGGCATCTTCCCTGGTATTGCGATCATGCTGACGGTGTTGTCAATCAATTTTATCGGTGATGCGCTGCGCGACTTTCTCGACGTACGAGAATCAACCGAAGCCGGATAAGAAGATGACCAACTTCCCCCTTGATCGTACTGACATTGCGACCCTGCGTAATTCGCTGGCCGATGGGTCCGTGTCCTCGGCCGAACTGACCGGGGACTATCTCTCTCGCATCAAGAAATATGACCCTGCACTCAGCGCAGTACTGCATCTGAATCCCGAAGCCGAGGATATTGCCCGACAGCGCGATGACGAACACGCCAATGGCAGACCGCTCGGTCCACTGCACGGGATACCAGTGATGGTCAAGGATAACCTCGATACCCGCGACTCACAGCCGACTACCGCTGGATCACTGGCTCTGGCTGAACACTTTGCCGCGAAAGATTCGGCGGTGGTGCAGAAACTCAGAGGTGCCGGCGCGGTGCTGCTGGGTAAAACCAACCTCAGTGAGTGGGCCAACTTCCGATCGACCCGCTCTGCCAGCGGCTGGAGCAGCCTCGGCGGCCAGACGCGCAATCCTTACGCGCTGGATCGGACTCCCGGTGGTTCAAGCTCGGGCTCGGCCGTCGCGGTTGCCGCAGGATTCTGTGCCGCGGCCATCGGCACCGAAACTGATGGATCAATCGTCGGCCCGGCTGCAATGAACGGCGTGGTCGGCATCAAGCCCACCGTAGGCCTGGTCAGTCGCAGGGGCATCATTCCGATCTCCAGCAGCCAAGATACAGCCGGCCCGATTGCCCGGTCGGTGGCCGACGCGGCTTTTATCCTGGCGGCCATCGCCGATACTGATCCCACCGGGCCAGTGACAGTACAGGACAACAAGCCGGTCGCGGTCGATTACCCGGCCTATCTCAAGACTGACGGACTCGCAAACAAACGGATCGGAGCCTGCCGGCTGTTTGCCGAAGATCAAGCGAGTATCGGAGGGGTATTTGAAGACTCGCTCACAGCACTCCGGGAAGCAGGTGCACAAGTGATCGAGCAACTTGCCCTGCCGTCAATGGTCAGCGTCAGGGAACACGAGCTTGTCGTCATGGCGGCGGAGTTCCGGCAGGGCCTGAACGACTACCTGGCCGCTGCACAATCGGCAAGTGTTCGGAGTCTCTCCGATCTGATCACGTTCAACCGAAACAACGCCGAACGGGTCATGCCCTACTTTGCTCAGGAACTCCTGGAACGATCAGCATCGGCCCCATCTATCTGTGATTCGATCTACCTCGCAGCGAGGCGCGAGAGCCTCCGCCTGACAGCATCCGAGGGGATTGATCGCGCTCTATCTGAGCACAGGCTCGATGCAATCGTGGTGCCGACGACATCGACGCCTTGGGTAATAGACTGGGTCAACGGCGACAACCGCAGTGGTTCCAGCGCCTATCTGGCTGCTGTCCCGGGTTATCCCAGTATCACAGTACCGGCCGGCCACGTGCACGGCCTGCCTGTCGGGATCTCCTTCATCGCCGGCCCCTGGCAGGAACCCCTGCTGATTCGCCTCGCCCATGCTTTCGAATCCATGACCAAAGTGCGTCAACCACCCGTGTTTAAGAGTAGTATCGAAAACTGATCGATAGGTAATTAACATGCCACAGTTCACAACTCGGCCCGAGATACTTGGAACCTTTGGTGTCGTTTCTTCAACACACTGGCTGGCAACAAGTGCCGGTATGCGCATCCTTGAAATCGGTGGCAACGCCTTCGACGCAGCGGTCGCTGTGGGGTTCACCCTGCAGGTCGTCGAACCTCATCTGAATGGCCCAGGTGGTGAAGTGCCCATCATCATATCGAGCGGCCAATCGGACCAGGTGCAGGTCATCTGTGGCCAGGGTATCGCACCACAAGCCGCGACCATTCCCTACTTCAAAGACCTTGGCTTGACGCTGGTGCCGGGAACCGGGTTGCTGCCGGCCGTCGTCCCCGGTGCCTTTGACGCCTGGATGATTCTGTTACGCGATCATGGTACGTTGGATCTTGAGACCGTGCTGGAACCGGCGCTGGGTTATGCAGAATCCGGATATCCACTGGTGCCGGCAATCAGTTCTGTGATCGAACAGATGAGCGATCTGTTCACTGCCGATTGGCCAAGCTCTGCCGAGATCTATCTTGCCAACGGGATACCTGCGCCTGGGTCTCTATTTCGCAACCGCGAGCTGGCCGCAACATACCGTCGACTGGTCAGTGACTCGAAGAACGCCGGCGGATCCCGGGAACACCAGATCGAGGCGGCCCGGGAAAGCTGGTATCGGGGTTTTATTGCCGAGGCGATCGATCTGTTCTGCACAGAGACCGCAGTCCTCGACACCAGCGGGCGTCGTCATACCGGCCTGCTTCGCGGAGACGATCTGGCGACCTGGCATGCCACGGTCGAAGATCCAGTCACCTACGATTATCACAACCACACGCTGTGCAAGACCGGACCCTGGGGCCAGGGCCCGGTCGCCCTGCAGCACCTCGCCCTGCTCAACCAGTTCGATCTGTCGGAATATCACCCCGAGGACCCGGACTTCATTCACCTGCTGGTAGAAACTGCCAAGCTCGCATTCGCTGACCGCGAGGCGTTCTACGGGGACCCAGATTTCGTCGCCGTACCACTCGATCATCTGTTGTCACCAGAATACAACGCGGGGCGCGCCCAGTTGGTGAACAACGAAGCTTCCCTGTCACTGCGCCCTGGCCACGTACCCGGATACAGCGGAGCGATTGCCGAGTTACCTGTTGGACCCGACCAATCGACCTCACCGGGCGAAGGTGAACCGACCGAGGCCAGTGCAGTCGATGCTCTGACCCGAGGCGAGCGCCAC
>CAZVVN010000054.1:0-23799 GCA_964630665.1 uncultured Acidiferrobacteraceae bacterium | reverse complement strand
CTACGACCTTCGGGTTATGAGCCCGACGAGCTGCCAGACTGCTCCACCCCGCATCAAAACGTTGCGATTATAGATCGCTAAGGCGTTGTTAACAAGGCCCAACCCGGGAACCAGTCGTCGCAAAAGGTCGGGGATAAGCTCGGCGGCACAATTTATCTTCGCCTTGGCACGTCGACCGAATAAGATACGCGCTCTGGATTTTGTTTTTCTGTCCACCGAACTTGCCGACCGCATTTATGAGAAATGTTGACCCAGCTGAGTTAGCTAAATTCGAACGCCTGGCGGCACGCTGGTGGGATGCAGACAGCGAATTTCGCACCCTCCACCAGATCAATCCACTGCGCCTCGGTTTCATAGACCGCAAGGTTTCACTGGCTGGGAAATCAGTACTCGATGTCGGTTGTGGAGGCGGCATTCTTTGTGAGTCGATGTGGGAGCGAGGTGCGACAGTGAGTGGAATAGATGCCGGCCACGGGCCCATCTCGGTAGCAGCGCTACACGCACGGGAGCGTTCGGCCGAGATCGACTACCGCGAGGGCACCGCTGAGGAAATGGCCAGCGACTCAGCCGGCCAATTCGATGTCATCACCTGCATGGAGCTTCTGGAACATGTTCCAGAACCATCAGAAACGATAGCTGCGTGCGCTTCTATGCTCAAAATCGGCGGCAGTGCATTTTTCTCAACTATTAATCGAAATCCGAAATCCTGGCTGTTTGCGATTGTTGGGGCGGAGTACCTGCTGAACCTCCTGCCACGCGGTACCCACCGCTATGAAAAATTTATCCGGCCATCCGAGCTGGAAGTCTGGTGCCGAAAAGCCGGTTTGGCTACGGCAGGAATCATCGGATTACACTACAACCCTTTGACGGCGACCTATGCTCTCAGAAGCGGTGTCGACGTCAACTACATTATGCATTTTCAGCGAGTCAACGATGTCGTATCAAACGCCTCATGAAGACGGCGCACCCTCATGCCATCCGCAGTGTTCTCGTCGATCTGGATGGTACTTTGGTGGATACCGCACCGGACCTGGTCGCCGCTTTGAATGCCATCCTGGTCAGGGAAAACAGATCTGAAGTCACTCTGCAACAGGCCCGTCACTGGGCGGCCGGTGGCAGTGTCCGACTTGTGAAGGAAGGCTTCGGAATCTCGGCCAGTGATTTGAGATTTCCCGGTCTGCGCCAGGCTCTATTGGATCATTACGCCGAACACCTTTGTATTGAAACACGACTTTTTCCTGGAATGAATGAGCTACTTCAAGACATCGAATCCAAGGGCTGGCCATGGGGGATCGTGACCAACAAGCCCGCTTTTCTCACCCATCGCCTTCTGCACCTGCTGGGGCTTACTGAAAGAGCTGCGACGGTCATCTGCGGGGACACTCTGAAACACAGTAAACCCCACCCTGCCCCGGTGCTCAAGGCCTGTGAAGATATCGGTAGCCTTGCTTCCACCACCCTTTTTGCCGGAGACGACCTGCGCGACATCCAAGCCGGAAGAGCAGCTGGCAGTCACACTGCCGCAGTGACCTGGGGGTATTCAGCACCCGAGGATAATCCCCGCAACTGGCAAGCCGACCATGTGCTCGAATCAGTCGACGGACTCCGACAGCTGCTACTTCTGGATTAGCTCGTTACTGCTGTTGCTCGTCAGACAAATGAAACAAGGAGGTGCGGGCTGCCGGATCCGTGTCGATCATTTGTGAACTGGTTCACAGCGACAATTGTCCCAGTCAGCAAATAATCTACCGGTCGGCGACGCTGGCCGGAACATCGCACAAGGATGTGCAAATCGGTTAGAAAATCCGGGCCGGTCGATGATCTTCGACAAAGCGATGCCCGGCACTTTGCCGGGCATCGCTCACTGACACTCGCCTCCGGAGCCTGTTTTCGACAACCAGTGTTGTGCAGGGCCCTCAGCTGGCCTCGTCCAAGGCTTCTTCCAATTGGGGAATGGCCTCGAACAGATCCGCTACCCAACCGTAATCCGCAACCTGGAAGATCGGTGCTTCTTCATCCTTGTTAATCGCGACGATCACCTTGGAGTCTTTCATGCCGGCCAAATGCTGTATGGCGCCAGAAATACCGACGGCAATGTAAAGGTCCGGTGCGACCACTTTACCGGTCTGTCCGACCTGGTAATCGTTGGGTACATAGCCAGCATCTACGGCAGCTCGTGAAGCACCCACGGCTGCGCCAAGCTTGTCAGCGATACGCTCCAGCATCGGAAAGTTATCCCCACTCTGCATGCCTCGCCCACCTGAAATGATGACATCCGCGGTGGTCAATTCCGGCCGTTCAGACCGGGTCAGTTCTTCGCCGGCAAATCTTGACAATCCTGAATCATCGACAGCAGTGACCTCCTCGATCGGCGCACTGCCATCTTCAGCTGCGGCCTCAAAAGCAGTCGTTCGAACAGTGATCAGCTTGATCGGATCTTTTGAACGAACCATAGCCATCGCGTTGCCAGCATAGATCGGCCGCGTGAACGTGTCCTCGCTCTCGATAGCACTGATATCCGAGACCGGTTGCACATCTAGCAGCGCCGACGCCCTTGGTATGACGTTTTTCCCGAATGTCGATGCCGGTGCAACGACGTGGGAATAGCCCCCTGCCAGCGACACTATCAGCGGCGCTAGATTTTCTGCCAAAGCATCGGCCAGACACACTGACTCTGCCTTTAATACTCGACCAACACCGCTCACCCGCCCAGCGTGCTCAGCAGCAGCGCTGCAGTCGGATCCGGCGACAAGGAGATCTATCTCTGCGCCCAGTTGTTGGGCAGCTGTGACTGCGTTCAACGTCGACGGTTTCAGTTCACTGTTATCGTGTTCGCCAATGACCAGAATTGCCATTTCAAATCACCTTCGCTTCATTCTTGAGTTTATCAACCAGTTCGGCCGCGCTCTCGACCTTGACTCCAGCACTCCTCGCCGGTGGCTCTACCACACTGACGACTTCCAGCCTGGGCGAGATGTCGACCGCAAGTTCCTCCGGATTCAGGGTATCCAAAGGCTTCTTCTTGGCCTTCATGATATTGGGTAATGACGCATACCTTGGTTCATTGAGTCTGAGGTCTACCGTCACCACCGATGGCCGAACCAAGTCCAGATTTTCCAGTCCACCGTCTACCTCACGGGTGACTTTTATTGTGTCCGCTTCGACCGTCAGTTTCGACACGAAAGTTCCAATTGACCAGCCAAGCAACGCCGCAAGCATCTGGCCCGTCTGGTTATTGTCGCCGTCAATAGCCTGCTTGCCGAGGATAACCAGCCCGGGGGTTTCCCGATCAACAACCACTTTAAGGAGCTTGGCAACAGCCAGCGGCTCCGGTGGCTCATCGGTTTCAATAAGAATCGCCCGGTCGGCGCCCATTGCGAGCCCGGTGCGAAGTGTTTCCTGACTCTGGGCGGGCCCCGCTGCCACGACGATGATCTCTTCTACCGACCCGGACTCTTTCAACCTAATCGCTTCTTCGACAGCGATCTCACAGAACGGGTTCATTGCCATCTTGACATTATTCAGTTCAACACCGGAGTGATCCGATTTCACTCGGACCTTTATGTTTGCATCGATCACCCGCTTGACGGGAACCAGTACTTTCATTGTGTATCAGCCTCTAATAATCTGAACCCCGGTCGGGGCATTGAACCAACCTAATTCTGCAGAACCTGATTATCGGGGTCGAAAGGGGATTCAGGAATGATCTGCGTCTGGAATCTTTCACCTAAAATCTGCATCTCAAGCTTCGTGCCTTCATCGGCCACAGCCGGGTCGACCATCGCCAGAGCGAGGGATTTGCCCGTCCGCCAGCCAAATCCACCCGACGTACAACGACCGACCAGCCTATCACCCAGGTAAATTGGCTCAGAGCCTCTGGCATCCGCATCAACGATATCGAGGAGCTCCATAGTAACAAATCGCCAGTTGAATCCGCGCGCCTGCCATTCGAGTAACCCATCTTTACCTACAAATTCCCTCTTCTCCAGGTGCACAAAGCGCTCCAGGCCTGACTCGAGCGCCGCGTACTCTATAGACAATTCCCGCGGAATCAAGCGGTATGATTTCTCCAAACGCAGCGAATCCATCGCGCGGATACCAAAAGGTTTCAGCTCAAAGGGCTCGCCGGCTCGCATCAAAAGATCAAAGATATAGTTCTGCATATCGATCGGATGGTGCAGCTCCCAACCCAGCTCCCCGACAAAATTCACTTTGATCGCATGACAGGTCGCTGCACCTAGGCTTAGTTCCTTACCACTTAGCCAAGCGAATGACTCGCTGGAAAGATCGGTATCGGTCAGGGACTGCAGCAGGCTTCGGGAGCGAGGTCCTGCAACGACCAGCACCCCAAACTGGCTGGTGATCTTCTCCAACCTGACACTTCCGTCGCCCGGACAATAACGCTGTAGATAATCCCAGTCATGCCGCTCAAAGGCGCCTGCGGAGACCAGGTAGAAAGAACTTTCCCCAAGACGATAGACGGTAAATTCCGATCGAACTCCACCCCCGGAAGTCAGTAGATGGCAGAGCCCTATACGGCCGGCTCGCCGCGGAACACGATTGGCAAACAGGCTTTCCAGCCAATCACAGGCACCGGACCCAGAGACCTGGAACTTTGCGAAAGCCGACATGTCCAGCAGGCCAACCTTTTCGTGAACGTGACAGCACTCCTGCCCAACAAAATCAAAGTAATTACTTCTCCTGAAACTCCATTTTTCAACCGGCATTTCACCCCCAGTTACGGTTGGGTGGTTCTTTCCGGTCAACGTGCCGTCCTTGTTGAGTTCTTCCGCAGTCAGGCCATACCCCTGAGGCGCGAACCAGTTGGGCCGTTCCCAGCCGTAAACCGACCCAAACACTGCGCCAAGACTCTTCATCCGCTCGTAGCATGGTGCCCGCTTTAAAGGTCTGGCGGCCGAGCGTTCTTCGTCCGGGTAATGGATTGTAAAGACATTAGCGTACGCCTCCTCGTTTTTCTCCTTGAGATATCCCCTGGTAGCATAGGGCCCGAACCGCCGTGGATCGACACCCATCATGTCAATGGTTGGTTCACCATCTACGATCCATTCCGCGAGCTGCCAGCCGGCACCACCGGCCGCCGTAATGCCGAAACTGTGACCCTCATTCAGCCAGAGGTTTTTCAGCCCCCAGGCCGGCCCTATGATCGGGCTACCGTCGGGTGTGTAACAGATCGCACCGTTGTAGATCTGTTTAACACCGACTTCTCCAAATGCAGGCACCCGCCTCATTGCTGCTTCGACATGTGGCATCAATCGCTCGAGATCGCTGTCAAACAATTCATATTCTGAGTCAACACCGGGGCCGTCGATATAACAGCACGGCGCCCCTTTCTCGTACGGTCCGAGCAGTAGGCCTCCGTTTTCTTCACGCAGATAATATGAAGCATCCGACTCCCGCAATACGCCCATCTCAGGTAAACCGGCAGACTGCCGGGCCACGATATCAGGATGCGGCTCGGTCACGATGAACTGATGCTGCACCGGGATCACCGGAAGATCGAGCCCGACCATCGCGCCCGTCTGCCGGACGAAATTTCCGGTAGCCAAGACCACATGCTCACAGGTGACGGTGCCTTTGTCCGTATAAACGAGCCATTCACCACTGGCAGTCGATTCCAGCCCCGTGACACAAGTGTTGCGGAAGATCTCTGCGCCCCGGGATCGGGCTCCAGCGGCCAGCGCCTGAGTTAGATCGGCCGGCTGAATGTATCCGTCTTCGGGGTGTTGAATCGCGCCGACGAGACCGTCAACGTTGCACAGGGGCCAGATCTCTCGAACCTCGTCAGGCAACAGGAAACGAACCTCGACACCGATGGTTTCAGCGACGCCGGCATAAAACCGGTATTCATCCATCCGGTCCTTTGTGCAGGCCAGTCGGATATTGGAGACCCGCCGCAGACCGACGTCCTGTCCGGTTTCGGCCTCAAGTTCGCCGTAAAAGGAGACCGAGTATTTGTGTATCTGACCAACCGAGTAACTCATGTTAAACAGCGGTAGCAGACCGGCTGCGTGCCATGTTGACCCCGATGTCAACTCTTTTCGTTCGACCAGCATCACGTCACTCCAGCCTTTTCGTGCCAGATGGTACAAGGTGCTGACCCCGACCACACCGCCTCCGATGACTACTGCTCGTGCTTGGCTTCTCATAATTATTCCTCAGCTAATCCGGGAGCACTCCAGCCACTTGAATCAGAGATCAGGATTTGATGCGGCTTGTGGGCTTGGGCCGCCGCGGTATTCTATTTGGCTGGTAATACTCCCGTCCACGCCGCAAAAAGCTGTCGAATATGACCCAACGACCTGATCTTTCGCCTTTGCGCCATTACCAGGCCTACGATTAGAAATCAGTATTGGCGCTCGGCGCTATAGGCCCGTCGCACAGTGGTCAGATATTCCCCGAACAAGCCTGGAAAATCCCGATCTCAGCAAGATAACTCCCATACCATCATGAACTCACGGCAAAGCAGAAGTAGCCGAGGCAGCGCTAGGCAGGCCAGGCGTGCGAAGCGTGCTGCACTCTCAGCCGTGGGCCCACCCTATATTACCCGGCGCATCCCCGTCTACGAAATGGCAAATGAAGAGACGCTGAGCCTGGTCGAAAACAACGCCGAAACTCTGCTGGAAGAGATCGGCATCGAATTCCGGGATGATCAGAATGCTCTAGCGCTGTTTCGCACCGCCGGGGCAACCATCAACGGCGAAAGAGTCCGGTTTCCGAGGGGCATGTGCCGTGAAATCATCCAGGCATCAGCACCGGGTGAATTTGTACAACACGCCCGAAACCCGTCGCGCAGTGTTCGAATCGGAGGTAATCATTCGGTCCTGGCCCCGGCTTACGGGCCACCATTTGTTCAAGATCTGGATAACGGCCGGCGCTACGCGACCCTGGATGACTTTCAGAATTTTACTAAGCTGACGTACCAGAGCCAGGCACTCCACCATTCTGGAGGAACCCTCTGCGAACCGGTCGACATTCCGGTCAACAAACGTCACCTAGACATGATCTACAGCCATCTGCGCTTCAGCGATAAACCGTTCATGGGCTCAGTCACGGCCCCAGAAAGAGCACAGGACACAGTCGAGATGGCTAAATTGGTCTTTGGTGAACGATTTGTCGACGAGAACTGCGTTATCACCAGCCTGATCAATGCCAATTCACCGATGACCTATGACGACACGATGCTCGGGGCAGCACGAGTCTACGCCAGCAACAACCAGGCTACCGTGATCTCCCCTTTCATACTCGCTGGTGCGATGTCTCCGGTGACGGTGATTGGCACCTGCACACAGATTCTGGCAGAGGCGATGGCTGGCATTGCGTTCACACAACTGGTTCGGCCAGGTGCACCGGTCATATTCGGAACATTCAGCAGCGCGGTGTCCATGCAGTCGGGTGCGCCGACCTTTGGGACCCCGGAGCCTTCCATGGTTCTGTTTATTTGTGCCGCTCTGTCCCGCCGCCTCGGGGTGCCTTTCAGAAGCGGCGGTGGGCTTTGCGCGTCGAAACTGGCCGATGCACAAGCCGGCTATGAGTCGGCAAATACACTTCAGGCCGCCATGATGGCTGGTGTGAACTTCATGTTGCACACGGCTGGATGGCTCGAGGGTGGGCTGTCCATGGGCTACGAAAAATTTGTTTTGGATGCGGATCAAGCTGCCATGATCGAAGTCTTCCTGGCTGGTGTGGATGAGTCTGAATCTGGCCAGGCGATGAGCGCACTGCGTGAAGTCGGCCCCGGCAACCATTTTCTTGGCTGCGCGCATACCCGGGCCAATTTTGAAACTGCGTTTTACCGTTCCACTATCGCCGACAGCAATAGTTTTGAACAGTGGCAATCAGAAGGAGCCCAGGATGCCGCCAGACGAGCCAATCAGCTATGGAAGTCGATGCTGGCGGAGTATCAGCCACCTCCGATCGACACCGCCCTGGACGAGGCTCTTAAGGATTACATTACACAGCGTAAATCCGAGATGCCGGATGTCAACTACTAGAAATAACCCCACGACCAACGGCACAGCCCAGGAGCTGGCAACTGTCCCAGAAGTGGACCATGAGCACTATGGCTCAGCTGGCACTGTCGCCAAATACCAAGATCACGCGCCGATTCTGGCGCCCCTTCTTCTCGATCTTTCTGACCCGGATACTACCGATCTCACCGGTTGAGGCTACGTGTGTACCGCCACAGGGTTGAAGGTCGAGCCCTTCGAAGTGAACAAGTCGAATCTTTCCCGTTCCGGTCGGTGGCTTCACCGACATTGTCCGGACAAGTTCAGGCTGGTCAGCCAGTTCTTGGTCGGTGATCCACTGCATCGACATGGGGCGATCCTTGGCAATTACCTGATTCAAAAGCCCGGTCAATTCTGCCTTGTCGACCGGCTCTGGCAGATCAAAATCAAGACGCCCCTGCCCGTCGCGGATCGCGCCCCCCGTAACCGGCGCCGGCACTGCACTGCACAGCATGTGCAGCGCGCTGTGCATTCGCATCAGGCGATACCGCCGCTCCCAGTCAATCCGGGCGGTGACGATCTCACCCACCTGTGGCAGCTCCGCACCACCCTCGGCAACATGAACCAAGTGGTTTTCCTTGGTATTGAGGGTATCTATAACTCGGACAGATACACCGCCGGTTCGCAGAATAACGCCGGTATCACCCGGTTGACCGCCGCCTTCAGGATAGAAAACCGTGCGATCCAGGCAGATCTGATCACCCTGTATAGCGGTGACACACGCCTCACATTCGCGAAGATAGCTATCAGCACGAAACAGTTCTTCGGTCACCCTCTGGCCCTGTTCTATAATCACTGGCGGTGAAGTTTATCGTAAAGCACCCAGTTTCCCAGCAGGCCCTGTGAACAAGAGGCTGTCAAATTTTTTCTGGCAAGGCCAATGCCACACAGGATGGCCTCGCAATCCCATTGCGAATCGATTGCACACCTGACGTGACTTGATCCCATGCCCTGGACCTGAGCTACACTGAGTAGAGTATTGATGACCCCGCGTTATTGGCTGACCTGGACCGGACTCGGTATTCTCTGGCTGGTGAGCCTGATGCCGCTATCAGTTTTATTTTACACAGGCGGCCTGCTCGGGAATCTTCTGTTGCGGCTGGTACCGTCCCGCCGAAAGATCGCATTGCGCAATCTTCAGCTCTGTTTTCCGGAACTCCCGAGTGCCGAGACCGATCGGATGCTTCGCCGCAACTTTCAGAACACGGCACGGATGTTCCTTTTCTCTGGCTTTGTCTGGTGGGGTTCCCGCCAAGCTTTTGAGAAAGCCATCCGAGTTCAGAACGCACACCTGATTGACCAGTCACTCTCCGAGGGGCATGGCGTGGTACTACTAGCGCCCCATTTCGTGGCGATGGAAGTCGCCGGGATTTTCCTGTCTACCCGCTATCCGGGAGTCAGCATCTACCAGCGCAGCAAGAATCAAGCCCTTGATCGAGTGATGCTAAAGGCCCGCAGTCGGTTCGGAGGGCAGATGATTGAACGCAAAAGCGACATGAAATCGCTGATCCGGGCGATGCGCAAGGGTCGACCCTGCTATTACCTGCCTGACCAGGACCCTGGCCCCAGACGCGCGGTCTTTGCGCCGTTTTTTCGCATTCCAACTGCGACCTGGCCTGTCCTGGGCCGAATCTCGGCGCTTACCAACGCCAGAGTCCTGCCTTGTACGACCCACCTTTTACCCGGTGGGGCCGGCTTCGAGATCATTATCGATCCACCGATCAAAGATTTCCCAACCGAAGAAACCGTTGCGGACTGCCAGAAAATGAACCAGGCAATCGAAAACTGTGTCCGGCGGATGCCCGATCAGTATTTTTGGGTCCACAAACGCTTCAAGACCCGCCCTGGAGGCTCGCCGGACCTCTACCCCTGACCAGTCTTGTATTTACTGGCTGACAATCTGGGCGATTGCTTCACCAACATCGCGGCAGGACGCTCTGCCACCGATATCTGCGGTGCGAATCCCATCCGGACTCTCCAGTATTTCCTCTATTGCTTTCATCACGGCCTGCGCCGCGGTTTTCTCTCCCAGATGTTCAAGCATCATCACGCCAGACCAGATCTGCCCGATCGGGTTGGCCAGCCCCATGCCGGCAATGTCGGGTGCTGAACCGTGCACTGGTTCAAACAGTGAGGGGAAATCTCTTTCTGGATTGAGGTTCGCCGACGGTGCTATCGCGATCGTTCCAGTCGTTGCCGGTCCCAGGTCGGACAAGATATCGCCGAACAGGTTACTGGCGACGATGACGTCAAACCAGTCCGGCGTCAGGACCAGACGTGCCGAAAGAATGTCGATGTGATATTGGTCCGTTTCTACATCAGGAAAATCCGCAGCATTCGCTGTGAAGCGTTCATCCCAAAAGGGCATCGAATGGATGATACCGTTGGACTTGGTAGCTGAGGTCAGGTGTCGCTTCCGACCCCGGGACAGTTCAAAAGCATATCGCTGAATCCGGTCGGTACCCTTGCGGGTAAAGACAGACTGCTGTACGACTGCTTCCTGATCAGTTCCTGAATACAGGCGGCCACCGATTTCGGAGTACTCGCCTTCGTTATTCTCCCTTACGATCAGATAGTCAATGTCACTGGGCCCCCGCTCCTTCAGTGGCGAAGTCATCCCGGGGAGCAACCTGACCGGCCGCAGATTGACATACAACTGAAGCCCCCTACGCATCGGGATGAGAAGATTCCAGAGTGACACGTGGTCGGGAACACCAGGGAAACCCACCGCGCCGAAATATATCGCGTCCATTGGTTCGAGTTGAGTCAGACCGTCACTGGGCATGATTTCACCCACCCGCTGGTAGCGTTCACAACTCCAGTCAAACTCGGTCCACTGAAACCTGAAGTCGTACTTTCGGGCCGCTGCTTCCATGACGCGCACACCCTCCGGGAGGACCTCCTGCCCAATACCATCACCTGGAATCAACGCGACCTGGTATATGTCTGCCATTCAATCTCTCCGTTGTTACTGATTCCTGCCAAACGCAAGCCTGTTCCAGGTACTCAACAAGTTCTTTTTGTTGCCGGGCTTGTTGGCCACATCGCAGATTCTACTCTGGCAGAACCGGGACAAAAGGTAGTGGTAGATAACCGGCACGGTCAGGAGCAACAAGCTGCCAAGGCAAAGGCTGAGAAACACACCGGCAAGTACTCCAGCCACTTCGCCACTGATCAATACCAGCACCTCCAGGTGAGCCCCCACTAGACCTGTGGCTACCATTGTAACTACCAGCCACATCAGAAAATCCCTTAAATCGTTCATAGCTCTCTCCATCTGTTTGGAATGGAGGCCAGTGTGGGCCAGGTGGAGGCTCACGAGATGAGTCTCAACCACTCTTTAGTAACGCTGTTGAAAACGGGCTTAAAAGGGAATCCAGGACCCGGGGACAGTTAAGGTCGGAAGATCAGGAGATTCGTCAATCGCCAAGGATCTTCTTGAAATACTCAATGGTTCTTGGCAGTCCGGCGGCCAGCGTTATTTCCGGCTGCCAGTCAAGGACCTTCTGGACCAGGCTGATGTCCGGCTGGCGCTGTTTCGGGTCATCAGCCGGAAGCGCCTCGTAAGTTATCTTCGAGGTCGACCCGGTAAGCGAGATCACCTGTTGAGCCAGATCCATGATCGTAAACTCGGTTGGGTTGCCAAGGTTAACCGGTCCGGTAAAGCCCGGTTCCGACCTCATAAACGCTATCAGAGCCTTGACCAGGTCATCCACGTAACAAAACGAGCGGGTCTGGTTCCCATCACCATAAACCGCCAATGGCTCACCCTGTAGCGCACGGACAATAAAGTTTGACACGACCCGGCCGTCATCCGGGTGCATCCGCGGGCCGTAGGTATTGAATATCCGGGCCACCTTGATCTCAAGCTGGTGCTGGCGCTGGTAATCGAAGAAAAGTGTCTCTGCACAGCGCTTACCTTCGTCGTAACAGGCCCGTGGCCCGATAGGGTTTACTCGACCCCAGTATGTTTCCGGCTGGGGGTGAATTTCAGGGTCCCCGTAGACTTCGCTGGTAGAGGCCTGCAGAATTCGGGCGCCCGTGCGCCGGGCCAAACCAAGCATATTGATCGCACCATGCACGCTGGTTTTGGTCGTTTGGACAGGGTCAAATTGATAATGAACCGGTGATGCCGGGCAGGCCAGGTTGTAGATCTGGTCGACCTCCACATACAACGGGAACGTGATGTCATGGCGCATCAGTTCAAACCTCGGTTCGTCCAGAAGATGCGCAATGTTGGACTTTGAACCGGTAAAGAAATTGTCCACGCACAGCACATCAGCACCAGTCTGCAGGAGCCTTTCACAAAGGTGCGAACCCAGGAACCCGGCCCCGCCGGTCACCAGCACCCGAGGACTTGCTTGATTCTTGTACATCATGGGTATCGAACTCCTTAAGGAGACTGGCCATTGGCTTGTACAGGAAGTGGTGCCGGCGAGAGGATTTGAACCTCCGACCTGAGCATTACGAATGCCCTGCTCTGCCATCTGAGCTACACCGGCGTCGCTGGTCGTTCCCTTTCCAGACACGAATGCCGCAGCACCGTGTCGCAGATTATATTCGGACTACCTTTTTGTCGCCTAACCATTCATGACGCATCATCACGACGTAGAACTGGCGGCAGGGAAAATGACACGCCCTCGACGATCTTACCTTCCTCGCCGCAGATATGCGCACCCATGCTCTCCAGCATTTCGATGACCTCAGTGACAAGCACCTCAGGCGCGGACGCCCCAGCAGTTATCCCCGCACGGGTCTTACCATCGAACCAGTCCGCTCGTATGTCGACCGCGCTGTCAATCAAGTGCGCTTGTGCCCCACACCTCTCAGCCATCTCTCGCAGGCGGGTCGAATTGGAACTGTTGACAGACCCCACCACAATCACCACATCGCACTCCCGGGCAAGCTTTTTGACGGCATTCTGTCGGTTCTGGGTCGCATAACAAATGTCATCCCGGCGCGGTCCTTCTATACCCGGAAACCGGCGCTTCAACACGCCAACAATTGCTGTCGTATCGTCAACCGACAGCGTCGTCTGGGTCACGTAGGCCAACGCGTTGGAATCGTCGAGTACGAGAGCCTCTACGTCGGCAATTGATTCAACCAGGTGAATCTTGCCAATCGCCCGCCCTAGCGTCCCCTCCACTTCGGGATGGCCTGAATGTCCAACAAGAATCACCGTCCGCCCTTCCCTGCCGTAACGAACGACTTCGCTGTGAACTTTGGTCACCAATGGACAGGTCGCATCAAAAACAACAAGACTCAACTGTTCGGCTTCGCGCTGGACTTTACAGGACACTCCATGGGCACTAAATATGACGCACGACCCTCTTGGCACCTCACTAAGTTCTTCAACAAAAACAACACCCTTGGCACGTAGCTCCCCAACAACAAAGCGATTGTGTACCACTTCGTGCCGCACATAGATCGGGGCACCGTGTAGTTCCAGCACTCGCTCAACAATCTCTATAGCCCGGTCCACTCCTGCACAGAAACCACGAGCGTCAGCAAGCGTCACTTCCAGTGCTACAGGAAATTGCCCGGCGCCCTTCATTAGATCAAGTATTGGTTCCCGCTGCCTGCCAATTCGTGATCCTGATCTCGTAACAGACATCCTTCCCGATCAGGGGATGGTTGAAGTCAATCAGCGCCATAGTATCCTTTATCTCAACAACCCGGCCCGCGACCGACTCACCATCTGGCAGTTGGAACTCGATCAGAGACCCCGGCACTACGCTCAGCTTACCCGAGAACTCACTCAATGGTATGGCCTGAATGTTGCTCGGATCGGCAACACCAAAAGCGTGATCAAGCCCGGAGATATCCACTTGAAACCTGTCGCCTATGCCCCGACCAACCAGCGATTGTTCCAGAATCTCCGGCAAAGAACCGTCACCGACGGTGACAACTGTGTCTTCCTCATTGGGTGACTCTACCAACTGCCCATCGGCAAGACGCACCTGATAACTAAACCGAACACGGTCGCCGGTAGCGATTAGCATCGTTTCTGCTACCTGTCTGGTTCGCGCCGGTTCCCTGAGGATCCGACCGAGAAAAGACCAAACGCTCCAGCCAGTAGAAGTATAGCCCCGGTGCTGATCGCAAAATCCGCCAAATTGAAAGCTGGCCAATGCCACCCTCTGAAGTGCAGATCGATAAAGTCAACAACAAAACCCTGCCGAACTCTATCCACCATGTTACCAAAGGCTCCTCCCAGTATGAGCATCAGACCGATATTGAATGACATATCTTTGCTCTTTGCACGCAACAATGTGACCGCCACCGCCAGGCTGATCGTGGCGCCGGCACCCAGGAAAAGCCAACGCTGCCATCCGCCGGCGTTAGCCAGGATGCCAAATGCAGCCCCGGAGTTGAACACCAGTACCAAGTCAAGACCTGGCAGAACTGGGGTGCTCATGCTGGACTCTAGAAACATCAAAGCCCAACTCTTAGTGGCATAGTCAGCCACCGCTACAGCGAGCGCACCCAGCAAATACCGGATACCACGACCTCTTTTTTGCCCTGCCACAGCGGTGTTCATCAAAGCGGATACTTCTCCAGCAGCCAGCGCCGAGCTTCATCCACGTCCTCGGAGATCTGGGCCTTCAACGCATCAAATGAGTCAAACCGCACCTCCTCACGGATTCTTCGCCTGAATTCAACCAATAGCCGTTCACCGTAGATGTCCTGTTGAAAATCCAGAAGGTGAACCTCTAGAAGAAGCTTCTCCCCGCCGACCGTCGGCCTGAATCCGATGTTGGCCACACCGTGGATCGTTTTGCACCGGGATCGTTTTACCGTGACGGCGTAGACGCCTCTCACGGGAACATTGTTTTGCCGTAGAGCGATATTGGCGGTTGGGAAGCCCCAGGTCCGGCCCCTCCGGTCGCCGTGCCCGACGTGACCACTGATTCCATAAGCCCTACCCAGAAGTCGTTCTGCGAGCATGAAATCGCCCTCCTCTATTACCCGCCTGATGCGGGAACTACTTACACGGTGTCCGTCGATAACAAAAGTACCAACCGAGGCCACGCCAAAGCCGGCCTGCTGACCCGCATCTTGGAGCAGCGCCAGATCACCTTTACGATCCCGGCCAAACCGAAAATCATCACCTACCACGACAAAACGTGCGTGCAATCCTTTCACCAGATAGTCCTGGATGAAGTCCCTGGCGGAGGTCTGTGAGAAACTCCGATCAAAGCGAAGACACACTACTTTCTGGACACCTGCCTGCTCCAGATAGAGCAGTTTGTCCCGAAATGACGACAGGCGAGGGGGCGCTGTCTGTGGACTGAAGTATTCGTGTGGATGCGGATCGAAGGTCAGCACTGTCGGGGGGAGCCCCTGTAGATCGGCCTGTACCAGCAGCGTTTTGATAAGTTGCAGATGTCCCAGATGAACTCCGTCAAAGTTGCCAATCGAAACGACACTGGGAGCCAGATCACTGGAGAAGTTATGACGACCTCGAATTAGCTGCATTCTGGACTTGACTTCATCGGTTCGTGAACGCTCAACGGAATTCTCCTCAAAGGCCGCCTCAAGCCCAGTCAGGTGCGGTTTGGTCGATCACCGCAGCCAAGGGTTGGCGTCGACTAAAGTCGGTCCGGTAATCTCGATAGTAGGCGATCCTGAGCTCGGGAAAACGCCAGCTAAGGTATCCTTCTCCAGTGTCAAAATCTATCCGCCACAACCCACTTGAAGTCAGGCCAAGCCGCTCCATTTTCGCAACCCAACAGCGGACCAATGTTTCATAATTGCGACTGAGTTTACCTCGGCGGGGGTCACAGACCAGCATTTCATTGAGCTGTGCACTCACGAGCTCGAGACTTTGGTAAGCAGTCTCCGTGATCCCGCGGACTAGTGGCAAGAGCGCTTGTGCTTCGGACAACGTGAAGACCTCCGGATCCCCTGGGATCCCGATCTGCGCCACAACCTTCGATTCAGCTTCGATCAGTTCTATCATCTATTTATGGTCTGTCCGGTCTGCTGAAATCATGCAATCTGATGCCCAGCAAGTAAAGACAAACGAAATATACAACCGATCCTAAGCCAATCCACATCATCAACCGTATGACCCTCTCAATGACCGAACTTGAAACCCACCCCTGCGGTTCGCCGGTCCCCTGAAACAGCACAAAACCCATGATCGCGGATGCCAGCGCCACCCTAGCAACAAACCCACCCGACCGGGAACCTCTCCCACGCTGATTATTTCCAATACTCGGACGATAACCGGTGTCCCGAGTAAAATAATGGTAGAGCAGTACGGCATTGAGCAGACCCGATATTGAGGTCGCCAGGGCAAGACCGACATGCCCAAGCTGAAACACCAAAGTGAGAACACCAGCAGCCAGGGCATTGACGAGCATCGCGACTATACCGACGCGGACCGGGGTACGGGTATTCTTGCGGGCGTAAAATCCGGGTGCTAGCACCTTGACAACCACAAAACCCAGCAGTCCGGGGGAAAACGCTATCAAACTGTAGGAGGCCATCAACGCATCGTCGCTAGAGAACTCTCCATAATTAAACAGGACCACCATCAGTGGGTAAGCCAGGCTCGCCAACGCAACCATGGCAGGGATCGTCACGATCATTACAAGCCCTAATGCCCAGTCAATCGTCCGGAAATAGATCCCGTTCGAATTTTCTGCAACCTGCGTCGACAGAGCCGGTAGGATTACGGTCGCCAGAGCGATTCCGAAAACGCCGAGGGGAAATTCCATCAGGCGGTCAGAGTAATAGAGCCAGGAAACACTTCCTGTCACCAGAAACGATGCAAGAATCGTATTGACAAGCAGGTTGATCTGAGCCACCGATACTCCAAACAAGGCCGGCAGCATAAGGGTGAATACTCGCCGCACCCCGGCTGATCCCACTTGACCTTGTTCGCCTTTAGCAACCACACGCGGGCGAGGCAAGCGCCGCTCAATGCGCAAGAACGGTAGTTGAAACCCAAGTTGTATGAATCCGGCCACCAAAACACTGAGGCTCAGCGCAACGGCCGCATTGGCCATCAATGGAAGCAGTCCAAACACAGCACCGATCAGACAGAAGTTCAGCAGTACCGGGGTGACTGCAGGTACGGCAAAGCGATCTCGGGTATTGAGTATGGCGCCAGCCATAGCCACCAGAGATACAAGCATGAGGTACGGAAAAGTAAAGCGCAGCGCTCCCACCGTGGCATGGTACTTCTCCGGATTATCCCCGAAACCCGGTGCAATGACGGATACCAACCCCGGTGCACCGACCACGCCCAGCAGGGTAAGGCCCAGCAGAACAAGCCCGAACCGTCCAGCCATCAGATCCAGAAAAGCTCTGACCTGATGCTCCGAATACCTCGATTCGTATTCGGCATAGACGGGAACAAATCCGGCTGAGAATGCTCCTTCCGCGAAAATCCGACGAAAGAAGTTGGGAATCCGAAAGGCGACAAAAAAGGCATCCGCCATCAAACCACTACCCAGGAACTGTGCAAATGCGATGTCCCGAATCAGGCCTGTGATTCGTGAAACCAGGGTCATTCCACCCACGGTCAGTGTCGATTTGAGCAACTTCAGCGACATAGGCTGTGATTTGGTGAATTACCAACAACCGCTGAATCTCTACTACCAGCGACGGTAAAGATCCAGTCCAGCCACACCTCTGGTTTCATTGACAAAGCACCTCGGTCTGAAGATACTTGCGCATCGTTTTTCAGCAACATTCGAACGGGGATCCTAGATTGGCCAATACATCCCAGGCCGGCAAGCGCGCCCGACAGGCAATTCTCAGCCGCGCAAGAAACATGTCGCAACGCTCTTCAATGCGGACCAGCATCAAGACCTTCCTCAAATCACTTGAAAGCAAGGACACCGAGAAGGCCGAACAGAGTTATCGGAGCGCTGTCTCCCAAATCGACCGTGCCGTTCGCAAAGGACTCGAACACCGCAATAAAGCGGCACGGCTGAAAAGTCGCTTGAACAGCCGATTGAAGACCGCCGCAGACTGATCTCGGAGGTCTTGCCTCTCTCATCAGATATCACTGGATGACGATGTTGTCCCGGTGTATCAGTTCGGGCGCATCGACGTAACCCAAAATCGACTCGATTCTGCTGCTTGGCTGACCAATGATCCGGCGAGCCTCGTCTGAACCGTAATTCACCAGCCCTCTCGCCACAGTCCGACCGTTGTTCTCTGCAACACAGTCGACCAGTTCCCCTCTGTTGAAGTCACCATCCACTCTGACAACACCGACGGGCAACAGGCTTCTGCCGGACTCGGTTAATACTTCAACTGCGCCAGCATCCAGTAGCAGTTGGCCACTCGCCCGGAGCCGGCCGGCCAACCATTGCTTACGAGCAGTTACTCGACCGGATTCTGCCCGCAACAAAGTACCTGGAAACGAACCGTTCAGAACCTCGAGCAGCTGACCGGACTCAAGACCTGAAAGTATGACCGTTGAGGCACCCGACCGGGCTGCTTTACCGGCCGCTTGCAGCTTGGTAAGCATACCACCTCGGCCCAGCGTGCCACCGGGGCCGGCAAACGACTCGAGTTGAGGGTCACCTGCCACCCCTTCCAGAATTAATTTGGCGTCTTTAGAGGTGCGCGGGTCCTTGTCATACAAACCCGCCTGATCAGTCAATATCATGAGGTACTCGGCTTCCACCAGATTGGCGACCAGGGCCGCGAGCGTATCATTGTCACCAAATCGAATTTCCTGCGTTACAACACTGTCGTTCTCGTTGACTACAGGCACGACACCCAGCATCAAAAGAGTACGTAGCGCACTGCGTGCATTCAGGTACCGGGCACGGTCGTTGAGATCGGCATCGGTCAGCAACACTTGGGCCGTTTGGACCCCATATTCGCCAAATGCACCCTGGTAGGCCTCCACCAGTCCCATCTGGCCGACGGCTGCCGCGGCCTGGAGCCGATGCAGTTCGTGGGGACGGCTTTGCCAACCCAGTCGCTGCATGCCTTCGACGATTGAACCGGAGGACACTACGACAACATCGACGCCCTCGCTCCGGAGTGCGGCCAGTTCAGCTACCAACCCACCAATCAACTTCAGGTTCAAACCCGCGTGAAGATCAGTCAACAAGGCGCTACCCACCTTGACCACCCAGCAGCGCCGATCAGACTGACTCATCACGTACCTCTTCTTCTTTGAGCCATTTCCAGATATCCTGGATCACCGCTTGGCACCCGACCCGGTTGATCCCGGAGGTCATGTACACCCGATCTGTCCAGCCCAACTTGTCGATCATTTCTGTTTTGAGACGATCAATCCGAGGCTCTGAAACGAGGTCTATTTTGTTGAGAAGCAACCACCTAGGGCGATCAGATAGCACCTTATCGAATACCGTCAGTTCTTTCTCGAGCACCCTTACTCCTTCGATCGATTCGGACCCGCCGACGGATCCAACATCAACCAGATGGAGTAACAACCGCGTTCTCCTCAGATGTCTGAGGAATTGTACGCCAAGCCCTACACCACAGGAGGCCCCCTCTATCAGGCCAGGGACATCCGCAATAACGAAGCTGCTCTCGAGCCCCAGTTGAACCACACCTAATTCAGGGTGCAGTGTGGTGAACGGATAGTCGGCTACTTTTGGCCGGGCACCGGATACCGCCCGCAGGAAGGTCGATTTCCCTGAATTGGGCAACCCAAGTAGTCCGACTTCGGCCAGAACCTGCAGCTCGAGTCGAAGCGATCGCTGATCACCCGCTGAGCCGGGAACTGTTCTTCGTGGAGCCCGATTGATACTCGACTTGAAACGGGCGTTGCCAACGCCGCCACGCCCCCCCGCAGCTACGGTGAAATACGCCCCCGGCCGGTCCAGGTCGACGATCTTCTCTCGGGTAGAAGAATCAAACACCAGAGTACCGACCGGGACACGAATTCGACACTCTTCACCGCTGGCCCCGGTTCTGTTCCGCCCCGCACCGGCACGACCATCAGTAGCCGAAAAGCTCCGCGTATAACGAAACTGTGCCAGCGTATTGACCGCGTTGTCGGCCACCAGCACCACATCACCGCCTCGACCACCATCGCCACCGTCGGGCCCTCCTCGGGGGACAAATTTCTCCCGCCTGAAGCTTGAACACCCATCGCCCCCGGTGCCCGCACAGATCTCAATTGTTGCCTCATCAATGAATTTCATGGCTTTGGTCGAGGGAGAGCCCGATTACCGCTAGAAAAAACCCCGCTCAGGTGGCGGGGTGCGCGACCGAAGATCGTGGTTACAGCCGATCAATTCTCTGCGAGCACACTCACGGTTTTGCGGCTCTTCGGCCCTTTGATCTCGAATTTTACTTTACCCTCGGACATGGCAAACAGAGTGAAATCACGCCCCATGCCAACGTTCCGGCCTGGATGAAATGAACTGCCACGTTGCCGTACGATGATGCTGCCCGCCCGCACAGACTCACCGGCGTAGCGTTTTACCCCCAATCGCTTGGATTCTGAGTCCCTTCCGTTCCTGGAACTACCGCCTGCTTTCTTGTGCGCCATTTATGCCACCTCTTCGATAATCTGTGATCTCAGCCGTTAATCTCAGTGACCTTCAACTGCGTGAACGCCTGGCGATGGCCCTGTGTTCGGCGATACTTCTTACGTCGCTTCATCTTGAAAATCCGTATCTTCTTGTCCCGCCCGTGACATATGACCTCCGCCTTGACTGAATAGCCCTCCAGAGTCGGTGTGCCGATCTTGACATCATCACCGTCGGCGATCATCAGCACCTGGGACAACTCAATAACATCGCCCTTCGATCCTGCTAGTTTTTCAACCCTTAGATTGTCACCAATGCCGAGTCGGTACTGCTTGCCACCGGTCTTTATGATTGCATACATCTGTTGTTTCTCCTCCGGATTTACGGCAGTATCTCGAACCGGTCAGAAAAGGACCAATTGCAGGGCGCGGAATTCTATTTCAAAGACTCAAAAGGGTCAATTCCTAGGCAGTGCCTGGTGGCTCCACATTAACCGTTTTCGACCAGTAAACATGACAAAAGTAACCAGGTTGAGCCCAGAAATACGGCATCGAAAAAATTCCCCTATTCCGGCATCGACAGGTCTTGAGTCTATGGCGGCACTGGTCAAAGATGACCTCTCTGCGATCAATCGGCATATCGAAATTCAGATGCGTTCCGATGTCGCTCTTATCCGGACGATCGGGTCTTATATTATCGAAGCAGGGGGCAAGCGGTTACGGCCCCTGACACTGCTGCTGGGTGCCCGCGCATTGGGATACACGGGGAGTGCCCATATCGATCTCGGGGTCGTCATCGAGTTTATTCACACCGCTACGCTGCTGCACGACGATGTGGTCGACAAATCCGACCTTCGCCGCGGACAGGAAACTGCCAACGCAATCTGGGGAAATGCCGCAAGCGTACTGGTTGGTGATTTCCTTTATTCCAGGGCCTTCGAAATGATGGTCGCCGTCGATCGGATGAGGGTCATGGAAATCATGGCCAAGACGACCAATTCGATCGCTGAAGGCGAGGTGCTGCAACTTTTGAACACACACTCCCCGGATGTCACCGAGCAGGAGTATCTTGATACGATAACTCGCAAAACAGCCAAACTGTTCGAATCTTCAGCCCAATTAGGGGCCGTTCTTGCCGAGGCCGGTCCCGCTACCGAATTTGCCCTGGCGGAATTTGGGCTCAATATCGGCATCGCATTCCAGATCGTAGATGACGAACTGGACTATCGCTCCGAAACAGGAAAACTCGGCAAAAACGCCGGCGATGATCTGGCTGATGGCAAGATCACTCTGCCCCTGATCCATGCTTTACAGCAAAGCAGTTCCTCTGATCAGGCCATGATTCGGAGCGCCATCACAGACGGAGACCGCGATAGACTCCTCGACGTACAAAGAGTAATTGAATCAACCGGTGCTCTTGCGTACACTTCGCGGCGCGCGCGAGATCATGTGGAGTATGCCAAACGAGCTCTTCAAATCCTGCCACCATCGGATCATCGAAACGCCCTTTCTAGCATGGCTGATTTTGCGGTTTCCCGGACCCATTGAGACAGACGTCTCAGCGTTTCATTTAGTATCTATATCTACAGTCGGGGTGTAGCTCAGCCTGGTAGAGCACTGCCTTCGGGAGGCAGGGGCCGGAGGTTCAAATCCTCTCACCCCGACCATTTATCCTTGTAGTTTCAATGTCCTGTGACAGTCGCTCCAGACTGTATCTTGCAGGAGTTCCTCTTTGGCACATCTGTGGCACACGGAGGAATATTTATGGCCACGATTCGAAGAAGAAATGGCCGTTATCACGTCCAAATAAGAGGGAAAGGATTCCCCTCTATTACTAGCACCTTTTCAAGGCTGACCGTTGCCAGAAGATGGATTGCCTCGATAGAGGCAGATATAGAGAAGAAGACCTACATAGATTATTCAGAGGCTGAAACAACGACCCTGAATGATCTTCTAAATCGATATGAAACAGAGATACTCCCATCCAAGAAGGGCAAGAAGGTTGAACGCTACCGAATTGGTACTCTGCGACAACATCTGGGTCATTGCTGTCTGTCTGATCTCTCATTAAACAGAGTTAGGGTCTATCGTGATATCAGATTAAAGGCTCTCTCCCCTTCCTCATTGAAACGGGAACTGGTGATCTTGAGCCGGATACTGAAACTTGCCAGTCAGGATTGGGGGATTGCCCTACCCCACGGAAACCCTGTTCCTCAGCTATCTCTGCCCAAGACAGACGATTCTCGTACAAGACGGTTGGAACCGGGAGAAGAGAGAAGACTTCTTCAAGGTATCGAGCAAGGTTCAGAGTTAGACCACATCATCCGACTGGCGCTAGAGACTGGCATGAGACGGGGCGAGATTCTTTCTCTTCAAAGAGAGGACATTGACCTTGTTCATTCCACTCTTCTCATTCGCCTTAGCAAGAACGGAGAACCTCGAACCATCCCTTTATCCTCTGTAGCAAGAAACGTTCTCAGAGCGCAATTGAGTGCCTCTCAGTGGGTATCTGAAGGGGTTATCAGGCTTCATAAACCATCTCTTTTCTCATACACACCAAGAGGCTTATCCGGGGCATTTCTAAGGCTCTGCAGGCGGATAGAAATAGATGATCTTCGCTTTCATGACTTACGACATGAAGCCACATCAAGGTTCTTTGAGAAGGGATTAAACCCGGTAGAGGTCGCCACCATTACAGGACATAAAGACACCAAGATGTTGATGAGATACACCCATCTAAGGGCAGAAGATTTAGCCAGTAAACTGGGTTAAATCCACGAGTCACTGACCCAGAAATTAGCCAACGCATCCGGTTGCAAAGAAACAACCTCTGGTCAGTTCCCTGACACAAAGTTCCAAAATGTCGAAAGGGACCCCTATGACCGCTTAGAGATCGATCCAGTTTTTAGTGGAACGATCCGCTCCCCCACTCCTGTTATCGGGACCCATCCACACATACTGGAATTAGCTTACCCCTCTCCATTACAGGTAACAGCTTCCCCCTGCCTATAATCTCCCCTACAATGGCCTGAGTTACTGGAGGACACCCATGAAACAAAAAGGTTTTGGGCTGATGGAACTTCTGGTAGTGGTGGGAATCATTGCCATTCTCGGAGCCATTGCTTTGCCGCAATACAACAAATATGTGACCAAGACGAGGATAACGGAGGCCCTGCATGCAGGTCAGGTGTATGCGCGTAAGGTTGAATCAGAAGCTGCAGGTGGTGGGAGTGCAGGGGCTGAACCGACCGTTGATCTTGCCACGATCACCCGAACGGGATCAGGAGCTGATAC
>CAZVVN010000053.1:0-24408 GCA_964630665.1 uncultured Acidiferrobacteraceae bacterium | reverse complement strand
GACAGCCGACCAACAGCGATCTGGTACGCAGGGTTCGTGAGCAGGCCGAGTCCATGGGGCGGCAGATCGCCTCACCAGACGATGCGCGCCGGATGCTCGGTGTTAGTTGAGTTTGGCCGAACGGTGTTTTGATCGTTCTGCCCAGATAACCCAGAGCCGGCTATCGTAAAGGACAGCCGGGATGGCTGGCAGGTGCGCCAACACCGGGAAAGCTGTCGTTGAACAACCAGGCCAACTTTCTGCCTGGCTCACCTGGCTATATCACGGCGCTCGGTAACATAAATCCGGTCGACATAGCCGCCACAGTCCGCATCTTTCTCGTAGTGCAGGCCGATCTTCTCAGCGACCCGGATGGAGCGAAGATTTCGGGGGTCGATCATCGAGATCATTCTTTTAAGACCCAGGGCAACAAAGCCAAACTCGACGATGGCACCGGCCGCTTCACTCCCATAACCGCACCCCCAGTACTGCCGGTTCAGGCGATAGCCGACCTCTATCTCCTGTCTGCCGCCGATGTTGTCGAAGTGCTGCAGGCCGCAGTAGCCGATCACTTTGTCGTCGCGGCGATGAACGACGGCGCACAGGCCATAACCCCACCGGCTCCAGTGTGTGCCGTAACTCTGGATTTTCTCCTGCACCTGCGCGGGCGCGAGCGGCCCCGTGACACTGAAGGCCATCACGTCCGCATCACCGAGAACTTCGGCAAGAGCGTCAAGATCGCCAGAGTGGAACTGCCGCAGAATCAGCCGCTCGGTCTGTGCGACAACCGATGTCATTGTGGTTCGCCAATCTCCAGGAAGCGGCGGGTGCTGATTGTACTCAGCTGTTACCAGGCGCTGTAGCCGCCATCGATCAGAAGGTCAGACCCGGTCATGAAGCTCGAATCCTCGCTGGCCAGAAAAACAGCGCTGCGCGCGACTTCCTCGGGTTCACCCAAACGCCCGAGCGGGTGTTTCGGGCCCCAGATCCGCTGCGCCTGCTCGAGGCTGCCAAACCGTTTTGCCAGCCGCCCGGTGGCGACGCCACCGGGCGACAGGGTATTGACGCGGATCCGGTCGGCGGCATAGTCCAGCGCCATTGTCTTGGCCAGCTGGGTCAGGGCGCCTTTGGTGGCACAGTAGGCAGCCTGGCCTTCACTCGCTACCCGGGCCATCTGCGAGGCAATCAGGATGATCGAGCTTCCCTGGGCGGCTTTGAGGTGGGGAACTGCGTGCTTGCAGAGCAGAAAACAGCCGGTCAGGTTGACGTCGAGCGCACGCTGCCAGTCGTCCTCCGACAATGCGTCGATGGGTACGACCGGAGTCAGCACGGCCGCTCCGCCGACCACCGTTGTCAGGCAGCCGAAATTCGCCACACATTGTTCCACTGCGTGCTGCACAGCACCCGACTCACTGACGTCACAGGCGATCGCCATCGCCTGGCGGCCGGCAGCACGAATGCGCGCGGCAACGGCTTCGGCCCCTTCGCCGTTGATGTCGGTAACCGCCACGGCCGCGCCTTCGGCCGAGAACTGTTCGGTGATGGCCCGGCCGATCCCATCCGCGGCGCCAGTGATCAGGGCCACTTTGCCGGCAAGCCTGCCGTCACCTGCAGTGGCTTCGCTCAACTGGTGTTCTCCGGGTCTGTCTCATCACCGAGCAATTGGGCCAGGCCGCTGAACGGCTTGTGGGTCGCCGTCTCAGACTGGCGCTTGGCTTGCTCTGCCTCGGGGTGGGCATCGACCAGGCGGGCATGTTCGTTGTCGTGGCAGTAGATACACAGGTTCTCCCAGTTGCTGCCGTCAGGCGGGTTGTTGTCATGGTCGTGGTCCCTGTGGTGGACCGTCAGTTCATGAAGGTTCTTGTGGTTGAATTCCCGCCCGCAGCGCCCGCAGACCCAGGGGTGTATCTTCAGCGACTGGGCACGATAACCCTGTTCCCGCTCGGCCCGCGAACGGACTGCATTGGCCACAGCGCGGTCGAGTTGTTGATCGCGATCATTCATATCGGTCACCTCATCTGGTGCTGGCCACAGCGGGTGGATCTCAAGTGTGCCACAGCTTGTCTGCAATCGCTGCTGTGACCCGCCTCAGCGGGGCAGAATGCGATAGTATGCTTCAGCCGGCAGGGCCGGGGATGAATTAGGGCCTGGCTGACAGTGCCTGCTCAACCAAAAGGTTCGGGAATCATTCCATGTACCAGCTTCAGCTGTCAGAGTCTTTGATCCCTCCCCTGGGGGATGAAACCGTACTGGAGACGACGGTCGGCGGTCTGCTGCAGGACGTGGCGAAGCGGCATCCGCGGGCCTCGGCACTGGTTGAAGTGGACGATGATGGCGAAACCTGCCGCAGATGGACGTATGCCGAGCTGCTGGCCGACAGCGAGAAGCTGGCTCTGGCACTGGCAAGCCGCTTCGACCAGGGTGAGCGGATCACCGTGTGGGCACCGAACATCCCCGAATGGCTGATGATGGAGTACGCCTGCGCACTTGCCGGTCTGGTTCTGGTGACGGCCAACCCGTCCTACCAGGCCAAGGAGCTTGCCTATGTGCTGGAGCAGTCGGGCTCGGTCGCCTTGTTCCAGGTCGGGTCCTATCGCGGTAACCCGATGGCCGAGATCGCGGACAAGGCGGTTGCCGGGCTGGCGGCGGTTCGCGAGATCATCGACATGGAGGATCCACAGGCGTTGTATCGCGTTGGGGAGAAGCCTCCCATACTGCCGGTCGTGCAACCTGCAGATGCCGCCCAGATTCAGTACACCTCCGGAACCACGGGCTTTCCCAAGGGTGCCGTGCTGGCGCATCGCAGCCTGACCAACAACGCCAGGTTTTATGCCCAGCGTAGCGGCACCACCGGTAAGTCGAGCTGGTCGAACTTCATGCCGATGTTTCACACCAGCGGCTGCGGGATGGTTTCGTTGGGATGCCTGCAATCCGCCTGCCCGATGCTGCTGGTCAAGCTGTTCGATCCCGCTGCGATCCTGCGCCTGATCGAGAGAGAAAGAGTCACGGCTATTCTGGGTGTGCCGACCATGTTGGTGGGACTGCTGGAGTCGATCAGACTCGAACCCCGTGACGTGTCTTCAGTTGAAATGGTGGTCTCAGGCGGCTCGATGGTCGCACCGGAACTGGTGCGCAACGTGCGAGAGGCTTTCGGCTGCCAGTTCGAGACGGTTTACGGGCAGACCGAGACATCGCCGTTGATTACCCAGCACCATGCCAACGATTCGCTGGAAGATATCTGCAACACAGTGGGCCAGCCGATGCCACAGACGGCCGTGTCGATCCGCAGCATCGAGCACAACCAGGTGGCACCGATCGATAGCGTCGGTGAGATCTGCGTGCGGGGCTACTGCAACATGATCGGCTACCACGCCAACGAGTCAGCAACGGTCGAGGCCATCGATGAGAACGGCTGGCTGCATACCGGGGACCTCGGGGCCATGGATGCCCGGGGTTACGTACGGGTCACAGGGCGGGTCAAGGAAATGATCATCAGGGGCGGGGAGAACCTGTTTCCGACCGAGATCGAAAACGTGCTGCTGGAACATGCCAGCGTGGCTGAAGTCGCTGTAGTCGGTCTGCCGGACGATAAATGGGGCGAGATCGTCGCCTGCTTCGTCCGACCCGAGGCCGGGCAAGTGATCGACAGGCACTTGCTGCACGGGTTTTGTCGCCAGCATCTGTCACCGCAG
Source organism: uncultured Acidiferrobacteraceae bacterium (assembly GCA_964630665.1). GTDB lineage: Bacteria > Pseudomonadota > Gammaproteobacteria > Arenicellales > UBA868 > UBA9619. The sequence continues at coordinate 20,737 of CAZVVN010000053.1, read as the reverse complement.
AAAACACCTGTGCTGTGGTGCCAGGTCGACGGGTTTCCTCTCACAGGTTCCGGCAAGATCCGGAAGTTTGCGCTTCGCGAGGACTATCTTGCCGGCAAATACCCGCCCTTGTGAAGGGAACAGTGTCAGAGGGGTAACCCGCGCCTTGGGGTATTCCGGTCAGTGCTGTTCAGTTGCCCGAGAAGATCAGGCCGGCAGTCGCCGCGGCAGGCGTTCCCTGAGCCGGCGGATGTGTTCCGGCCGGGTTCCACAGCAGCCGCCGACGATCTGAATTCCGTAATCGGTGATCCAGCCTTCGGTGGCCAGCGCGTACTCGTCCGGTGAGCAGGCCTCGTCAAACGTCCAGTCCGGTGGGACCAGATGACCGGTCTCGGCATAGGCCAGTTTCGGACCTGGCCAGTGCCGGGCCAGGATCTCCAGCGCAGGTCCGGTGTCCTCGACCTGGCTGTGCATGACCCCGGCAGCCTCCCCGCCGAGCAGGGTGATCGCCTTGACCAGTTCGCTGAAATCCTGGGTGACAGTGGAACCGCCGGCTCTGCGCCACGGGTAGCTCCGCACGTTCGCACCGTCCCCGGTACGGCAGGCGCTGTAGCCGATCCAGACCGGCAGGTCGACTGACAGCGCAGCTTCGATGATCATGGGCGCGTTCTCAAAATCGCGCATCATCTCCGCGATGATCAGATCCACGCCCGCTTCGGCAAGCGTTACGGCGAGCTCTTCGTAGTTGGCGGCCGCCGAGGCACCCGTGGTGACGTCGTGGGGACTGTTGAACGGTGGAAAACTCGACATGGACCCCGCGATCCAGGTCGGTTCCGACGCGGCATTGTCGCGCGCGGCCCTGGCCACCTGCACGGCTTCAGTGTTGATGGCTCGGGTTTCTTCGCCGAGGCCAATGCTTTCCAGAACATGCCGTGCCGTCGAGTAGGTGTTGGCTGTGATGACCTGGGCGCCAGCCCGGATATAGTCTTCGTGAACTTCCCGTACTACGTTCGGGTGGGTCCTGGTGGCAAGCGCACTCCAGGCCTGGTTATCCATCGTTACGCCACGCTGCTGAATTTCGGTGCTGACACCGCCGTCAAGCAGAATGATGCTGTTGTTGTTCAGGAGTTCGCTTATTGTCGACATTCTTTGTATTCCACATTCGGATTGTTGCAAACGACGGGAACCCGTTCAGCAAGGTTCATCCGGAGTGCTCTTGACTCCATCCAAGATTGGCGTAGGAAAACAATCATTTTGTCGCTGGGTTGGAAAGAGACTGGAAAGATCAGCAATGCTAAAACCAGTCAGGCACCGTCAGTGGTAGCGCTGGTATCTTCAACCTGATCCAGAGACACTGTGATCGGTGGTGCCTGGGTCAGGGTCTGGTAGACCACACAGTAGCGTTCGGTCAGCTTGAGTAAAGTGGCCCGCGCCTCGGCGTCGGCATCACAGTCGACTTCGAACTTAAGGCGTATGTTACCGAATCCCACGGGCGCCGCTTTGTCTACGCCCAGTGTGCCGCGGAAGTCCAGATCACCATCAGCGTGCACCAGCCCGCGGTGTATGGTGATTCCCAAGGCGGTCGCGACAGCGCGCAGCGTGACCCCCGCACAGGCCACCAGAGCCTCGAGCAGCATGTCACCGGAACAGGCAAAGGTGCCGTCACCCCCGGTGGCCGGATGCAGTCCCGCTTTGACCAGGGCGTGGCCCGTGTCGACATTGCAGGCGATCTCGGTGCTGTCCAGATCCCCCGAGGCCGATAGGGTGACGGTGGCGGAGGCCGGATCGGTCCGATAGCGTTCCTTGATGGGCGACTGCAGTTCGCGCAGGTCCTGGGCGGTAATATTCGTCATCGTTCGGTTCTCCTTCGCCGTGATCTGTCGATTGTAGACGGTTGGTCAGCACTACAGTGTTCCCGGACCATCGGTCGCTGCCTTGGTGTGCGAGTTAACCTCTTAGGGCTTGAGCGCTCCCAGGGTCTGCGTGCCGTCCAGCGACACGTCAAGGTCGGGGTCACCGGTGTGACCATAGGTCGACCAGGCCTTGAATCCAAGCCGCCTCATGAGTTCTGGAGACGCTCTCTGGAGTACTTCGGGGCGCAGTCCGCGCGTGTAGTTTTCCAGGGGCCGGAACTGGGGGCCACAATAGGCACAGGTGATCCCATAACGGCTGGATGGACTGTCGTTGCGGCCCGCGGCGTGCCAGAGTCGTCCGTCAAACACGATCGCGGTACCGGCCGGGCCTTGTGCGGCAATGGTCTCGACGGGATGTGGCACGGCTGGATCCGGTTGCTGACCGCTCAGGTGGCTGCGCGGGATCAGCCGCGTGGCCCCGTTCTGTTCTGTGAATTCCGTAACCATGTACAGCGCGAGGACAACGGCAGGTGGTGTGATCAGCGACTGTAGGGCGACAGGATTCAGCGAGCGGCCCTGGTTGCGTATGATTGCTGCCGGCTGGGCGTGTGGGCCTGAAGGATCTGCCGGCGGCGGCATCCACCACTGATCAGTGTGCAGCGGCATGGCGCCTGCTCCGGGGTGTTTGATCTGTGCATCGCAACACGAAAGCAGAAAATCAGGCCCCAGCTGGTATTCGACAAGCTGTGTGATGAGAGGCTGCAGGGCCAGTCTCTCAAAGACCTCACCCTTGTTGATCAGCATATTGACCCACTGATTGTCGAGGTGTCCGGGGTTCTTGTAGTCGATGGAAAGATTTAGTTCAGCCCTGGCCTGGTCGAAGAGACGTTTCTGAATGGCTCCCAGTTCAGCCCCCTCGAGCGCAGCAGCAACCAGACAATAACCGAATTCAGCCAGGTCCAATTTTAGTTGCTCAGGAGAATTATCCGGCTGCGGTGTTCTAGTCTGATTATCCGAAGACATGATCTTGTCCTGTGAATCCAGTTCAGATTAATTATCGTATACCCTAACAGGCAACGGTGTATGATTCCGTCTGGTAAGGAGACGCCCGCTATGATTGATATCTACTACTGGCCGACGCCCAATGGCAAGAAAGTCACGATCCTGCTCGAGGAGCTTGGGATCGACTACCAGATCATCCCGTGCAATATCGGCCGGGGCGATCAGTTCACTACCGAATTTCTGGAGATCAGCCCCAACAACCGAATGCCGGCGATGGTTGATCACGACCCGGCGGGTGGCGGTGAGCCCATCGCCTTGTTCGAGTCCGGGGCCATGATGATGTACATCGCCGAGAAAGAAGGCCAATTCTTTCCGCAGGATGCCCGCGGCAGGAACGAAGTCATCCAGTGGGTCATGTGGCAGATGGCCAACCAGGGGCCTAAGCTCGGTGAATGCGGCCACTTCCGTCGTCTTGGTGATCGTGAAGGCGACCAGACCTATGCCGTGCGGCGTTTCACCGACGAAGCCAACCGACTGTACGGTGTGCTGAACAACCGCCTTTTCGACCGGCGCTACCTGGCCGGCGACGACTACACGATCGCCGACATGATCTGTTATCCCTGGTGCGCGGGAGCCAAGAACCAGGGTCAGGATGTCTCGGAATTCGCATATTTCAGCCGCTGGTACGAGGCGCTTTCGGCGCGTCCAGCCGTCAAGCGCGGCATGGCGGCCGGCAACGACTTCAGCCAGGATCCGGCGGAGCTTTCCGAGGAAGAGGTCAAGCGCCGTGCCGGCATACTCTACAACCAGCGTGCCCGCGCGGCGCCGGAGGGCGGTCTGCTCTAGTGTACCCAGGCAGGTCGGTCAGTGCAGGCGGCGCCGGGACCTGGCGAGGACCAACCATGAAGATCGCCTACCTGCTTAAAGTCCGACCCGATCTCGAGGACATCATTCCGGACGACGTCGAGGCACTGCGCATCCAGGCCGGTGACGATGGCCTGTATTCAGATGAAGACCTGGTGAGGCTGCAAGACGTAGAGGCTTTTGTCATTGGTATGGAGCCTGTGAACGAGCAGATCCTGGCCGCGGCACCCAGGCTCAGGATCGTGCAGCGCCTTGGTGTTGGCTACGAGACCCTGGACCTCGAAGCGACAGCTAGGCGCAATATTCCGGCCTGTAACATCGAAGGGGTGAACAAAGAAGCGGTCGCGGAACACGCCATGATGTTCATCCTGGTGCTCGCCAAGCAGTTCGTACCCGCACAGGCTCACACCCAGGCGGCCGACTGGCTGTCGGCGCGCAGGCTGACCTTGAGTTCGTTTGAGATCAAGGGCAAGACGCTGGGGATCATCGGATTCGGCAATACCGGTTCGTCGCTGGCAAAGCGTGCCCATGCTTTTGAGATGAACATTCTCTACAACGACCTGCGCGAGGTGAATACAGATCTTGCCAGCCAGCTCGGTGCGCGCAGTGTCGATAAGGCGGTGCTGCTGGCAGAATCGGACTTCGTCAGCATCAGCACGGATCTCAACGAGCACTCGCGGGGCATGATCGACGCCGCGGCGCTCGCAAAGATGCAGCCCCACGCGAGACTGGTCTGCTGTGCCCGCGGCGGTGTCGTTGATGAAGTAGCGCTGGCAGCGGCGCTCAGCGACGGTACTATTGCGGCCGCAGCGGTCGATGTCTTTGAGACCGAACCCATTCGTCCGGACAACCCTCTGATCGGGATTGACAATTGCCTGCTGACATCCCATGTTGCCGGGGTTGCCAGCGACACGACAGCCAGAACCTGGGCCTGGGCGCACGATAACGTGCGGGCTGTGTTACTGCGTGGTGAACGGCCGAGATGGATCCGTAACGGCGTGTAATCAAAAGACATGAATTCGATAAGACATTATCGAATTCATGTCGCACAGACAGGCTTTGTGCCGACCGCACAGTGCAGGCCCGCGGCGAACAGAAAGCTGCCGTCGTCGATCGCGACCTGCTTTGCCGCCAGCCAGGCACGGGTCTCATTGGCGTTGAATTGGGCGAGGAAATATGGTTCGCGGTACGCCCAGGCGGCGCCATGCGGGTCGCGCAGCGTCAGTTGGTGAGGAAAGAATCGAAGGTCTTTCAGTCCCTGGGCTGCGAAGCGCCGATAAAAACCGGCGTCTGCGCAGCCTTTTTCACCTACCGACTGGTAGGGTGCCTGGACCCGTTTCAGTATCGAGGACTCCACCGGCACTGTGCATACGTTGTCCATGTCGGTCGCCCGGACGATCGCGCCGACCCGCCCGCCGGGTCTGGTCACTCGGACCATCTCCATCAACGTGCGATCCGCGTCACATTCCTCCAGCAGTGTGACGCAGAACACGATGTCGACGGTGCCGTCAGCAAGCGGCATCTGTTCGGCATCGGCCTGAACGAAGGTCAATGAATCGAGACCTTCGCGGGCCGCTAGCGGTCCGGCCTCACTCAGAAAATATGGGTTCAGATCAGTCGCGATGAGCGGGTTCTGCCGACCCGTGCGATGCGCGATCCAGCGTGACAGAACACCGGTACCACAGCCGATCTCCAGGATCTTCTCCCCGGGTGTGGGATCCAGTTCATCGAACAGATCGTCGACTGCCCGCAGATAGCCGGGCTCGGACCCCCGCGACTCGAGCATCGCGACCATCCCCAGGTGAGCACCGCCGAGCAAGATCACCCGGAACGTTCGGGCCAGCTCGTCCAGCGCGAAGTGCCACTGCGAGGGCGCCAGCAGTAGCGGCAGCAGTACCAATGCAGGGCCGGACCCCGTTGCATAAAACCTGATCCCGTCTTTCTCGCCGCTTACGTCACCGTGTGGAATAACAGTTGCAGTGTTGTCGTCGGTGCGCCCGAGCAAGGTGTCGATGACAGCATCGGTATGTTCCCGGACCACGTCGGACCATGTCGTAGTGAAGTACGAAGCAAAACGGACCAGCCTGGCAGCCGGCAGGGCGGGTGCCGCCTCCCGGACTACTTTCGATGGCAGGCCGGCACTGCCGGTGACGATGCTCAGCCGTTCCCCAAGACGGGCCAGCGGGCCGGTTTCCAGGCGGTTGGGGTTGATCAGGGTGAGGCTGGCGATCCGCTCGTCCGGCGGTTCCAGCAACGCAAGTAGTTCGCTGCCAATCCCGGCCGCAAAGTGTGCACGTCCGATCCCCAGATGATCGAGAACAGCAGCAATGCGGCGGTGCGGGGGTATCGATTCGCGGTCTGGCATCAGTCGAGTCGGATGCATCCCAGCGCGTGGGTCGGATCAGCAGAGTAGACCATCCCCTGATAAGCCGCTGAAGCCTATTAGTTCTGTTTTCCGCTACTAACTGGCAATATCTGGTTCTTTGCGGAGCAGTTGCTCCGCCCAGGCATTAAATGTCCCGAAAACAACACTGTCCTGCAATAGAAAGTCGTGAGCATCGCGGGCGTGATCGTCGCGGATCGGTTGGATCTCACCAACACTCTCGGCCAGAAGCTGCAAGCGTGCTGCCCGCTCGAATTGGACAGCCAGGTAAGTCGCCTCCTCCAGTGATTTTCCAACCGTCAGTAGACCGTGGTTGGCCAACAGGATGGAATTTTTGTCTCCGAGTGCTTGGGAAATGATCCGTCCTTCCTCGTTGGCAACGGGTACGCCAGGCCACTCGGGCAAATAGGCACAGTCGTCGTAGAACATGGCGACGTCCATATGTGCTATTGCCAATTCTCTGCCGATCAACGATAGGGCAGAAGCGTGCGGCGGATGGGTGTGAACAATTGCTCTGATGTCCGGTCGAGCACGGTAAATCCAAATGTGAAAACGAACGCCTGGATTGGGAATACTATCGCCCTCAATTACCTGTAAGTTTTTGTCGATTTGCAGTACGGTACTTTGCCGAATATTTGCGAAACCCCCGAAGATCGGATTCGCCCAGAACGTATTTTCATCTGCTTTGAAAGTCACTTGTCCTGCTAAGGTTTCGGCGTGTCCTTCAGTGGCCAGTTTTCTACAGGTCAGGGCTATTCGGAGAGGAATCGACCAGTCATTTTCGACCAGACTGCCTTGAAGTTCTCGATCCACCTGATCTCGGATGACAGAATCATCTTGATCGGAGAGTCTGGGATAATTCTCAGGTAACACGCCAGATAACTCGATTACTATGTTGAATTGTCGTCCAATTTTCCTTCAATTTAATTCTCGCTATGGATAAATGGTGGCTTGTCACATTATGGGCTCCAAGGTGCCATCAGCCCGAAAAGCAAACGGTTCCGCTTGACCTGTGATAGACATGTCCGGATGCTGCTCGACTTCCGACAGCATCGGTTCGGACACCCCAATTCTCTCGAGGCTGAGCGTATCGCGGATCCGCACGATACGCGCTTCGCCCTGCTTGACCCGGATCAGGGTCTTGACCGCCAGTTGAACGGCCTGTTGGTCGGTCGGCATTGAGATCGGGATCAGGGCGCCGTCGAGATAGGCAGAAGTGATGACATTCCCATAGGTGGCCGGATAGTCGATCGCATCGTAGAGTTTTTGCGTGATGACGTCCGCCAGGCCCAGTCCGGTGGCATTGCCTTTGGTCTTCTGGCTGAGATTCAGGACCACGATTTTCTGTACCCTGGGATCGTCGAAACCGCTCACACCGCGGTTGTTCCGCCCGGTAATGTTTGGATCGAACCCCGCTCCAGAGATTTCCTTGCCCATCCGGTCGATCAGTAACAGATCGATATCGCTGAAGTACAAGCGCCCCATCAGCGACTTGGCCTTGGCCTGCAATTCGGTCTCCCGGTCGAGCAGCGTGTCCGGCAACAGCGCCTCGACGATTGCGGTCTGATCGTAGGCGTTCTCGACCATGCCGACCCCGAACAGGAACGAGGTGTTTTCCATGATCAGTGTTGCTGCCCGGGGCAGGACTTCCGGAAAGCGATCCATACCGTGCCAGTGCATGTGGGTGGCTCCCTGGATCTTACCCATGCCGATGACGATCATCTTGGCCACTCCGCTTTCAATCGGGCCGCGGAAGGTCGTGTGAGGTTTGACTCTGTTGATCAGTACGATGCCGTCGGCATCGTGGGCATGGCGGTCGACGTGCAGCGGTGTGCCGTCGTCCATCTCGGCGATCTGGACCGTGTCCATACTGGCCCGCACCGGTGCGCCGACGCCTTCTTCAGTGATGCCGTAGCCGGCGAGGAGTGCCTGCTGGCCCTCGGCTGTGGCACCGGCGTGGCTGCCCATCGCAGGAAAGATAAAAGGCTCTGCGCCAAGTTCCCGCAGGGCCTTCACCGTGGTCCGTACGGCGGTGTCGATGTTTGCGACTCCGCGACTGCCGGCACCGATGGCGATGGTCATGCCGGGTGTGACACGCGCGCTGATCTCGGGTCGGGCGATCTGTGTCAGCACCGCCTGCTCGACGTCACCGATGTGGGCGTCAGCAAAGCGCTGATGAACCGTCGCCATTTTCGGCAGGGCCACATCGAGCCCGCCGGCGATGGGTATCTCACTGTTTCTGGACATCGCTTTCTCTCCTTATTAGTCAGCCGCTGGATCTGCCGCAGCTCTGCTGTCGGTATGCAACGATTAACTTAACGGACAATCGTCTGGAACACCAGTACCGGGTGCCATCAAATGTGCAGGCAGAGCCGCATGGCATCCAGCATGGCAGCATGGATGTTGCGACTGGCCCAGGCGTCGCCGATGCGGTAGAGGCTGAAACGACCTTCCGGGTTCGGTGCCAACGTCTGTCGCCGGGCCGTGGTGAGACTTTCAAGGTCAAGCTGACCCAAGTTGGTGGAAAGCGGCTTTAGAGCGAAATAAAGATCTGAGTTCGGGGTGGTGCCGTGTTCCCCGATCACCATGTCAAATCGATGACCCTCGTTGAGGTCGGTGTACACATTGGTCAGGGTGGCAGTCAAACCGTCATCCTCGCGTTCGAGTTTCTCAAGTCGAGTATCCGGTCTGATTCGTACTTTCAGTTTGTAGAGCTCACTCAAATGGGCACCCAGGTTGGTCTGTGCCAGCTCGGTCCCCAGCACCCGGTCGGGGCTGACGATCTCTACTTGCGCCCCCTGATCCGCGGCGAACTCGGCGCACGACAGAGCCGCGTGACCCCCGCTTTCATCCACGATAAGGATCTCACCGGCGCACTCAACATGCCCGCTCAGGATATCCCAGGCCGTGTTGGCGAGGCCATGGCCCTCAAAACGACCGACACTGGGGGTCCCCCCTGTGGCGACGATCACGCATTCCGGGTCACTCTCGAGTACGGTGTTCCGGTCGGCCAGTTGGTTGCAGCGAACATCCACGCCCAGAAAATCCAGCTGATCGGCCAGCCAGGTGGCGATCCCGATCAGGCCCGTGCGCCAGGTCGCTTTGGCAGCCAGGACGATTTGACCACCCAGCTCGGCCGTCGCTTCATAGAGGATGACCTGGTGTCCGCGCGAAGCACACACGCGAGCGGCCTCCAGACCACCCGGTCCACCCCCGACCACAACTACCTTATGTTTTCGGCCAGGGGCAGATCGGACGACATGTGGCAGGTGCTGTTCGCGGCTTGTTGCAACGTTGTGTACACACAGAGCATCAGAACCCGAAATCACCCGGTCTACACAGTATCCCACACCAACACAGGGGCGTATGTGTTGCTCCTCACCTGCTTCGAGCTTGCGGACGTGATAGGGATCAGCAATGAATGCCCGGGTCATGCCGACCATATCGACCAGACCCTCACTGACCGCGTAGGCGGCGGTGGCGGCATCGGTGATCCGCGTGGCATGAAAGACCGGTACGTCTGACACGGCCTTGATCGCACCTGCGAGCGGGAGGTAAGCCGCCGTGGGCAGCCACATCGTAGGCCAGATTTTGGCAACCGAAAGGGTGTCGGTTGGCTGTGCACCGACCACACTGATAAAGTCGATCAGGCCACTGTCAGCATAGACCTCGGCGATGGCGATGCAGTCGTCCTGGTTCAGACCGCCACGCAGCATCTCGTCACCCGACATGCGAATGCCAACGATGTAGTCTTCACCGATATCCTGGCGGACAGCCTCAAGCACTTCCAGACCAAAACGCATACGGTTTGCCAGAGAGCCACCATATCGGTCAGTGCGGTAGTTCATCGCCGGTGACCAGAACTGCTCGATCAATGCACCAGACTGACAGGCTATTTCAACGCCGTCGATGTCGCCGTCTCTGGCCCGCCTTACCGCGTCAACAAAATCCTGTTGCGCACGAGCGATGTCATGGTCTTCCATCTCCGCGGCAAAAACACCAAAATTGAGTTCGCGAGTGGCCGATGGGGAAAAAGCCGGCAGCCACTGGTCGTGGTCCCAGCGTTCCTGCCGGCCACCGTGTCGGAGTTGAATAGTGCATGCCGCCCCATGCGCGTGAATGGCCCCGGCGATGCGTCGATATTGCGGAATGACGTCATCCACAGAGCCGTTGATCTGCCCGTAGTGGAAAGAACCCTCGACCGCAACCGAAGTGGCACCGCCAAACTGCAACAGGCCAACACCGCCTCTGGCTTTTTCCGCCTCGTAGTAGATATACCGCTCAGTGATATTGCCCTGCAGCGTGTAGCCGGGCGCATGGCTGGTACTCAGGAACCTGTTTTTCAGAACAAGGCCCTTGATCGTCAGTGGTTGAAAAAGAGGATCAAGTTGCGACATGAGAAGCAGGGGTCAGTGTTCTTAAATTGATCGTTCTGAGTTCGACTGGTACGTGACACGCCACAGCGTGGCCATCAGCCGATACCTGGCAGTGTATGGTTAGACATTGCTGGAAAGGCCAGTCCCGATAGCTGCTGGGTGACCTGAACTGAAATGAACTGAGTTGGCGAACCAGAGGTGAGTCACAGCAGTTGCTTCAGACATTTGGTATCAGTGGGGGAGTTCAGAACCGGTCGATCACCGCGATGCCGGTTTCGCCAAAAGAATTCATATCGGGTAGCAGCGCTGCTGATTCTTCGAGTGTAATCGTTCGACCGATCAGCTTCTGCGGCGTCAGTTTGCCCGACTCGATCATCGCCAGCATCTCCGGGTATCTGTGGAACTGCATGCCCAGGCTGCCGAGGATCTCGAGCTCGTTGGAGATAATCCTGCCCATCGCTATAGAGGGTTCGGCATCGTCACCGTTCATCAGGCCGACCTGCACGTGCCTGCCGCGCTTTCTCAGGCAGTCAATCGAATTCCGACAGGTCGCCGTACTGCCGAGCGCATCGACAGAAAGGTGTGCCCCGCCTTTTGTCCTTTCGACGACAGCGCCTGCCACATCGTCGGTCTGCGAGGCGTTCAAAGTCTCCATCGCACCGATGGACCGGGCAAAATCGAGCTTCTGCTCGGTAATGTCGATGGCGATCACCCGGGCACCCAGGGCCTCGGCGATCATGATCGCCGAAAGGCCAATGCCGCCACAGCCATGCACGGCGACCCACTGGCCGGCTGACACCCTGCCCTGGAAAACGATGGCCCGGAACGAGGTGGCGAATCGGCAGCCGAGGCTCGCCGCAGTCGCGAAGTCGATCGAATCCGGCAGCGCGACCAGATTGGTGTCGGCGAAGTCAATCGCAAGGTACTCGGCATAAGAACCCCAGCGCTTGAAGCCTGGCTGGTAGGTGCTGTCACAAAGATGGTGCTGGCCCGATGTGCACTGGAGACAGGTGCCACAGACCCCCATGAAGGGCATCGTCACACGGTCCCCGGTCTGCCAGTTTGAAGTTTGCGGTCCGACTGCCTCGACGACCCCGGAAAATTCGTGGCCGGGGACGTGCGGCAGGGAGATATCGCTGTCGTGACCCATCCAGCCGTGCCAGTCGCTGCGGCAGACCCCGGATGCCTGCACAGACAGGACCACACCGTGTGTAGCAGGTTCGGGGTCGGGTACATTCTGGACCGACATGGGCCCTTGAAAGGCTTCATACACGGCGGCTCTCATGATGTGGAGTTTCTCCTTGGTTGGCTGAAAGTCTGGCTGTCGAACCTCTGCTGTTCGTTGGTACTTACGACTGTGTTTCTGGGCGCGGTGGCGGGACTTTTGCTCATTGTAAAGCCGGTATACCCTTGGTCAGATACCTCATTACAGAGTTCGCGGTAATTGGCGGCACCACCGACATAGGGCATGAAGACCCTCGGTTTACCGGGAATGTTGGCGCCCATGTACCAGGAGTCACTGTGCGTGTACAGCGTCGGGTTCGCAACATCGTTCACGTGTATGACCCAGTCGTCTTCGGCCTGCGGGGAGGCTTCGATGATGTCGAACCCAGTACTGCGCATATGACACAGACAATCCGAGACCCAGTCCACGTGCTGCTCAATGGCGAGCAGTACGTTTGAAAGCACTGACGGGCTGCCGGGTCCTGTGACCATGAAGAGATTGGGAAAATCAGCGATAGCGATTCCAAGATAGGTCCGCGGGCCATCGGACCATTTGCGCTCGATACTTACGCCGTCTCTTCCACGGATGTCGATCTTCATCATCGGGCCGGTCATCGCGTCGAAGCCTGTCGCCAGCACGATGACATCCAAAGCATATGAATCGTGGCTTGTCTGCACGCCCTGTGCAGTGATCTTCTCAATCGGATGAGACCGTATATCGACCAGCGTGACGTTTTTGCGGTTGAAGGTCTCATAGTAATCGGTGTCCACGCACAGGCGTTTGGATCCCAGCGGATGGTCTTTAGGACAAAGAAGATCGGCTATTTTTCGATCTTTCACTTTTTCACAGATCTTCCGGCGCACGAATGAAGCCGCCAGTTCATTGCTGGCCGGGTCGGTCATGATATCGTTGAAGGCGTTCCACATGATCAGACCACCGTGCTGCCAGCGGCGTTCCAGCTCGTTGTGCTGTTCGTCGGGAGACAGTTCAGCGGCACAATGATCACTGTCCATGTTGAGGATACCGGAAGAAGTTTGTCTGGCTTCGGCGCGCAGTGTCCGGTAGTTGTTCTTCCAGTGCCTCTGACTCTCTTCATCCAGGGGACCGTTCCAGGCTGGAATACTGAAGTTTGGGGTGCGCTGAAAGACGCTCAGGTGTGCAGCCTGTTTAGCGATAAGGGGTATGGCCTGGACCGCCGACGAACCGGTCCCGATCACGCCGACAGTCTTGCCGCTGAAATCAACCTTCTGGTGGGGCCAGTAACCGGTGTGGTAGCACTCTCCCGCAAATTCACTGATCCCCGGAATGTCGGGTCGGTGGGGTGCGGAAAGGCAGCCCAGTGCCATGATGACAAAGCGTGCGCCGAAACTCAGCCCCTCGTCGCTGGTAAGTGTCCACAGGCCGTCGGTCTCGGAAAAAACAGCGCGCGCGACCCAGGTGTTGAAGCAAATATCCTCTCTAAGACCAAAACGGTCGCTGACGTGGTTGGCGTAGGCCAGGATCTCCGGCTGGGCGGCGTAGCGTTCCGTCCACACCCAGTCCTGTTCGAGTGATTCGGAAAACGAGTACGAGTAAGCCATGCTTTCGACATCGCATCGTGCGCCGGGATAACGGTTCCAGTACCAGGTGCCGCCCACGCCATCAGCGGCTTCAATGACGAGTGTCCGGAACCCCAGTGTTCTTAACCGGTAGAGCAGATAAAGGCCGGCAAACCCTGCCCCTACGACGATTATGTCGAAAACTGGTTCTTTCTGAGCCGCCATCGTCGTGTTAAAGCTGCTTCAAATAGTTATAGAATGGCCTTATTGACAGTATATCTTTGCTTGATATATTAAAAAACTGCACGGTTCTGCAATGAGGTGGGTCGGCCACCTAGGCTCGTGAAGAGCTTCAGGACGGCTTTCAGTCCGGTGGTTCAGGCTATCGGGACAAACCAGTAGGTTCGAATCCAACAAAAGGAGGATACGTAAAATGAGAACATTTCAGAAGTTGGCGATGACCGTCGGGGTTACCGGTTGTCTGGGCCTGGCCGGCCTGCAGGCGCACGCCGGTGGTGAGCTGAATGTGCTGACCTGGGAGGGCTATACCGACCCGAGTTTTGTCGAGCCCTTCGAGAAAGCCTCAGGCTGCAAACTGGCCGCGACCTACGTCGGCTCTAACGACGAGTTTCCGGCGAAGCTGGCGGCCGGTGGAGGCGCCTATGACCTGGTGTCGCCCTCTGTAGACACCACCTCGATTCTCAGGAAGATGGGTCTGGTCGAAGCACTGGACACCTCGAAACTCAGCCACTGGAATGAACTGTACGAATCGTTCCGGAATCACCCCGGAGTTACCCATGATGGTGCCGTGTACGGTGTTCCGAATACCTGGGGTTCGATTGCATTCATGTACATGAAAGACAAATTTCCGACTCCGCCCACGTCTGCGGCCATCATGTGGGACAAGAGCCTTGCCGGCAAGATATCGGTGTGGGATGACAAAACCGAGATCTACATCACAGCGCGTCTGCTGTTCGGCAAGAGCGTCAATGTCTATGATCTTTCCGACGAGCAGCTGGAGAAGGTCAAACAGAAGCTGATCGAACAGAAGCCCCTGATCAGGAAATACTGGGCAACCGCCGGTGAGCTGGTCAACCTCTATGCCAACGGTGAGGTCTGGATCTCGAATACTTGGGGCGGTTATCAGTCTGCCCTGCTGGCGGAACAGAACATCGAGATGGTCGAATTTATTCCTGAGGAAAATGCTGACGGTTGGGCAGATGCCTGGCAGATGGTCAAGGGCACACCCAATGCGGACTGTGCCATGCAGTGGCTGAACTACGTGATCAGCCCCGAAGGCCAGTGTGGTGTGGTCGGAATCACCGGGTATTCAGGTGCTAACCCCGTTGCCCTGAAGACCTGCCTGGACGACGAACAGTTTTCCGCTCTGCACCAGGATGACTTCAACTACATCAACTCCCTGGATCTGTGGCAGGAGCCTGTACGGGTCGATAAGTACATCGAGATCTGGAACGCAGTAAAAGCAGCGCAGTAAACGACTGTCTGATTGAGCCTGAAAATGCCGGACGACCCAGGTCGTCCGGCTTTACTTTCTGGATAGTCGGAACAATGATTCAAATAAAACCCCCCGCGATCCGGTGACTGAAAGACGACCCGCCACATGACACGCATTCTGCAGCTGAGCAATCTGACCAAGGTCTTTTCCGGGAACGTTACGGCGGTCAACGATGTCTCCATGAGCGTGGAGGAAGGGGAGTTCATCACCCTGCTGGGACCTTCCGGTTGCGGCAAGACCACGATGCTGAGGATGATCGGTGGGTTCGAATACCCGGACTCGGGCGCGGTGTTTCTGGACGGCACCGATATCACTGATACCCCACCCTATGAGCGGCCGGTCAACATGATGTTCCAGGATTTTGCCCTCTTCCCACACATGAGCGTTGCCGGCAACATCGGTTACGGACTCAAGATATCGGGTGTAAAAGGTAGGAATGTCCAACGGCAGGTCGGTGAGATGCTCGATCTGATCGATCTGCCGGGCATGGAGAACCGGCTGCCGTCCGAGTTGTCCAACGGCCAGCGACAGCGGGTTGCACTTGCCCGGGCTCTTGTCAGAAAACCGAGAATCCTGCTGCTGGATGAGCCCATGTCAGCACTTGACGCCAAGCTTCGCCAGTCGATGCAGGTTGAGTTACTGGAGCTGCACGAGAAAATAGGTATCACCTTTATCATGGTGACGCACGATCAGACCGAGGCCATGGTGATGTCGGACAGGATCATGGTGATGCGTGATGGAATGATCGAGCAACTCGGTACCCCCACCGAACTCTATGATCAGCCCGGAACACCTTACGTTGCCGATTTTCTGGGTCAGTCGAACATGTTGCCGGCTGTTCTGAACCGCAGTGAATCCGGGCGCCTTTGCGCCAGGTTTGGTGAACTCGAGATCGATGTCACGGATGCCAGCATCATCGGCGAGATTGATGACAGAATGACACTTTGTATTCGACCCGAGAAAGTGCGTTTGGTGGATCCGGCGGGCGATGATCTTTCAGGGATGGAAACGTTCGAAGGCGATGTCCAGCAGGTGCTGTACAGCGGACATGCCATCTATTTCACCATAGCGCTCGGGCAGGACACGAGCATCATGCTCCACCATCCACTGGACACCACGCTTGAAGCGGCGGCCATCCCGGTGAAAGGTGAGCGGGTGATCTGTGGCGTGCCCCCCAGTACGATCACCGTGTTTTCCCGGTAGAAAGCCGGTCAGGCAACCAGGCGTGAAACAGCACACCCGAAACATCAGAAACTTCTGGCTGTTGTTTACGGGCCCGGCGATATGGTGGTCCCTGGTGTTACTGGTGCCCTACCTGATCATGCTGATGATCAGCTTCTACACCCGGAAGTTCCCTTTTCACGTGCCGGATTTTCAGTTCGGTAACTACCTCAAGCTGATCGAGGACCCCCAGTACTACCTTGTCCTGTTCCGCAGCATCAAGATCGCCTTTCTGGTTGGCGTGACGGCTTTTCTGATCTCTTATCCGCTCGCCTACTGCCTGGCGAGAAAAGTCACATCGGATCGCTGGCGGCTGTTGCTCTACGTGGCGACGATCATACCGCTATGGGTGTCATATCTGCTGCGTGCCTATACCTGGAAAACCATCCTCGGCAGTGAGGGCATACTCAATTCGTTTCTGATGTGGATGGGAATCATCGACGAGCCGAGCACCTTCTTTCTCTACAACCAGTTCGCCATGGTCATCACCATGGCCTACATCTTCACGCCGTTCATGGTCATGCCGGTCTACGCATCCCTGGAAAAAATCCCGGGCTCGTTGATCGAGGCCTCCAAGGATCTGGGCGCAAACCGTGTCAGCACCTTTCTCAAGATCACCCTGCCGTTGTCCATGCCGGGGGTACTTGCCGGATTCACCTTCACTTTCTGTCTGTCTGCCGGTGATTTCATATCCCCGACACTGGTCGGTGGACCTTACTCCAACATGGTCGCCAACGTGGTCGCCACCCAGTTCGGGATCGCTATGAACTGGCCGCTCGGCTCAGCGCTGGGGGTGGTCCTGCTGTTCATCGTACTGGCTGTCATTACCTTGTCAGACCGGCTGGAGAGAGCGGGCCGGATCAATCTCGCCTGAGCAGCGATCCCCAGGACCAGGCTACTGAAATGCATCTTGCCGCAAAAAGACGCCGACGTTGGGATCCCGGGAACGTGGCGATCGGTATCGCTGCCGCGTCGGCACTGGGATTCCTTTACGGACCGATCATCACCCTGATGGTCTTCAGTTTTAACGACAACCCGATCACCAAGTTGCCGCTGACCGGCTGGACGCTTCAGTGGTACTACAAGGCCCTGACCAACCCCGATCTGCTGGCGGCCCTGTGGAACAGTGTCATCGTCGCGGCTGCAGCCGTCGTGATCTGCCTGGCGATCGGTATCCCGACGGCATTTGCGCTGGACCGGTTCGATTTCCGCGGTAAGACGATTTTCCGGCGACTGGTGATCCTGCCAATCACCCTCCCTGGAATCATCACCGGGGTTTCGATACTGGCCTTTTTCTCCATGATGGAGGTCAGGCTCAGCCTGTGGACGGTGATCGTGGGTCATGGCACTGCGCTGACTGCGATTGTCGTGACCAATGTTTTTGCCAGGCTGCAGCGCTTCGATCGACGCATCGAAGAGGCTTCGGCGGATATCGGCGCCAGACCGTGGCAGACATTCATTTTCATCACCCTGCCGAACATACGCTCGGCGGTGATTGGCTCGTCGCTGATTGCCTTCACGGTGTCATTTGACGAGATTCCAGTGACATATTTTCTGACCGGTCGCGACAACACGCTGCCGATGTATATCTGGTCGGTGATCCGCCGGGGCATAACACCGGAAATCAATGCCATCGGTACCATCATCGTGGCGTTTTCTATGGTTCTGATTTTTGTTTCGGTTCTGATGATTTATGATGGTCAGAAGGACCCTTCCGGCGGGCGGCGAAATTAGCTCCGCTGCAACGAACGGCCCACACAACCCCGATCTATGGCTGACACCTTAACTGCGCCCCAGGACCTTGCCCAGCTGGTCGTTGCACTGCGCTCTGAAGAGCGGGCCGTCGCACACGTCGGTATTTTCGATCTCAATGCCTACTTTCGTGAGCGGCGGGTCCGCATCGAAAGTCTCGAGACAGTGTTTGGTGAGGGTGGCACCTTTGTAAACGTTCTGCCGAGGTGGGACAGCGGCGAGGTGGTCTATCACCCAGGGCCGTTTGTCGGCGAAGCTGTGGCCATAGACCCCGGGTCCTGTCGTCCATACCCGTATGAAGACAACGCGGTGCTGCTGATCGCCGATTACTGCGGGCCCTCCAGAAGTCTCTCGCCCCGTGAGCTGCTGCGCACCCAGGTGCGCCGGGCCGCTGACCTGGGGTTCGGGGTCAGGGCCGCGTTTGAATTTGAGTTTTTCGTCCTCGACGAGTCCGGTGAGACGCTTCGCGATTCCGGTTTTGCGGTTGGCAGGCGTTTTGCACCAGAGAACCATTGCTGGGCCGGCGAGACGGCTGCTGTCCACGCAGAGTTCATTTCCACCCTGGAACGGGATCTCGCAGCCGGGGGGATCGAACCGCTGAGTCTAGGTGCAGAACTTGGGCCAGGCTGCTTCGAGATCACCCTGAAAGACACCGATCCGCTATGCGCAGCCGATGATGCAGCGTTGTTGAAACTTTTCACCAAGTCCAGTTGTCGCCGCCTCGGCAAAACGGCGTCCTTTATGGCACAGATGAGTGACGACAGTGCCGGTCTTTCGGGTCATCTGCACCTGTCACTGGTCGATCTCCAAACAGGTGAACCGGTCTTTGCGGATCCAGGGTCAGAAGACGGGATGAGCGCGTGCTTCAAAGAGTTCACGGCGGGCGTTGTACGTCTGGCGCCCGAGGGTCTGGCATTCAGCCACCACACGATTAATGCCTACCGTCGGCATTCCCTGGGTAACTGGGCTCCGCGGGTCGTGTCATGGGCCGTGCAGGACTATGCAGCTGGCATTCGCATCGTGCCTGAACCTGCCCGGCAGTGCCGGATGGAATATCGCCTGCCGGGTGCAGACACCAATCCCTACATGACGCTGGCATTCATCCTGGGTGCTGGCCTGGACGGCATTGAGTCGGGCCGTGAGCTACCGGTGCCGCTGGCGGCCGGCGCTGGGCCCGATGCGGCGGTGGTCGAAGGAGATCCTCTGCCGCACGATCTGTATGAGGCATCGACGCGGCTGGCTGCATCGACGGACTGTCGACGAATTTTCGGTGATCCTTTCGTGGATTATCTGGTTGCTGCGTGCAGCCATGAATCCGAGGCGACCCGGCGCTATGTCAGCGATCTGGAACGTCAGCGGTATCTTGAAATTGTCTAAGGTAGCAAACAGCAAACAGGCCAGGGAGAGAATATGACTGATCTTGCAGATTATCTGTCCGAAGGATCCCGGGATGAGGCGATCCGACAGGTTCGAAAAAAGATCGATGAACTCGACATCGACTACATTTATTACCAGTACATCTCCATCACCGGCCGTATTATGGGTAAAGCGATTCCAGCATCGCACTGGGAATGGGTCGCGGCTGAGGGTATGCAGACCTGGCTGGGCGGGGTGACCAATGTTTTTGCCGACCGGGCCGGAAACCTGATCGGTTTTCCACCCAACGCTTCGGAGTTGCTCGCTCTGCCGGATCCGGAGACGTTCTGCCAGTTGCCCTGGAATAAACGTCTCGCACGGGTTTTCTGCACGGTGTTCTGGAGCCGTGAGGATCCCGACAGACCCGAGCAGTACCTGGATTCCGATTGTCGAGGTAACCTCAAGCGCATCCACGACCAATTCGAGAGCAAACACGGACTGCACCTGCGGGTGGGTTGTGAACCGGAGATGCTGTGGTTGAAGCCGGGCGACGACAAGGCGCCGTATTACGAGACAACCAAACCCTACGCTTATCATATCGACCAGTTTGAGCAGCTGTCTGATGTCTGGCTGCGCGTCTACGACTACGCGATCGCCATGGGGCTCGATCTCATTCAGGGTGACCATGAGGACGCGCCCGGCCAGGTCGAGTTGAACTTTCAGTACGACTGCGCCATCAGAACCTCGGATCGACTGACGACCTACCGTCAGATCTGTGCCCAGGTAGCGCGTGAATTCGACCTGGTGGCGGTCTTCATGTCCAAACCCTACATGGGCATGCCGGCCAACGGTTGTCACCACAATGTTTCGCTGTGGCGCGGTGGGGAGGACAACGTTGTGCCGCTGGTCAACGGCCCACTCCCTGGAATGGAGGACAACTTTCTCTACCGCAGCGGTGGTAAGAACGAGTTCCGTGATGAAAACGAAAAGTGGCTGCCGGCAGATATCGGACGTTGGTCTCTGGGGGGCATGATTCAGCACCTCAACGCGTTGGTCGCGATCAGTTCATCGACGGTAAACAGCTACCGGCGCCTGAACGACACCGGTATGTGGGCGCCGGTCGGCGCCAGCTGGGGCCTGCAGAACCGCTCCTGTGCGATCCGTGTTTCGAGCCCGGATCGCTTTGAGTTCCGTTGTGTGGACTCCATGGTAAATCCTTATCTGATGCAGAGCGCACTGCTCAAGGCCTTTGATGACGGCATTGAAAACCACCTGGACCCTGGCGAGCCGGAGGAACGCAATTTCGTCGATGTCCTGGAATCGGGTGAGCCGGTGGATCGCATCCCGACCACCTTGCGCGATGCTTTGGATGCCCTGGCTGAAGATGAGGTCATCAAGGCAGCGCTGCCCGGAGACATGCACGGAATCTACGACTGGTACAAGCGTGATGAGTGGAACAAGTTCATCTGGCAGGTGTCCGACTGGGACGTGAAAACTTACCTGGATTGCCTGCCATAGGCGACCTGCAACACCGTCATGTTTCAACTGTCCGATCAGCAACAGGTCGAATTTCACAACGACGGCTTTGTGGTTGTCGATGGGCTGATTGATGATGATACGATCCACCGGCTGCGTGACGCGTTCGAGCGCATATTTTCCGGTCGGTTCGAGA
>CAZVVN010000052.1:22329-24621 GCA_964630665.1 uncultured Acidiferrobacteraceae bacterium | reverse complement strand
GAGAGTACTCGACGACACCAGTTCATCACCGGCTTCAAGCAGAGTAAGCAACGTCACCATCTGCGCCGCCATTCCGGAACCGACGACTACCCCGGCCCTGCCACCCTCCAGGGTAGCCAGTCGCTCCTCGAGCACCGCACTGGTCGGGTTCATCATCCGGGAATAGACATTACCGAAGGTCTGCAGGTTAAAGAGGCTGGCTGCGTGATCAGTATCATCGAAAACATACGAGGTGGTCTGGTAGATCGGAACCGCGCGGGAACTGGTGGTGGTGTCAGGCAACTGACCTGCGTGCAGACACAGCGTCTCAAACCCGAATTCTCTGTCAGCCATTGAGATGACTCAGTAAACCAGCCATTTTGGCCGCCTGCTGGAAACCACGCCTGTGGTCACTCCGAAAAGGTTGAGTCCACCCATCAGGCGACCGTGTTCGATCTTCATACAGCGGTCCATCACTACTTCTAGCCCCCCTTCCCGAGCAATAGAGGCTGCCGTCTCGTTCACGACACCCAGCTGCAGCCATAATACTTTTGCCCCGATATCCACAGCACTTTGTGCGATCGGTGGCGTGACCTCGGACCGCTGGAACACATCGACGACATCTATCGGTTCTGGAATTTCCTGCACTGCAGGGTAGCACTTCTCACCCAGTATCTCGTCGTAGTTCGGATTGACCGGAATGATCCGGTATCCGTGATCCTTAAGATACTTGGCTGCAAAAAAACTCGGTCTCCACCAGTTGGCTGACAATCCGACGACTGCGATGACTGTATTCGCACCGAGTATTCGACGAAGATCATCAATGTCGGTCATCCTGATCACCTTTAGGGTTTTAGGACACTCGGCTAGGAACCGGGCAGGTACTGGTCCCAAATTCTACCTGTAAAGTCCTTGCTGGGTGTACTACCGGTCAGACCGCACTAACCAGTCTATTCTGTCTTAAGTGTTACCGAATGTTCGAAGGAGGCACGCCAACCGGGCTCCGGCCGTTTAGAATCCCACACGCGTTCCCCATTTCCGAGTCTGAATTCTCAGTTAGATGAGCCCCCGTACTCCGTTGCATCTGGGATGGATGGTCGTTGCCGTATGCTGTGTCGTTGGCATTCTTTCCTACGGCGTGCGCCATTCGTTCTCAGTTTTCTTCCCGTCCATTCTGAGCGAGTTCAGCTGGAGTCGGGGCAGCACTGCATTCATGCTCTCCCTGCACTTGCTCGTGTACGGATTGGTTGCCCCTATTGTGGGCAACCTCGCAGACCGCTGGAAAGCAAAGCGTCTGATGCTGAGCGGCGTGACCATTGTCGGCTGTGCGGCCGCGTGCTGCAGCCTCGCTCAGGAACTCTGGCAGTTCTATCTCATATTCGGCGTGATCACTCCGATTGGCCTGGCCTGTTGTGGGTCCCCGGTGATGAATCCCACCATCGCCAACTGGTTCGAGAGCCGTCGTGGCCTCGCCCTCGGCCTGGCCCAGATGGGCGGTGGCCTTAGTTTTGTCTATGTGGTACTGGTTGAATACGTCATTGAGTTACTGGGCTGGCGCCTGTCCTATGTGGTGATGGGCTCCAGTGTGATCATCATTCTGATACCGCTCATCCTGACACTGTATTTCTTCCACCCCAGCCACAAGCGGATGCAGCCGTTCCGGTCGCAGTCATCCCAACTGCGACCTATGAACAGGCCCCGGCACGGGCAGCGTGAGCGTCCTGAATGGAGCCTGAATCAGGCTCTGGGCAGCCTGCAACTGTGGATGCTGGTGTTATCCAACATGTGCTTCTGGGGAAGCGGTTGCTATCTGGTGATTGCACATCAGGTCAAGTTTGCAATGGACATCGGTTATTCCGGGATTCTGGCTGCATCGGTGTTCGCAATGTTTGGCGTTTTCATGGTCATCGGGCAGGTCAGTTCTGCTGTCTCAGACATCATCGGGCGTGAACTCACGGTGCTGATCGCCACTGTACTCGTGATTTTTGCTGTCATCCTGCTTAACGGGATAACCGACACCAGCCAGCCTTGGATGTTGTATGTTTACGCCGTCACCTTTGGCCTGGGTGCTGGCCTATATTCTCCAACCATATTCGTAGGTGCCGCAGATATCTTTCATGGCCGCCACTTTGGCACCCTCAACGGCATCATTCTTGCCGGCCTCGGCTTAGGCGGTGCGGTGGGTCCCACCATCGGTGGTTACCTGCATGACATCTTCGGCAGTTATCGGTATGCCTTCGTCTTCGCCATTCTCAGCTTCGTAATTGCCGGTACGTCTTTCATGATTGCTGCACCCAGAAAATTCGGCCGCTC
>CAZVVN010000052.1:0-22229 GCA_964630665.1 uncultured Acidiferrobacteraceae bacterium | reverse complement strand
AACAGTGGCTGCTCGTAATGCGCGACCCGCGTCGGACGACCGTAGAAAGTGACCTCTCGAAACTGGAACAGGATGGCCGCCGTGGGAGAGAAAATCTCGTCGCCCAGTGATGTCAACACCATCGACAGAACCGGGTTGCTGCTTTCGGGAATGTGATGCAGGCGGGGTATACCGGGTCGATCAAGATCCGTGATCGGCACTAAAAACACTGCCTCAACCTCCGCAGGATCCCGCTGCACCGCTTGATGGTTCTCAAGCCAGACGATGACAGGGGTGATTCGAAAGCCGGATCGGGTCGGAAAATCATCCAACTGACCGATCACGCTGGACTTCGTTGCCTTCAGGCCGAGTTCTTCTTTCAGTTCCCGAAGCGCTGCGCTGTGGGCATCTTCCCCATCGTCCAGGCGCCCTCCGGGCAGCGCGTACTGGCCTCGGTGCCGGGACAGCCGGCTGGCCCGTCGGGTCAACAGAAAACAAGCAGCACCGGTGGACGGGTCCCTCACGAGTACAATGGCCACAGCTGCGGGGCGTAGCTCATCATCCTGAATTGTGGCTGGCAGAAACGACCCTAGGTTGTTCTGACAGCGCGAAAGCAGTGTGTCGTCAAAACCGAACTGCAAATCATCTTTTCCCACGGCCAGGTCCCGGCTGATGAGTCGTTATTACTATGTTCGCCGGCGCAGGCTGGACTAGACTTTCGGTTGCGCTCCCGCGGCCAACTCGATCGGCTGCCCGTGGGGTGTATTGAGATAAGCCCTGCGCCACTGCTCAATGCGCGAATCAAGTATTTTGCGCTCGAGAACTGCTTTGCGCAGCAGCACTGCCTCTAAGGCGGCCAGCCAGTGCTGGTAGTAGGTATCGCCACGATCGGCCTCACCACGCGCACCAGCGCTGCGGATCTCCTCGGACAGCGCATCAGTCCATTCCGACCAGTCGAACACGCCCTGCTCGAACAGCTTTATCACCATCGCGAAAGCCTGTGCCTGCCAGGGTTCAGCAAACGTCTCAGCGTGAGTTCTCTCCAACTCGGAAAGGGTCCGGCCAATATCAGGTTGCTGCGTCATTCCGCTGCCAGGTAGGGCTCCCAGAGATCGATATGCACTTTGAAATCCGAGTCGAATCTCTCGCCCCAGAGTTCGGTAGCTGAAAAACAGACACTGTAGAGGTGCTCGCCTTCGCGGCTGCCCAAAGCGCGCCTGTCAGGGAATACATGCGCCCCGTAATGGTTGCGAACCACACCCTGTTTACCTCTCGCATATCGAGGCAGCCTGGTATGCCCTGTTGGGTTGATGTTCACGACGCGCACTTTGTCACCGGTCTGAAACCGTGGATGCAGATCGATTTTCATGTCTGTGGGACCGCCCTTCAGGAGGGTGGTCTCCACATCGCCGGCCTGCAACGGGACAACAGCTGAAGCTCCCGTTGAGGGATCAACTGCGCCACGCTCGAGTTCCTCGGCCGTAACCAGTCCTTTTTCAACAAGCAGTGTTTCCAGACCTCTGAGCCAATTCTCGTAATAACTGTTGCGCATGTAATCAGCTGGATGCTGGCGTTCCCTGGCATGCCTGGCTTCATCAAGGTTCCAGCTACGGAGAAACCCGGTGGCCATCGTCATCGCAAAGACCCTTTTTTCCCAGGTACCGTGGAACACGGGCTCATCTTTCTCAGCCTCGGGGGCGATAGGGCCCAGACCATGCATCCCTCCCAGGTCGTGTCCGCCGTTCATGGGTCGACCAACGACCCGGGTGTCCGGGCTTTTTCGACCCCGATCATCGCATTGCGACTGACCAGCGGAATCAATTCGTCTATCGGCCAACCGTCTGTGCCAGCCGGGCGTTCCGGCACGACCATGTAGCGCATCTCCGACGTTGAATCCCAGACCTGGATTTCGACGCTGTCGGCAAGTTCCGTGCCGAACTCGGCGAGAACACCCCGCGGATCGCTGACAGCCCGGGAGCGATACGGCGCAGACTTGTACCATACCGGTGGCAGGCCGAGGACCGTCCACGGATAACACGAGCACAGTGTACAGACCACCAGGTTATGAACCTGCGCGGTGTTCTCGACAGCCGTCATGTGCTCACCCTGGCGGCCAACAAATCCCATTGAGGCGATGGCAGCCGTCGCATCTTCAAGCAACCAAACTCTGTACTCAGGGTCCGACCAGGCCCTTGCCACGACCTCGGCGCCGTTTCGGGGACCGACCTTGTTCTCATAGGTGTCGATCAGTGCATCAAGTGCGGCCGGGTCCACCAGGCCCTTCTCCACCAACAGGGACTCCAGTGCCTTGACCTTCAATACGAGGTCAGACGGCGGGTCAGTATGGTCATGTGAATGTTCAGTCACGTGGTCTCCCTTAACTCTCCTGCTGATCACTCTTAGATCAGGCGGGGTCTGATCGCGTCGACAACAAGTTTACGTCAAGTCTCACCTTTTGTACCCGGCTCGTTAGCCAACGGATTATGCCAGCTAAAACGATCGTCCGACCTGAGATGATTTGAGCCGTTCTGACACGGGCATACTGGTATTTCATTTCGGCTATCAAGACGTCGTGCGTGTCCATGATATCTGAGACAGGGCAGCTCCAAGCGCGACCAGTGCCGCACCGAACACCTGGCTGATCAGCAATGTCCCGCCGAACATCAGATCCAGCAGCAGTACATAGAAAGGTAACGCATTGATGTGAAGGGCCGCAACGGTGACGCCGATTTTCTCAGCGCTGATCATCCAGCAAACCATTGAAAGACCCACGCCGAAAACACACAAAGCGAAAACCCGGGCCAGATCAGGTGGGCTCAAAGAAGCACTCAACTCAAAAACACCACTGTACTCTATCAGCAATGTCACCGGCAGCAGGAACAATGCCCCAGCTGCCATGGTCAACAACGTACGGGGATAAGCAGGAATCGGCAGAAGCCTGGTCACCGATACACGCGAGAACCAGGCCCACAGGATCACTGCACCCAGGACCAGAAACTCACCGCCTTCGAAGCCGATCTCGGTCCGAGTACTGGACCAGGAGACCAAAAGACCGCCGCTGATCGCAAGCCCTATGGCAACCGAAATTCGGGTGGTCACTTTCTCCTCACCCTTGAGTGCGCCCAGTACTACAGAGAACAATGGGATGGTCGTCGCAATGACCGTGACGTTGACGGGATTGGAGTACTTGAGGCCAAGATTCAAGGCAAATGTTCCCACTCCGATACCCAGCGCACCGACAAACAGCGCGTCGCGAAACGGCCAACTCTGCCAGTTGTATTTTCTGCCAGATATAAACGCAAGCAGCACCAGTATCAATGCACCGCCGGTGAGTCGAATCGTGGCAAGTGATAATGGGTCCCAGCTTTTCAGGAGCATATCTGAAATCGGAAAACTGGTTGCCCAGAGCAACATGCTCAGCACCGCCATTAGGTTTCCCTGTGAACGGTCTGAGTAAGAAGATAAGAACATGTTGAATCGCCAGAGCCACCAAGAGAAGCGCGACTATAAGACCTGTTTAGGTGCGCCGGACAATTAATTCGCCTTTCATGGATGACATATCCGACGCACCGCAACCTGGCTCTGGACTTGTAGCGTAAAAAGGTTCCCGTGCAGGGATGCCCGGCCTTTTTGATCGGACCCCGTGCGGCTTCGACAACAGCGAATCGCGGTACCAGGTCTTGCGCTGATCAGAGGTTTCCGCTTTCCAGCTTACCCCAAGTCCACCCATTGATAGAGCCCAAAAGAGAAAATAATTCTATTCTTTTGCGCTATTTAGAGTTCTATTTCCTAGAATTCTAGCGAATCCTTAGGCAGAATATTTATTAGTTGCGAAGCACCATCTTGTCGGAGATAGAACAGCATCCCGGCTCTGATAAGGCCCTACAAGCCGCTTCATAACCCAATCACTGAGGTCGACGTCGAGCTACAGCCGGACAACGGGATTTAACGATTATTCGTGGTAAGTGTCAGGCTGGTGCTGAAACCAAGCTCACCACGATTCACTCACCCATCAGGAATTGAGGACACACGAGATTCGATGAAAGAAAACTATTACTTCGACAATGCGGCAACCACATTGCCGAAACCAGAACCCGTTTACCAGTTTATGGACAGTTTCTTTCGCAGCCACGGCGTCAATCCTGGACGCTCTGGCCATGAACTTGCCATAGAGGCCGAGACCATGATCATCGAGACCCGACGAATGCTCGGTGAGTTTTTTGGTTTCGGCGGAGATTTCAACAGAGTCACGTTCTCACTCAACGCCACCGACTCAATGAATCTTGCACTGCTCGGGTTGATCCGGCAGGGCGATCATATGATTATCACACGTGTCGAACATAATGCTGTACTGCGTCCGGCCAATCACCTGGAGCGGGACCTCAATGTCTCGGTCAGCCGGATTAGTGCCGACGACGTGGGTTATGTCGATCCTGAAGACATCCGAAAGAGCATCACCGACAAGACCCGGGTCGTGGTCGTTAACCACGCTTCCAATGTCATTGGCTCATTACAGGACATCCAGGCCATCGGTAGGATCGTCAAGGACTCGCCGGCGATCTTTGTTGTTGACACTTGCCAGACAGCCGGTGTGGTTCCCATTGACATGGATAGGTGGGGAATCGACGTGCTGGTTTTTACCGGGCACAAAGGACTGTTTGGGCCCATGGGTATCGGCGGCATGATCGTCCGTGAGGGCGTCGACATACGACATGTGAAAACAGGTGGTACCGGAGTCAACTCGGTCTCCGAATTTCACCCGGAGGAATATCCCCACAGGGTGGAAGTCGGAACACCATCTATACCTGGAATCGCCGGTCTCAACGCCGCCCAGAAATGGTTTGCCGAGCTTGGCCGGGACCGATCTGACAACGGTGCCGATCTCTCCTCCCATACTGCTGCCTGTCAGGCAGCGCTCAAACACATCCACCAGATAGAAAACAGGACTGCCACCCAGCTGCTCGATGCGTTTCATGATATTCCTGGCGTAATCACCTACGGGCCGACCGGCACACAATCCAGGGTCGCAACACTCTCGATCAACATAGGCGAGCTACCAGCAGAACAGGTAGGTACAATGCTGGACGCGGACCATCAGTTGTGCGTGCGCGCCGGACTCCACTGTGCACCCGTGATCCACAAGGACCAAGGCACTCTGGAGCGCAACGGGACGGTCCGTATTGCACCCGGATTCTTTACAGATGACGAAGATGTTGAACAGGCAATCAAAGCAGTTACTGAGATTGCCGGGTTTGGGGCTTCTTCCTAGTTTGCCTTGGCGGTTCTTGACGATGCGACAGATTTTGATCGTAAATCGACCTGCCGCGAAAAGCTTAGAGGAATCTTTATCTCCATACCCTGTCAATTCAGGCGGAGGCCAGTAACGTGAATTATTCTGAGAGTGTACTGGACCTGGTCGGCGACACGCCGCTGGTCAGACTTAATAATGTGGTCGAACCAGGCATGGCGACAGTACTCGCCAAAATGGAGAACCTGAATCCGACGGGTTCGGTCAAGGACCGCATGGCTGTCAACATGGTCAGGCATGCTGAAGAACAGGGTCTTCTCAAACCTGGCGGCACCCTGGTCGAGAGTACATCAGGCAATACCGGCCTGGGACTCGCAATGGCGGCGGCCGCAAAAGGCTACCGCTGCATCTTTACGATCCCGGACAAAATGAGTCAGGAAAAGATCGATATGCTCAAGGCCTATGGCGCTGAGGTGATTGTCACCCCGACCGATCTTGATCACCATCATCCTGACAGCTATGTGGAGGTCGCAAAACGTGTGTCGGCTCAGACCCCGGGTGCTTTCTACACCGACCAGTACAACAACATGTCGAACCCGGAGGCTCACTATCTCACTACAGGACCCGAGATCTGGGGGTCGACTGACGGCCTGATCGATTCCTTCGTGGCCGGCCTTGGCACGGGAGGCACCATATCTGGAGCCGGAAAATACCTGAAAGAGAAAGCACTAGAAGCCGGGCGAGAGGTCCGTGTCGTCGGACCGGACCCTTACGGCAGCATCTACCACGATGCGTTTTACAAGGGCGAATGGGACGACCCTGGCATGTACAGAGTGGAGGGCATAGGTCACGACTTCATGGTCGGTACCCTGGACTTCTCGGTCATTGATGAAGTTGTCAACGTGTCAGACCGAGACTCTTTCTTCATGGCCCGATCTCTAGCCCGGCAGGAAGGTATTTTCTCCGGGGGCTCTACCGGAACGGTGTTTCATGGAGCACTAGAGGAAGCCCGCAAACAAGGACCGGGGAAAATCGTAGTCGCCATCGTTTGTGATTCGGGAGACCGTTACATCAGCAAAGCGTTCAATGACGAGTGGATGCGTGACATGGGTTATTTCGCACCGGAACGTCATCTGGGAACGGTGGGAGACATCCTCAACTTCAAGAACCAGAAGGTGGTTCTCGCCAACCCTGAAGATTCCCTGCAGTCCATCATTGACCAGATGTCATCACTTGGCATCTCGCAAATGCCAATGACGATCGGTAAAGGCGATCTGCGAATGGTGGAAGAACTCGACATTCTCAGGGCGGTTGCCGGTGGTGAGCATTCGCTACAGGACAGCGCACGGGAGATCGCCCGACCGCTTGAAGGACAGGTCGAGCCATCACAGACGTTGGATCACGTGCAGCAGGTCTTTGAAGACAACAATGTAGCGATCGTCGTCGATGCTGGAAAGATCGTCGGAGTTGTCAATAAGATCGACTTGCTCGAATTCTTTACCCGGAAAAACAGGCAGGCAGCCTGATCTGAGTACAGCTTCCCACCAACAGGAGATTGTCCGTTGAAATTTGACACCAAAGTTGTTCGTGCCGGAATAACACCTGACCCCACCACCGGCTCTATCCTTCCGCCGATCTATGAAACAGCGACCTATGTGCTCGACGAGGTCGGTCGGGACAAGGGATTTGATTACACCCGGTCCTCCAACCCAACTCGACAGATCCTCGAGGACAATCTTGCTGCCATTGAAAGCGGTCAGTACGCTATCAGCTTCGCGAGCGGCATGTCTGCCGTGGACGCAGCTCTCAAGCTGCTCAGCGCCGGTGATCACCTGATCTGCGGTGATGACGTGTATGGCGGTGTCACGCGTCACCTGGACAATGTGCTGTCCCGCTATGGGCTCTCTACCACTTATGTCGATTCGGTCAACCCCGACGAGGTGAGGGACGCGATAACACCAAAGACCAGAATGATCTGGATCGAGACCCCGACCAATCCTTTGCTCAAGATAACGGACATGGAAGCAATGGCCGGAATTGCCCGCGAACACGATGTCCTTCTGGCAGTCGATTCGACCTTTGCCACACCTGTCTTTCTACGACCACTTGAATTCGGTGCCGATATCGTCATGCACAGTACCACCAAATATCTATCCGGCCACAACCAGATCATTGGAGGCGTTCTGGTCACGAACCGAAAGGAACTATTTGACCAGATGAAATTCATCCAGAAAACAATCGGTGCTGTTTCCAGCCCGTTCGACTGCTGGCTCAATCTGAGCGGACTCAAGACCCTGCATTTGCGCATGAAACGCCACGAAGAATCTGCTCTGCAGATCGCCAGGTTCCTCGAAAGCCACGATAAGGTGGCCTGGGTACTTTATCCCGGCCTGCCTTCCCATCCGCAGCACGATATCGCCAGGACCCAGATGTCCGGATTCAGCGGGATGATCGCCTTTGAGCTGAACGGCGGCGTCGAGGCGGGCCGACAGTTGATGAACAATGTCAGGCTCTGTGGGCTGGCTGAAAGCCTGGGCAGTGTCGAAACGATGATCACCCACCCCGCGACAATGACCCACGCGGACGTTCCCGCCGAAGACCGCCGGAAACGAGGACTTGGTGACGGACTGGTACGGCTTTCTGTGGGGATTGAGGACGTCGAAGACATCATCCAGGACCTCGAACAGGGGCTGAAACAAGCCTGACTCCGGCCCAACGGTATTGTCTACCCATGGGCTCAGCTGTCAGACGGATTCAAGCTGGACCAAGCTTGCGTGTTGGACAATACTGCGGAGTGTCAGGAGACTTTTCCGAGAACAAAAAACGATCCACAACTCCAAACGCCGAGCTCATCTGTCCGTGTTCCGGTTTTTTCGACGGCAAGATCCACCAGCTGGTAGAACACCGGCCGCGAAATCAGCGCGTCGAGCTGGTCGCGTACCCGGACATAAGGCGATGGCTCCCCGCTCAGGGGATGATTCGTCACAAGGATCGGATGCTGTTTATCTGCTGCAAACACATCGTCAACGTTGGTCCTAAACAACAGGCGTTGTGAATCGCCATCGCTGTCCTGTTCCATCTCGACAACCAGAAAAGGAGCATCTTCAACCTGAATTCTCAATTTCTCTGTCGGTGTAACCAGACAGTAGCCGTCATCGTCCCTGCGCATTACAGAGGCCAGAAGCCTGACCAGCCGGCGACGATTAATCGGTGAATTCATATAGTACCAGGTGCCATCCCGAGCAATGCGAAGATCCATGTTTCCGGTGGATGCCGGATGCCACTGGTGCACCGGGGGCAGCTCGTTCTTCCCCAACTGATCCGCCAGCCTATCGAGGCGAGAGGCCGCGTCATTGTCCTTCACCGACTCACCTTTCACCCATCTTTACGATTTGGCAGCTGTCCGATCCATCAATAAGCACCCTGAAGACAACGCTGGAAACCACAACACCTTTATCTATCACTGAATCCAGCCGAAGTTTCATAAAGAAAATTGTACCCGCATTGGAAAATCAATCGGAACCTAACTCTATGACAAAACGCTGATCGTTATCGGTTTTCTGACAGTTATTGTCTCGAGCAGCAATGGCTTGAGATCCAGCCTAGCCAACTGTTCAGAGTACACGAGTAAGCCCGCTGGCTCTCAACAAACCAACGCAATGTAATCGGAATCACTTAAACTGTTGCCAAATCAACAAAATCCGACGTATCGTTAGGATTACGGATCTGCATTCGCTTTAACCTTGAAAGAAACATGAAACTCTACTTGGCCTTTGTGACCCTGCTCTCGACGCTTTTCTTGGGAGGTCGTTCGGATTTTATGTGTTGGCCATTCGAATGCGATTCATCTTCATCCGGGGTTGAAACCTCGAGCACTGGCACGGTGGCGTCGACTATGGCCGCCAGCGAGTTTGATCTCAGCAGAGTTACCTGGCTGCACACCGATGTCTCTGGCTGGGGTAAGACGACCAGCCTTAGTGTAGAGATCGGTGCCGGTGTGATCTGTTTGAATTTTGACAAGACTGCTTCCTGACCGTCAGCCAGTATTGACCACACTTCAGGCACCCGCAAATCAATGTCAACGCAAATCCATTGGTGTTCGTCAATCATGGCGGTCAATGGTACGGTGGAATATGGGAGTGGTATACGCCCTGCAATGGCTGTAAACCCATGACCTCAGTAGCCGGAGATCACATCAAGGTTGCACCAGTTAGCCGCCTGGTTGCCTACAACCGGCGAAGAAATCTATTTCATGGCAACA
The DNA here is from genome assembly GCA_964630665.1 of uncultured Acidiferrobacteraceae bacterium. Classification (GTDB taxonomy): domain Bacteria; phylum Pseudomonadota; class Gammaproteobacteria; order Arenicellales; family UBA868; genus UBA9619. The sequence continues at coordinate 12,741 of CAZVVN010000052.1, read as the reverse complement.
GGACTTTCACGCAGCACCAGCATCACCAATGTTCAGGAACGAAGCCAACCACTCAAGGTAATCTGGCCATAGGCCCTGGACCGTTCCCTCCACTGCAAACTTTGAAGCAGGCATGTGGAGTCTGGGGGGATTGACCTTTGGATCGATCGGCTAACAGTAAATTCTAGATTCGTCAGACAAGAAATTCAGTAGGTGCTATTCAGGATGATGCAGCCAATTCAGCTCCATCATTTCAGATCCTTAACCCGCTACTAGTAGGAGACAAAGTGCATTACTCGTCACTGGTAGATCGCGTTGGCGGTGAAAGTGTCGATGTCTGGGCTATCCATTACGAAGCCCGAAAACGGCTACATAACGGTGAGGACATCATCATCCTCAGTGTAGGCGAGGAATCGGATCAGAATACCCCACTCCCGGTTCAGCAGGCGGCGATCAACTCCATCTCCACCGGTCGACATCACTACACGTCAGTCCTCGGCGATGAAGGACTGCGTGACACCATTGCAAAAAGACACCAGGATCGAACGGGCCAGCCGGTCAGCGCAGACAATGTGGCGGTCTTCTCCGGTGCGCAAAACGCTCTGTTTGCGACTTCACTGTGCCTTCTTGAGCATGGTGACGAAGTCATTGTGCCCGAACCTTACTACGCTACTTATCCCGCGTCGGTCAGGCTGGGTGGTGCCGATATGGTTTCTTTGCCAACCGATGTTGACAGTGGCTTCCAGATCAGTATTGAAGCGTTGGAAAATGCACTCACAGCGAGGACCCGGGCTGTTCTTCTCAACTCGCCGAACAACCCAACTGGCGCCGTGTACAGCCGTCAGTTACTTCAATCGATCGTCGATCTGTGCCGGACAAGAGATATCTGGCTCGTCAGCGACGAGGTCTATGCAGAGATTGCTCCCGATGACTTCGTAGGTATCGGTAGTGTCGACGGTGCAGAGGATATCAGCATCACCATATCCAGCGTTTCCAAATCACACCGTATGACAGGCTGGCGCTGCGGCTGGACCATCGCACCCAGATCGCTCAATCGCCATTTCTACAATCTCAACATGTGCATGGCATACGGCCTACCGCCATTTACCCAGGACGCCGCAGCACATGCCTTGAAATCCGATACCGAAACGGCACTTCTGGTTCGGGAGCGACTATCCCGCAACCGGCAGGTCATCGCTGATGAAATGGCAGACATGAACACAGCGCGCCTTCATACCGACGGTGGTGGTATGTTCGCCGTTCTCGATATCCGAGCTCTGGACATGTCCTCATCCGATTTTGCCTGGAATCTGCTCGCCACTCAGAACGTCAGCGTTCTGCCATGCGATGGGTTTGGTCCCAGTGGCCGGGGGCTGCTCAGAATCAGTCTGTGCTTGAACGAGGACACTATGCGTACTGCGGCGAGACGCATACTCGCCCATGTCAGACAGGTACTCGCCTAAGCTGTATTTCTGTCGCATTCGAGCCCATCGCTCCGAAGCTGAGACGGCATTTCGGACGATCTCCTGGAACAGTGAAATAGCCGGGTCTCACTGTCAAACCGCGTGTCGTTCTGCTGGTGGGTCAAAGAAATCGGTATAGCCGAACAATCCCACCGAGCCACCGGTATGCAGAAACACAACATTCTGTCCGCGCTTGAAGTGACCGGTCCGGATCAGATCGATCAAACCGGCCATTCCCTTACCCGAATACACCGGATCCAGCAGGATGCCTTCAAGCCGTGCCATCATACGGATTGCCTCGATGGTGCCTTCATTCGGTATGCCGTAGCCTTCACCAACATAATCGCTGTTCGCAACCACGTCCGAGCGATCCACTACGCCGGGGCAGCCGACGCGCTCTGCCGTCACTGATGCCAAACGAAATACATTGTCCTCCTGGATGGACTTCGTGGCACGTACGCTGATACCGAGTAGCGGCACACCACTGTTGATGCCCACCAAGCCGACCGCCATTCCGGCCTGGGTACCCGTGCTGCCAGTGGCATGGACCACATGGTCTATCCTCAGACCCACCTCATTGGCCTGATTCACCAGTTCCAGAGCCGCATTGACGTAACCCAGGGCACCCGTGGCGTTTGAACCACCGCCGGGTATGGAGTAAGGCCTGCGGTCGGCTTCACGAAACCGGTCAGCAGCAGCCGCCATCGCTGCCTCCATGTCCGTACCACCGGGGTGATGTTCCAGTGTCGCGCCGTGGAGCAGATCCAAAAATACGTTACCGTTGTGCTGGTAGTCGTTCGACTGGATACCGGTTCGGTCTTCCAGCAGGATGTGGCTGTCCACCCCCATCCGTGCAGCGAATGCGACCGTCTGGCGGGCGTGGTTGGACTGCGTGGCACCCTGTGTCAGTACAATATCGGCTGCCTCAGCCCTTGCTTCAGCCATCAGGAATTCAAGCTTGCGGGTCTTGTTCCCGCCGGTAGACATTCCGGTACAGTCATCCCGCTTGATCCAGATCTCCGGCCCGCCCAACTCCCGGGTCAGGTTCTCCAGGTACTCAAGGGGGGTCGGCAGATGCCCAAATCGCAAGCGAGGGAAACGGCCAAGATTCATACCTTCGCCTCCTCAATCGGACCGCTAGTGAATTCCCATCTGCAACCCGTCAGTTCTGCAAACCCGTCGGTGACTGTCGATATCTGAAGATCCATGCGCTGGTATTGAAATGACTGGCCAGAAAAGAGAGAGGGGGCCCGAAAGCCCCCTCTAACCTACATATTGTAGTGGAGATTTGATCAACTGGACCGTCTTGTAAAGGCCCACCAGATAATGCCCAAAGCGACCAAGCCCACTAGACCTTGACTTCCAAGAGCGTTGACAAATGCAATTACATTCCCGGTGACATCGACAGGAAGGAAGGGGATGTCGTCGAACAGTATTCCAAGAACCACCCCCAACGCTATGATCGAAATACCGAGTTCCGCTAACGATCCAACCCAACCGCGAACAGAATTAATCCAATGCATTTACGAATACCCCTCTAGGTAGGAAAGGATGTCCAGAATATACTAATGTACTTAACCAGTCAAATATCGTTATTTATTGCATAAGTTCCTCTTATATATAAGAAAAATCCTGCTGCAGACTGAATCCTTATGATCCACCGAGATACGGCCCGCCAAACCACTAGAATAAGGTCAGTTCCTCGAGAAAATACAGGTAACTGATTGTTATTGAATTACTAATTCACAGGCATTGTCAACACATATCCGGCGACACAGTTTAGGCCCCGAAGGATGATTACCCGGTCAGTTCTCCCCAACGGTACCTGCAGCGACCCTCCAGTCGGGTGCAGCATAGAAAGCGCCTGGGAAGGGAAACGCCTTCTTGCCGGGTTGATTCAACAGAACGGGCAGCATCTGGACATGCACGGTCGACCGATATCCAGCCCGGGGCAGCAGCAAGATCTCACTGGCCGGCCAGTCCTGCTGGCCCAGAAATCAACCTCAATCGATGGGCCGGCGATCCTCGATCACTTTACCGTCGTCCGGTAACTCGCCAGTCGAACACAACTCGATGTCAGCGCGTAACTTGCACACCTCTCGAACACTTTCGGCAATCGCCGAAACCAGTGAATCGGGTCGTGTACCCGTTTCGCCCTTGAGCACCATAACATCGGCATTGTCGATCCGATCGATCACGAGACGTGCCCGAAGTAGCTCATCATGACGGGCAACCACGGCCGCGACCTGTGACGGGTACACGAACATCCCCCGCACCTTGGCGGTCTGGTCCGCACGACCCATCCATCCTCGAATACGCCGGTTGGTCCGGCCGCAGGGGCTCATACCTGGCATGAGCGCGGACAGATCTCCAGTCGCAAACCGGATCAATGGGTATTCCGGGGACAGAGTCGTCACGACAATCTCACCAATCTCGCCTTCAACAACCGGTTCTCCGGACCCTGGAACGACGATCTCAACGATGACCTCCTCCGTCAGGATCATACCTTCACGCGCAGAGGACTCATATGCTATGAGGCCCAGATCAGCTGTCCCGTATGACTGCAGGACCTCAACACCGTTTTCACTCAATTCCTTGCGAAGGCTTGCCGGGAGCGCTTCGCCGCCCACCAGCCCCACTTCAAGACCGCTGATCTGGATGCCCATGCTGGCGGCTTTGTCCAGGATAATCTTGAGAAAAGACGGCGTACCACAGTAAGCGCGGGGCTTGAGCTGGGCCATGACCTGGACCTGCAGTTCGGTCTGCGCGATTCCGCCAGGAAACACGGAGCAACCGATGGCCCTGGCAGCACTTTCTACCATCTGGCCTGCAGGCGTAAAGTGGTAGGAAAACGTGTTGTGAATCAGATCACCGGATCGTATACCCGCCGCGTACAGACTGCGGGCGAAATTCCAGTAATCATCGCGGACACCACCAGGCTCGAAGATACCGCCAGGTGAGGCAAAAATGTTATAGAAGCCCGCCAACCTGGGCGTTGCATATCCGCCCAGCGGCGGTGAATCAGCCTGGCTTTGGGCAATTTCCGTTTTCCGAGTCAGGGGTAATTGGGCCAGTGCAGACCGATCGTTGATCGAGTTAATGTCAAAGTCAGTCAGCACAGCACTGTAAGCTTGCGAGTGATCCCGGGCATAGCACAACTGTTCAACGAGGCTGGAAAACAGATCTTTCTCTCGTTTCTCCTGATCCCGTGTCTCCAGAGCATCATAGTACTCATCCATGGGAGTCACCTTTAGTGCGGTTTCATAAAAAGAATACCCAGCCATTCAGGTCGGGTTGAATCCAAATACAAATGTGTTGAAAGTCTCAGGAAAGCCTCCGAAGGCTGGCAGCGAGGCGGGCGGGCGGGGTAGAGACTACAAACGCCGAAACTCAGGCCAGCCAGCGCTTGCGGCGGCGGTAATGTTTCATGTTTCGGAAATTCTGACCTTCACTGCCGCTGGTACCAAGGTAGAACTCCTTCACATCTTCGTTACCGAGCAGTGTCCCGGCATCGCCATCCATCACGACGCGGCCATTTTCCAGAATATAGCCGTACCGGCTGTAGCGAAGCGCCATATTGGTGTTCTGTTCTGCCAGGAGGAAGGTGACCTTTTCGTCCTCGTTCAACCGCTTGACGATCTCAAAGATCTCTTCCACCAGTTGTGGCGCCAATCCCATTGAAGGCTCATCTAGCAGCATGACCTTGGGCCTGGCCATCAGCGCCCGACCGATCGCGACCATCTGCTGTTCACCGCCCGAAATGTAGCCCGCAAGCGACTTGAAGCGGTCCTTCAGACGCGGGAAATAGTTGTAGACCAGGTCCAGATCATCGGCAATACCCTTGCGATCACCGCCACGCGTGTAGGCACCAGTCAGAAGATTTTCTTCAACGGTCAAATGCTCAAAACAGTGCCGTCCCTCCATGACCTGGATGACACCGCGTTTGACCAGTTCATTCGGTGTGAGGGCGTGAATTCGGGTACCCTGATAATCGATCGACCCTTTGGTCACCACACCGCGTTCGCTGCCCAGCAGGTTCGAAATGGACTTCAACGTGGTCGTTTTGCCAGCACCGTTGGCCCCGAGGAGGGCCACTATACCCTCCTCGGGGACTTCCAGTGAAACACCCTTGAGCACCAGGATGACGTGATCGTAGATCACCTCAATATTGTTAACACTCAAGAAATGTCTGCTGTCATTCACGAAAATGTCTCAATTTGTACCAACCGATAACTGCTTGACTACCCGCAATCGCGCGGCGTGATGTTGTTTTCTTCCGCGAACTTTGCCGCGTCAGCTTCCATCATCGGCCGTACGAGATCCCGCATCGTGGGTATCCAGTCACTCACAACGCTCCATGTCTTAGCGTTGGCATCCCAGCGCTGGAACAGAACCGGATGTCCACCTTCATGGTCATTGCAGGAGACCTTGATCTCCGCAAAACCAGGCAGACCCACTCGTTCCCAGTCAGCCGCCGTCATGCGCATGTTTTCAAAAGCCCAGCGTGTCTGTTCTCCGCTCGGAACTTTGACGCCGAAATGCTCCTGTGCCCGTCGCACGGCTTCCATCGCAAAGAGTTGATTCAGAATCCCGCGGATATACAGTACTTCGTAGATGCGATTGACGTCAGCTTTGTCAAATTGCCCAAGCCCTCTGTCGTACACGTATTTCTTGATATCTTGGTGTAACGGTGTTTCGGCACCCGAGGCGTGAAAGGTTGCTGACCGATAACCATCAGCAGCAACACCGGCTGGCATGACATCGTTTTCAGAACCCGACCACCAGTTGCCGATGAACCGATCCATCGGATAGTTGACTGCCGCAGCTTCCTTGATCGCAGTGGAATTCATGATGCCCCAACCTGACATAAACACATAGTCGGGCCGCTTTTTACGAATCTGCAGCCAAGTGGCTTTTTGTTCCTGACCGGGGTGGTCAACGGCAAGCAGCATCAGGTCAAATCCAAACTTTTCCGACAACACCTTAAGGGTCGGGTTGGCTTCCTTACCATAGGCCGAGTTATGGAAGACGTGGGCGATTCTCTTACCCTTCAACTGATCCATGCCTCCCATTTCTTCCCCGATGTATCGGATCACTGCCGTAGCTTGTGACCAATAAGTAGTCGGAAAGTTGAATACCCAGGGGAAAATAGAGCCGACCGCTGCAGACGTGCGCCCATAACCCATAGTAAAGAGCGGAATCTCATCATTCAGGGTCTTGGGGATGAGCTGGTAGGTCACACCAGTCGAGTTCGGGATTATGGCCTGAGGACGCTTGCCTTTCAGTTTTTCATAGCACTCCACGGCCATTTTGGTGTTGTATTGCGTCTCACATTCCTCATAGACAATCGGCACACCGCCGACTCCACCATCGCGCTCATTTAGCAGCGTCAGATAGTCGGCAAATCCATTCCCGAACGGTACGCCGTTCGGTGCATAGGGACCCGTCCGATACGAAAGACCGGCCATATAGATGTGATCATCCGCCGCAGACGCCGTATTCACAACGAACGGGCTCATGACGAGTGCCGCCAAGAACCCACTTACCATCAGTTTTTTGATACGCATATTAAACCTCCATCAAGTTTAGTTACTGATAACTTCTACACCTTCCTATCACTATCACTTTTACCACTCCACCTCTATTCACCTCTATCACTTCATACTCCGACTTCAATAAAATCTTCGGCTTAGTGGGGGAACGGCCAAAGCCGCAGCTTCTCTTTCGCAATCTGCCAGAGCCGTGCGATACCATGTGGCTCCACAATCAAAAAGAAAATGATCAAGCCGCCGAAGAATATGAACTCAAAATGCTTGGCGGTCACGGCCTCAAATCCCAAACCGTAGACCATCACGTTTGTGAGCACGATCGGCATCAGTACGATGAATGCGGCACCGATAAATGACCCCAGCATGCTCCCCAGTCCGCCGATTATGATCATGAACAACACCTGAAACGACTGATTGATATCAAATGCCTCGGCCGTTTCCACGCTGCCCAGCCACAAGGCCAAAGCCAACGCGCCCGCAACACCCACGTAAAAAGAACTGACCGAAAACGCAAGCAGCTTGGTCTGAAACGGCCGAAAGCCGATCAACTCGGCCGCAATATCCATATCCCGAATAGCCATCCAGGCCCGGCCGACCGGGCCGCGCACTATGTTTGTGGCAGCAAGTCCCAATAAGACAACCAAGGCAAGACAAAACAGATAACGATGATGCGGTTCTGCCGCAGCGCCGGTTACCAGTACGCCAAACACCTCTCTGGGTGGCATCGTGAGTGTGCCTGAAGGTGTGTAGTTCTGAAACCAGGCGATCTTGTTGAACAGCCAGTTGAGGAAAAACTGGGCGGCCAGGGTGGCCACCGCGAGATAGAAACCTTTTATTCGCAGAGATGGAATACCAAAAATAGCTCCAACACCGGCAGTAATCAATCCCGACAGTAACAATACGACAATTAGATTCATGCCGGGAAATGCAGTCGAGAGCTTGTAACAGGCAACGGCCCCAACGGCCATAAAGCCTCCTGTTCCCAAGGAAAGCTGACCACAGTAGCCGGTAAGCAGATTCAGTCCGATCGCTGCAATCGAATAGATCAATACCGGCACCAGAATAGCCTGAAACAGGTATTCATTCCCAACTAAAGGCAGGACGACAAAGAGAAAAGCCACGAACGCGATCACCACCCAGCGATCCTGTGCGATAGGAAACACGGCCTTATCAGATTGGTACGTGGGTTTGAACTGTCCCGTTTCCCTGTAAATCATGATCTACACCCGCTCGATGATCTTCTCGCCAAACAGCCCTTGCGGTCTGAAGAGCAGAAAGACCAGTGCCAGCACATAGGCGAACCAGTTCTCGATCGCGCCATTAACCAGGGGTCCCCAGTAGACTTCAGCGACCTTCTCCCCGACGCCGATAATCAGACCGCCGACGATTGCCCCCGGGACAGAGGTAAACCCGCCCAGAATCAGCACCGGCAACGCTCTGAGGGCAATCAGTGAAAGACTGAACTGTACACCTGATTTCGATCCCCACATGATCCCCGCAACCAAAGCAACAATACCGGCGACCGACCAGACAATGACCCAGATCGTCTTCAATGGAATGCCTACCGAAAGTGCCGCCTGGTGGTCATCCGCAACCGCTCTTAGCGCCCGGCCGGTTCTCGTCTTCTGGAAGAACACAGCCAGCCCGATGACCAGCACCCCGGCAATAGCGGCCGCCCACAGATCAAAAACCTGGATCATCATATCGAGGAAAAAAAAGCTGCCCGTCGGAATGCCAACATCCAGCACTTTGACATCGCTGCCCCACATCATGTCACCAAATCCTTCCAGTACAAAAGCGATGCCGATAGTCGACATAAACATGATGATGTGGTCCTGGTTAACCATCGGTCGAAGCACGACGCGTTCAACCAAGAAAGCGAGACCCACCATGACAACTCCCGTTAAGACGATCGCAACGAACGCCGGCATTCCGGGAAGGGCCTTGTCCAATGCAAAAGGCACCGTACCCGTCATGAGCCCGACAAGCGTCATCGCGGCAAACAGCGCGAACACCCCCTGGGCAAAATTGAATACAGAAGAAGCCTTGAAGATCAGCACAAAACCCAGCGCCACCAGCGAATACATGACCCCGGTCATCAATCCGCCAATCACCACTTCAAAAAAGAAGGCGGGCGAGTCGGCCATATCGAGAAAAGGTGCGACAAAGACGGCGTTTAGGACTTCCATTTCAATTCTTGGTTAATGATCTGCGCTTATCAGACTCATCGATGGGAACCGCTGTCACTCATGGGCAACACCCAGATAGGCATCGATGACTGTCTGGTTGGATTTAATCTCGTTCGGGGTGCCTTCCGCGATCTTCTTCCCGTAGTCCAGCACCACCACACGGTCAGAGATATCCATGACCACACCCATATCGTGCTCGATCAGCGTGATCGTGGTGCCGAACTCGTCGTTCACATCCAGCACAAACCGGCACATGTCCTGTTTTTCTTCGAGGTTCATACCAGCCATGGGCTCATCCAGCAAGAGCAGGTCCGGCTCCGCGGCAAGCGCCCGACCCAGTTCTACCCTTTTTTGAAGGCCATACGGCAAACGACCAACCGGCGTCTTTCGAATCGACTGGATCTCCAGAAAGTCGATAACGTGTTCGGCACGCTCGCGATGGGCAATCTCTTCTTTCTGTGTTGGACCGTAGTAAATCGCTGATGAGATTATGTTCGTCGCCCAGTAACTCATCTTGAGATTTCGACCCGTCATAATGTTGTCCAGGGTGCTCATACCCTTGAACAGAGCCACATTCTGAAAGGTTCGTGCGATACCTTGCGCTGCGGCCACATGGGGTCGCATACGCCTCCGGGTCTCGCCCTTAAACGTGATTGAACCTGTATCGGGATGGTAAAAGCCGTTGATCACGTTGAGCATGGTCGTTTTGCCTGCGCCATTTGGCCCAATAATGGCCAAGATCTCCCGCTCTTTAACATCGAAGCTGACACCTGTCAGTGCCTTCACAGCACCAAAGGTTACGGTGACCTCATCGGCTTTCAGGACAACATCACCGATCGTGCGTGTTTCCATCACTGCGGCCATCAGGCTGGCATCCCTGCAATTGGCATGTCGCAGATTGTTATGTCCGCTTCAATCGAGCCTTTTCGGCCATCTTCAAACGTAACTTCGGTTTCGACATGTACGTTGTCTTGATTTGAATACAATGCATCGACTAGCGTTGAATATTTCTCCGCCACGAACTTTCGGCGGACCTTTCGAGTTCGGGTCAACTCACCATCATCTGGATCGAGTTCTTTGTGGAGCACGACAAAACGTTGTATCTGGGAATTCTTGAATTGATCTTCGTTGGCAAGTTCCTGATTAACCGAGGCAACACAATCCTGAATCAAACTAGACACCTGATCATTTGCGGCGAGTTCGTGGTAACTCGCGTACGTCACATCGTTCTTCTCTGCCCAATTGCTGATGGCCTCAAGGTCAATATTGATAAATGCAGACACAAAGTCTTGCCGGTCACCGAAGGTCACGGCTTCTTTTATTTGAGGGAAAAACTTGAGCTTGTTCTCCAGGTATTTAGGCGCGTACATGGAACCATCATTGAGTTTACCGACATCAACTGCCCGGTCGATAATTCTCAGATACCCTTCCTTGTCGAAGTAACCAGCATCACCGGTATGTACCCAGCCGTCTGCTGTTTTGGTCTCCGCTGTCGCTTCAGAATTCTTATAGTACTCCAGGAAAACACCGGGGCTACGATACAAGACTTCCCCACCGTCACTGATTTCAATCTCAACACCGGGTGCTGGCACACCAACCGAATCTGAACGCACCTCACCATCAGGCTGGATCGTCACGAGCACTGAAGCTTCAGTTTGGCCATACAACTGCTTGAGATTAATGCCGAGTGACCGATAGAAATCAAACAACTCCGGGCTGATAGACTCCCCGGCGGTATAAGCCACACGGATGCGGGTAAATCCTAAGGTATCCTTCAGTGGACCATACACCAGCAATCGGCCCAGCGTGTAGAGCAGTCTATCGCCTACCGATACGCTTTCACCATCCAGAATTCGTGTACCTATTCGTTTCGCCACTGCCATAAAGTAGTGAAACATTCTGCGCTTCAGGGCGCCGGCATCCTCCATCCTAATCATGACGGTGGTAAGCAAGTTTTCAAATATACGCGGTGGTGCAAAGAAATAGCTCGGACCGATCTCGCGCATGTCGGTGAGGACGGTTTCAGTACTTTCCGGACAATTGACACAAAAACCAGCAATGTATGACTCGCTGTAGGAGAAAAGGTTATCTCCAACCCAAGCCATCGGCAGATAGGCCAGTACGTCTCCGTCTGCTGTGAGCTTATCCCACTCTGCTGCGTTAGTCGCCGTCTTGATCAGGCTCTCATAACTCAGAACAACGCCTTTGGGATTTCCTGTTGTACCCGAGGTATAAAGAATGCAGGCAATATCGCTGCCCTTGCCCTTGTCTATTTCATCCGTAAAGAATGCGGCGTTTGTGGCGTCTAAATCGCGACCACTTTGTTGTACGGTTTCAAAATCAATTAAAAAATTCTGCGAATAGCCACGCATACCTCGCGGATCGCAGTAAATAATGAACTCAAGTTTCGGACATCGCTCTTTGATTTCAAGCAGCTTGTCGACCTGTTCCTGGTTTTCTGCAACCGCAAAACGGACTTCAGCGTGTTCAACCACAAACTGTAATTCATCAGCCACGGAATCCTGATACATGGGTACGGGAATAGCACCCAGGCACTGGGCCGCGCTCATTGACCAGTACAATCTTGGTCGGTTGTCACCAATCAGTGCAAGCTTGTCACCTCGCTTGATACCCTTTGCCGCTAAGCCGCAGGCAAGTGCCCGTACTTCCTCACTGACCTCACGCCATGTCCAGGTCTGCCAGATACCGAGGTATTTTTCGCGTATAGCCGGCTTTTCACCGTTACGCTGGGCCTGCTCAAGCAGGCAACGTGGAAACGTCTCGCCAGTTGAATAGGCAGCGTTAGCCATCATATTCAGTCACGGTTTTCATATGGAAGGCTGTGAACAGCAGGCGGCGCCTGGTTCAGTCACAGTCGAAGGCTTGATCTCCCCTGGTAAATCTGGCTTTTTTTTCGAAAGAGTCTACGGATACAGATTACGCGAGACTTATTTCAGTACCAATACAACTATATATAAACACTGACCCACGGATTTTGCAACGCGGCCAGCATTAACTCATCGATATGATCTGGTCCGGGACTCCCTTTGACCTTATTTGGAATACCGAGTCGAGCACCTAATATATTTCGGATCTCAAGTTTTTGCACCTCAAAAGTGCTCAATCAGCTTCCATTGGCCACGATCGGACTCCCTAGAATGGAATATCGTCATCAAAATCTGAGTCATTGGCGCTGGATGCAGCGGCACGCGGTGACGCACCGCCGAAGTCCTCCGCCGGAGCGTCCTGCATACCACCGCCACCGCGGGAGCCCAACATCTGCATCTCATTCGCAACAATCTCAGTGGTCCAACGATCGTTGCCATCCTTGTCTTCCCATTTCCGGGTCTGGATTCGGCCTTCGATGTACACCTGAGAGCCTTTCTTTAGGTACTCACCAGCAATTTCTGCCAGGCGATTAAAGAAGACCACGCGGTGCCACTCCGTTCGCTCCTGCCGCTCACCCGACTGTCGATCTTTCCAGCTATCGGTCGTTGCAATATTGACGTTCGCTATCGCACTGCCGCTGGCCGAATATCGCACCTCCGGGTCACGCCCCAG
>CAZVVN010000051.1:3832-25226 GCA_964630665.1 uncultured Acidiferrobacteraceae bacterium | reverse complement strand
ACTTACTGAAAAATATCCTTATCCCGGTGGTGACAGTGCTCGGCCTGGAGTTCGGCGGTCTCGTCGCTTTCTCGGTCGTCACTGAAACAGTATTTGCGTGGCCTGGAATGGGTAAGTTGCTGATCGACTCGATTGGCATGCTGGATCGTCCTGTCATTGTTGCCTATCTGATGATGATCGTCTTCCTATTTGTGGTGATCAACCTCGTGGTTGATATTCTCTACTCGTTACTGGATCCACGGGTCCGCCTGCAGGAGATGAAAGCATGACGGGTGGTGGAATCCAGACTCCAGGGATAGCGGCACCTGAGCACATCAGCGAGAGTGCAGAAACGCCGTTTCAGCGGTTTCTGTCAGATTTCGCAGAAAGCCCGGTTGCCGTCGGCAGTCTCGTCATCGTCCTGGCTGTGATCACGATCGCGCTGTTTGCGCCGTTCCTGGCGCCGACCGATCCTTACGATCTGGCGACAGTGACTGTTGCCGACAAGACCCTGGCTCCGGGTGCTGTCATGGGTTCCGGTCAGGTGGCCTATCTGGGGACCGATGGCTCCGGTCGGGATCTGCTCAGTGGTATTTTCTACGGGCTGCGAATCAGCCTCAGTGTGGGAATCGGCAGTGGCATCATCGCGCTGGCAATTGGTGTCGTGGTCGGCCTTACCGCCGCCTATTTCGGTGGTCGAACCGACGCTTTGATCATGCGTCTGGTCGACATGCAACTCAGTTTCCCCGCCATACTGATTGCCCTGGTGTTGCTCGTCACACTGGGTAAGGGTGTGGACAAGACGCTGATCGCCCTGATCGTGGTTCAGTGGGCCTATTATGCGCGAACGGTTCGCGGCTCGGCATTGGTCGAACGCAGTAAAGAATACATAGAATCCGCACAGTGCCTGGCGTTGTCCAGGCCTCGTATCCTGTTCCGCCACCTGTTTCCAAACGTCCTTGCGCCGATCATCGTGGTCGGGACGATGCAGACCGCACACGCGATCGCGCTTGAGGCTACGCTGTCGTTCCTTGGCCTTGGTATGGAGCAGACCGAGCCGTCGCTGGGCAGCCTGATTGCCAATGGATTCGACTACATACACTCGGGCCATTACTGGATCACCGTTTTCCCCGGTGTGGCGCTACTCGTCACTATCGTTTCGATCAATCTGGTTGGCGATCAACTCCGGGACGTGCTCAATCCGAGATTACAACGCTAGGGTTCTGGAGAATGACAGGCAACGGTTCCCACCCGGTACTTGAAGTGAGTCATCTGCAGACGTCTTTTTTTACCAAAGCTGGTGAAGTCAAGGCGGTAGATGATGTTAGTTTTGAAGTTCACTCCGGTCGGGTCCTAGGCCTGGTCGGAGAGTCAGGTTCCGGCAAGACCGTAACGGGCTTCTCAATCATGGGGCTGGTGGATCCGCCGGGTCGGGTCGCCGGTGGTGAGATCCGTTTTCAGGGTGAGGATCTGGTCCAGGCCACTGAACAGCGTTGGCAGCACCTCAGAGGGAACCAGATTGCCATGGTCTTTCAGGATCCGATGATGACGCTCAACCCGGTGCTGCGTATCGATACCCAGATGATCGAAGCCATACGTGCGCACGAACGTCTTGATCGTTCTACAGCCAGACGCCGGGCCCGCGATGCACTCGGCCAGGTTGGCATTCCATCACCGGACGAGCGGTTGAAGGCCTACCCACACCAGTTTTCCGGTGGCATGCGCCAGCGCGTGTCCATCGCAATCGCCCTGTTGAACCGGCCGGAGCTGATCATCGCAGATGAGCCTACTACCGCTCTGGACGTCACGATCCAGGCGCAGATCCTGTACGAGGCGCAGAAGCTTTGCCGGGAGACGGGCACGGCCCTGATCTGGATCACGCACGATCTGTCGGTGATTGCGGGCCTGGCCGACGAGGTGGCCGTGATGTACGCCGGCCGTGTGGTCGAATATGGTGAGGTCGATGACGTTCTGGATCGTTCCCTGCATCCTTATACCCATGGCCTGATCGGTTCGGTACCGTCGAGAAACCGGCGTGGCATACCGCTACAGCAGATCCCGGGTATGACACCCTCGCTGCTGAATCTACCACCAGGCTGTGCCTTCAGTGAACGTTGCCCACGGGTGGTCGAATTGTGCTCAACAGCGCCCGACGTCAGCCAGCCGGAAGGTAGCAGGCGGATGATTCGGTGTCATTCGCCGGTCTCGCCTGCAGAGCCGCTAGACGATCCGACTGGAGCGCCGGCCTCATGACGAATTCAGCGATCCATAGTTCCCCACCGATGGTCGAATTGCGCGACGTCTCAAAGCGTTTCACCAAGACACTGGATCTGGCCGGTCGTCTGGCCCGGAAAATTGGAGTAGATGTCCGAGAAGAGGTGGTCCATGCGGTTGACGGCGTGTCACTTTCGATCTTTGACGGCGAAGTCGTCGGACTGGTGGGAGAGTCGGGTTGCGGCAAGTCGACGCTGGGCCGGATTGTTGCTGGGGTGCATCAGCCCTCTAAAGGTGAGGTTTATTTTCGCGGCGCTGCTGTCAACGCGATGTCCGGATCCGATGCCCGCGATGCGGCGCTCAGCATCCAGATGATTTTTCAGGATCCAATGAGCTCGTTGAACCCCCGGCGACGGGTTATCGACATCATTGGTGAAGCGCCGGTTGTACACCGCGTTGTTGAGAGAAGTGGCGTGGAAGCACACGTCAAGCAGGCCATGCTTCGGGTCGGTCTGGATCCTGATTTTATGCGCCGCTACCCGCACCAGTTCTCAGGCGGCCAGCGGCAGCGGATCGGCATTGCCCGGGCGCTGGCTGTCAATCCGGATTTTCTGGTTTGTGATGAATCTGTCGCAGCACTCGATGTCTCGATCCAGGCGCAGGTGCTGAACCTGTTCATGAGTCTTCGCAAGGAACTGAACCTGACTTATCTGTTTATCAGCCATGATCTCGGGGTGGTCGAACACCTCAGTGACCGTGTTGTGATCATGTATCTCGGTCGAGTGGTCGAGGTCGCAACCACCGAAGCGTTGTTCGCCTCGCCTCGCCATCCCTACACACAGGCGTTACTGGCTGAAGTACCGAGAATCGATTCGCGGCGCCGACGATTTGAACCTGTCCGCGGTGAGATCCCTTCTCCGCTGGACCCGCCAACGGGTTGCCATTTTCATCCCCGCTGTACGCTCGCAGTTGATCGTTGCAGCCAGGAACAACCGCCTTTGCGCGAGATCGAAAACGCTCGCCTGGTGGCCTGTCATCTATGCGAGCCGAAGACCGATAGCGATTCCGGTTAACCGTTGGGTGATATTCTGTTCCAGCACAGGCAGCAGCTCTAGTGAACGCTTCACGCGTTTCATGGGACTACCGCGATCTTTTGCGGACGTACTGAAAAAAGGCCGGTCCTGCTCCGGAGATCAACGTAATACGCAGAATGTGCATGGTGGCGATAAACGCAAGGTCGGCATTCATCGATATCGCGATCAGGCTCATCTCGGCCAGTCCACCGGGCGCCAGCGCAAGCAGTAGTGTTTGTTCTTCAATGCCGACCCAAGGTGCTGTGATTCTCGCCAGGGCGGCTGCGATCACCAGCATGATGGCGGTTGCGATACATGCGGCTATCGCTGGACGGAACATCCGGACCAGGCGCATGCCGCGGAACTGTGCGCCGATAGCGGCGCCGATCACGATCTGGGCAACGGTGATCACGGGTGCCGGCAGCGGTGTCTGCACCCATCCCAGCGCATAAGCAAATCCTGCCAGGATCAACGGGGCCAAGAATTGGCTGAAAGCCAGACCGATCCGGGCCGCGATCAAATAACCCGACAGGCCACAGACCAGGAGAATCAATGTTTCCCGATGGTCGGGATATCCGGTTTCGGAGCCGGGAACAGGACCCACGGCGCCCGGATCGATGTCGCCGGCAAACACGAAATATAGAGGGACACAAAGTACCACCAGGAACACCCGGGTTGCATGAGCAATCGGAATCTGCTGGGTGTCTCCGCCAGCCTGCTCACCGGCAATGACCATTACACCCAGGCCACCCGGTGTACTGGAGAAATACGCAGTGGTTCGATCCATGAAAGCGATGCGGCGGAAAACGGCGAGAGAAATCACGGTGGTGACGGCGACGTAACCAAGCATGATCAGTGCAGCGCCTGACCAGGCGACCAGTTGCTTGAAGACCTCTGCGGTGAAGAAACTTCCGACGAGGATACCGAGCACAATGATCATAATGTTTCTCAGCGGCATGTAGCGCCTAACCGGTGCGCCCATCAGGGCAGCGGTTGAGACAAAGATCATGCTGCCCAGCATCCAGGGCAGCGGCATATGCCAGCGGTAGAAGATGTAGCCGCCGGCCGACCCGATACCCAGGCTGAGCAGAACGTTTCTTACCGCGCGGGGTTCAATGGCCACGTGGACAACGGGGGGCACGACTCATGGGTGAAACTTCTGCCGTAGATAGCGGCGGAAAGGTCGGGCAATGCAGGTTTGGAAAGACGCTCAACCTGGTCTGCCGTAACAGCTATCCGGTGTCATTCGGACGCGTCTTCGACACCGAGGCGTTTCTGGAGGGCTGAACTCGTGGTCGTGTACTGGAGCTTGTGTTTGGTTTCGGGGTCCAGGTACTGCTGGATGGCGAAGGCTGCCAGGGCGCCTTCATGGAAGCCGCTCAGGATCAGCTTCTTCTTCCCAGGATAGGTGTTAATGTCGCCGATGGCGTAGATTCCGGGAATGTTGGTCTGGAAGGTCTCCAGGCTGACGCTGATGTGTTTTCGCTCAATATCCAGGCCCCATTGGGCGATCGGTCCAAGATCCGGCGACAGGCCATAGAACACCAGCAGTTCATCCAGTTCCAGGAAACGCGAGTCACCTTCACCGAATGGCGCGACTTCGATTGCGCTGATTCTGTCCCCGTCGGCCCGGTAACTGGGGATTCGTCCGATCAGGCAGTCCACCGGTTTTGAAGGGTCATTGACAAGCTGGTGCATTTTCTTCACTGACGCTGGTGCGGCACGGAATTCATCTCGCCGGTGGACAATGGTTATGTGTTCTGCGCTTTCGGAGAATTCGATCACCCAGTCCAGCGCTGAGTCACCGCCACCCAGAATCACGACTTTCTTGTCCTTGAAGTGCTGTTTGTCTGCGACATGATAATGGAGGTTGGTCTGCTCAAACGGTTCAATTCCAGCCAGTCGCAAGGGTCGGGACTTGAAGGCACCGAGCCCGGCAGCGATGACGACCGTACGGCTGCGGAAACAAGTGCCGGCTTCGGTACAAAGCTCAAAGGAGCCGTCGCCCTGTACGGCCAGATCGGTAACACGCTGTCCGAGGTGGTAGGTGGGGTCGAAAGGCTGGAGTTGTTCCGCCAGCCGGTCGATCAGTTCCTGGGCACCGACAATCGGCAGGGCCGGGATGTCATAGATTGCTTTGTCCGGGTACAGCATGGTGCATTGACCGCCGATGACGGGCAGTGAATCGACGACATGGGCATCGATTCCCAGCAGTCCGAGCTCAAAACACTGGAACAGGCCGCTGGGGCCCGCACCGATGATCACAACATCTGTCTTGATGGTCATGGCGCCCGAGTATAGCGTCGCAGCGCGGCCGACGATGGGCTGCACGCCACAAACGCACCCTGTGCCTGGTTCTGAATCGCTGGTCCGGAGATAATCAACCAACACGTCCAAGCCCCGTTGTTACCGGCCGGGCAGCGGTTCAGCCTACGGCCGAGATAGCGTGACTGACAGGAGAGATGCAATGAGCAAAGCTGAGTTGTCCGGTAACACTGACCCTCTGCTGCAGCCTTTCAAACTCAAGCACTTGACCCTGAAGAACCGTGTCATGAGCACCAGCCACCTGTGCGGTCTGCACGAAGGTGGATTTCCACAAGCCGCCTACCAGGCTTATCACGAGGAAAAAGCCCGCGGCGGACTCGGCCTGACGATGTTCGGTGGGTCTTCTTCGGTGTCAGGCGATTCGCTCTGGGCAGCCGGTCAGATCAATGTCGGCACGGATGATGTGATCCCGTTCTTTGAGCAGTTCTCTTCCAGAATACATCAGTACGACTGCGCACTGATGTGCCAGATCAGCCATCTGGGCCGCCGGGCCGAATCCTACGCGGGTGACTGGCTGCCTGCGATCGCGCCATCACCGATCAGGGAGACCCTGCATCGAAGCATTCCCAAAGCGATGGACCGGCACGATATCAATCGGGTCGTCAAAGCGTATGGTTCGGCTGCCAGGCGCTGTCTTGAAGGCGGGCTGGATGGTATCGAAACCCTTGCCTCGGCCCACCTGATTGGCCAGTTCCTCTCACCCAAAACCAACCAACGCACGGATGAATTCGGTGGATCGCTGGAAAACCGCTGCCGCTTCGGGCTCTTGGTCCACGAGGAAATCCGCCGCCAGGTCGGGGATGCGTTTGTAGTGGGGCTGCGTTTCGTGGTGGACGAGAAAGGCGGCGAGGATCTGTCTTTTGAGGAATGCCTGGAGATCGCCTCCCATTTTGAGGCCAGCGGGCTGATCGATTTCTTCAACGGAATCTACGGCACCATGGACACCGAGATGGCTCTCGCCGTGGACAACATGCCGGGTATGGCCTCACCCATCGCCCCCTGGCTGGCAAGGGTGGGCGAATTTAAACAGCACGTGGGCCTGCCGGTGTTTCACGCAGCTCGCATCACAGACATCGCGACAGCGCGCTACGCGATTACCGAAAATCTGCTCGATCTGGTGGCGATGACTCGGGCCCACATTGCCGATCCGCAGATCGTCAACAAGCTGAGCACCGGACAGGAAGAGCGCATCCGCCCCTGCGTTGGGGCGACGCACTGCATGTCGGCCAATCGGCCTACCTGCCTGCACAATCCAGCGGCCGGTCGCGAACTGCAGCTGCCGCAGGTTATCGCGCCGTCCGACGAGCCGGGTCGCCGGATCGTGGTTGTCGGTGGTGGTCCTGCCGGGCTTGAAGCCGCACGGGTGTCGGCAGAGCGCGGCCATCAGGTGATCCTTTTCGAAGCAGCGAGTCAGCCCGGTGGACAGCTGTTGATCGCTTCGACCGGCAGCTGGCGTGCTGACCTTGCTGCGGTGATCGACTGGCGTGTAGGCGAGATCACCCGGTTGGGGGTAGAGCTTCGCACGGACACCCTCGCCGGTCCCGGTGACGTACAGCGGGAGAACCCGGAGGTGGTGATCATCGCCACCGGTGGAACACCGGACATCGATTCCATCGACGGTGCTGAGCACTGCACCAGCACCTGGGACTTGCTCACCCGGCAGGCGGTGATCGGCAGCGACGTTGTCATATACGATGGCACGGGGCTGCACCCCGCACCCTCTTGCGCCCAGAGGGTCGCTGCCGCCGGTAAAAAGTGTCGGTTGGTCGCTATCGACGGCTTTCTTGCTGCCGGGCTGGCCTACTCCGAAAGAATCATCTGGCGCCGACAGATCTTCGAAGGTGGTGTGGAGACCCTGTTTGATCACCGTCTTGAATCGGTTAGCAGCGAAAAAGGAGAGTTGGCTGCATGCTTCATCAGCGAGCTGAACGGTGCAAAGATAATTCTGACAACGACGCAAGTGGTGGTTGATTGCGGTACGCGACCTGCTGATGATCTCTACCATGCGTTAAGATCAGGCTCAGTGAACGACGGCGTAACCGATTTCGATGCGCTGCTTTCGGGCCGACCGCAGGTTGAAGGTGCCAGGTCTGAAGGAGAGTATGAGTTGCACCGCATTGGCGATGCCGTGACCAGTCGCAATGTCGCCGCCGCGACGCTGGACGCGATGCGTCTTTGCCTGACTTTCTAGGTGGAGATTCTTCTTTTCATATGTTTGATCTGACAGGCAAGATCGCTCTGGTCACGGGCAGCGGCCGGGGCCTGGGTTTCGAGATGGCAAAAGGGCTGGCCAGTGCCGGGGCGCATGTGCTGGTCAATGGACGTGATGAAGTTAACGCGGTTGCTGCAGTCACGCGTATCCGGGATTCGGGCGGCAGCGCTGAAGCGCTGCTGTTCGATGTGGCGAAAGATGAGCAGCGGCTTGCGGCATTGGCGTCCATCGAATCAGCGCACGGGCGGCTGGACATCCTGATCAACAACGTCGGCATGCGGGACCGAAGATCTGTCGATGAAATCAGTGCGGATGATTACCAGGCCTTGTTGCAGGTCAATCTAACCAGTGCGTTTGTGCTGGCCCGGGAAGCGGCCAAGTTAATGCGCCGAAGGCAATGGGGAAGGATCATCAACATGAGTGCCCTGGCGTCGGCACTGGGCCTGGTTCACGGGCCGTCCTATGCGTCTTCCAAGGGTGGGCTCGAAGCACTCACCCGGATGCTGGCTACGGCGCTTGGGCCGGACGGGATCACGGTCAACGCGATCTCGCCCGGGTTCTTTGCGACCGAAACCAACGCGGAAATGGTTGCCGACCAGGCCCTTGGCGAGAAACTGCGCAATCGGACTGCGCTGGGGCGCTGGGGTGTTCCCCACGAGATCGCCGGCGCGGCGGTTTTTCTGGCGTCCGAGGAAGCGGCCTACGTCACCGGCCAGGTGCTGACGGTCGACGGCGGCTGCGAGGCGCACTTCTGACAGCCGGTTCGGCTCGGCTGTTTGTCGGCACTCGAGACTGACCGGGTCCGTCCTTTCCATCAGTGCAGTCGATCAGCAGGTCACACCATTGATTCATCGCATAACCGGCGGTATTTCACCGGGTATCCTGTTGATGATGGCCGCTATGCTGGTGGTGCCTTTCATGGATGCGGCAGCCAAGCTGTTAAGCAGCCGCTACCCTGTTCTGCAGCTGATCTGGGCGCGGTTCTTCTTTCACTTTCTACTGGTACTGCCGGTGGTGCTCTACAGGCACGGCACCAGTGTATTGTCGGTGCCGCGACCGGTCCTGCAGCTGGGCCGGGGCTTTTTCCTGATGCTCGCCACCGGATGTTTCTTTGCCGCCATTGTTTACATTCCGCTGGCGGACGCCATCGCGATTATCTTCTTCGATGCGGTCATCGTGGTGGCCCTGGCGCCGTGGGTTCTGCGCGAAGAAGTTCCGCCGAACCGCTGGGCTGCCGCGGCCATCGGATTTGTGGCGGTTCTGCTGATCATGCGGCCAGGTTTTGCCGGGTTTCACTGGGCCAGCCTGCTGGCACTCACCGCCGCACTGTTCTGGGCCCTGTACTTTCTCTCCACACGGGTGCTGAGTGGTGTAACCCCGCCACTGGTGATGCTGGGCTGGCAGTCGGTCGCCGGTTTCGTGCTGATGACGCTGCTCCTGCCCTGGTTCTGGGTAACACCGTCGTTTGAAGACCTGCTGCTGATGCTGGTGATCGGCGCTGCCGGAGCCGCAGGCCACCTGCTGCTGATCCGTGCCTTCAACTACGCAGAGGCCTCGCTGCTGGCACCGCTCCGCTATATGGAGATCATCATGCAGGTGCTGCTGGGGCACTGGCTGTTTGGTGATCTCCCCGACCTGCTGGCCTGGGTGGGGATCGGCCTCATTGTCGGGGTAGGGGTTTACCTGTCACGAATTCAAGCCAAGAGTCGCGTCCAAGCGGGCAAGGTGAGATAAACTGATACGCTAGCCTGATGTGCTGCAGTGTGGACCACCGTCGACGGCAAGTCTCGAACCAACCAAAGGATCAGCAGAACATGACTCGAACCTTCCATTGCCTGGATGATCTTCGCCGGGCGGCGCGGCGGCGCATGCCGGGGATCACGTTCGCCCTGGTCGACGGCGCTGCCGGTAGCGAGATATCGAATGACCTGAACTGCGACCGGCTCGAGCGTGTCCGCCTGATGCCCAGGGTGCTGGTCGACATCAGCGAACAGACTCTTGGAAAGCCTTTTCTGGGACAAAACTGGGGCCTGCCGTTCGGCATCGCCCCGATGGGGATGTGTAATCTGGCCTGGCCCGGTACGGACAAAGCGCTGGCTGCTGCTGCGGTCCATTACGGGATACCGGTCTGTCTATCCACATTCGGCTCGAGCACGATCGAAGAGACCCGGGAGCGGGCCGGCGACAACGCCTGGTTTCAGCTCTACGTCGGGCCGTCGGTAGAAGGTGCGCTGGAACTGGTGGCGCGGGCCGAGAAAGCGGGTTATCAGTATCTGGTTCTGACCGTCGATGTGCCGGTGGTTTCCGCGAGAATTCGTGAGCGCCGGCATGGTCTGGAGGTGCCGTTCAGGATGCAACCCCGGAATTTCGTCGACTTTGCGCTGCACCCGGCCTGGGTCTTCCAGACCCTGATAGAGGGTGTGCCGAAGCCCGCCAACGTGATGCTGCCTGATGCCGGGAAGGCGAAGACGACTTTCACCCGCAATGAGCTCCGTGGCCACATTGACTGGGATTTCCTGGACCATCTGCGGGACCAATGGCAGGGCAAGCTGATCCTCAAGGGCGTCATGTCCCCGGCTGATGCGGTGCGGATACGTGATGCCGGTGCCGACGCCGTCTATGTGTCCAACCATGGCGGACGGCAACTGGATGCGGCGCCGCCCGCAATTGATATGCTGCCGCAGATCAGGGCCGCCGTGGGCAGTGACTATCCGCTGATTTTCGACAGCGGTGTACGCAGCGGCGAGGGCATCGTCAAGGCACTGGCGCTCGGTGCGGATTTCGTGCTGCTCGGCCGCGCTTTTCTCTACGCAGCGGGTGCAGCTGGCGAACGCGGGGTGTTCCGGCTGGTCGACCTGCTTTCCGAGCAGGTGGCACTGACCCTGGGCCAGATCGGGTATCCGGATATCGGCACTATTGATCGGAATGCCCTGGCTGTAACGCAAGCTGGAGATCTGACCGGTCTTGGATCGGTTTGACCAGCCGGATGTCATCCAAGGGGCTGCCATGAAAGTACGCGGCGGTATGCTGCTGGCCCGAGCGTTGCGGGAGAAGGGGATCACCCAGGTCTTTACCCTGAGTGGTGGGTTCTGTAACCCGCTCCTCGAAGGGCTGATGGAGTGCGGTATCCCCGTTATCAACACCCCCCACGAGCAGATTGCAGGTCATCTGGCCGACGGGACCACCCGGATTACCCGCCAGCCGACCGTTTGCCTGGTCGGGCCGGAGGGTTTCGCCAATGCCGTTCCCGCCATGATGGAGGCCTGGGGGGAGCGCTCCCCGGTCATTTTTGTCACCGGATCCAGCACTCTGAAGCGTGAAGGCAGTGGCGGCTTCAAGGAAATCAATGACGTCGCAATCGCTGCACCGCTGACCAAGTACAGCGCCTCGGTCACCGATGGGGAACGGATCCTGGAGTTCGTCGACCGGGCCTACAAGATCGCACTCAGCGGCTATCCCGGACCGGTGCACCTGAGCGTGCCGGTGGACATCATGTTCTCGTCTTTCGACGAGACGGCCGGTCAGCTGGAGCGCCCCTTCGACCGTTCTCCCAGCTCTCCAGCAAGAGCCTGGCCCTGCCCGGAGGAACTTGCCCGGATCACGGACCGACTCTGCGCCTCGAGGCGGCCGGTACTGATCGGCGGCCACGGTATCTGGTGGTCGGGGGCGGAACGAAAACTGGAAAATGCTGGCCGCAGGCTCGGCATCCCGGTCTTCAACATCCCCTACCACCAGAAACTGCTGGGCGAAGAAAGCGAATCTTACATGGGACTTGCCGATATCCATCAGTACCCGCCGTCCAAATTTGCCATCGGTGAGTCGGATGTTGCTCTGGTCGTCGGCGGTCGCCTGGACAACCAGATGAACTTTGGCAACCCGCCGCTGTTCCCCGAAAGCACCCGGCTGATCTGTGTGAACGGCTCTGCCGAGGAACTGGAGCTCAACCGCGCGGCGGACGAGACCCTGCTCTGCGACCCCGGAGTCTTCCTCGACGCGTTGTGCGAGCTCGAAGGCAGTGACGCGTGGAATCTGGGTCGGGAGTGGACCGAGGAAAACCGCACCCGGCGACGGCAGTGGGTTCAGGACATGGAGGCGGACCTCGTGCAATCGGATGATGGCAAGACCGGTATCCACCCGCTGCAGCTGGCGCTCGCAACCCAGCGCCCGCTCGGTGCCGATGACTGGCTGGTTATCGATGGCGGCAACACCCATTTCTGGTCGGAGATCGCGATCAACATGGCAGGCGCGAAGGGCCAGCAGCTGAAGGGCATTCTTCATCCTGGGGCTTTCAGTATGCTGGGCGTAGGTGTGTCGTTTGCACTGGCAGCCAAGCTCACACACCCGGACAGCCACGTTGTTCTGATCAGTGGTGACGGGGCGTTTCTTTCTGGCGGCCTGAGCGTCGAGGCCGCGTTCCAGGAGAACGCACCGATCACCGTGGTGATTGACAACAACGGCGGTCTCACGACCATCTCGCAGCAGCAGGAACGTCTGTTCGGTCACGACCGGCACGTGGCGACCGACTTCCGGGACATCCCGTTTCACACCCTTTTTGAGGGGCTGGGTGGTCATGGTGAGCGGGTAGAAAGAGCCGATCAATTAGAGCCGGCGCTGCGCCGGGCCCTGGCCAGTGGCAAGACGGCGTGTGTCGATGTGCGCACCCGGGGTGTGATCAGCCCGATCGTCCTGGCGACGACCAGCAAACGCGACAAGGCCTCGATAGAATGAACGGCCTACCCGCCCGACCAGCAGCGCGCCGGGCGGCCCGATAGGCTGCTGTCCCTGAGGAGCAATGGTGGCAATCATCTCATCACACGTACTTGATTCGGTAAACGGTATCTCGGCAAGCGGCATCCGGGTCGAGTTGTTCCAGCTGTCAGACGATACGGTTCGAACCCAGCTCTTCGAGACGGAGACCGACGGCGAGGGCCGTATTTCTGAGACCATCGAGGTTTCCGCAGGCAGGATCGGCGCGACATGCGAACTGGTCTTTCACACCGAGGGTTATTTCACAGGCGCTGGACTCCCGGAAGATCCCGGCCAGATCATGGATTCGGTGGTCGTCAGGATCAGCCTGCCGGACCCGGATGCCCGTTACCACATACCGGTGGTGCTGTCGCCGCACAGTTACACGGTGTGGTGGTCCGGCTGAGTGCAGATCAAGACAAACCTGGCAGGAGGCCGTCGGAGCCCGTGAAGATTGCCGTCATCGGTACCGGGGCGATGGGTTCGGTGTATGCCGGCCTGTTAGCCGAGGCAGGCAACGAAGTCTGGGCTGTTGACCTGTGGCGGGAACATCTGGATGCCATTCGTGACCGCGGCCTGCGGATCGAAGGGGCAAGCGGTGATCGTATCGTTCGCACTCTGAATGTCACTGACAGCCCGGATGCTGTCGGCATTTGTAATCTGGTCATCATTGCAACCAAGGCCTCAGGTGTTGGCGCCGCCGCGGCAAGCATTGCGTCGATCGTCGGTAAAGATTCTCTGGTGCTGACTATCCAGAATGGCCTGGGGGCCGGGGAACGGATCGCACAGCATCTGCCCACAGACAACGTGCTGCTCGGGGTCGCTGGAGGCTTCGGGGCATCCGTCAAGGCGCCGGGCCACGTGCATCACAACGGTATGGAACTGATCCGCGTGGGCGAGATGCACGGTGGTCTCAGCGACCGGTTGAACGACGTCGCGGACGTGTGGCAGCAGGCCGGTTTCAACGTCAAGGCCTTTGCAGACATCAACCAGTTGATCTGGGAGAAGTTCATCTGCAACGTCACCTTCAGCGCGCCGTGCACGGTATTCGGCCGGACCCTCAGTGAAATCATGAATGATCCGTTTTCCTGGAAAATTGCGCTGGGCTGTGCACTGGAGGCCTATGAGGCTGGCTGTGCAAAGAAGGTCGCATTGTCCTTCAGCGATCCCGAGCAGTACGTACGGGATTTCGGCAGCAAGATGCCCGACGCCCGGCCGTCGATGTTGCTGGATCATTTGGACCGGCGGCCTTCGGAAATCGACGCCATCAACGGTATGGTTCCGGTGGTCGCAGTCGAGGTCGGTACCCGGGCCCCTTACAACGAAGTCGTGACGGCTATCGTGAAGTCCCGGGAAGCCGAGTTCGAGTGACAACCGGACACCTGAAACAGAACACTTTCAGCCGATCAGTGTGGTGCTGGTACCAGCGCTGGCAGCAGGTCACCGATATTCCCGCGCAGTACGGCGTCGGCGATAGCGTCCATTTCAGTGGCTGCACCATTGACGATCAGCACCCTGGCCCCGGCCTGTTTGGCGAGTGGCACGACTCCGGCAGCTGGATAGACGGACAAGGTTGAACCCACAGCCAGCAGCAGATCGCAGTTCTTGGCTGCTTGCTCACACCTCGCCAGGTCTTCCGGCACAAGGTTCTGACCAAAAGAAATCGTAGCCGATTTCAGGATGCCTCCGCAGTCCGGGCAGTCCGGGTCATCCTCACCCGCTTCGAGACGTTCGAGGACTACGCCCATCTCAACCTGGTAGGTGCACGACATGCAGCGCGCCTTTCGAACTGTGCCGTGGATCTCGATGACGATCTCCGGGCTGTTCCCGGCAAGTTGATGCAGTCCATCGATGTTCTGGGTGATGAGTGTGTCGAGTTTGCCGATCTGTTCCATTCGGGCCAGCGCCTGGTGACCGGCACCCGGTTGTGCCTGCCAGACAGTTGAGTCCGAGCGCGAGCGCCAGGCTTTCTTCCTGATCTTAGGATCGGCCAGGTAATAGCGGATGTCCGAGAGCTTCTCCGCGTCAGGATCCTTCGTCCAGACCCCTTGTGGACCCCGAAAGTCAGGGATCCCCGACTCGGTCGAGATTCCGGCACCGGTCAATGCGACCACCCGCTGTGCTTCCCGCAACCAGGTCCTTGCTAGATCCAGGGTTTCAGTCTCGGTCATCGGTCTGTCACTCAACAGCGAGTGGGTTGTGCGAGTGTTCAGCTGCTCGCCCTTGGTACCCGTCAGGTCTATCCAGGGTGTTAGTCTAGGAGTCGATCTGATCAGATTGCAATCGGCAGAATCCCTGGCAGTCCGTCAACGGTCTGCCATAATTCCGGTCACCCGAATGCGTTGACGCAAAAACGCTATCCGCTGGAATCACACCCATGCTCTATATCATTCACGAGAACGACGAGTGGCTTGCGCCGTTTCGGGAAGTGTTCCAGGATGCCGGCCTGGCGGTCAGCGAGTGGCACATGGCCCGATATCTGCCGGATCTCTCTGGGGAACCGCCACACGGGGTCTTTTACGTTCGAATGAGTGCCTCGGCCCACACCCGAGGTCACCGGGGTGTCCCGGAGCTTACCTCGGGCGTGCTGTGCTGGCTGGAACGCTACGGCCGCAGGGTAATCAACGGCAGTGCGGCGCTGGATCTGGAGCTCAGCAAACTGCGCCAGTACCAGGCATTACTACACCACAACCTGCGAGTTCCACTGACCGGTGCCGCGCGCGACCCGGCGCAATTGCTGCGTCTCGCCCGAACAATGACCGGGCCTTTCATTACCAAGCATAATCGGGCAGGAATGGGACTTGGCGTGAAATTGTTTGAAGATTTCGACACTTTTAAAGCCCAGCAGGATGGGTTGGATACGGACGAGCCAGTCGACGGCGTCACCCTGATCCAGCAGTACATCGACAGTCCTGATCCGTTTATTATCCGTTGCGAATTCATCGGCGGCAATTTCGTCTATGCTGTGCGGGTCGACACCTCGCAGGGTTTTCAACTCTGTCCGGCCGATGCCTGCGCCGTCGAAGATGGACTGGAGCCCGCAGGATCGGACCAACGGCCACTTTTTGAGATCATTCCTGCATACTCCGACCCGATTCTGGATGAGTACGAGGCATTTCTGAGTACGCAGTCGATCGATGTTGCCGGGATCGAATTTATTACCGATCATTCGGGGCAGAAGTGGACCTACGATGTGAACGTGAACACCAACTACAACACCGAAGCTGAAGATCGTGCCGGTGTCAATGCCAGGGCCTGTCTGGCCCGGTTTCTGCAACGTGAACTGGCTCACTGCTGACCCGGAACGAATATGGAAAAACAGATACTCATTGTCGTTCACCAGAAATTATCTAACCCGGGTCTCGTTGGCCAGGCTCTGGTCCAGCGGGGTTACACCCTGGATCGAAGATGCCCGTGTATCGGTGACCCGTTACCGGATGACCTGTCACCTTACGCAGCAGTGGTCGTATTCGGCGGGCCGCAAAGTGCCAATGACGACCATGACGAAGGTGTCCGTCGGGAATTGAACTGGCTGGAAGCGACAGCGATACCAGGTGACAGGCCGCTACTCGGAATCTGTCTGGGCGCCCAGCAGATCGCCAGGGTGCTCGGCGCTCGCGTCGGGCCACATCCCGACGGCCTGGTTGAGATCGGTTACTTCAAGGTTTCACCTACCGACGCAGGACAGCAGTTTCTTCAGGCGCCAACCATGTTTTACCAGTGGCACTCCGAGACCTTTGAGATCCCTGCCGGTGCGGTGCATCTCGCTCATAACGGGTCATTTCCAGGACAGGCGTATTCTTTTGAAGACCGGGTTTTTGGCATTGAGTTTCATCCCGAGATGACCCGCGGGATGATTGACAGGTGGTGCAGTTCAGAAGGCGGAAGCCGGAAACTCTCTTTGCCAGGTGCGCAGGCACATGATGAGCAACTGGCTGACCACGATCGGTTTGCCGGGCGCAGTCAAGATTGGCTAGAGCAGTTTCTGGATCGGGTCTTTCTCGCTGCGCATGTAAGGCCAGAGCAGCTCTGAATCATCTTGCATCGGATACCTATCTTGCAAGATCGACTGCCCACAGGACCTGCTTCAAATCCCCATCGGGTTTTCCGGGGAATCTCTGTCTAACGTCTGATGATGTTGAACAGGTCCGGTTATCTGCCATTTGCCGGCTTCTTTTTTGTTGGCGCGATGGCCCGGGCGGTGCTTTTGTCGATACTGCCGCTCAAGGCGTTGTCGCTGCTGGGTAGTGCACAGTATGTGAGCGTACTTTTTTTTGTTGTCAGTGTCTGCGGTATCGGTGCGAGCCTTGGCGTTTACTCGATCCTGCGCCATATCAGCCTGCATGTCGGCTTTATGGGCAGCCTGCTGATGATGACGCTTTCTGTCATGCTGCTGTCGGCGCAGGTGCTGTGGGTGTTTTCCGTTGGTATGGTGCTGCATGTGTTCAGTGTCACGTCGATGGAAGTGATACTGAGTCTTTATGTCATGCAGCGGATTCCCCGCCGCCGGCTGTCGGAATTCGAACCGCTGCGGATGCTGTCGAGCATCGTGGCGTTGTCTATCGGTCCCTTTTTGGGGGTCTATATACAGTCAAGGTATGCTGACTGGCTGCCTTTTGCGATCGCTGCGGCCGGCACGCTGGCGACCTTTGCCTATTTCAGGTGGCTGGGGCTGCAGCATACGACTATGCAGGGCGGTTCATTTGGAACGGTTAACCCCGCCCGCCACGTGGGTCGTTTCTTTCGACAGCCCCGCCTGCGACTCGCCTGGAGCCTAGTTCTGGCACGTTCGAGCTGGTGGATGATGTTTATCATCTACACACCGATTTATGCGGTCCAGTCCGGGCTCGGTGAGTTATTGGGGGCTGCGATCATCTCCATCGGTTCGGCCTGGACTCTGACGTTACCGTACTGGGGCTGGGTCGCCCGTCGTTACTCGCTGCGTCTGCTCATGCGGATGGGGTTTATCGTAACGAGTCTCATGACTCTCGCGGTCTTTGCTTTTTCGGGAAGCCCGTTGGTTGCTATGGGGTTGCTGGTTTTCGCAGCACTCGGTGCCACTATGCTCGATGGTTCCGGCCATGTGCTTTTTCTGCGTGCGGTACGGCCGCTGGAGCGTACCGAGATGACTGGTGTTTTTCAGACCTACCGGGATGTTGCCAATCTGATTGTGCCGGGTGTGTTCGCGATTCTGCTCAAGTTCTATGCTCTGCCAATTGTCTTCGCAGGTGCCGCAGGCTGGACGATGGCAGGCGCGATAACCTCGCGTTACATTCCAAGGAGAATGTAAGGCATTGGACGATCTGCCCTGATGACGGCACTAGAAAAAGTCCAAGCGTTGATTGACCGGTATGCGCTGGCGGCTCATCCCGAAGGTGGGTATTTCCGGGAGGTGTATCGGAGCCCAAGAAAAGTGACGCTCAAAGAGAAGAGCTACTCCGCGCTAACCGACATCTACTTTCTGTTACCACAGGGCAGCCTCAGTGTATTTCATAGAATCACCGCTGAGGAGGTCTGGCATTTCTATGAAGGGGCACCCTTGAGGTTGATTCAGAGCGATCCGGGTCTCTCGACGTTGACCGAGACGCTGCTGGGGAACGGCGAATACAAACACTGTATCCCGGCTGGTTACTGGCAGGCAGCCGAGTCGACCGGCGACTATTCACTCGTAGGATGTACGGTCGCACCTGGCTTTGAGTTCGAAGATCTCGAGATCATGCGTGCCGTGACGGAACCTGGTCGGCATATCGCCAGACAGTATCCGACATTGTCTCGGTTTGTGGCCGAGTGATCACGCCGTTGTAGCCGGGTTAGGCAAATGGGGCCGAGTTCAGTACAGTCCGATTGGAAGCTGTGCTTCAAGCTTTGTCAGATTGCTCTGAAACAGCGAGGATGATGCCCATGATCGAGGTCCAGAAGGTACACCACCTGGGAATCCGGGTGATAGATGAACAACAGGCAATCGCCTTCTACCGGCACTTCGGGTTCGAAGTCGAACGTCGGGCGGATGGGGATGATGTCACCATTCTGACCAACGCAAGCGGCGTGGAGATCAACCTGATCTACAACGGCGTCGACCTGACCGGCGGTAAGAACATCCTGATGGATGTGCCGGAAAAGTATCCAGGCTATACCCACGTTGCCTTGGCTGTGGGTTCGATCAACAGGACACTGGAGGCCCTGAAAGAAAGCAATATTGCCATCAGCCAGGGCCCGGTGACATTTGGCCGCAAGGGTAATGCCTCTGTGTTTGTTCGTGATCCTGATCGCAACGTGATCGAACTGCGCGGGAGTTACACTGATGAAGAGGACGTCGAGGGTCTTGAGCGCTACGACCCCAAGGCCTGACCTGTACCCGGAGAGGATGGGTCGCAACAGGGCTTGGCTTCGGACTGTTGACTGGACGGTCCCGGATATCGGACATTTACCATCAGAGCGGCCATCTTCCGATGTGACAAAGAATAGCCTTGAATACAGAGTCGTTTGACGGGGCCCGGTCGACCAGGCTGCTTGTTTTCGCTTGATTATCAGGAGGACTTCAATGAAGAACTACGTCACTCTGGAGAAGCGAGATGAGGTCATGATCGTTCGCTTCGATCGGAAAAAAGCACTCAACGCCTTTGATCAGCAGTTGATCCTGGAGTTGACCGAAACTGCGCAAGGCCTGGCGAAGGATCTGTCGATCCGGAGTATCGTCCTGACCGGTTCCAGTACTGCATTCTCTTCAGGGATCGATCTCAAGGATGCAACGAACTGGGACCTCAGTCAGATGAGTGAGCTTGAGGTCCGCCAGCGGTTCTATCGCGGCGTGAAACTCTGCCAGGCCTGGGAGGATCTGCCACAGATCACGATCACTGCCGCCGAAGGCATGATGGTCGGTGCGGGTTGTGCCATCGGCCTGGCCTGCGACTGGCGGGTACTGGCCGAGGACGCTTACCTCTTGGTCCCCGAGGTCCAGGTCGGCCTGAATCTTCAGTGGGGTGCGTTGCCCCGTCTGGTGACCCTGGTCGGTCCGGCGAGAGCAAAGGAGATCTGTTTGCTCGGTGAGAAGATGCCGGCCAGTCAGGCCCTGGACTGGGGTCTGGTCAACCGGATATCCCCGTCGGGTGGTTCGGTTGAGGTCGCCTGGGAACTGGCCCGGCGCTGTGCAGAAAATCCACCGATCCCGGCGGTCATGATCAAGGAAGCGGTCAACGCCATTGCGGGCGCACTGCACAAGGCCGGCAGTTATGCCGATGCAGATCAGAGCCAGCTGAGTGGGACCAATGCCGCTGCCCAGCAGGCCAGAGCCAACTTTGCCGATAAAAAGTAGGCCGCTGATCTTTCAGTTCGGACAAATCTATTGACCCTGCAAGCACTTCATCCGGCCATTCGAAGTCGTGAGATCAACAACGGCAACGGACTGTCAATGCATCTGCTGGAGGCTGGATTCGAAGACCCTGATCGTCCCCTGGTTCTGCTGCTGCACGGTTTTCCGGAACTGGCCTACAGCTGGCGAAACGTCATGCTGTCCTTGGCGGATGCCGGGTACCGGGTGGTGGCGCCGGACCAGCGGGGCTATGGCCGAACGACTGGCTGGAATGACGATTACAGCAGCGATCTCGGGTCCTTCGCGATCCCCAATCTTGTCCGCGACATTCTCGGGCTGGTCTGGGCATTGGGCCGGCAGAATGTCCTGGCAGTCGTCGGCCATGATTTCGGTTCCCCGGTAGCGGCCTACTGTGCATTATTGCGGCCTGATGTCTTTCAGTCCGTGGTCATGATGAGCGCGCCATTCGCTGGCCCGCCTCCAGCAACGGAATTTTCTGCCGGCACGGTCGCGGTATGTGATGGCCAGACCGCTCAGTCCACGCCCACGATCCACGCGTCACTTGCGGCGCTGGACCGGCCGCGCAAACACTACCAGTGGTATTACTCGACCCCGGAGGCCAATGACCACATGTGCCACTGTTCCCAGGGTGTCCATGATTTTCTGCGGGCCTATTTTCATTACAAAAGCGCCGACTGGACCGGGAATCGACCCTTTCAGCTGAACACCTGGTCGGCCGGTGAACTGGCAAAGCTGCCGACCTACTATGTGATGGACCTGGATCTGGGTATGGCCGAGACCGTGGCACCCTACATGCCTGGCGCAGACGCAATCGCCGACTGCGTGTGGTTGAGCGAGACCGAGCTTGAGGTCTACAGCAGTGAATACGGACG
Organism: uncultured Acidiferrobacteraceae bacterium; assembly: GCA_964630665.1. Taxonomy (GTDB): domain Bacteria; phylum Pseudomonadota; class Gammaproteobacteria; order Arenicellales; family UBA868; genus UBA9619. Next base: position 4,475 of record CAZVVN010000051.1, on the reverse strand, counting down.
AACTGGGTTCCAGGGTGGTTTGCAATGGTACCGCTGCGCCACTTCTGAGGCTGAAAACAATGCCCTGCGGCTGTGGGCCGGCCGAACCATCGATGTCCCCTCGTTGTTTGTTGCTGGTAAAAGTGACTGGGGGGTCTACCAGAAACCCGGGGCATTTGAGGCGATGCAGGCCAGCGCCTGCACGCGCATGGAAGGATGTCACCTGGTAACTGGCGCCGGCCACTGGGTGCAGCAGGAACAACCCGAGGCAGTCTGCCGAATTCTGAACGAGTTTCTCGGGCGGCAGCACGGATGAAGCCATCGGTCAAAAGTGTCCAGGCCCCAAGTGCTGAATCCACTGTCCTGTTACGCGTGTCCTTGAACAATACCGGGACTCATCCGTGTTGAAGGTCGCTGTCATCGGTGCCGGTGCGGCCGGTCTGGTCACTGCCCGCGAACTCACCCGGGCCGGGCACGAGGTCACGGTCTTTGAACAGGGCAACGAGGTAGGGGGTACCTGGATCTATCGGCCGGAATCAGAGCCGGACCCCCTGGGACAGACCGGATCGCGTATTCATTCATCGATGTATGCCTCGATGCGAACCAACCTGCCACGCGACGTGATGGCTTTTTTCGATTACACCTTTGATTCATCAGGGGGTGG
>CAZVVN010000051.1:0-3732 GCA_964630665.1 uncultured Acidiferrobacteraceae bacterium | reverse complement strand
CGGGTGGGAAAGTGGCAGTGTTCGGCGGTGCATCATCGGCTGCCGATCTCAGCCAGGAGATTGCCGGGGTCGCTGAGCATGTCTACCTGTGCGCAGATCTCTCGAAACAACATGGAGTTCAAACCCGGCACAGGCACAACATCGAGCGTCGTCCATCAGTGAGCCACCTGTTCGAAGACGGCCGAATTCTCTTTGCCGACAATACGATCAGTGAACCCGTGGACCACTTTATCTTCGCGACCGGTTATCACTATTCGTTTCCTTTTCTGGACAGCGATGTCATCAAGGTCACCGATAACCATGTCACACCACTGCACCATGACCTTCTGTGCATAGATCATCCGACGCTGGCATTGATCGGTCTGCCGTTCAAGATCATTCCGTTCCCGATCTTTGAGATCCAGGCTCGCTGGTTTTCCAGACTCCTGAACCGCGAATTTGCCTTGCCCTCGCGCGACGCAATGCGCGATACGGCAGCCGACCACGTAGCACAACTAGACCAGGCCGGTGTCAACCAGCGGAACCGGCACAGCCTCGAAGACGGCCAGTACGACTATTACGACCGCCTGGCTGGCGAATGCACTGATCCGCCTCTGCCGCAGTGGTACCGGTCCCTGGGTGAGGCTGCCCGGCAGCACGTGCGCAGGTGGCCGGAAAGTTTCAGGGACCAGCCGCTTGGCTTCTACGGGGCACCGACACGGTGTCCTAAAACCTGACGACCAGGGCCCGGTTGCTCCGTCGAGATCCGGCACTCGGGGTCTCCCGCTCAATGCTTCGGACGGTGATACCATTGTTGTCATGGATCGTAATCTTATGGCTCTGACCGCGTACCTGGCTGTTGCTATTGCCGGCTGGTGTCATGTCTGAACACAAGACCATCATCATGCACGCCGACATGGATGCGTTTTATGCCTCCGTGGAACAGCGCGATGACCCGGCCTTGCGCGGCAAGCCGCTGGCCGTCGGTGGCAGCAGCGCACGCGGTGTGGTGGCTGCGGCAAGTTACGAGGCACGCAAGTTCGGAGTGCGTTCTGCGATGCCGTCCTTCGAGGCGCGGCGCAAGTGTCCCGATCTGACTTTCGTGCGGGGCAACATGGCACTCTACAAGCGCGAGTCCAGGCGGGTCTTCGAGATCTTTCAGGATTTCTCACCTGCCGTGGAGCGGCTTTCTCTAGATGAGGCGTTTATTGATCTCACCGGCACGGAACGCCTGCTCGGTGATCCCGTCGAAGTCGGCGAAAGGTTACGACGCCGTGTACACGACGAACTGGGATTGCCGGTATCAGTCGGAATCGGGCCCATCAAGATGGTGGCAAAAATCGCCAGCCAGTCGGCCAAACCCGATGGTTTGATGCATGTGTCGCAGGCCGAAGTACGCGGCTTCCTCGATCCGCTGCCGGTGAGGCGGATATGGGGTGTGGGACCGGTGGCGGGGGATCGGATCGTGTCCGCCGGGTTCGAGACGCTCGGTGATCTGGCACGGGCAACAGATGCCGAACTCACCTCCCAGCTGGGTAACTGGGGTGTGGAGATCGCGAAACTTGCCCGCGGGGAGGACGTGCGTGAGGTTGAGCCCTATCGCGAGGCCGTGTCCTACAGTGAAGAACACACCTTTATGAACGATATTTCAGATCACGACATGCTCGAATCGATGATCCGCACCCACGCCGAGTCGGTGGCAAGACGGTTGCGGCGGGACGCTGTGCGGGCCCGCACCGTGGTGCTGAAATGGAAGGAAGCAAAGCGAACAGCACCAGGACCGCGGGGTTACCCGTTGCGTAGCCGACAGGTGACTCTGGGCGATGCGACAGACGATGGAATGACGGTCGCATCGGCAGCCACCGGACTGTTGCGAAAATCCGGACCGACCGTACCGATCCGCTTGATCGGCGTTGGTTGTACAAATCTGCTAGAAGATGTCGACTCCACCCAGACGACACTCTTCCACGATACCCGGATGCACAAACGCAACGATCTGAACAGAACGCTGGACCGGATCGATGACCGCTTCGGTCAGGGTGCGGTGACCCGTGCCACCCAGCACAGCACAGAACGCGCAGGTCTTTCGATGCAGGTCAAGCGCGGTGATGGGGAATAAGGGTTCGGGACCCCTAGCTGATCGTTCAGTCAGCCCACTGACAACTCAAGAATTGTGTTTGATATCGGCTGCCGTACTGGTCTCGGCGAATCGACTGGCCTATGATTGCTCTACCGGCGACCGGCTGCCTACCGGCAAAGATCGAAATGAACTAAAGGAGTGTGTGCGATGCGTCTGAAAGACAAAGTAGCAGTGGTGACGGGTGCAGCGTCCGGCTTTGGTGCCGGTACGGCAGAACTGTTCGCCGCCCAGGGGGCTGGCGTGGTGGTCGCAGACATCAGTGACGAGGCCGGCGAGGCAGTGGTGGAGTCGATCAACACATCCGGCGGTCGCGCGGTGTACGTACACGCAGATGTCACATCGAGAGGCGATGCCAAGAGGATGATCCAGTCAGCCAAGGACCTTGGCGGTGGGCTCGACATCCTGGTGAACAATGCCGGGTATTCCCACCGCAACAAGCAGTTCAGCGACGTGACGGAAGAGGAGTTCGACAAGGTCTATGACGTCAACGTCAAGGCCGTCTTTATCGCGATTCAGGAAGCACTGCCGGTCTTGCGTGAGCGGGGCGGCGGTTGCATCATTAACACATCCTCAACAGCTGCTCTCCGTCCGCGGCCCGGTCTTGCGGTCTACTGCAGCTCAAAGGGTGCTGTGAGTAACCTGACCAAAGCGCTGGCCGTGGAGCTTGCACCGGACAAGGTGCGGGTCAATGCGATCTGTCCCGTGATCGGTGAGACCGGTATGCTCGAGACCTTCATGGGTGTACCGGACACACCGGAGAACCGCAAGAAATTCGAGGCGACCATTCCGCTTGGCCGGTTTTCCACGCCCAACGACATCGCCCAGACGATGCTCTTCCTGGCCTCTGACGACGCGGCGTTCCTGACCGGAGTCGCACTCGAAGTCGACGGAGGACGCTGCGTCTGATCGTACTTTTGCATACTGTGCGGGCGCCCGAGGTGATCTGGCATCCGTCATCCCTGAATAGGCAACATTGTTTCTCAAGGAGATATCATGGCAACAATCGATGACCGTCTTGCTGAACTGTCAATCACGCTTCCCACTCCCCCGGCACCGCTCGGCAATTACGTTGGTGCGGTCACGGTTGGAAACCTGGTGTTCATGTCCGGACATGGCACCAACAAGCCCGATGGGTCATTTGTCGTGGGAAGAGTACCCGTGGACTGTTCCCAGGAAGAGGCCTACCAGGCCGCCCGCCTGGTCGGTATCAATATGCTGGCGACCTTGAAAGAGCACATCGGTGATCTTGATCGGGTCCAGCGGGTCGTTAAAGTGCTTGGTATGGTGAACGCTGAGCCGGGATTTGAGAATCATCCTGCCGTGATCAACGGCTTTTCTGACCTCATGGTCGAGGTCTTCGGCGACACGGGCCGGGCAGCGCGGTCTGCTGTCGGAATGGGTTCGCTGCCGATGAACATCCCCGTGGAAGTCGAGATGATTGTCGAGATCGCCTGATCCTCGGAACAGTCCGGGCCGACCGGAATCACCGATAGATCAGCTGGGATTTCCCGGCTTTAACTCCTGGCCACCAGGCTAGGCCCGGGCAGCACGGCAATCTGCTGTCGCTTGCTCATCGAGTTGCAGGGTATCGCTGATGATGACCCCGTAGTCGT
>CAZVVN010000050.1:0-25687 GCA_964630665.1 uncultured Acidiferrobacteraceae bacterium | reverse complement strand
TCGTTGAGGGCGTACCGGCAAAGCTCATCCTGGTGCCCATGCTGCTGCCGATCACCGATCAGTTCGGTATCGACCGCGTCCACTTCGGGCTTATCATCACCAACGCGCTGCTCATCGGCATCGCAACGCCGCCCATGGGGATCGGGCTCTATATCATGGTCGAGGTGGGCAAGGTCTCGTTTGAGAAAGTAACCATGGCGGTCCTACCGATGCTGATCCCTTTAATCGTGGTGCTGCTGTTGATCACCTACATTCCGCCGCTGACACTGTGGCTGCCCAACTTCATCATGGGCGTCGAGTGAGGTCTGCCCGAGAAAACGTCAGGACTACCTGGGCCCACTAATCTAGCGATTCCAACGCTTGGTTCCCTTGATTGAATTTTCTACCCATACTGTGACATCATGGTCGTGGTCGGTAAGAATCCTTTGATGGCACTGCAATTGCGATGTTGCATTCCAGATTTCGCTTTGGCTGGTTCTACTCCTGATGACCTACACAAGGGATCAACTCTTTTGGTCTTCCTGTCTCGTGCTGAGCCCTGAGCAGTATTATTGGCGCGCCTCTGACTTGACTAGGCCTCGGTCTTAGCTCTGACCAGGTCAGTCGCACCGCTGAGGTCACCGAGTTTCGAACCGGAAAGAAGAAGCTTATGTCCATCAGGTTCAGCAGCTTGTTTGGCGAGTGCCCAGTCTGCATCGGCCTCAGCCTCCCCTGGAGGCATAACCAGAACACCCGAGAAGTCAGCAATTACAACGTCACCTGGGTTGACGACTGCACCACCACACGAAACAGGCACGTTAAAACTTCCACCGATATCGTAAATGCGCGTGGTCACCGGCGAGACCCCCCGTGACCAGACGGGCAGATCGTAGTCTTGTATCTCTGGCAGATCTGTACACGGTCCGTCAATGGCAACTCCAACACAGCCGCTTGCTTTAACGGCCGCTGCCACCCCGCCGCCCAGGCAGGCGTGCTTAAAATCACCGAGCCGGTCGATACAGAGGAAGTCGCCCGGTCGTAATTGGGCAATAATGTGATGTAGAAGGGTCGAGTCCTGGCCCGGCAGTGCGAGCGTGATCGCAGTGCCTGCTACCCGCCGGGAGGTAAGTACGCACTGAATCGCCTTATCCATAAAACCCATGTGGCGCCTATGCCCAACTGTCGCTGTTTCAACCGTACTGCATTTGCTTAGCAAAGCGGCCGAAATCTGATCCGGCATTCTGTTTATTTTGTAAGTCACTTTCTGATCTTCCACTTAGGTTGAGATAGTGCACGCACAATCGTAAGAGATTGTGGCCTCAGGTCTCTGAAGCGTCAAGCAGGGGTACAAAGTTACATGCCTTAATAAAGTCTGAACCCATGGCACGATTCGATAGATCTAGACTTTACCTGAGCAGCCAGTATGCGTCGGCTCCGGCACGAGCCTGTAAGTGATCATCTAATTAACAACCTTATACAATTTTGGTATTCACATATTATCGCGGACCTGCGGAATACAGGCTATTTGGAGCGGGTATTGAGACTTGTACGCCCAACTTCCATCTTAGCAAGGCGTAGAATGCCAGAATTAGGCGTGGCGCCTTAGGAGCAAGTCGTGCAAGTTTTCTAGGTATGCGGTTTGTATTCAGGAAGCTCTTGGGTCTCGAGTGTCCTATGGCAAACACACACTGGCCTGTATTGCACTCGACTGAAGTGTCAATGTGTTGAGCACATTCACATCGCCCACGAGAAACTCTTGGCTTCCCCATGCTGTTGCTAGTGAGTTGCAATCTGCCTGCTCCCACTGTTCTCCTGCCACAAACCCTTCTTCGCAACTGCCGACTACCCAGCCATTCACACTCCAATTTCCTATGGGGGCATTCCAACATGCATCCTCACCTTCCGTCCAAGCAACCTTCCCTTGATCACTAGTATCCTCTCCAGTGGGTTCATCTAACTTGACCTTAAATGTCACTTCAGCTAAGTCAAACGCTGCGATAGTACCCGCATCAATGCCAACTAGGAGAGGACTATCCAAATCGGCATCAGGCAAGGGCTGGTCCCCGTTATTTAAAACGGTAGAGCCAGTTTCATAGGTCGTAAACGGCGAAATGTTGGCTTTTAGGACCACATCAATTAACGGTCCGCTAGTACCCGCTTTCTGTACGATGGCGTATTTCAAGATATCCCCAGATACGGCTGTTACATTGTCCGCAGGGTAAAACTGTTCCTTGGAAAGAGAAATATAGGCAACATCTTCCTCACCCGGATTAGCCTCTTCACGCTCATTCCGCACATAAGCCTTCAAGTCCTTCTCTGCCGGCACATAGAATCTGGTCAAAGTGAAATCGCTGTCACCCATATCCGGCCTAGAAGCTACTCTTGCCGAGACTACCACTCCGACAGTGGTCACCTGCTCTTCATCATCTACTACGTCAAAGGCTTCAAGTTCCACGCTAAAGACTCTTCTTTCAGCTACTAGTTCACCGACGCTGACACCTAAGCTCAAAGCAGGGTCTAGGGTAATCTCCCCCTCTACGCCGTTATCTGAAACTGCCGTGACTTTATATTCATCAACTCCAATAACCACCAAGTCATTCACTACGATTCCATTGACACTAGCATTCTCAGCAGTTTCGCTACCTTCCGATTCAGTAGTTCCGACAGCAATGCCATCGGAAATCACCGTAATGATATTAGCTCCCTGACTTGCTTCTTCAACCACTGTCGTCGCACCCAGAGTAATTGACCTATCGATGCCCTCAGGCACCTGCCAGCCGAGACTATGGTTTGCCAACTTTTGCTGAGGGTAAGGAGCCGCCTGAATGTTGTCCCCCCCAATTAGTTCAGAGCTCATTAGGTACTGGTCAGGTCCATTAGCTCTGGAAGTAACCGTATAGTTATAGACTGCGGAACATTGGCACCCGGAAATATGGTCATGGTTCTCCTCCACCTGCTGATCGACGGGCATAGATAGAATCGGAGCAGCAGGTACTAGCTCTAAGGTAATACCTACAGAGCTTTTCATTGGCTCGCCTCCATCTTCGGAATGGGAAACCTCAACTTTGACACTCAGACTACCTGCGGGTATCACCGCGAACACTGGAAAGGACAAACCAAGTAGCGTCACAAATCCAGCCGAAACGAAAACTGTTAGGGCGGTTTGAAATCGTCGCATTATGCTTCTCTCCAGTTATCAGCATATCCCATCATTATAATCATTATGAGGGTACCTCACGCTGTGATCCCCGTCACAGTTGAAGAGCAATATTTGGAGCGGGAAACGAGACTCGAACTCGCGACTTCCACCTTGGCAAGGTGGTGCTCTACCAACTGAGCTATTCCCGCTGGTGAGGACTAGAAATTCTAGACCCTGTCAGAACCCTGTCAAGTTGACTTTCGTCATTTAGAGCGATCCAGGAGCACGGGCCAGGCTGCCCTCAAATAGCGAGCCATAGACCAGAGAGTCAAACCACCCGCTGCATAGAAAAGAATCTCCCCAACCATCAACGAAGGTAGATAACCCAGGTCGCCTTTACTCAACAGCAAAGTGATGGCTATGATCTGGATGGTCGTCTTGATCTTCCCGAGATACCCGACTGCAACCACCCCGCGTTCACCCATCTCGGCCATCCATTCACGCAGTGCAGAAATCGCAATCTCCCTGCCAATCACCACCGCTGAAACCAGAGTGAATATCAGTGGAACGAGCAGGCGGTCAGCAAGTCCTTGGTCACTGACCAGCAGGACCAGTGCAACCACAACCATCAGTTTGTCAGCAACTGGATCGAGAAACTCTCCAAACCGGGAACTCTGCGCCAGGGAGCGAGCGAGGTAACCATCGAGCCAGTCTGTTAGACCAGCCAGAAGGAACACAGTGGCAGCGTACACACCGTCGATCGGTAGACAGTAAAGCAACACGATAACGGGTATCAATGCCACCCGCAGTAGCGTCAGAAGGTTAGGGACGGTCCAGAGCATTGCAAATATTCAATTCTGCTTAAAGTAGTGATAGATTCTTTCCGCTAGATTTACACTGATCCCAGGCGTTTTGGAAAGGTCTTCGACGGGCGCGCGCTGTACCTGCTGCAGGCCACCGAAATGGTGGAGCAGCGATTGCCGGCGGGTCGCACCGATGCCGGGAATCTCTTCGAGGACAGAACTCAGCCGGGCTCTGCCCCTTCGCAGCCGATGTCCGGTAATGGCGAAACGGTGTGCCTCATCCCTGATCTGCTGAACCAGATGAAGAGCCGTTGAAGTCCGTGGCAGGGTCAGCGCCTGGACGGTCCCGGAAATGTAGAGTCGCTCCCTACCCCCGGTTCTATCGCTTCCCTTCGCGACCGCCACCACGGTCACATCACCGAGCAGCAATCCGTTCAAGACCGCCTCGGCAATGGCGTGTTGCCCCTTGCCGCCGTCAACAAACAGAATATCGGGCACCGCCAGTTCCGTCTCTGTAACACGTCGATAACGCCGTTCAAGTGCCTGTCGCATCGCACCATAATCGTCCCCTGGAGTCACATTTCGGATATTGAATCGCCTATATTGTGAAGGAACAGGCCCCTCCTGATCAAAGACCACGCATGAACCGACAGGGGCCTCTCCTGCACTGTGACTGATATCGAAACACTCCAGCCTCGCCGGCGGCCCATCGAGCCCAAGTCGCTGAGACAGATCCTTCAGACGATCTGTGTATGATTCTCGGCTTGCAAGATGCCTCGCCAGTCGTTCCGTTGCGTTCAGTTCCGCCAGCTGCAGCCACTGAGCCCTGAAATCGCGAACCCTGGATTTTATGTGAACCCTTCGCCCGGCTCTTTTCGAGAAGAAATCAACTAACTTGGACACATCTGACACCGCCGGAGACACGATCAACTCCGGGGGTATCGGGTTGGCCAGATAGTATTGAGGAAGAATAGCCTTCAGCACCTGTGAAGTCGTCTCATCCAGCACTGCGGATTGAAAAAAATGCCGACTGCCTAGATTCTGCCCGTTCCTGATGCTCATCACCGATACACAGGTCAGATGAGATTCGCGGACCGCGACAATCACATCTGCGTTGCTAGCGCGGCCGGAGACATACTGGGTTTCCTGGACCCGTCTTAGCGCACTGATTCGGTCACGGTACTGTCCCGCGGATTCATAATCTAACTTTCCGGCGCTCTCATGCATACGGGCCTGAAGGAGTCTGGCCAACTTCTCGCTTTTCCCCTCGAGAAGCATGATGCTGTCCTGGACATCGCCGGAATAGGACTGTGGCTCGACAAGCCCAACACAAGGTGCTGAACAGCGTTTGATCTGGTACTGCAGGCAGGGTCTGGATCGATTTCGAAAATAGCTGTCCTGGCATTGCCTGACTGGAATTATTTTCTGAATCTGACTGAGCGTCTCTCTCGCTGCACCGGCATTCGAAAAAGGCCCGAAGTACCTGCCCGGTTGTTTCAGGCTCCCACGGTAAAGCGAGAACCCAGGGAAATCCTGGTTGAGTGTCAGGCGAATGTACGGATAGCTCTTATCGTCTCTCAGCAGAATGTTGTAATGTGGCCGGTGAGCCTTAATCAGATTGTTCTCAAGAAGTAACGCCTCACTTTCAGTGTTTGTGATATGAACCTGAATGTCCGCCACTTGAGAGATCAGACGCTTCAATCTCGTTGAACGATCAGTCTCCCCAAAATAGCTTCGCAGCCTTTTGCGAAGGTTGCTGGCTTTTCCAACGTAGAGGAAGAGACCCTCTTTATCCAGCATTGCGTACACGCCCGGGAGCGTAGAAACGCTCTTTAAAAAATTTTTCTGGTCAAATTCTCTGCTCATTGAGCGGCAGCCCTCGACAGCGTTTTGGCCCTTCGAACCACCGACTGGAACATCGGTTCGGTCAAACGCCTTGTCTGGGTGTTGTAACGGCTGCAGTGGTAACTGGAGAGCAGGATTCGATTGCCTGGTAATTTATGCCGCGCTCCATGTGCGAACCGGATGCGCGAGGGCGTCAGGCCAAAAGCCCGGACAATCGCTTCGTGGGCCAACTTGCCCAGGGCCAGAACAACGCCACCTGAGGGCACACTGAACAATTCGGGCACGAGGAATTGGACGCAGTTGTTCACCTCGGCAGCAACTGGCTTATTTCCTGGCGGCAGGCACTTGACGGCGTTAGTGATGCGGCAATCAAAAAGGCGCAACCGGTCACGCCTGCTGACAGATACTGGAGCAGAACTTAATCCGTAGCGGTGCAGCGTTTCGTAAAGAAGCCGACCCGCATGATCTCCGGTGAACGGCCGACCAGAGGCATTGGCGCCGTGCTTACCAGGCGCAAGCCCGACAATCAAGAGCCGGGCTTTGCTGTCACCGAACGAAGGTACGGGAGCGCAAAAGTAGTCCGGGAATTCTGCCCGGGTCACATCCAGAAACTGGGCAAGCCGGTTACAGATTCTGCAACTAGGGTCGTACCAGCTTTTCGGGGGAAATTGGCCGTCCTTGCTCCTTTCTGAAGAAAATTTTGCCATCAGGGGTCTCTTTTCTTGTTGCCGTTCGTCACAGCCCGTAAACTTCAGCACAATGTTCTAGTCAGGTCGTGAGTATGAAGATTTCAGCATCTGAAACAAGGGTTGGCAATCTCATTGAATATCAAGGAAAGCTTTGGCGAGTGCTGAAAAAAGAGCACGTCAAACCGGGCAAAGGGGGCGCTTTTGCCCAATTGGAAATGAAGGCCATCGCCGACGGAACCAAGCTCAACGAACGATTCCGCTCTGAAGACAGACTTGAAAAGGCTCACGTTGAACCGAGACAGATGCAGTATCTCTACCCTGAGGGCGAACATTACGTCTTTATGGACCTCGAAACATACGATCAGATGAGCCTGTCGGCTGAATATCTTGCACAGGAGAAAGGTTACCTGTTGCCGAGTTTGGAGGTCCAGATCAATTTCTACAATAACAACCCGATCGGTATTGAACTACCTGCCGCGGTCGTGCTGAAGGTCACTGATACCGAGACAGTCGTTAAGGGACAAACCGCTGCAGGCTCTGGCAAACCCGCGACCGTAGAAACGGGGCTTCGGCTGACCGTGCCCTCGTTCGTCAAGATAGACGACAAGATCCGGGTGAACACCGAAACTGGGGAGTACATGGAACGGGCGGATTAAGCCCCCGCGCGATTCGTCGACAGCGCCTCGAGCCCCACGGCCCAGGATTTCAATTCGCCCGCCTCGGGTGCTGGCAAACCACGAAAGCCATAGAGTTTCTTGAGCCTTTGTTCGCTGCTCCTGTCTCTTGGGGCTGGCGCTGCGGCCAGGATAACATCAACTGAATCTGGATCGTTGCAGACCAATACCATATCGCACCCCGCATCGATTGCCTGCAGGGTCCTGGCAAGAGGGGTACCGATCCCCTGTGCACCTTCCATGATCACATCATCACTGAACACGGCCCCAGTGAACCCAAGTTCATCGCGCAGATGGTGGTTAATCCAACGGCGGGAGAATGTTGCAGGCAACTGGTCGACCGCTGGGAACAGAACATGACAGGTCATGATACCGCCAAGCGTGTCGAGATCCATCTGCCGATACGGTTCAAGATCAGATTCACGGATCTTGGCAAGAGACCGGTCATCGACCGGTAAACAATGGTGAGAGTCCTCTAACACACCGCCGTGACCGGGAAAATGCTTAGCGACCCCGTGCACACCAGAATCCCGCATTCCCTCGACAAGCTGCGCTGCGAGCTTTGTCACAATCTCAGGTCGCTCGTGGAAAGCGCGGTCTCCTATTACCCGGCTTCCCGGATGAAAGAGATCCAAAAGCGGAGCAAAATTGAGATCGACTCCCACATCATGTAGCTCAACACCCATAACCCGCCCCAGTGTTCTCGCGTGGGCCATCGCTCTTGCGGCGTCTTGATTGAACAATTGTCCGATTACCCTGGCTGCCGGAAGCCGGGTAAAGTCTTCAAGAAATCGCTGGACCCGACCGCCTTCGTGATCAGTTGCCACCAGCAATTCCGGCGAACTGACCGCCTTGATCTCGGCTATCAACGCTGCCAGTTGTACCCGGTCGGTGTAATTTCTCTGGAACAGCACAACCCCGCCAACCCAAGGGTCCGCGAGCCGGGCTCGATCCGCCGCCGTCAGTTCGACACCTTCGATATCGATCATCAAGGGACCCAAGCCGGTACCAGTCATCTGCTAAGGGGCAAGCCAGGCCAAAAGCACAACGAGCGGCAGCGGGTCATCAGGCATGATTGATGAGCCTCTAGTCCTCGCGCAGTTCGAATATATGAATGACATCCGCCAGTTCAGATAATGTGTCTACACCTGGACCTGGTGTCTCGACGGCATCACAAACGGTAATCTTGTCTCCGTACCACAACGCTCTCAGTTGTTCGAGCTTTTCTGCTTCTTCCATAGGTGATGGAGCCAAACTGCAGAACCGCCTGAGATAACCGGCACGGTAGGCGTAAATCCCAAGATGCCTTCGTGCTACCGACCAGCGCCCCGCCCCGGGCATATTCTCTTGAGCTTCCCTGAACCAGGGAATCGGAGCCCGGGAAAAATATTGTGCCCGACTCTCACTGTCCCGGACGACCTTGACGACGTTCGGGTCCTGGTGGTCTCTGACCGATTCCAACGGGCAGCATGCTGTTGAGATCACCGCATCAGGACGATCCACGAGACTCTGCGCAACTTGGTCTATCAGCACGGCGGGCACCAGAGGCTCGTCACCCTGAAGGTTTAATATCACAGCATCGTCTGGAATGCCTAGCTGGTCGATCGCTTCAGCCAGCCTTTCGGTACCATTAGAGTGCTGTTCAGATGTCATACAGACCGAACCCCCGAAATCGGCAACCGCCCGGTAAATTCCGTCATCGTCTGTAGCGACAGTCACACTGCTCGCCGAACTCGCTTCAGCACATTCGTAGACCCTCTGAATCAAGGGTTTCCCGGCGACATCCCGAAGAGGCTTACCAGGTAACCGCTCCGACGAGAAGCGGGCAGGTATCAGAATTCTAAATTCGGCGTTCATTTGCCCGGAACTTCTCCGCCGCATGGAGAACCTGTTCAGTGAGCTGTGCATCGATATCAATACATAAATCGACCCACCACCAATCTTCGCCTGCGAGTCCTTCGCATTTCAAGGAATCCTTCTCAGTCATCAGTACCGTTTGTTCTGCATACTGCTCCAGGTCTGTACCCGTATAAGAATGGTGATCGGGGAAAGCAATCGTTTTGGCCTCTAATCCCAAGTCTCGAAGTTCACTGAAAAATTTCTGCGGATTACCGATTCCTGCAACCGCCACTACGGGCCGGTCAGTAAAACTTCCCAGGTTTCGTCTTTCCCCGCTTAAGATATTGACAGCCTCACCGAGCAAGCACTTCATGGCAAACTCACCCGATTGGAGGACTCCGCCGTTTCTCACGACCAGATCGACTGTCTCTAGTCGCTCGACAGGGTCGCGCAACGGTCCGGCCGGGAGCAGTTTCCCGTTGCCGAATTCTCGCTCACCATCGAACACCACGATTTCCAGACATCTGCCCAACCGGGTGTGCTGCAAGCCATCGTCGGACAGGACCAGATCGACCGGGCCCTGTTCCAAAAGAGCTGCGACTGCATTGACCCTATCCGGATCAACGATCACCGGAGCACCTGTACGACGCGCAATAAGCACCGCCTCATCACCAACCTCTTTGGGGTCGGAATCCCTCTGAGCCTGGGCCGGATATAGGCCGCTGGATCCATAACCGCGAGTTACTACACCCGGGCAATAGCCCCTGGCCCGGAGGTCGTTCACCAACTGGATAACCAGAGGAGTCTTGCCGGTGCCACCTGCCGTGATATTTCCGACGACAACCACTGGAACCGAGAAATACTCGACCTTGAGCACCTTCAAATCATACAGCAGGTTTCGGGTCGTTCTGGCAATTGAGTGCAGCACGCCTAACGGTGACAGAATAGTGCAGAAAAGGTTAGGTTCATACCAGCCCCGGGAAAGATAGCTGGAAAACCAGTTCATGAGTGACGATCGACAGCCGCGGATTCTGACCCGTTCTCTTGGGCACGGTGCAGCTCAAAATAGCGTCCCCTTGATTTAATCAGGTCATCATGATTCCCGGACTGGACCAGCCTGCCGTCCTGCATGACCAGAATGAGGTCGGCATCAACGATAGTACTCAGGCGATGGGCAATGATTAACACTGTCTGTTTCGGCACCAACGTCTTTATCGCGGCTCTGACCAGACTCTCGGACTCAGTGTCGAGTGCGGATGTCGCCTCATCCAGGATGAGTACGGGGGCCTGTCTATACAAGGCCCGTGCGATCGACAGGCGCTGACGTTGCCCACCGGACAACCGAACGCCCTGTTCACCGACCGCCCCATCGAGTCCAGAAGGCAACGTCTCGGAGAATGAGTCAATTCGACTTGCCTCGATTACTTTTGTGAGGACCCTCTCATCGACTTGTCCTTGTCCATAAGCCACATTCTCTTTGATTGACCCATTGAAAAGCATCGCCTCCTGAGGTGCGAAACCGAACTGAGCGCGAAGTCCTTCCCGGGTGCACTCGGCTATCGGCGTGCCGGCGATCAAAATGTCCCCGTCCTGTAATGGGTAAAACCCGAGCAACAGGGCAATAATGCTGGACTTGCCGCTACCCGAAGCGCCCACAAGGGCCACGGTCTGGCCGTTCTGGATCTTGAATGACAGGTTATCGAGAGCCAGCGGTTTGTCCTTCGCATAACGAAACGACACATTTTTGAATTCGAGATCACCATCGATAGATCTGACCGGGGTGTGACCACCTGATTCTTCAACGGGCTCGTCCAGTGTCAGAAAGGTGCTGTGGGCCGCCGCGATTCCGGTCTGCAGATATTCGTTGACCCGGGCGAGTCTTTTTATCGGCCCCATAAGAAGCAGGATGGCTCCCAGGTAGGAGACAAAGGTTCCAGCGCTGACGAAGGAAACCATCACGCCGCTCATGGCCAGATAGATCATCAGAGCCACCGTCGTACCAGCGATGAAGATCAGCAGAGGCACGCTGGCGGAAGCGACCAGTGCTTTACGCATCGCCTGCCGTCGGTTGGCAATATTTGCGATCTCAAAGGAGCGGTTCTCGTATTGGTAACCATCGTAGGCCTTGACAATGCGGTGCCCCTGAAAGGCTTCTGTAGCGACCTGTGTTATAGATGCCATTGACCTCTGAATACCCTCGCTCGTCTTCCGAAAACGAAGGCTTGCTTTTCGGACAATGACCGCGACAGCGGGAGTCAACAGCAAGAACACCAAGGTCAGCTGCCAACTCAGATATGCCATCCAACTTAATAACGCAACGCACAGGACACTGTCTTTAATACAGATTCGAAGCCCTACTGCACTTGCCTGAGCCACCTGCTCGACATCGTAGAGCAACTTGGACACCAGACCTGCTGTGGGCTGCTGGTCGAAATAGGACGTCGGAAATCGAATCATCCGATCAAACATCTGAGCCCGCAGATCAAAAATGACCTTCCGGGCTACCCAGGATATACAGTACTGATCTGCGAACGACCCAAACGCTCTGATCAAGAAAACCACAATTAGAAGAACGGGTGTCAGCCGGATCATGGCCTCGTCCTTTTCAACAAAACCACCATCCATGATCGGTTTCAGCAACGCCGCAAACGTCGTTTCGGCGGCTGCGACCGCGATCATCCCGACTACGCTGACCAGAAACACATACTTATAAGGCCAGACGTATGCCAGCAGCCTCTGGTAGATCTCCCGACCGTTTAATACACCGACTTTGTCGGTCACTGTTCCGGTTGACTCTGCAGTGAGAACGTCACGTTAAGAAACCCGGCGCGCCTTGCAGCATCCAGCGCCAACATGACTGACTCGTGAGAGGATCGACGGTCTGCGCGAATAACAACCACCGGCTTTTCCCATTCCCCCGCAGCCTTTTTGAGAAGCCGCGAAAGGACCTGAGTATCGTCGTCTCCATAGACTTCAGAGGTATTTGCCATTGCCCGCCTGATTCCGTACTGGCCGTACTCTGATATATCGATCAGCAACTGCTGTTCTTCAGTCAAGGGCTCGGCGATCCGATCGCTGGAAGGAAGCCGCAGGCGCAACTGGGATTCGGTCGAAAAGGTCGTTGAAACCATAAAAAATATCAACAGCAGAAAAACAACATCGACCAGAGGCGTTAGGCTGATGTTGACATCTTCGCTTTCGGGGCCGGAAAATCTCACCCGGATTGAAGCCTCCTGATGACATCCAACATTTGAAGCGCCTGCTGTTCCATCTCAACAGTTAGCTCGCGAACGCGTCCCCTGAAGTAGCGATGGAACAGCAGGCTAGGTATGCCCACCGACAGTCCAGCAGCCGTTGTAATCAATGCCTCTGAGATGCCCCCGGCAAGCGCTTGGGGATTTCCCACACCAACAGCTGTGATCGCCGCAAACACTTTAATCATACCGATCACAGTCCCGAGCAGGCCCAACAGCGGGGTTATAGAAGCAATGGTGCCAAGCGCGTTGAGATACCGCTCGAGATCATGGACTGCGTGTCTACCGGCTTCCTCGATGGCATCCCTGATCGCTGCGGTTGACTGATCAAGATTAACAAGTCCAGCTGCCAGAATTCGACCCAGTGGAGAACTACTTTGAATCTCGGCGATTTTATCGCGGGTCAACTGATCGGTCTGCAGAAGCGCCTCAGTGTTTCTGGACAGATCGAGCGGCGAGACCAGCCGATCCTGAAGCGCCCAGAACCTTTCCAAAATGATAGCCAACGATGCGACGGAGCAGGCCATAATCGGTATCATCAGCCAACCGCCACTGGTTATCAGTTCAAACATTAGACATCTGGTCCAGGCTAGTTACGTGGCAACAGGCCACAGGCTGCCAAAAGATGTTGGCCGGTACACTCAATCTGTTCCCAGTCTGTGGTGCAAGTAGTACAACTATCAAAACAGACCGGAATTTGACCTAAATGGTTCTGCTTCTGATTCAGTGTTGCCGCAACTTCCTGACATCGTCGAGTAACGGGCACCATGCAGGCCCTGCCCTAACTATGCCAGAAACGGCGCCTGTGGTCTTTCCAGCTCAGGACCCGAACACCATTTTGATCGGTCGTCAGTGTAATCTGGCCCAACATTCCCGTGTCGAACCATCGAATGCCACGGGTGAGGTATCTCTGACGAATGGCCGGATGAGGGTGACCGTAGCGATTTGAACTGCCCCGGCTCACTATGGCTACCTCTGGAGAGACAAGTTCAATAAACCGTTCGCTGGATGAGGTCCTGGACCCATGATGCGGTACAAGCAGTATGTCCGATTGTAGGGTCTTACCTGCCAGTTTGATCAGGGCCCTCTCAGGGAACCGCTCGATATCTCCCGTCAGCAAAGCGGTTCCAGTGTCCGATCTGATCTGAATCACGCATGACTGATCGTTGCCGGAGAGATTTAAGTCCCTGGTTGGCCACAAAACCTCGAACACCACATCGTCCCATTTCCAGACTCTTCCCCGACTGCAAGCTTCGCTGCCTGGAATACCCATTGGCTCACCGGACACAATCATTCGGATAGGGATGGACTTCTGGATTCCCGCCAATCCACCGGCGTGATCCGCGGCCAAGTGGCTGATCACAGCAAGATCTATACTGTCTTGCCCGTGACGCCGCACTGCAGGTACCACCACGGCCTCGCCGAGACTGAACTGGCCGTACTGTGGCCCAGCATCATAAAGAACCATATGTCCCGCGGTCTGCACCAGCACCGCGAGCCCCTGCCCTACATCCAGCAGGTGCAACCGAAAAGCTCCCGGCTTGAGATCACTTTGGGGCCAGGCGAGCAGGATCCCCATTAGGGTTATTGCAGGCAGACCCAGCAACCATGAGCGTCGCCAGAATGCGAAGGCAAGCACCGGGATCATTGACAGTAAAACTAATACCGCGTTGTTGCTCAGGGCTAGAGTCGATAATTGAAGGTAAGTCAAGGGGCGAACCACGGCCAACAGGTTTTCGATGAGCCAACCAGACGAAACAAGCAGAAACTCACCGAGCTGGTCCCCACCCAGAAGTATTGTTATGACTCCGGTAAGCACCATTGGAACTACTGTAAATCCAAAGACCGGTACAACGAGGAAATTGGCTATAGGAGCGACCAATGAGACCTCAGAGAAGAAGAAGGCCATTACCGGAAACATTCCCAGAAAAAGACTGCATTGGATCACTCCAAGAGATAGAACGCCGCGGAGCATCCGCGCCCGTCTGTCTGGATTCCCGGTCAAGAGATTTACCTGATCGCTTTTAGGGAGGGGTAGTAACTTTTGGGACCGGAAGATAATCCAGACAGCAACAAACGAAAGCCAGAACCCGGCAGAACTGGTATCCAACGGATTCAAACAGACGACAACGAAAATTGAGATACCCAGGCAGGTCTCTGGTGAATAACGCCTGAGTGATACAGCACCAAGGGTATAGACCGCCAACATCGTGAGAGCACGTGTGGTCGGCAGGGGAAAGCCGGCAAGTGCTGAGTATCCCAGAGCTGACAGCAGTGCAGCTAGGATGGCGACTTGTCTGGCTGGGAGAATTTGGGAAAGTGATCCGGACAGCCTCCAGAGGCGACCGACCACCGTATACCCGAACAGGCCCGCGAGGCCAATATGCAGTCCGGATATTGCCATCAGGTGGCTGAGTCCCGTTCGGCGAAAGAAGAGCCACTGATCCTGAGAAATTCCGGAACGTTGTCCAACCGCAAGCGCACTGATAATCCCGCCGGCGGGCTGATCCCCAATAGATCGTTTAAGCTTTTGTGCGAGACTGTAGCGAACCCGACTGATCGAGAAACCAGCCTCCTTTGTTGTTAACGACGCTTGCTCGTTGGCGAGAACGTAACCGGTTGCACGGATTCGACTTCGGAACAGGTGGAGCTCGTAGTCAAACAGGCCCATATTTCTGTAACCCCGAGGCTTTTTGAGTTTGACTGTTAATCGCCATCTCTGCCCCGGAATAAGCTCAGGCCGTTTACCGTACCAGCGCAAGCGAATAATGCTGTTCAGTAATTCGACCGAGGCTTCAGACTCCGCCATCTCAAGATGAAAGTCGAAACGCGTGTATGCAGAACCTTCTTTAGGCAATCCGGTCACTTTACCCGAGACCACAATAGGTCGCCCAAACAAGTCCGGGCCGGGGGTGCTGTCCAGAATATAGCCGGCAAACGTGTTGGACCATCCCAACCCGATCAACCCGGCAATAAGATACTGTGGAGTTTTTGAACCGGCGAATGGCAGCAGCAGGCCGGCCAGCGCAAAGAAAAACAAACCCGAAACCAACTCTGCTTGCTGGTGAACCAGCAGTGCACCGATTGCGAAACAGATCGCAGTCTTGAGGACTTTTGGCATCCTTGCCCGTCCTTGTCTTCCTTGAATCTAAGTCTTACCGATATTATAAGTGCAGATCGGTGCTTGGGGTCATGACATCGATTGGATCTAGGCCTTCTGGAGTGCCCCGTCAACCAGTTGATAGGTGTGCTTCAGGGTGCTCGCGAACTCAAGGTCGTGCGTTGCTATGATAAGACTGGTCGCTTGCTCCTCGTTAATCTCAACCAGCAATCCGAACAGCGACCTTGCCGTTCGACGATCTAGATTTCCAGTCGGCTCATCGGCCAGTATGCAGTCCGGTTGTGTGACCATGGCTCGCGCGACCGCAGTCCTTTGCCGCTCTCCACCCGAAAGTTCCGCTGGTTTGTGGGTCAGTCGATTCGATAAGCCGACTCGGTTGAGGAGTCCTTCGGCTTTTGGTCTGACCGTTCGATAGTTCTCACCGCGAATCATAAGTGGCATGGCCACGTTCTCCAGCGCGGAAAACTCTGGTAGCAGGTGGTGGAACTGATAGACGAATCCCAGTGAACGGTTCCGTAACGCGCATACCTCACGTTCGTTAAGACCGGTCAGCGGACTGCCACAAACAAACACTTCACCGGCAGTCGGGCGATCGAGCCCACCCAGCAGATGCAGCAATGTGCTTTTCCCGCTGCCGGAAGCGCCAACCACGGCTACGGTCTCACCTTTGTTGACGATTAGATCGATTCCGCGGAGAACCTCGACCGAGACCACCGATTCCTCGAAACGCTTTTCAAGCCCCTCGCACCGTACAACTTGGTCGATCGATTTATTCAAATCTGAGCACCTCGACGGGATCTGTTCGCGAGGCTCGCCAGGCAGGATAAAGCGTAGCAAGCACACTGAGCAGTAATGAGACACTGGTGATCTGATAAACGTCCGGCCACCTGAGTTCGGCAGGAAAATCGGAAATCACATAGACACTTGCTGGAAAGAATTCAATCTCAAAAAGGCTCTCCAGCCAGGGCACCAGAGTCTCGACGTTGACGGCGGTCAGAACGCCAACAGCCCCACCTGCCAGGGTTCCAGCAAGCCCGATGAGGCTTCCTTGGATAATGAAGATCATCATGACTCGGAACGGACTCATTCCCAGGGTGCGCAGAATGGCGACATCAGCTCGCTTGTCAGTGACCACCATAATCAATGTCGAGACAATATTGAATGCAGCAACAGCGACTATCAGCAACAAAATGATGAACATGACCCTGCGCTCGATCTTTAATGCTCTGAAGAAATTTACATGTTCCTGTGTCCAGTCCGAGACACGGTAACGGCTCCCGAGCATCTTCGCGAGAGAGTTTCTCGTTGCAGGTGCATGGTACAGGTCATCTATTTTCAAGCGTATTCCGGTTACCTTATCAGTCGTTTTCAGCAGTTTCGCCGCATCGTCAATGTGGAGTAAGGCGAGTCCGCTGTCGTATTCATGCATGCCAAGTTCAAATATCCCGACAACGGTAAATCTTTTCAGCCGTGGTAACAGGCCGGCCGGTGTGATCTGTCCTTTGGGTGCCACAACCGTAACCTTGTCACCTATGGATGCCCCCAACTGCCAGGACAGCGTCGAGCCAAGAATGATTCCCCAGGAACCGGACGTCAGACTGGACCATGAACCCCTGTACATGTGCCCCGGCAGGGTCGAGACCTGGGTCTCCAGTTCGCGGTCGACGCCCCTGATGAGTACGCCTTTGACTTCGTTTCGTTTCAGTACAAGACCTTGCCCCAGGACAAACGGGGCCGTGGAGATCACGCCTGGATCGGCTACGAGCGATCTGTTCACCTCTTCCCAGTTTGACAGCCAGCCATCCTGACCCGTCACGGTGACGTGCGAAGCGACCGCAAGAATTCGTTCTTTTAGCTCACGCTCGAAGCCGTTCATAACCGAAAGAACGGTGATTAGAGCCCAGACGCCAACCGTAATCCCAAGCATCGATGTGAGTGAGATGAAGGAGATAAAATGAGTTCGGCGTTTTGCGCGCGTGTAGCGCAGCCCGATCAGTAGTTCGAGCGGCTGAATCATCAGACCATATCGCCTTTCAAAACGGGATCCCTTCGGCACCCGCTCAAAGTCAAGTATTGCGTTCCGGGCGCATGTGTGGAAACAACAGTACATCCCTGATCGACGAACAGCCCGTCAGCAGCATGACGAACCTGTCTACTCCTAGGCCACCGCCGGCGTTTGGCGGTAGCCCATATTCCAGGGCATTGATGTAATCGTCATCAAAATACATTGCTTCTTCGTCACCTTGCGCCTTGGCAGCCGCCTGGGCCTCAAATCTTTGGGCCTGATCTTCAGCATCATTCAACTCCGAAAAGCCGTTGGCCAACTCCCTGCCGGCCGCATAGAGTTCAAAGCGATCAGTCAATTCGGCATCTTGTTCGCTTCGTCGCGACAACGGTGAGACTTCTTCCGGGTAACCTGTAATATATGTCGGCTGGATGAGATGTCTCTCCACTGTGTGATCGAACAACTCGACCAGCAGATAATTGGCCGAGAATCCACGCTCAGCTTGTACTCCCAGCGACTCCAGATGATTGTGGAGCACCTCGGGATCCTGAAGCTGATTCTCGGACAAAGTAGGATTGAACTCGAGAACCGCATCGCGCATGGTCAAACGCCGAAAAGGCGGTGAAAAGTCGATCTGCTGACCCTCGTACTCAACAAGTGCTGTGCCGATGACCGACTCTGCTGCGGCCTGTAACATGTCCTCGGTCAATCCCATGTAGTCCTGGTAGTCGACGTAGGCCTCGTTGTACTCGAGCATGGTGAATTCTGGATTGTGTTGTGTATCAATGCCCTCGTTTCGAAAATTCCGATTCAGCTCATAAACTTTCTCGAAGCCGCCGACCAGGCAGCGCTTGATGTATAACTCCTGGGCAACCCGGAGGAATAGTTCACGATCCAGCGCGTTATGATGCGTTACGAAAGGTCTGGCGTTTGCCCCACCAGGCAGGGGCTGCATGATTGGCGACTCGATCTCGAGGTAGCCCCGTTGGTCTAGAAACTGCCGCAATGCACGGATCGTCGCAGCCCTTTTCCGGAATACCTCCCGCGACTCCTCGTTGACAATGAGATCGACATATCGCTGCCGATATCGAGTCTCAATATCGGTCAGACCGTGAAATTTCTCAGGCAATGGGTGCAATGCCTTGACCAGTAATCTCACCTGACTGGCATCGACGGTAAGCTCACCAGTCTTTGTTCTAAATAGAACGCCCTCGACGCCGACAATATCGCCAATGTCGAATTTCTTGAATTCAGCGTTGTAGACGCCTTCTGGTAATTTATCGCGCTGAACGTATATCTGGATGTTGCCAGATTCGTCCCTGACATGCGCAAAGCTGGCTTTGCCCATGATTCGTCTGGACATTAATCGCCCCGCAAGTCGAACACTTACAGGCTCTGATTGAACTGCGGCGTTGCCGAGATTCTCGAAAAGACCGGGAGCATCTGCGCAGACATGCGTTCGTCGAAAATCGTTGGGATACGGATTACCCTTGTCACGCAACTGAGCGAGTTTAGCCCTGCGTTGTACGCTTTGTTCGTTCTGTCCGCTTGTCATAGGAGTCTACTATCTGATTCTCAAAGCCCGGACTTCAGGCTGGCTTCAATGAACGGGCCCAAAGCACCATCTAGCACTGCCTGAGTGTTACCGGTCTCGATTCCAGTCCTGAGATCCTTGATCCTGGACTGATCCAATACGTATGAGCGTATCTGACTGCCCCACCCAATATCGGCCTTAGAGTCCTCCAATATCTGTTGCTCTTCACGCTTGGCCCGCATCTCGGCTTCATAGAGTCGAGCTCTCAGCATGGACATGGCCTCCGCTCTGTTTCTGTGTTGCGAGCGATCGTTCTGACACTGGACGACAATTCCAGTGGGCAGATGGGTAATTCGTACTGCAGAATCAGTCCGGTTGACATGTTGCCCCCCAGCTCCACTCGCCCGGTAGGTGTCTACCCGCAGGTCAGCAGGGTTGATCTCAACCTCAACGCTATCGTCAACCTCGGGATAGGCGAATACAGAAGCAAAGGACGTATGCCGCCGGTTACCCGAGTCAAACGGTGATTTCCGTACCAGTCGATGAACACCGGTCTCGGTACGCAGGTTCCCGTAAGCATACTCGCCGGTGACATGAATAGTGGCGCTTTTGATCCCCGCCACCTCGCCTTCTGACTTTTCGACTAATTCGGTTGTGAACCCTTCAGATTCGGCCCAGCGAAGATACATCCTGAGGAGCATCTCGGCCCAATCCTGGGCCTCGGTACCGCCGGAACCGGCCTGAATGTCGACAAATGCACTGGCCTCGTCTGCTTCCCCGGAAAACATCCGCCGAAATTCAAGGCGCTCGAGTCTCTGTCCGAGCCCGAAAGCCTCCCGAGCCAGTTCGTCAAGAGTATCTTGATCGTTCTCCTCTCGGGCCAGATCGAGCAGTTCCAATGCCTCCTGAACCTCCATGGACAGAGAATCCAGTATCTCTACGGTCTCTTGCAGGCGTGCACGCTCCTGCCCAAGCGACTGAGCCTCACTCGGGTCACTCCATACCGTTGGGTCCTCAAGCCTGATAAGCACCTCCTCCAGCCGCTCCTTGCGCCCCTGATAGTCAAAGATACCCCCTGAGCCCATCAACTCGCTGTGCGTAGTCAGTAAGTTTGCCCAATATCTCGCCGGTCTCCACCATTAATAACCTTAACTGATGCGTTATAATCCCTGGGAGGGTGAAGGATACCGGATTTGTTGATCGTTCGGTGCGAATGTGTTTTTTCAAATCTCCAGCCAGACGTCACCTGGGATAGGTCGACAATTGATGCTATCCGATGTGTCAGTAATTCACATGGATCGCGGGATCTCTGTTGCCCCCGGGTACTCGACCCAGACACTGCATTAAACCAATATCGATAAGACGCCCCATGCATATTGGAATTCCCAAGGAAACCTACCCCGGAGAGCGTCGTGTCGCGGTCTCTCCGGAAGTGGTATCACACCTCACCAAACTCGGATTTGACTTGAGTATCGAGCAGAAAGCCGGACTTCCTGCCAGCTTTTCTGACATGGCCTACCAAAGAGCTGGCGCCAGTATCGTACCTGATGCGCGAACGCTTTGGGCATCCAGCGATATCGTACTCAAGGTGCGCGGACCTTCGGACCACCCACATCTGGGTACTCACGAGACCGCCCTGCTACAGCCAGATACCACTTTGATCAGCTTCATCTGGCCTGATCAGAATCCGCAATTACTCAGCCTGATGGCTGCCAGTGGCGCCAGCGTTCTGGCTATGGACGCTGTACCGAGAATATCCAGAGCCCAGAAACTCGATGCGTTGAGTTCCATGGCTAACATAGCGGGGTACCGAGCGGTAATCGAGGCCGCCAGCCATTTTGGCCGCTTTTTCACAGGCCAGGTGACGGCTGCCGGTAAGGTTCCGCCAGCCAAGATCATGATCATAGGCGCGGGGGTTGCGGGCCTTGCTGCGATTGGCGCAGCTGGCAACATGGGCGCAGTTGTCCGTGCTTTTGACACTCGCCCCGAGGTAAAAGAGCAGGTTGAAAGCATGGGTGCGGAGTTTTTGATGCTCGATTTCGAAGAACAAGGATCGGGTGCCGGGGGGTATGCCAAAGTGATGAGTGAAGAATTCATCGCGGCTGAGATGGCATTGTTCGCCCAGCAGGCCCGCGAGGTCGACATCATCATCACAACCGCACTGATTCCCGGAAAACCAGCCCCTCGATTGATCACCGCCGACATGGTCGAGTCGATGAAGGACGGCAGTGTCATCGTTGATCTGGCCGCAGAACAGGGGGGCAACTGTGAACTCACTCGGCCAGGTGAGGTCGCGCTCATCGAAGGCGTCAATGTTATCGGTTATACCGATCTGCCCAGTCGAATGCCGGCCCAATCCAGTCAACTATACGGGACCAACATCCGATATCTGCTGGAGGATCTTTGCCCTGATAAAGACGGACAGATTCTGCTCGACATGAACGATGAGGTCATTCGTTCAATGACTGTAGTTCAATCCGGTGAAATCACCTGGCCACCGCCCGAAATCAAGGCACCTGTGATTCCAGCCAAACCCAAACCGGACGTACAGACACAAACCGCTGTGCCGGGCACGTCCGGGGCTGGCAAGAAAAGCGGACTGATCGGCCTGGCCATCGTCATCGCGTTAATAGTCGCTGTGGGCTCCGTGGCCCCGGCTTCTTTCATGAATCATTTTACGGTTTTCATTCTATCTATATTTGTCGGCTGGCAAGTCATCTGGAATGTAACTCCAGCGCTTCACACGCCGCTGATGAGCGTCACCAACGCCATCAGCGGTATCATCGTAATTGGCGCGTTGCTAAAAATTAACGCTGAGCCGGCGCTGGTGGTCATCCTGGCGGCCGTTTCCTTGTTGATTGCCAGCATCAACATCTGTGGTGGCTTCCTGGTGACCCAGAAAATGCTCCGTATGTTCAGGAGGGATCTCTGAATATGAGTACCGGGGTGATCTCTTCAGCTTATATCGCGGCCAGCATTCTTTTCATTCTGAGTCTCGGAGGCTTGAGCGGACAGGAAACCGCTCGCCGAGGCAATCTATTTGGAATCCTGGGAATGAGCCTGGCCGTTGCCGTGACGGTTTTTACCCCGAAGGTCGGTAACTATGGTCTGATCATCGGACTGATGGTGCTTGGCGGTGGTATCGGAGCGATCGTCGCGGCCCGGGTCCAGATGACGGCCATGCCACAACTTGTGGCGCTGTTACACAGCCTGGTCGGCCTTGCCGCCGTACTGGTAGGTATCGGGACGTACATCGATCCGGATTCGCACTTTTCTGGGATAGAAAAAGCGATCCATGAGGTCGAGATTTACCTGGGTGTTCTGATTGGCGCCGTGACCTTCACCGGTTCAGTCATTGCCTTCGGGAAACTCCAGGGTGTAATTCACAGTCGGCCTTTGATGTTGCCGGGGCGACATGTCATCAACATCCTGATCGGTCTTGCATGCATCTGGCTGGGCTGGACATTTGTCGGCGCCGATCCATTAGGCGGAGGCATGATTCTTCTGTTGATCGCCACATTTCTGGCACTTCTTTTCGGTGTCCACATGGTAATGGCTATAGGTGGTGCTGATATGCCTGTGGTCATCTCTATGCTCAACAGTTATTCGGGCTGGGCGGCTGCAGCCACCGGCTTCATGTTGTCCAACGACCTGTTGATTGTGACGGGGGCACTGGTCGGCAGCAGTGGCGCGATTTTGAGCTATATCATGTGCCGAGCCATGAATCGGCATTTTCTGTCGGTCATCCTTGGTGGATTTGGGTCCACTTCGGCCAGCGCTTCGACAGATCTCGGTGGCGCAACAGTCATTGCAGTCGACTCGACTGAAACCGCGCAACTTCTAAGAGAATCAAGTCAGGTGGTAATCGTTCCGGGTTATGGCATGGCTGTTGCTCACGCCCAGCATCCGGTTTCCGAACTGACCCGGCTTCTGCGTGATAAAGGCATCAAGGTCCGATTCGCGATTCACCCTGTTGCAGGCCGCATGCCAGGGCACATGAACGTGCTGCTGGCTGAAGCTAAGGTACCTTACGACATCGTTCTTGAAATGGAGGAAATCAACCATGAGCTTCCGGATGTCGATACAGTGCTCGTCATCGGTGCCAATGACATTGTTAATCCCTCAGCCCAGGAAGACCCGGACGGGCCTATTGCAGGTATGCCTGTGCTGGAAGTCTGGAAAGCCGCAACGACCATCGTGCTCAAGCGCAGCATGGCAACCGGATACGCCGGAGTGGACAATCCTTTGTTTTACAGGGAAAAGACACGCATGCTGTTCGGAGATGCCAAGGACAGTATGGAACAGGTACTGGCTGAGTTGCGTTAACCGTTACCTGGCGGCCTCTAGCACGCCCAGCATCACCTGGCCGATCTCTCCTGGACTACGCACCACGTGAACGCCCGCTCGTTTCAACGCGGCAATTTTTTCCTCCGCCGTACCTTTCCCACCAGAGACTATCGCACCTGCATGCCCCATTCGCTTACCTGAAGGTGCTGTGCTGCCCGCCACGAACCCTACGACCGGTTTGTTCATGTGTTCCCGGATCCAGTCAGCACAGTTCTCCTCGTCCGTCCCGCCGATCTCACCACACATGACAACCGCCGCAGTGTCGGGATCCTCGTTGAACAGTTTCATGACATCCAGATGTTTCATTCCGCCAACTGGATCACCGCCAATACCGACGCAGGTAGACTGTCCCAATCCAAGTTTGGTCAACTGGTCAACCACCTCATAAGTAAGCGTCCCGGACCGCGAGACGACACCTACTGAGCCTTTCTGATGGATATAACCCGGCATAATTCCGATCTTTAGCTCATCCGGGGTGATGATCCCCGG
Organism: uncultured Acidiferrobacteraceae bacterium; assembly: GCA_964630665.1. GTDB lineage: Bacteria > Pseudomonadota > Gammaproteobacteria > Arenicellales > UBA868 > UBA9619. Next base: position 1,969 of record CAZVVN010000050.1, on the reverse strand, counting down.
GCAGTTCGGGCCAATGAGCACTGACTTAGTATCCGCCATCCTGTGTCGGGTCAGAATCATGTCCTTGACTGGCACACCTTCCGTGATACAGATGACTATTTCGATCCCGGCATCCACAGCTTCGCAAATTGCACCCGCCGCAAACGGCGGCGGCACGTAAATCACAGAGACGTTGCAGTTTGTGCTATCCCGGGCTTGTGCGACCGTGTCGAAAACGGGAATACCGTCGACCTTGCTCCCCCCTTTGCCGGGGGTTACCCCTGCAACGAAGGCTTTCCCACCCAGTGCGTAGTCGATGCACTGGCGGGTGTGAAATCGGCCGGTCCGTCCGGTGATCCCTTGGGTCAGGACGCGGCTGCTGCTGTCGATCAGAATGGCCACTGGTGGTACTTACGTAGTCGCTTGCACTACTTTTTTCGCGGCATCATCCATGGTGTTCGCAACGATCATATTCAGTCCCGACTCAGCCAGTATCTCTCTGCCACGCTCGACATTCGTACCTTCGAGTCGCACCACGAGAGGCACATGCAGGTCGACTGTCCTTGCTGCGTTGACCAAACCCTGGGCCACAACGTCACAGTGCATGATCCCACCGAAAATATTAACCAGGATAGCTCGTAGTTTGTCGTTTCCGAGAAGAACCCGAAAGGCCTGGCTTACTTGTTCGTCTGAAGCACCGCCCCCAACATCCAGAAAGTTCGCAGGCTCTGCTCCGTAAAATTTGATGATGTCCATGGTCGCCATCGCCAGACCCGCGCCATTCACCAGACATCCGATATTCCCATCAAGGGCGATGTAGTTCAGACCGTGTTTTGAGGCTTCAATTTCGCTGGGGTCTTCCTCATCAAGATCCCTCAGTGCTGATATCGTAGGGTTTCGAAACAAAGCGTTGTCGTCAAAATTGATCTTCGCGTCGAGCGCAATAACGTCATCACTCTCGGTCGTCACCAATGGGTTGATTTCGGCAAGGCTCGCGTCCTGCTCCCAGAAGAGCTTATACAATCTCTCTGACACGTTCGCGATCTGCGCCAACGCTGGGCCTTTGGTACCCGTGCCCCGAGCAGCTTCTAAGGCGCTCGCATGGCTCAGTCCAGTTGTTGGGTCGATCGGAACCCGGTAAATCTTTTCCGGAGTATCCCGAGCCACACTCTCGATTGCTGTTCCACCCTCCGAGCTTGTAACCAGAACGATACGTTGACTGTCGCGGTCCACCACCAGGGCCAGGTAGCGTTCTTCGCAGAACGACACACCTTCCTCAACAAGTAGAGTTCGAACCACCTTGCCGCTTGCTCCTGTCTGCTGAGTAATGAGCGTCATACCCAGAATATCAGACGAATACTCCCTGACCTCATCCAAGCTGTGGGCAATCCTAACCCCGCCTCCTTCTCCTCGTCCTCCCGCATGAATTTGCGCCTTAACAACCCAACTGTCACTGGCGATTGCTTTCGCAGCATTGACGGCGTCTTCAACACTCGAACAGCAACGACCTTGCGGTACTGGCACTCCGTACCGGTTCAGAATCTCTTTAGCTTGGTATTCGTGGATGTTCATGATCAGTTGACCAGTTGCACCAACAGTAAGCGCAGGGACACGGGCATCCTTCTGCCTGGTCTAGCCCGAGCGGGACACTGGACGGGCCGGGTCAGTAATCCACTCGCTCCAGGATCCTGGAAATAGTCTGGACCCTATTAGCCCCGCGATTTCCATTGCTAAAAGATTGTGACAGGCCGTCACGCCCGAACCACAACTGTGTACGATTTCAGTTGCAGGTCTGTGGTTGAGCAATTGCGAAAAATCTAGGTGAAGCTGATCTTGGGATTTGAAGACTCCACTGTTCAAATTATCCGTGAATGGTCGATTGACCGACCCCGGAATATGGCCGGCCACTTTATCAATGGGCTCTACCTTTCCAATAAACCGTCCAGATTCGCGGGCGTCAATGACCAGGCAGTCATCGCCCGCCATCTCT
>CAZVVN010000049.1:0-25692 GCA_964630665.1 uncultured Acidiferrobacteraceae bacterium | reverse complement strand
TATTACACTGCCGCGCAATCCAACCTGCCCCGCGTGCGCGACCCGTCCAGACTACTGAAACGCCGTGAAGACGGACCGGGACAGATTCAGCCCCCGATATGCGACATCTCGACCCGCGGTGCAGCCAAAACATCGACCGGGACCTGACCACGCAATTCCGAATAACGATCCTCTCGTGCTCCCCACAGAGACCTTATGACCCCGGTCAGCACTTCATCACTGGCACCAGCGCGGAGTGGACCACGAAGATCATGCCCCTTCGCTGCAAACAGGCAGGTATACACCTGCCCTATGGCCGTGAGCCTCGCTCGTGTGCAATCCCGGCAGAAAGATTCGGTCACCGACGTAATAAAGCCCACCTCACCGCTGCCATCGACGTAGCGCCAGCGCTTGGCGACCTCTCCCTGGTAATTGGGAGAGAGTGGCTCGATCGCCATCTCTTGGTCAATCATCGCCATCATCTCAGTAGCCGGAATAACCTCATCAAGTTTCCAGTTGTTGGTCGATCCCACGTCCATAAATTCAATAAAACGCAGGATCAGGCCTGTACCTTGGAAATACCGGGCCAGTGGTAGTATGCTGTCGTCATTAAGCCCGCGTTTGATGACAGCGTTGACCTTGATGCTTTCATAACCCGCCGCCTGTGCGTTGTCGATACCTTTCAGTACGCTGGCCACGGGAAAGTCAACGTCGTTGACCTGCCTGAACGTCTCTTCATCCAGTGCATCTAAACTGACAGTAAGACGCTTAAGTCCCGCTTCTCGAAGAGACTCAGCCCGCCTCCGGGTCAGCAATGAAGCATTGGTCGTCATACTAATGTCGTCAATCCCGGTAATTGCCGATACCGCTTCGATAAGATATTCCAGGTTCCGCCGAATCATGGGCTCTCCACCGGTGATCCGGACCTTGCGCACGCCCAGACCTGCAAATACACGGGTCAGCCGGGCGATCTCCTCCAGCCTCAGCAGGTCGTCACGGGGGACAAATGCGTAACCCGGTCCAAAAACTTCCCGCGGCATGCAGTAGATGCAGCGAAAATTGCAGCGATCCGTTACCGAGATTCGTAGATCACGGACCGGTCGATCCAAGGTATCCCGAACAGTTGGCAACTCAGCTGAACCCATCAGTCGTTAGCCCCCACCCCGCTGGTAGGTCAGGTCGAACCTGGCCTGAAAGTTTTCTTGCTCGGCTTCCGAGAGGTTTTCATATCTAAACAAGACTTCGGTCGCTGGGATTCGCACCAGGGCGCTCAGGTGCCTTCGCTGCTCCGGCCCCAGTCTGATCTCGATCCGGCCGTCCGCAAATTTCAGGCTCGCCCCATCCGCCCAGGTCTCCTGCAGCCAGCCACCCGGCAGCTGCGCCAGCATCCGAAAAAAATCCGCATGGGTCAGACCCATTTCCTTACGCAATTCCATACCTGTGCAGTAACGCCTATCAGCCTCCTGCAACAGGTGGCCAGATCGCCAGAGTGTCCCCGTCCTTCAGCAGGCGGGTGCCCCTGTCGGACTCGGTGCAGAACACCCCATTGACGAGGACCAGGTGGGCTTGTTCTGGCGGCACATCAAATCGACTGATGATCTCGCTGATGCTTTCCTGTTCGTCAAGTTCGGCTTCAACCGCGTTATGGTGCGATCCTTCTGGGAGGTATTTCGCCAGCCCTGCATAGAGTTTGAAGGTAAATTTCAAATCACCGTTATCCTGAGACACTCAGGTCGTACCGCTCGCTTCCTGAGTCACGCCGATATAGGCTTCCATCAGTCCGATCGGATTCTTCATCAGACTCTCTTTCCACGGGCCAAGAGAGATCCGGGCTTCGATCAGTCCGCGCAGGACACCAAGGTGTTCATGGTAGCCAACCAAATTGGCCCCAACGAGCAGGTCGTCCTTGAACTGCAGGTTGACGTACTGATAGTTGTCGGGGTTGTACATCTCGGCCGAGTCGCCCCCCTCTACTCCTTCCCAGGCACCAAAAGAACAGGTCACAAGACCCAAAGTGTCCAGAATATTCATGTTCAGACTACCTTTATAAGGTAGAGAGTTCTCGATCGCCATATTGTGTGCAGCGATTCGTCCATGCTCCGTTGCGGTGGGCTGTACAGCGTGAACGGCAGTCTTACCGGTGGAAAAATCCAAGCCCTGCGCGCAATCTCCAGCAGCGTAGATATCCGCAACGCTGGTCTGCATAAACTCATCGACCTCTATTCCTTGATCGATGTCCATACCCACATCCTCCAGGAAATCGATATTCGGCTTTACACCAGTCGATACGATCACCACATCGGCCGGGCAGACATCGCCTGTTGCAAGCACCACCTTGAGTTCTTGGTCATCTGATTCGATTGCCTCGACCGTGGTGCCCGTGTGGACCACCACTCCTTTGCTCTCACACCATGTCTTGAGCAGGCCGCCGGCTTTCTCTCCGAGCATTCTCGGCACCATTCGTGGACCCATCTCGACAACCGTAAGATTGACTTCACGCATTACCCAGGATTCAAGAATAATGCAACCGATAAATCCGGCACCGACCTGTACAGCGCGTGCGCCGGGTTTGGCCAATTCGATGATGCGCTCAGCATCCTCCAGGTGCCAACACTGTTGGACCCGTGGGTCATCCATACCTGAAACCGGTGGAATAATGGGCTCGGCACCCGTTGCCACCAGTAATTTGTCGTATTCAACCACACTGCCATCTTCCAGGATCACCTTGTGAGCCGTGCTGTCCACATTCAGCACGCGCCCATGAACGACGTCGATCTGCTTGTCCTGGTAGTGATTTACAGCGCGACGCAGGTAAGTCCCTTGTTCCTCGACTTTGCCGGTCAGGAAGTACGGAATCGCCATGCGGGAATACGGCGACTGGGGCTGGGCCCCGATCATAGTAATCTGCCCGTCAGCATCAAGGGAACGCAGGTTCTCGGCAGCGGCGACAGCCGCGGGGCCAGCGCCCACAATCACATAATGCATAGGGCTTCTCTTACTCTTCAGGCGCAGAGCCCGGCGGCGCGCAAGCGCCCCCGGGCCCGGCAATCAACGATGTTGCTCTAATCGCGTATCAGAGGCCCAGACGACCCAGGGTCTCCGCTGTCGGCACACCAGTTGCATCCCAACCGCGTAACTCATAGTACTCAGGCAACATCTCATCCAGTCGATTGACGGCACCTTCCGCCGAGCCCGACTTCGCTGCATCTTTCAACAGGCGCTCAGGCAGGGTGTCATCGGCGCCCGTAAAGCCTGCGGCAATGTTGTACTGGCGTTCCATGTTCCAGATTCGCTCACCGACCTCGACGAATCGCTCAACACTCCAGTCTCCCTCACAAGCAGCAGCGACCATCGGCGCGATGTCCTCACCTGACAGGGCAAAGGTGGTAAACACGCACGTACCACTGGAATCCACTGCGGCAGTGGCATCCTGGAATGCCTTGACCAGCCCGGCCTTGCCTTCGGTGACCAGAGGATCGGTCTTTTCGGGTATTCCAAGAATCTCAGAGGAGACGGTATAACTGCGCAGATGACAGGCACCGCGGTTTGAAGTTGCATAAGTCAGGCCCATACCCTGAATTCCACGTGGGTCGTAGGCCGGAAATTCCTGGCTCTTAACCGTCATCGAAAATTCCGGGTGCCCATACTTATCGCACATTCGTTTGGATCCCTGGCCAATCTCCTTACCGAAGCCCTCACCCCGGGCAGTAGCCTCGACCATGGACACAAATGCTTCGGTATTACCAAAGTCCAGTTCAATGCCGCCGGTATCACTTGAACTGATGGAACCCGCCGCGTACAGATCCATGGCCGCACCTAGGGTTGAACCCAGCGAAATCGGATCAAGCCCCTGCTCGTTACAGACAAAATTCGCGTAAGTCAGCGCGTCCAGGTCATCAACACCTGTTGCCGCACCCAGTGCCCAAGCCGCTTCATATTCCAGGCCGCCACCGACAATCTGGTATCCGGGTTTGTCCTTAACCGTAAAATGTGAAGGATCGATCTTAGAGCGTCGCGCGCAGGAGATCGGGCAGCCAAAGCAGGCATGATTGGACACCAGGTTGGCCTGGCCGTCGCTCTCGCGGGGTTCCGCCATCGCTTCAGCGCTGATGTTGTGCGCGCCTTCAAACTGAACGTCATGACCATTTCGAGTTGGGAGTGCACCAATCTCGTTGATCACATTCATCAGCACCTGGGTACCATGGGTCGGTAATCCTTCACCGGTCACTGCATTTTCAGCCAAAATCTCTTTGGCTGAATTCGAGGTCTTCATCATCGCCATTGGATCTTTGACCGTGACCCCAACCGTGCCACGGACCACCACGGCTTTCAGGTTCTTCGAGCCCATCACCGCACCGACACCGGAACGCCCTGCCGCGCGGTCCATGTCATTCACGACAGCGGCATATAACACGCCGTTCTCACCAGCAAGACCGATGGAAGCAACCCGCGCATCGTTGTCACCGCGGCGCTGAATAAGAGTTGTCTCAGTCTCCCAGACCGACTTGCCCCACAAGTCCGAAGCGTCCTTCAGTTCGGCCTCGTCATTACTGATATCAAGGTATACCGGACCGGCAGATTTACCTTCAAATATAATCATGTCCCAACCGGCGTTCTTCAATTCAGCACCGAAGAAACCACCCGAATTGGAACAAGCAATGGCGCCCGTCAAGGGGCCCTTGCACACTACCGACCAGCGGCCTGAGGTCGGAGCGATCGTGCCAGTCAGCGGACCGGTTGCAAAGATCATCTTATTCTCAGGTGACAGAGGGTCAACCTTTGGATCGGTCTCCTCTATCAGATACTTCGTCGCCAGGCCTCGCTGACCCATGTAGGCCTGCGCCCACTCCATGTTCAACGGTTCACTGGCACAGCTGCCAGCCCCTAGATCTACTCTCAAGATTTTTCCAGTCCAGCCCATGGTTTCACCTCCTTTTTAACAGTAAGTCTATATTCGTGAGTTTACGGTTCAGCATTTACAACCTGGATTATCACCCATATTACTGAACCGGCGAATCATCAAGATTAATCATCGCGGCAGCATAGCTCCGCATCTTTTCATAGCCGGTACTGCCCTCGGCTACATAAGCGAGTGCCGGTGTCGGACACGCTTCGACACACATCGGCTCTCCGCCGCACAAATCACATTTGCTCACGGTCCCGGAATCAGCATCGTAATTAATCGCGCCGAACGGGCAGGCAATGGTGCAGACCTTGCATCCGACGCAAACCTCATCTGAGACCTCTTTTGCACCGGTAACAGAATTGACGGTGATCGCTTCCACCGGGCACACCACCATGCACCAAGCTTCTTCGCACTGCGTGCAGGTGGACGGGATATTGGCTGCACCACCCTTAAACACGGAGATATTGATGACCGACTTGGCTGGATTGAATGCCCCTACTTTGCCGTAGGAGCACATCATCTCACACTGGTGACAGCCAGTACACGCATCATTCTCCATTCGCAGCGCTTTGAACATCTGAACCCTCTACTGGCAGCCAATCCAGCAAAACTGATCAGCCATGACATGACGGTGCTATGTTACACGTTCATTTGCCAAATTCAACTGGTGTCCGAACTCCCTTCAGCCTCGCTGCAGGTTCAGACAACCGTTAGAATTCACCTGATCCTGATGTGGCTTCAGATCCCATTGGTCATCTGCCGATAGTACAAACCCTGCTTGAAGGTATTCTCTGACACACCGGCCATGAGTGAATTATGAACAGATCCCGGCTCGTTGTGCTGTTAAAGATAATGGGGGTAACTATCCTTCTGGGCGTGATCTTTTCTGCCATCGATTGGCAGGATCGCTATGCGATCGTCGCGCCGGACGGCGAGCAGTTGGAAACTGTTTACGGCAAGATTCTTGGACGGTGGGACCTCGAGCCGGTGCGCTTCCTGGTCAAGGATTCAAGCGAGCCGCGCTGGGTGAGTCGAATCGCAGATTCCCAGGGGCGAACGACAGTGATCAGCCCCGGTATTCTGACCTACTTGGCCAACCTGGACTTCCGGTGGTTCGGGTTCGGCGCAGCCACCTTTGCGGCTTTTATCATCATCATTAACAGCCGCTGGTGGTGGCTGATGCGAGTTAATGGACTCGGTGTCGGATTTTTCGAAGCACAACGCTTTGCCTGGATCGGTCTTTTCTGCAGCAACGTGTTGCCCGGGGCGACGGGCGGCGATGTGGTGAAAGCAGTCTACATCGTCCGGCGATGTTCCGGCGACCGGGTCCGGGCTGTGGTTTCGGTCGTCGTCGATCGTATCATCGGCCTGTTGTCGTTGCTCTTTGTGTGCAGCATCTTCAGTGCAGGCAACCTGGAAAGGTTCCCATACTTTGTAGGGACTGTCTGGGCCTGTGCACTCGCCACGCTGGTCATCGCCATTCTGCTGCTGAGCCCGAGACTGCGGTCCTTATTGCGGTTTGAAAAACTCGTCGGCCGACTGCCCGCTCGAGTGGGCATAATCGTGGCAGAACTCGATGACGCCGTTCTGCAATACCGCGATCACCTCAAGGGTATCGGACTGTGGATTCTCGTCAGCCCTCTGACCTACAGTCTTTTCTGCGGCAGCGTGTTCCTGATGGACCAGGCACTGGGAGTAGGACTCGTGCTGAGTGACTATTTTGTAATTGTTCCTGTGGCAGCTGTCGCCCAGGCCATTCCCATCGCACCGGCCGGCTGGGGAATTGGCGAGGCCGCCTATGGTGCACTGATCGGAAAATTCGGCGCGGCCGCCCTGCCGGGGGTCGAAAACGCCGAACAGATCATGCGAACCCGCGGTGTTGCACTGTCGGTGCTGCACAGGACGCATGTGGTGGCCTGGTCGCTGATAGGCGGCATCATGCTGCTGATCGACCGGCAAATGCACCCTGCCGATGACCCACTCCAGGAAAAGCGCAGGGGAGAGTCCTAGTCTGGGCCGTAACAATGACCGACAGGCAGACTGAATATACAGCCCCCGTCCTCAAGGAAGATGGTACCCTGGAGGTCACCTTCACCTACCTTGAAATGCGCAAGCCGGCAGATCCGGTTCCCTACCAGGGACCCACGATCGACAACCTCACTGTTCTGCGTGCGGTCGAACCCACGATCTCTTTCTACCGCTATCTATACAACCACGTCGGCGGGCCTTGCTTGTGGTACGAACGACGGGCCCTGTCCGATGGTCAGCTGAAAACGATTCTGATTGACCCGGGCGTCCATATCTATGTTCTCTACGCCAATGGTGTACCGGCTGGATACGCTGAGCTGGATACGCGAAGCAAGAATGACATTGAGGTTGCCTATTTTGGCTTGCTGCCGGAATTCATCGGCAGAAAACTTGGACCCTGGTTTCTGAACTGGACCCTCCAGCGAGCCTGGTCCAGGAACCCTGTGAGACTGTGGGTCAATACCTGCACCCTGGATCATCCGGCAGCTCTGACCGTCTACCGGCAGGCCGGGTTTACACCGTTCCGGGAAGAAACAGCCACCATTCGGGATCCCCGACAGGAACCTTTCTGGCAGTCCAGCCCACCCACCTGAGCCCGAAAGGCCCGGCTCCTTATCGCTACAGGAGCAACCGCCAGAGCATGGTCTACCTACCCTCGGAAGAGTTAACCGATGTCTGCCTGGTCACCTTTCTGGCCCAGCCAGGTCTTGCGGTCACTGGCCCGCTTTCGAGCCAGCAGCAGATCCAGCGTCTTCTCGGCCTTATTGCGCCCATCGAGCTGTAGCTGGATCAGCCGGCGTGTTGCCGGGGCCATGGTGGTCTCGCGCAACTGCGCGGGATTCATTTCACCCAAACCCTTGAAACGCTGTACATTGACCGCGCCGCGAAGTTTTTCGGCCTTGATGTGATCCAGGATGTCGCGCCTTTCTTTTTCGTCCAGAGCGTAGAACACGTTCTTACCGACGTCGATCCGGAAAAGCGGCGGCATGGCAACACACACGCGCCCGGCTTCGACCAGTGAGCGAAAATGCTTCAAGAACAGCGCACACAGCAACGTGGCGATATGGGCTCCATCGGAATCCGCGTCGGCCAGAATACAGACCTTGCCATAACGCAACCCTGAGAAATCTGACGACCCCGGGTCTACTCCGAGAGCAATCGCAATATCGTGAACTTCCTGGGAACCTAACACTTCGGCAGAATCGACTTCCCAGGTATTCAGGATCTTACCTCTCAACGGCATGATAGCCTGGTAGTCCTTGTCTCGAGCCTGTTTTGCTGACCCACCAGCCGAATCACCTTCGACCAGAAACAACTCAGTCTGTTCCAGTTCATGGCTGGCGCAATCAGCTAACTTACCTGGTAAAGCGGGACCGGTCGCGACCTTTTTCCGGGCAACCTGGCGCCCTTCCCTGAGTCGGTGCTGGGCGTTGTCGATCGCCAAGCCTGCGATCTGCTCTGCTTCTTCGGTATGTTGGTTCAACCACAAACTGAACGAATCCCGGGATGCACCGGCACTGAATACTCCTGCATCCCGGGACGAAAGGCGTTCTTTGGTCTGCCCGCTGAACTGCGGGTCTTTCATCCGAATAGACAGAACGAAACAACAGTTGTTAAAGATGTCGTCCGGCGCCAGCTTGATCCCGCGGGGCAGCAGACCCCGAAACTCACAAAACTCCCGCACCGCTTCAGTCAAACCACTGCGGAACCCACTCACGTGGCTTCCACCCTGGACCGTCGGAATCAGATTGACGTAACTCTCAGAGACCACATCGCCGCCGTTAGTCAGCCAGGAAACAGCCCAGTCTGCCTCCTGGTCACCGACTTTAATGTGCTCAATGACGGGCGCTGCCGGGACGATATCGAAATTGCCAATCTCGCCCAACAAGTAGTCGTGTAAACCATCCTCATATTCCCAGACACTATTGTTTTTCGGGTTGCTTTCATCCTTGAGATCAATTCGCAATCCTGGGCACAGCACGGCCTTGGCCCGGAGCAGACGTTTAAGACTGGAAATAGAAAAGCCAGGGCTGTCAAAGAATTCCGGGTCGGGCCAGAATCGCAGACGCGTACCGCTGTTGCGGGCGCCGACTTTCCCTTTGGACTTCAATCTACCCATCGCAACACCGTCACGAAAGGCCATGTGGTACTCGCTGCCACCACGCCTGACCCAGACCTCGAGTTTCGAGGACAGTGCGTTCACGACCGATACGCCGACGCCATGCAGACCACCGGAATAGCTGTAACTCTTGTTCGAGAATTTCCCACCAGCGTGCAGGCGGGTAAGTATCACCTCCACGCCACTGACCTTTTCCCCTTTGTGCTTGTCCACTGGCATGCCGCGACCATCGTCAGAGACCGTCATCGAAAGGTCTTTGTGCATGACAACGTCAATTCGACGGGCATAGCCGGCGATCGCTTCATCGACGCTGTTGTCGATCACCTCTTGAGCCAGGTGGTCTGGTCGCTCGGTCTGGGTATACATGCCGGGCCGCTTTCGGACCGGCTGCAGTCCCGTCAGGACTTCAATCGCGCTTGAATCGTAGCTGGCAGACATTGTAGGAAAAGCAAATTAACTGACATCGTGCGGTGCGAAGAAGCGCCGCCCAGGTCTTACAGGAAACAGGGCCGGTCTAGGCCGGCCCTTGCTGTATCTGATCAAACAAGCACTCTAGGCGTCCAGATTATCAAGGGCTTTTTGAAACCTGTTGGCGTGGGATCGCTCGGCCTTTGCCAGCGTCTCGAACCAGTCTGCAATCTCATCAAACCCTTCGTCGCGTGCCGCCTTCGACATTCCCGGGTACATATCCGTGTACTCATGGGTCTCACCCGCAATCGCCGCCTGTAGGTTCAGGTCTGTAGCACCGATCGGCAAGCCGGTCGCCGGGTCACCGCTTTGTTCCAGGTACTCCAAATGGCCGTGTGCATGACCCGTTTCACCCTCTGCAGTCGAACGGAATACGGCTGCCACATCGTTATACCCCTCAACGTCGGCCTTGGCTGCAAAATAAAGATATCGCCGGTTGGCTTGTGATTCACCGGCGAAAGCATCCTTCAGATTCTGTTCCGTCTGACTCCCTTTGAACGCCATATCACTACCTCCATAATCGTACTGTTGAAGAAATTCCCGCTGCGATAAAATTGATCTCAGAATAGACCGCTCGAGTCTAATTTGGGACCTCGGGCGAGGTCAATGAGGCGAACACAGATGGCAAGGCAAACCAAGCCGAGAATCGGCGATTTCGAGAAATCTCTGAAGGAACTTGAAACCATCGTTGAGCGAATGGAGAAAGGCGACCAGTCCCTGGAGGCCTCACTGAAGGATTTCGAAAGGGGTATGGCACTGGTACACGCCTGCAAGACCTCTTTAGAAACGGCCCAGCAGAAGATCCAGACCCTGATCGAAAAAGACAATGAATTACACACGGAGGCATTTGAACCGGATGCCCGATAGTGTCTGAAAAGAGCCCTCTGGAAAAACTCTGGCCAGCATGGTGCCAGCGGGTCGACGACTATCTGGAGCGCAGTCTACCGCTCCCCGAAGGACAGCCGGGTCAGCTGCACTCTGCTATGCGCTACAGCAGTATTGGCGCCGGCAAACGGTTCCGCGCAGCCCTGGTCTATGCCACCGGTACGTCGCTCGGCACCTCAGAGGCGGCGTTGGATGTCCCGGCCTGTGCGGTAGAACTGGTTCACGCTTTTTCACTGGTGCATGATGACCTGCCCGCTATGGATGACGACAACCTTCGGCGAGGGAAACCAACCTGCCACAGGGCCTATGATGAAGCAACAGCCATACTCGCCGGGGATGCCCTGCAGACCCAGGCCTTCGAAATTCTGGCATCTGGTCTGGAACTCAACGTCACACCCAGTCGGCGACTGGAAATGCTGGCCCTGTTGGCCCGGGCATCTGGCGCTGCTGGCCTGGCCGGAGGGCAGGCCATCGATCTCCAAGCGACAACTGTCGACGCATCACTCGACACCGTCGAAAGAATGCATGCGCTTAAGACTGGAAGCCTCATCCGCGCGTCCGTTTCGCTTGGCGCTCTGGCCGCCTCGGCACCGGCTGAAATCCTGAGCACACTTGACCATTTTGCCCAGAACCTCGGTCTCGCCTACCAGGTCATCGACGATGTTCTGGATGACACCGTCGATACACCTGTTCTGGGTAAGGACAGCGGATCAGACCGAGATGCGGAGAAACCGACCTACCTGAGCATCCTCGGTGAGCATGACGCACGTCAGTTCGCCGGCAGGTTACATCACAGTGCCATCCAGATTCTGACCGGTGCACCCTTTGACACCCAATTGCTCCTCGCGCTTGCACGATTTACCATCGAGAGGAGCCACTGATACCCTAAGGGGAGTAATATTGCCCCGGGAGACCACCGTCAGGGCCCGTGCAAAACACAATGAGCAGTCAAGAACCAACCTCGATCCTGGATACGATCGACTCCCCGCCTGATCTCCGTAAGCTTAAGCAGGACCAACTACCGGACCTGGCCGAGGAAATACGCGCGTACCTGATCGAAACGGTTTCCAGCACCGGGGGGCATCTCGCCCCAGGGCTTGGTGCAGTGGAGCTGACCGTTGCCCTGCACTATGTGTTTAATACGCCGGACGACCGACTGGTTTGGGACATCGGTCACCAGGCCTATCCCCACAAAATCATTACCGGCCGCAAAAGCCAGCTTCACACTATCCGGCAGCGCGATGGCCTGTCGGGGTTCCTGCGACGGGTCGAGAGTGAGTACGACGTTTTTGGGGCTGGCCACTCGAGCACCTCTATCAGTGCTGCCCTGGGCATGGCCGTGGCATCCAAGCTAGAACAAAGCAACCGGCAGGTCGTGGCCATTATTGGCGACGGCGGCCTCACAGCGGGCCAGGCCATGGAAGCTTTGAATAATGCGGGCGACATGGATTCGGATATCCTCGTCATCCTCAACGACAACGAGATGTCTATCTCGAAAAATGTCGGTGCCCTGTCCAACTACCTGGCTCGAATTCTTTCCGGGCGTACCTACACGACAGTTCGTGAAGGAAGCAAAACAGTCCTGGGGACACTACCCCCCATGCAGGCCCTGGCCAGACGCTGGGAAGAGCACATGAAGGGAATGGTGATGCCAAGCACCTTGTTCGAAGAACTTGGCTTCTACTACATCGGCCCGATAAATGGCCACGATATCCCCACCCTGGTCTCGACCCTGCGTAATCTGAAAGTGATGAAAGGCCCCCGTTTCCTGCATGTGGTCACCCAGAAAGGCCGCGGATTCGAACCTGCCGAGGGCAACCCCAGCGTCTTCCACGGTGTCGGCCCGTTCGACCCGACTACCGGCAAGATCGAAAAGAAATCTAGCGCACGGGCCTACAGCGATGTCTTTGGTGACTGGCTGTGTGATATGGCGCAACAGGACGAGAAGCTGATCGGAATTACGCCGGCAATGCGCGAAGGTTCTGGCCTGGTCCGTTTTTCCGAGGAATATCCCGAGCGCTATTTCGACGTGGGAATCGCCGAGCAGCATGCCATGACATTTGCCGCCGGTGCGGCCTGTGACGGGCTCAAACCGGTCGTTGCGATCTATTCGACATTCCTGCAGCGGGCCTACGATCAGTTGATCCACGACGTCAGTGTCCAAGGTCTGGATGTCACGCTGGCCATCGACCGGGCTGGTATCGTCGGTGCGGATGGGCCCACTCACCAGGGCGCATACGACCTCACATTTCTACGCTGCCTGCCGAACATGGTCATCATGGCACCAGCGAACGAAGCTGAGTGCCGGAACATGCTTTACACCGCTTACCAACATCCGGGCCCTGCTGCGGTACGCTATCCCCGCGGTGGCGGTCCGGGAACAGTCGAGTCTCGAAAAATGACCGATCTGCCCATAGGACAGGCGCAGCTCGTTCGCAGCGGGCGTCGCGTAGCGATCCTGGCTTTTGGAGCAGTGGTCACAGCGTCGCTAGAGGTCGCAGAGGTACTCGATGCAACGCTGGTCAGCATGCGTTTTGTCAAGCCGCTGGACCGGGAAATGATTCTTCGAATGGCTACCAGCCACGACCTGCTAGTGACGGTCGAGGAAAATAATGTGCTGGGTGGTGCAGGATCCGGTGTTGCGGAAGTCTTGAATTCGGAAGACTCTACGATAGCAGTGGTCAATCTCGGGCTGCCCGACGAACATATCGAACAGGGTACGCCGGATGAGGTGCTGGCTGCCTGTGGCTTGGACTTTGACGGTATCCGCCAGTCAATTGATAACGCAATAGCCCGACGGCTTGCCCCGATTCTTGAATCTGCTTAAACTTGGTTCACTCCCCCGCCCGGCTGTGTAGATGTAAACCGGCATGAACAAACCCATACCCGATCCTATGCTGAAATCCGAAATCGCGGATGTCCAGGGCCGCCCAGACACGCGTAACCTCACGATTGACAAGGTAGGTGTGAAGGATGTTCGTCATCCGATCCGCGTCAAGGATCGCAGCGGCTGGGAACAGCACACCGTGGCCACGTTCAGCATGTATGTGGAACTACCCCATAACTTCAAGGGTACCCACATGTCCCGTTTCATCGAGATCCTGAACAACCATGAGCGGGAGACGACCGTGGAGTCGTTCCGGGCTATGCTCAGTGAAATGACCGAGCACCTGGATGCAGAGAGAGGCCATATCGAGATGTCCTTCCCGTTTTTCCTGCAGAAAAAAGCCCCGATCACAGGTGTGGAAAGCCTCCTGGACTACCAGGTGACGCTGACCGGTGAAATCTTTCACGGCAAAGTCATGACTGAAGTCAGGATCATTGTACCGGTCACCAGCCTGTGCCCGTGCTCCAAGCAGATCTCAGATTATGGCGCTCACAACCAGCGCTCCCACGTCACGGTTAATGTCCGCTCAAGCGCTTTTATCTGGATCGAGGAACTGATCGATACGGTGGAGAAAGAAGCCAGTTGTGAGCTTTACGGGCTGCTGAAAAGACCAGATGAAAAACATGTTACTGAGAAAGCCTATGACAATCCGAAATTCGTCGAGGACCTGGTGCGCGATGTAGCCTGTCGACTCAATGAAGACAATCGAATACACGGCTACACGGTCGAGGCAGAGAATTTCGAATCCATTCACAATCACTCGGCTTACGCTCAGATCCACCGCGAAGACCGGCGTTAAAAGACATCCATAGTGTGACCCCGGATCGTTCCAGTAGCCGGGCCTGGCCTTTCGATTGGTATGCGTATCGGCATTGACCTCGGCGGCACCAAGACCGAAGGTGTAGTGCTGGGATTCCATGGTGAGGAACTGACTCGCCGCCGCTACCGCACACCCAGCGACCAGGGCTATGAAGCAATAATCCAAAACATCGCAGACCTGGTCTTCGAACTCGCGTCTACAGTCTCCGGTGACTTTACGGTCGGCGTCTGCACGCCGGGCGCTCTTTCACAATCAAGTGGAACCCTGAAAAACTCCAACACAACCTGCATGACTGGTAAACCGATTCAGCAGGACCTGGAGTACATTCTGGACAGACCAGTACGGCTGGAAAACGACGCCAACTGTTTCGCCCTAGCGGAAGCACTCGACGGTGCCGGTCAAGATGCCGAGTGTGTCTTCGGCATTATCATGGGGACTGGTGTCGGTGGTGGCATCACCGTAGGTCAGCGACTCCTGTCTGGACGGCACCACATCGCGGGTGAGTGGGGGCACAACATTCTTGAACCAGATGGGCCGTCTTGCTATTGCGGTCGCAAGGGTTGTGTGGAGACCTTTCTGTCCGGCCCGGGACTGGTTGGTGACTACGCCAGACGAGGTGGTGAAGAGGGTTTGGACGCGATTGAAGTGGCTGCCCGGGCGACCGCCGGCGATTCTGTCGCAGCAACTACGCTGGACAGTTTCTTGACACGTTTCGGTCGTGCCGTCGCAGTGATCATCAACGTTCTAGACCCGGATGTCGTGATACTGGGCGGCGGCCTTTCAAATATCGACCGCCTTTACCTCGATGGCCCGGCCCGGGTCGCTCGACATGTTTTTAACGAAGACTTCCACACGCCAATCCTGCAGAACTGCCACGGTGACAGTGCTGGCGTCCGCGGCGCAGCTCAACTCTGGCCCGAGCCAGGCTTGAAACCAACTCGGGCCTTCCACAGCAGTGTCGGGTCAGCCTTGCCCCGTATCGGGTAAAGGATTGAGGCCAGCCTCATGAACCAGAGCCCAGTCCGGGCCATCCCAGCCAAACTGCTTAAGATCAACCTTACCCATGGCATCGAACACAATACCTTCCCCGACCAGTAACCGCCGCTGGCGAGAATCAGGCATACCATCACTGCGCACACTGATCCGGCCCTGGCTGTTGATTACCCGCTGCCAGGGAATGTCTGAACCTGCCGGCAATGAGGCCATCGCATAGCCAACAAGCCGTGGCCCGCACCCGACAACCGTTGCAACCTGTCCATAGGTAGCGACGACCCCAGGTGGAATGGTGCGAACCACACGATAGATCGTCTCATGCAAGCCAGATGGCTGATCGATCATTATTTACTTACCCCTGCGTTGAGTCGACAGCTTCGAGACATCAGGCCCCAAGAAACCGCCGGGGACAGAGCCGCTGATCCCGTGGGACTCATCGCGACACCTGCATCGTCTCGCCGTCAAACTCGATCTTCGCCAACGCCAGTACGGGAATACCGAGGTCGCCGATCACATTGCGGCCATTTTCTGCAGGCTTTTCAATGACACAGCCAATACCGGCCAGGGTGGCCTTACTTTCAGCGACGAGCCTGACCAGGGCGCTCAGGGTCGAGCCCGTGGCAAGAAAGTCATCGATGATCAGTACCCGGTCAGCAGGTAACAGGAAACGACGATCCACCATCAGATCCGTTCGCGCGCCGCGTGTTCTACTGACCGCTTCGGCCACATAGTAGGTTCCCGTCATGAGGGCTGACTGACTCTTGCGGGCATAAATCAGATCGGCCTCATACTCGGATGCCACACCGAGTGCGACGGGGATGCCGCTGACTTCCGCAGTGACGACTTTGCTCACCTGTTCGACTGCGTGCTGGCGAAAACGCTTGCAAAACTCGACCGCCATTCTAGTGGTCATCGCCGGGTCGACCTGATGATTGAGAAAACTGTCCAGTTTTACGATCCCACCGCCGACGTGAACCCCTTCGAGACGGATCCTCTCGATTAGTTCCTGCATCACCCCCCCCCTTTATTGAAACCTATCCTGTCGAAAAGGCCCGCCATGATCCCTCTGGCCAAGGCCTAACAGAGTATCTCATCGTATTGTGATCAGACCGAGCGTGTCACTGACCGTATCGCGCAGCAACTCCAGCTGACTGGGGTCTGACAACCGGTGATCACCATCCTTGATCAGGCGAATCTGTACATCGCCCCCCGCAAGCGCCTGACTCAACCGGGTGGTCGTTTCCCAGGGCACTACCTGGTCCTGCATGCCGTGGAGCAACCGCACCGGACAGTCGACTTCTATGGACTGGTCGAGCAGCAAATTCTCTTCACCGTCCTCGATAAACGCCCTGGTCAGCGGATATCCGTCACTATCATATTCAGATTCCAGAACAATACGGCCATCCCGGTCCAGTGCTTCACGCTGATTCGGAGTCAATTCGTGGCGAAAAAGTCGCCGGGTAAAATCCGGTGCTGCAGCAATCCCGATCATCGCTTTGACGCGTTGCCCCAGGACAAGTGCGACTTTCAGCATGATCCAGCCTCCCATGCTGGAGCCGACCAGTATCAAGGGGGCGGTGGTCGCCGCATCGATAACGACCAGGGCATCGCGAGTCCATTTGCTGATGCTACAGGAATCGAAACAGCCCTCAGATGAGCCATGCCCTGAATAATCCAGCCGTAGCATGGACCGACCCTCGCGCCGGCACCAGTCGGCGAGATACTCGGCCTTGGTCCCAGTCATGTCAGATCGATAACCGCCGAGGAACACCACACAGGGGCTGATCCCGTTCCGGAACATGTAGGCCAGACTGTCCCCCTCCAGGTTGTTGACTCGCTGTATGCCGACCATTGGCCATCATCACCGTATTCAGAAAGTATTTTTGCTCCGAGATCCTGTTGTCGACCATCGGAGAAGACCCCAAGGACAGAGTTCACACCAGTGCCGCCACTCGGACAAGTCCTGGGTGATGGCAGGAGCTCATCGCCTGAGTCCGGTCATCTGGCACTCACGGGGTCCACAAGACAATGTAACCTATGGTTTCACAGGATCAGAATGTATTGACGTTTACGTAAACGTCAATTTACAATCTCCATGTGTCCTAAAACTGCCGGGATTCCTGAAATCGCCCGCACCGCCATAGCCATGCAATCTCCGAGGCTGTTCAACTTCAACCTGGGCCAGACCAGCGAGATGCTCCGCGAATCAGTCGCAGAGTTCGCCGCTGCTGAAATCGCCCCCCGTGCATCCGAGATCGACCAGTGCAATGAGTTTCCACACGACCTGTGGCCGAAGATGGGAGCACTCGGGCTACTCGGGATCACGGTGGAAGAGAATCTCGGAGGCGCCGGGATGGGCTACCTGGAGCACACGGTCGCAATGGAAGAACTCAGCCGGGCATCCGCGGCTGTCGCCCTGTCCTATGGGGCGCATTCGAACCTGTGTGTCAACCAGATCCGGCGCAACGGTAATGATGAGCAGAAAGCCCGCTATCTGCCCGGTTTGATCAGCGGTGAACACGTTGGCGCACTGGCCATGAGTGAACCCGGGAGCGGCTCTGACGTCGTCAGCATGCGCCTGCAGGCCGAGCGGGTCGACGACGGGTTTCTACTGAACGGCAACAAGATGTGGATTACCAATGGGCCGGACGCGGATGTGCTGGTGATCTATGCCAAAACCGAACCCAGGGCGGGACCGGAAGGGATTACGGCGTTCCTTGTGGAGAAGGCGTTCTTGGGATTTTCTACCGGGCGAAAGCTGGATAAGCTGGGCATGCGTGGATCCAACACTTCGGAACTGATATTCAAGGACTGCGCCATCCCTGAAGAGAATGTTCTCGGTCAACTCAACGGTGGGGTAAGCGTACTGATGAGTGGGCTCGATTACGAACGAGTCGTTCTGTCCGGCGGACCGCTGGGAATCATGCAGGCCTGTATGGACAACGTGCTCCCCTATGTCCATGACCGCAAACAGTTCGGGCAGGCGATCGGTGAATTTCAGCTGATGCAGGGTAAGCTGGCTGATATGTATACAACCATGAACGCCTGCCGGGCCTATGTCTATGCCGTTGCCGCTGCCTGTGACCGTGGAGAAACCACACGAAAGGACGCGGCCGGCGCGATTCTCTATTCAGCTGAGAAAGCGACCTGGATGGCACTGGAGGCAATCCAGGCGCTGGGCGGTAACGGTTACATTAACGACTATCCAACCGGGCGGTTGTTGCGTGACGCCAAACTTTACGAGATTGGTGCCGGAACAAGCGAGATCCGACGCATGCTGATCGGCCGGGAACTGTTTAAGGAAACTGCATGACAAACGAGACGCCAGATGCCTGAAGATCCGATCGTCATCACGGGCGCTGCCCGGACACCTCTGGGCGGGTTTCAGGGCTGTCTCGCTGCGGTACCCGCACCGCAGCTTGGTGCGGCAGCCATTGACAGTGCGGTCGAACGCTCCGGGCTCACGCCGGATGCAGTCGACGAAGTCCTGATGGGCTGTGTGCTGCCAGCCGGCCAGGGACAGGCGCCCGCGCGCCAGGCTGCTCTAGGCGCTGGCCTGCCGCTTGGTGTCGGCTGCACCACGATCAACAAAATGTGTGGTTCCGGAATGAAAGCAGCCATGCTCGCCCATGATCTGATCTCCTCGGGCAGTATGCAAACGGTGGTCGCTGGTGGCCAGGAAAGCATGAGCAACGCCCCGTTCCTGTTGCCCAAGGCCAGAGGCGGTTACCGGCTCGGGCACGGTGAGGTGGTAGACCACATGTTTCTTGACGGGCTTGAGGACGCCTATGACCCAGGTAAATTGATGGGGTCGTTTGCCGAAGACTGTGCAGAGCGATACGGATTCACCCGGGAAGACCAGGATGATTTTGCTATTGAATCCCTGACTCGAGCCAAGGAGGCCATTGAGAACGGCGCCTTTGAAAACGAAATCACCTCCGTCAGAATTCAGACCCGCTCCGATGACAGTGTGGTTGACACGGACGAACAACCACTGAAAGGAAACGTTGAAAACATCCCCCGCCTGAAGCCGGCATTTCGCAAAGGTGGTACGGTGACAGCGGCAAACTCAAGTTCGATATCCGATGGTGCTGCCGCTCTGGTCATGATGCGCCTGTCCGATGCCGAGAAAGGCGGGCACGTACCGCTGGCGAAGATCCTGGGACATACCAGTTTCGCCCACGAACCGGGACTTTTTACGACCGCTCCAGTCTTCGCGATCCGGGCTTTGCTGAATAAATTGAACTGGCTAGCCGGAGATGTCGATCTTTACGAAGTCAATGAAGCGTTCGCGGTGGTCACGATGGCTGCGATGCACGATCTTGACCTGGACCATGAGCGAGTCAATCTCCACGGCGGTGCCTGTGCTCTCGGGCACCCCATTGGTGCATCCGGCGCCCGCATCATCGTCACTCTGCTGGCGGCCCTCCAACGGTACGATATGCGCCGAGGAATCGCCTCACTGTGCATTGGGGGTGGTGAGGCTACTGCCATGGCATTCGAAAAACTCGACTGACCGCGCCTCAATAGAACACCTGACGATCATGGCGGTCTTCAACAGTGCGCTAGATACGGCGACTCCCGAATTTCAACGCAACCGCGCTGACATGCTGGCCAAGATCAGTGAACTGCGTAACGCCGTAGAAACCGTCTCCTGTGGCGGCAGCGACAAGGCCCGGCAGAAACACCTTGACCGGGGCAAGTTACTGCCCCGCGACCGGGTCAACCGGTTACTGGACCAGGGGGCACCATTCCTGGAACTGTCACAGCTGGCGGGCTGGGGCATGTACGATGGGAAAGTGCCCTCCGGTGGACTGCTGACAGGTGTCGGCCGGGTCAGCGGACACGAATGCGTGGTGATCGCAAACGATGCCACGGTCAAGGGCGGCACGTACTTCCCGATTACGGTCAAGAAACATCTTCGTGCCCAGAGAATCGCTGCCGAAAACCGCTTACCCTGTATCTATCTTGTCGATTCCGGTGGTGCATTTCTACCCAGACAAGACGAGGTGTTCCCGGATCGGGAACATTTCGGGCGAATTTTCTTCAACCAGGCGAACATGTCTGCCGCGGGAATAGCCCAGATTGCGGTGGTCATGGGTTCTTGTACGGCCGGCGGTGCCTATGTTCCGGCCATGTCAGACCAGGCAGTCATTGTGCGTAATCAGGGCACGATCTTTCTCGGCGGACCCCCACTGGTCAAAGCCGCCACCGGAGAACAAGTCAGTGCCGAAGAACTTGGCGGTGCCGATGTTCACACACGCGTCTCCGGCGTCGCCGACTACCTGGCAGACGACGATCGGCACGCACTCGAGATCACACGGCAGATTGTCTCGGACCTCCCCCTTTGCCCACGGCCTGGGAACCAGACTCGGAACCCTGTCGTTCCAGTTTATGAACCTTCTGAGATCTACGGCGTCATCCCGGAGAACCCCAGGAAACCCTACGATATTCGGGAAGTGATCTGTCGACTGGTGGACGGTAGCGAATTCAACGAGTTCAAGTCCCGTTACGGCACCACGCTAGTGTGCACATTTGCCCACATTCACGGCCATCAGATCGGCATTGTTGCCAACAACGGCATCTTGTTCTCAGAGTCGGCCCTGAAGGGTACGCATTTTATCGAGCTCTGCAGTCAGCGCAATATTCCGCTGCTCTTTCTGCAGAACATCACGGGTTTTATGGTTGGCCGGCACTACGAGAATCAGGGTATCGCCCGGGATGGAGCCAAGATGGTCACTGCCGTTGCCTGCTGCCGGGTACCTCGATTCACCGTGATCGTCGGCGGCAGTTTTGGCGCCGGAAATTATGGGATGTGCGGCCGCGCCTACGACCCACGATTTCTCTGGATGTGGCCGAACGCACGTATTTCCGTCATGGGAGGCGAACAGGCTGCTTCAGTCCTCGCCGCAGTCCGAAAAGACAATGCACAACGTTCCGGCCAACCCGTCACTACAGAGGAAGACTCCGCGTTCAGGACAGGAATCCTTGAACAGTACGAGACCGAGGGACACCCGTTCTACGCCAGTGCACGCCTGTGGGACGACGGTGTCATCGATCCGGCAGATACACGCCAGGTCGTTGCGCTCGGTATTTCTGCAGCACTTAACGCACCTGTCGAGCCCACCCGATACGGTGTATTCAGGATGTAGATTAAATGAAATTCTTAAAACTCGAAAAAAACGATCATGGAATTGTCCGTCTAACCCTCAATCGACCGGACGTGCACAATGCCTTTGACGACCAACTCATTGCCGAAATTGACAAAGCGCTGCGGGATCTGGCCGACGACCAAGCTGTCCGGGTTCTTCTGCTGAGTGGCGCAGGACGAAGTTTTTCCGCAGGCGGCGATCTCAACTGGATGCGGAGGGCTGCCGATTACGGCCGCGAGGAGAACCGTGCCGATGCTGATCAACTGGCAGCCATGATGAGTGCCCTGGATCGATTCCCGCGTCCGACGGTTGCGGTCGTCAACGGCGCTGCATTTGGTGGTGGCGTGGGTCTGGTGGCTGCATGCGATATTGCTATTGCCTCCGAACGCGCGGTATTTTCACTCTCCGAAGTCCGACTGGGGCTCATACCGGCGGTCATCAGTCCTTTCGTTGTTAATGCCATCGGCCAGCGTGCAGCCCGGCGCTACTTTCTCAGTGGCGAACGTTTCGACGCCGGTACCGCCGAGCGCGTTGGCCTGGTCCACGAGGTCGCCGCACACAACGAACTGCCGCACCGGATCGATGCACTGCTGCAACAGCTGCTGGCAGGAGGACCTTCGGCACAGAAAACGTCCAAGGAACTGCTCTTTCGCCTTCGTCAGAAACATGACGACGAGGATCCGAGCGCCTGGACTGCGCGGCTCATCGCAGATGTGCGAGCTACCGAGGAAGCCCGGGAAGGTATCAGCGCTTTTCTCGACAAGCGGAAACCGCTCTGGGCTGCTGACAACTGATGCTCGATGCCGTACTGGTCGCCAATCGGGGCGAGATTGCCTGCCGGATCATCCGCACAGCCAGGAAGATGGGGATTCGCACGATCGCCGTCTACTCTGAAGCTGATCAGGACGCTCTGCACACCGAGCTTGCTGATGAGGCAGTATTCATCGGCCCCGCCAGCGCCATCGAGAGTTACCTCAGTACCGACAATATTTTAGAGGCTGTAAAGTCCACTGGCGCAGACAGCGTTCACCCCGGTTATGGTTTTCTGTCCGAGAACCCGGACTTTGCCGCGGCTTGCCAGGCAGCCGGTGTGACCTTCGTTGGCCCACCAGTTGAAGTGATCCGAACCATGGCCGACAAGGGCCATGCCAGGCAAGCTGCGATCGAAGCCAACCTGCCTGTGCTCACCGGCTATCACGGCAAGGAGCAAAGCCGGCAGCGACTGTTAGCGGAGGCGAGTGGAATCGGTTATCCAGTGATAATCAAGCCGGTCGCCGGGGGTGGTGGCAAAGGGATACGAATCGCCCAGAACCAGGATGAGTTCCAGCGACTGATTGATCCCAGTCGACGAGAAGCACGTTCTGCTTTTGCTGACGACCGCTTACTGCTCGAACACTACCTGAGGCAGCCACGCCACATCGAGGTTCAGGTATTTGCCGATAACCAAGGCGATACCGTGCATCTTTTCGATCGTGACTGCTCCATCCAGCGCCGCCATCAGAAAGTCATCGAGGAAGCACCGGCTCGCGACCTGTCCAATCACCTCCGGCAACAGTTAACTGATGCCGCGGTCAGGCTGACCGAAGCGATCGGCTATGTCGGCGCTGGAACGGTTGAGTTTTTGGTCGAAGGAGCGGAATTCTATTTCATGGAGATGAACACCCGCCTCCAGGTCGAGCACCCTGTGACCGAAATGATTACCGGTATAGATCTGGTCGATTGGCAGTTCCGGATCGCTTCGGGCGAGCCTCTGCCACAGAAGCAGCATCAGATCAGCTGTGTGGGTCACGCAATTGAAGCAAGGGTCTATGCTGAAGACACCAGCAATAAGTTCCTGCCTGACGCGGGAACACTCGCCTGGCTGGAGTTTCCGGAACCTGATCCCCTAGTCCGGATAGACACCGGGGTCCGGCCAGGTGACCGCATCGGCATCGACTATGATCCCATGATCGCAAAACTTGTTGTTTATGATGCCGACACCACCGTATGCTGGGAACGTCTAGGCCGCGTGCTGGAGGCATCAAGCGTTGTAGGAGTCAAGACCAACCTGCTGCTGCTTTCGAAGCTCAGCCGTCATCAGGACGTCCGAAACGGAACGACCGATACGCGCTTGGTGGAAAGATGTCTGACTGAACTTTCAATCCAGGACGATGTTCCTCAGCCGTTCGTTCTCGCTGTCGCCAGCTTTTGCTTATGGCAAAACGCCAAGGCGCACAGCCGAACTGCCGCACTCGGGTATTCCCGGCAACATTCACTGTGGTTCAAGTGTGACGGCTGGCGGATGAACCTGCCGGCCGTGTTGATTCTTGATTTTGAACTGAACGGCCAACCCACCGAGGTCATCTGCAAGCCCGACCAGGATGAGCTCGAAACCGAGATCGACGATGTTCTTTACAGAGTCTCCGGCAGGCCAGACTCAGATCACCATTTTCAGATAACCGTCAATGGTCGAAACTTCAGAATCGTCACAGCCTGGTCCGGTGCAAAGCTCCATGTAGGGATCAACGGTACCTTTCACACCGTCAATTCGGTCAGTTCGAAGCGAAGACACTTCTCAGAAGAGCAGTCCGGTACCCTGACTACATCCATGACTGGCCGGGTCATCAAGGTGCTTGCTGCCCCAGGTGATAAGGTAACCAAGAACGCGTCGTTACTGGTGATCGAAGCCATGAAGATGGAGCACGACCTTAATGCTCCGATCAGCGGTCAAATCGACTCACTCGACGTGCAGGTTGGGCAACTGGTCGAGCAGGGTCAGAGCCTTGGCCACATCACTCCAGCAGATAACTCGAAAGCCTGATATACCGAATCCGAATTCTGCTGGTCACCAGACTAGCATCCAGCTGCGCAGTGACCATGCCGGCAATCTGACCGATTTCGATTTCTACCACAGACAAGTCATGATCTCGGACGGATGGGACAGCAAACCCACCGACACCTAGCAATGAAGCCTTACATCACTGCTTCGATCAGCATCGGCCCACGAACTGCGAATGCCGCTTCAAGCACCTTGTTGAACTGATCGGCAGTATCGACACGCACCGCTTCCACACCCATGCCTCTGGCGAGCCTGGTCCAGTCCAGATCGGGACGATCCAGATCAAACATGTCGTGCGCTTTTGGTCCCGGTGTAGCCCCCACATTGCGCAATTCTCCGTGGAGAATAGCGTACGAGCGGTTGCTGAATATGACCGTAGTGACATCAAGGTCTTCCCGTGCCTGCGTCCAGAGGGCCTGAAGCGTATACATCGCACTGCCGTCTCCGGATAGGCACAACACCGGACGATCAGGACAGGCCACGGCCGCACCAGTTGCCTCGGGCAGACCACGGCCTATCGCACCGCCGGTACCGGCTAGCCAGTCGTGCGGGGCACAACCCCGGGTAAACAGATGCAAGCCGCGGCCAGAAGTGATCGACTCATCGCAGACGATGGCATTCTCTGGTAGCAGATGCCCTACTGCTGAGCCGATCGACTCGGCCGTCAATGCACCACTGACGAGATCTGGTCGCTGCGAGACCTGGAGTTCAGGCGCCGTGGCGCGCACGCCAAGTTCCTCTGCCAGCCAATCGAGTGCTGCAGGAAGGTCATCCGCGGGGCCGGCCAGCGTGTGTATCTCACAGTCGGGTGGTGTCAACAGACTGGGTTTGTCGGGGTAGGCAAAAAATGCGACCGGCTTCGCAGTTCCTACCAGAATCAAATGGCGAACATCCCCGATGACCTCAACCGCCTGATCTACCGGGTATGGTATTCGTTCGATGCTGACCCGTCCGGCGCCCCGCTCGGTTCTCGCTGCCATCAGTTCCGAGCGCATCGAAGCGCCCGTTCCGACAGCGATACGGCCCGCGGTCTCAAGTGGACCGGCACGAAGTGCCTTGCCGCCGAGCAGCAACATGGCCGGCTCTCCGGAACGCAGAGCGCGCGCGCAATCCTGCACAGCAGAACTCTCGGGTTTGGCCGGCATAGCAGGCGAGATGACCCGCGCAGGACCGTTCGATCGGCCCCAGGCTGTGTCAGCCGGCAGAACAAGCGTCGCCACAGCCCCTGGGGAGACACACGATGCAGCAATCGCGCGGGCCGCATCGGAGGCAACCGAAGACGAATCTACCGAAGTGCAGACCCAGTCGGACACAGGGCGCGCGATACCTTCGATGTCGGCTGTCAATGGCGCATCATATTCAACATGATAAGTGGCGTGTTCCCCAATGATGTTGACAATCGGTGTTCTCGCCTTCTTGGCGTTGTGTAAATTGGAAAGACCGTTTCCCAATCCAGGCCCAAGATGCAGTAGCGTCGCTGCAGGCCTGTCCAGCATACGTCCGTACCCATCAGCCGCACCCGTCACCACACCTTCGAACAGGCACAGAATGCAGTGCATTCCGTCGATCTGGTCGAGGGCTGCACAGAAATGCATCTCTGATGTGCCGGGATTTGTGAAGCAGACATCGACTCTACC